>JAAYFD010000018.1 GCA_012728415.1 Gammaproteobacteria bacterium
CCGGTTCATGGCTCCAGTCCAGCCGGGCAGCCACCTGCGGAAACAGCAACTCCAGGCAGGGCTGGAAAAACACTTCAATCGCCGATTTCCAGGGGCTGTCGTGGTCGCTGGCCGCCATACCGGAATCAGCAGCGGGGTTGTGTGGGTCAGACATGCAAGCTCCTTTTGCCAGTGCGAAACATTCCTTTGTCTCTGAGAGAGTAGCCCGGTATCAGCCAGTGGCCAGAAATATTTTTTTAGGCGCTAAGTGGTGCAAGCTGCGGCGACTGCCTGACCAAAGTTTTCCCAGGCAAACTGTTGGGCAAACTCCTGTATTACTGCACCCTCAAGTGGATTGTTCAGGGCAGTAACGATTTGCCCGGCCAGTTGCCTGTAGTTGTTTTTCTCGATCAGATAACCGGACTGGCCATCGGCTACGGCATCAATAATGCCGCCGGTGGCAAAGGCAACCGTAGGCAACCCGTGAGCTGCGGCTTCAATAGCTACCATACCAAAACCTTCAGGATCATATGGTATATGCCGCACAGGAAAAACATGCACATCAGCTGCTTCGTAAACAGTCGCTAACTCTGTTTTATCCGTTATCACTCCAAGAAACTTTATATGTTTGACGAGCCCATGCTTTTGCGCTGCCTGCATAATCTCTTCTTGCGTTTGGATGCCTGCTCCTAGAGAGTTTTTTGGAGCTTCACCAACAACTAGCAGCATAACGTCTGGCATTTGCTGGACAATGGAGGGTAGTGCTTGCTCAACAAACTCTTTCAAGCCTTTACGCGTCGTGAGACGTCCGACGGAAAGTAATATTTTTTTATCTTCTAATCCATGCTGCTGCTTGAATGCAGCAATCGCTGACTTTGGTTGCGGCTGCTCAGGCAGGCTAACACCGGGATAAACAATGCTGATTTTCTTTTCTGGTACACCCGCTGCAAAAGCCAGTCTTTTAGTCGGTGTGCTATTAACGATAATACTGTCGAGCTTTTTAAACGTCGGTGTCCATAAGCGTTGATAAACACGGTCTTTAACCGTGATATCAAAGCCATGTAAGTAAGCTGCAGATTTAGCCCCACAAAGCTTACTTGCTAACCAAGCGATAGGCGCAGTCAAACCACTGCCGGCAAGAATCACATCAGGCTTCCAGCGCAAAGCAAACCACACCGCTTTGCAGGCCGAAATAAATAGAAACAGCGGCAACGGCTTGAGAGGCGCTTCACTTAAGCTAACCGACTGGGGTTTCAGCTCAGCTGAACCTTGAGGACCAACAACTTTGACTTCGGCATATTTGCTTAGCTCATCAGCCATGTGCCAATTTAAACGCTCCATACCACCCACTAATGGCGGGAGGTTGCGGGTGACAAGGAGGATGCGGGGGGTGTTCATGTATCTCTTGCTCCGGCAATCATCAGGCGCTCACCACATTCTTTGCGGCCTTGAGCCGCCCCCGCGTATCCACAATCAACCGTGCCTGTTGTTGCAGCAGTGCATAGTCAAAACCGTCATGGTCGGTGGCAATGACGATGCAGTCGTAGCCGGCGATGTTGTTTGCGCTGAGTTCGACGGATTGCAGGTCAAAGTGGTAATAGCGCTTGCGCGGGAAGACGGGCACGTGGGGGTCGGAGTAGGCAATATCCGCGCCTTTTTCCTGGAGCAAATCCATGATTTCGACAGCAGGCGATTCTCGGGTATCGTCGATATTTTTCTTGTAGGCCAGGCCCAAAATCAAAATGCGGCTGCCCTTGATGGCTTTGCCCTGTTCGTTTAGCGCATCGGCGATTTTGTGCACCACCCAGCGCGGCATGTAGTGGTTGATCTCGCCGGCCAGTTCGATAAAGCGGGTGTTGATGCCGTATTCGCGGGCTTTCCAGGTCAGGTAAAACGGGTCGATGGGGATGCAGTGGCCGCCCAGGCCCGGCCCTGGTGTGTAGGGTACAAAACCAAAGGGCTTGGTGGCGGCGGCCTGGATGACTTCGTGGATGTTGATGCCCATTTTGTCGGCGACGATTTTCATTTCGTTGACCAGGCCGATGTTGACGGCGCGATGGATGTTTTCCAGCAGCTTGGTCATTTCCGCCGTGCGTGGGCTGCTGACCGGTACCATTTGCGCAATCGCATGGCGGTACAGTTCGATGCCGAGCCGGGTGCAGGCGTCCGTGATGCCGCCTAGAACTTTGGGAATATCCTTGGTGCTGTAGTTGGGGTTGCCGGGGTCTTCACGTTCGGGTGAATAGACCAGGGCGAAATTTTTGCCAGGGATCAGCCCACGTTCTTGCAGGCGCGGCAGGATGACTTCTTCGGTGGTGCCCGGCCAGGTGGTGCTTTCCAGGCTGAGAATTTGACCTTCGCGCAGATGCGGCAGCATGGCCTCCAGCGTGTTGATCACAAAGCTCAGGTCGGGCTCGCGGTACTGGTTGAGCGGGGTCGGCACACAAATGACCAAGGCGTCCACTTCGCTGCTGCGGGCAAAGTCGGTGGTGGCGCTGAAGCCTTTGGCCTGCGCCCGCAGGATGAGGTCAGGGGTCAGGCGTTCGATGTAGCTCTGGCCGTTGTTGAGCTGCTCGACCTTGTGCGGGTCGATATCAAAGCCCAGTACGCGGCTGCCGGTTTCGGCAAAACGCAGGGCCAGTGGCAGGCCGACATAGCCCAGCCCGTATACGCCGATGACGGTGTTGTTGTTATTGAGTTTTTGTTCGAGTTCGTGCAGCACCTTGGTATCCATTTTGCTGAGACTTTTGCCGGGCCATAATACGCTAAATTGATGCTGCGCATTAAAGGGGTCAAGGGGGCCGATGCATTTAATTAAATGTACCTGGCCCCTTTTAATGATTCATTGCTATGCATAAAAGGCGCTCAATGCCCGTATCAGATAGTCCAGATCCTGGCTGCCGGCCAGTTCGCGAATGGAGTGCATGGCAAAGGTGGCTGCGCCTATGTCGATGGTGGGTACGCCCAGCTTGCTGGCGGTGATGGGGCCGATGGTGGAGCCGCAGCCCATGTCGCTGCGGGTTACAAAGCTTTGTACCGGAATGCCGTTTTGCTGACACAGGTGGCGGAACTGCGCGGCGGTTTCGCTGCTGGTGGCGTAACGCTGGTTGCTGTTGATCTTGATCACCGGGCCCTGGTTGAGTAGCGGGCCGTGGTTGCCATCGTGTTTGTCGGCGTAGTTGGGATGGATGCCGTGGGCATTGTCGGCAGAAATCAGCAGTGAACGCTGGATGGCGCGGCTCAGGTTTTCTTCGCTGTCGAACAGGCGGCGCAGCACCTGCTCAAGGAAAGGTCCGTCGGCACCGCAGGCGGAGGCCGAGCCGACTTCTTCGTGGTCGGTACAGACCAGCACGCAGGTGTGCGCTTGGCCGGCGTCAAGCAGTGCTTGCAGGCCGGCATGACAGGACAGCAGGTTGTCCAGCCGGGCAGCGGCGATAAAGTCTTGTTCCAGGCCGATCAGCGCCGCTGGCTGGGTGTCGTAAAAGCTCAGTTCGTAGTCCAGCACGCGGGCGTTGATGATGCCGTGCTCGTGCTGTAGCTGTGTGGCCAGCAGGGCGCGGAAGTCCTTGCTGTTGTCGTCGCCCAGTTGAGTCAGAATGGGCGGCAGTTCGGTCTGCTGGTTGATCTCCCAGCCCCTGTTGGCGTCACGGTTAAGGTGGATCGCCAGGCTGGGAATGGTGGCAATGGGTGTTTTAAAGTTGATGAGCCGGTTATGCAGTTGGCCCTCCAGTTCGTAGCTGACGCGGCCGGCCAGAGACAGGTCGCGGTCGAACCAGGGCGACAGCAATACACCGCCGTACACCTCGACGCCCAGCTGCCAGTAACCCCGGCTGTTGACTTCGGGGTTGGGCTTGACCTTCAGGCAGGGGCTATCGGTGTGGGCACCAATCAGGCGCAGGCCCTGTTCTGCAGGATCATTTTTGCCAAGGCTGAAGGCGATGATGGAGGAGTCGTTGCGGGTGACAAAGTATTTGCCCTGGGCCTTCAGCTGCCAGGAGTCGCGCTCGTCCAGGCGGCTGTAGCCGGCCTGCTGCAAAATGGCAGCCATGCTGGCGGTGGCGTGGAATGGAGTGGGGGAGTCGGCAATAAAGCTTGCCAGTTGTGTGAAGCGGTGTTGCGTAGACATGGAAATCCTTGTAAGTAAACACTGAACCAACAGTAGCACGATTATACAACTGTGTTGTATTCGTTAGCCCTGCCTCATTTTCTTTCGGAGACTGTTTGTGTTTAAGAAAAGGCTGAATACTTGCCTGGGCTGTCAGGATGTTGTTGAAAGTCAGCATTTTCGCTGCTTTTCGCATCGCTCTGACTGCCCCGCCAATATTGTTCAGCGCATCTTTGAGGGCTCGCGGACAGTGAGGCTCCCTTGTGTGTTTGATGGCTATCGGCCATTGCTTGATTCAGTGTTTTTTGCTCGTTATTGGTTGTTGCTTTTAGGCCAGAGGCGGATCGCCGCGCCTTCGGCCGGCCAGAGTTGTAGCTGGCCGTGTTCAGAGAAATCCCAGCGTTCGACTTTGGGTAGTGCCTGCAGGTAGCGGTTTTCCTGCTCCATCAGGGCGGGTGCGCAGGCTTTGCGGGTGCTGGCGATGTGGCTGATGCTGAGCCGTTCGCCGTCTAGCCGGTAGTTGCCAAACCACTGATTGCAGCCGGCAAAGCCGTGAACGCGCTGCTGTTCGGCATCCAGCTGCAGGGTCAGGTGACTGCGGTCGATCAGCGGGCGTTCGCCGATCCACTCGACGATGTATTCCTGGCCAGTGTGCAGCTTTGTCAGGCTGCAGCCGGTCAGCAGGCCGAGAATGATGAGGAGGGTGGCAGTTTTCATGATCAGGCTTCCTCGTGTTGGCATTGACGACACAGGTGGCGGCCATGGCGGCTGATCCAACCCAGCTCTTGCAGGCGGGCCTCGGCGGCAGGGAGGCGGGCGTTTTCGCCGTGCGCCGCATCCACGGCAAATTCAAGCTGTAGCAGACTGTTGCAGCCATCGCACTGTACCTGCCAGGTGTGGATTTCCAGCTCTTTAAACGCTGGGCCGCTGGCGCTGGCGGTCCACTGGCCGGGCGGGTTGATCAGGTGGCGTACGCTGCGTACCTGGAGTTCCATGCTGAGGTCACGGCTGCCCTTGAGACTAACGATCAAGGTGTCGCCGGGCTGGATGTTGCCGCCATTGCCGGTAACCTGGTATTGACCGGGTTTGAGCGGGCGGCACTCAGTCAGGGTGTGCTGGGGAGCCAGCAGGGTATAGCGGAAGTCATGTCGGGCCATGGGATCCTCAGGAAATATCCAAAACTTTCATGCGGTAACGCAGCGAGCGCAGGCTGATGCCAAGCTGCTTTGCGCTGGCGCGCTGATCATGCCCACAGTGCTCCAGGGTGCGCTGAATCAGTGAGCGCTCGGTATTTTCAAGCCGGTCGGTGCGGCTGTAGGAAGCTGTTGACTGCTCCGGCACTATGGCAGTTGTTGCTGCCTCTGTGGCCGGGGCGATCAGTCGCTGAGCTGTTTGCATCTGCAGGTCGTGGGGCTGGATTACTGCATGGTCGCACAGGGTATAGGCGCGTTCCAGCATGTTTTCGAGCTCGCGTACATTGCCGGGAAAGTCGTGCTGACACAGCTTGTCCATGGCTGCTTTGCTGAGCCGGACCTGGCGGCCGTCGGAACACAGGCGCTGCAGAAACACCTGGGCCAGCTCCAGTATGTCATCACCGCGCTCCCGCAGGGGAGGCACGCGAATTTCGATCACGTTGAGGCGGTAGTACAGGTCTTGCCGAAAGCGGCCTGCAGCCACTTCGGCGGCCAGGTCTTTATGGGTGGCGCTAAGGATACGGGTATCAACCGGCAGCTCTTGCTGGCTGCCCACCGGCCGTACTGACTTTTCTTGCAGGGCTCGCAACAGCTTGACCTGCATGTGCAGGGGCAGGTCGGCCACCTCATCGAGGAACAGGGTACCGCCGTGGGCGGCCTGGAAGAGTCCGTCCTGGTTGCTGTGGGCACCGGTAAAGCTGCCTTTTTTGTGGCCAAAGAACTCACTTTCCATCAGCTCGGCAGGAATGGCACCACAGTTGACCGGGATGAAGGGTTGGCCTGCACGGTTCCCATGCTGGTGAATTTCGCGGGCGACTACCTCCTTACCGGTGCCGGACTCGCCACTGATGTGTACCGGAGCCCGGCTGTGTGCCAGTTTGCCGATTTTTTGGCGCAGTTGCTGCATCGGGCGGGAGTGGCCTAACAACGGGCTGTCACCGGACACGGACTGTTGGCCAGCGCTTTGTTTCAGGGCACTTTGCACCAGTTCGCGCAGGCGCTTGAGGTCCATGGGTTTGGTGATGAAGTCAAAAGCACCGGCTTTCAGTGCACGGGTTGCCGTTTCGATACAGCCGTAGGCAGTAATCATGGCAATTGGCATGCGCGGGTACTGTTGTTGGGCGTGAGCAATGATATCCAGGCCGTCGCCGTCGGGCAGGCGCATGTCGGTCAGGCACAGGTCGTAGCGGCGTGCTTGCAGGGCTGCGTAGGCTTCGGCTGCGTTACTGGCGCTGTCTGCTTTTAGTCCCATGCGCAGCAGGGTGATTTCCAGCAGCTCACGGATGTCTGGTTCGTCATCAATGATCAGTACGGATTGAGCGTTCATTTGAATAAGCCAAAACTTTTGGGGTGGGCGAAGGTGATGCGAAAACAGCCTCCCTGGCCAGGCCGCTGAATGTAGTCAAGGCGGGCCTGGTTGAGTTCGCATAGCTCGCGGCAGATGTATAAGCCCAGACCGGTGCCGCTTTTTTCTGTGGTGTGAAACGGTTCGAACAGGGCGTCTTGTTCTTCCACTGGCACCCCCGGGCCGCTGTCACGAACTTCCAGCACAGGCAATAGCAGGCTGTGATGGCGAAACAGATAAATTTCCACCTTGCGCTGACCGCTTTGTTCTGCGGTATGACGCATCGCATTGGTGATCAGGTTGTCGAGGATCTGGTTGAGCTGGTGCGGGTCCATGCGGGTGTTCAGGTGTTTGCCGGTGACCTCCAGCCTGAGGTTTTGATTGGCGGGCGAGCTGTCGCGATAGGCATTGACGTAGCGGTGCAGCCAGTATCTCAGGTCCAGCAGCTGCGGTTCGGGCTTTTGCTGGCGTGACAGCTGCAGGACGTTTTCGATAACGTGGTTCAGGCGTCGCGTTTGCTCCTGGATGATTTGACTCAGGCGCATGTCTGCTCTGTTCAGGGTATCGGATTCACCCAGCAGCTGTGCGGCATGGCTGATGGCGCCAAGCGGGTTGCGAATTTCATGGGCGATGCCGGCAGTGAGCCGTCCAAGTGATGCCAGTTTCAGTTGCTGGGCTTGTTGATTGTAATGGCGGGTGTCTTCAAGGAATATCAGCAGCCTTGATTCGCTATTTTGTCGGTGAGTCACAAAACCTGGCTGCAGCTGCGGGCTCTGTGTGGAAAACTGCAGCGGGGCTGGCGTGATGGAAGGGTTTTTTTGCCAGCTCTGATAACTTTCTATCAGGGACGGAAAGTATTCCTGTAGGTTTTTTTGTTTCAAGTTGCGACTTTCCAGCATATGGAGTGCTGACTGGTTGTATTGCAGGATGTTAAATTCCCGGTCCAGTACCAGAATGCCGGTACGCATGCGGGCAATGATGGCGGCATTGAGGGCTTCAAGGCTGGCGACTGCAGTGGTTTGCTGCTCCAGCAGCTGCTGGCTGGCCAGGAGTTTGCGACCCAGCGCCTGCACACCCAGTGCGGCAGCAAAGCACAACGCGCCCAGCATGCCGGCTTGCATGAACTGGCCGGATGCTTCCGGGTGGCTCAGGCTCAAATAAAAGGTGAGATAAATAATGCCGGCAGCTCCTGCTGCGGCGATGAGCAGGCCAATGTTGCGGTAGAGCAGGATGTTGGCGACTGCCACGGCAACCACTATCAGGTTGCCGATGCCGCTGGGTGTCCCGCCGGCTGCGTAATACAACACGCTCAGCAGCAGGACATCGAATAACGCCAGGGCAAACAGGGGGGCAAGGCGTTCGGCCCGTGGCATGACCAGAATGATCAGCGTGTTGATGATCAGGTAACCCCAGCTGCCCAGTGTGAACAGGCGGCTGTGGGTAACATTAAGCAACTGGTTTTCCAGGCTGCTGGAAATCAGCAGAACCAGCGAGAGCCCGATCAGCAGCCGGTACAGGTGGTACAGGCGCAAAGGGCCTTGGCCGGCTTGGCCGAGCAGGGCGAGCTCATTGGCATTCATTGATGCTTGGGCCCTGCTTGGGCGTGAGCGTTGCTGCAGTACCACCGGTTATGCAGGCGCACTGCCTCTGGCTGCGGCAGGTGCAACTGACAGTGCGCGCAGCATACCATGGGGGTTGCCTGTGTCAGCCGGCTGCTGGATTGCTCGGCAGAAAGGGATTTGACTTTTTTCCATAGCCACCAGCCAGCCAGTGCCATCAGGGCCAGAATGAGAAGTCGAGAGATGCCCATGCGGGGTTCCGTTTATAGAATATCAAGCAACAAGGAAACACTGAATAATTGATGGCGCTGTCAGGGCTGTGTTTAAGGCCGGCATTAAAATGCTCGTTTACTCTCTGCAAGCTGTGTTTCTTTACCGATATTTGCCTTGCCCTGGCGGCTTGTCAACATTGCTCAGCACTTGCATAAGTTTACCCGTAGCGGCACGGGCGGGCAAAGAGGCATCAACATAGTGGCTGTGCCTTGCCCGAATTGTTGCCAGACGTGGAGAGTCAAAATAATGTCTCCTTTCTTGTTTTTGTGTTCGCCTTCTTTGTAGTCTGTTGATTTTAAAGGGTTAGTCTTGCTTTGGCACGGACGTTGCTTTGTGTTGGGTGAGAGTAAATTCAGCAGGAGAGGCAGCATGAGTATCAATTTCAGCAAAGCCCTCGGGATTCATGAGCAAGCCCTGGGCTTCCGTGCCCGGCGTGCTGAGGTGCTGGCCAATAATATTGCCAACGCAGATACGCCGCATTTCAAGGCACGCGATCTGGATTTTTCCAGTGTCCTGGCGAGTCAGGCGCAGCAGGGTGGCAGCACATCTCTTGAGCGTACCCACCGGCAGCATTTTGATGTTGATGGTGTTGAGCTGGCTGACCCGGCGTTGCGTTTTCGCAATCCGCATCATGCGGCAATTGATCAGAACTCGGTCGACCTGCAGGTGGAGCAATCCCATTACACCGAAAATGCGGTTCAGTTTCAGGCCAGTTTTACCCTGCTCAATAACAAATTCAAGGGGCTGATGATGGCCCTGCGTGGCGAATAAGCGAGGTATTCATCATGTCCTTATCCAGTGTTTTCCATATTGCCGGCAGTGGCATGAGTGCCCAGAGCACCCGGTTGAATACCATTTCCAGCAATATTGCCAACGCCGAAACGGTTTCCTCTAGTGTGGAAGAAACCTACCGTGCGCGTCACCCGGTGTTTGCCACTGTGTTTGCCGAAAACCTTAAGCATAACGGCAGCCAGCCATCGCTGTTTGCCGAACAGGACCAGGCCGGCAAGGGCGTACAGGTACGCGGTATTGTCGAGGACCAGAGCGAGCTGCAGATGCGCTACGAGCCAGACCATCCGGCAGCCAACGAGCAGGGCTATGTATTTTACCCGAATGTCAATGTGGTCGAGGAAATGGCCGACATGATTTCGGCCAGTCGTGCCTTTCAGACCAACGTGGAAATGATGAACACCGCCAAGCAAATGATGCAGCGAGTGCTCACTTTGGGCCAGTAATGAGGAGGTGAACCATGGCAGCTTCAGCAATAGGTGCAGCCGGCACGATACTTGATGAGTATGGCCATAAGGTTGAGCGTGAGGTTAACAAGGAGCTGGGCAAGACGGAGTTTCTCGAGCTGCTGGTGGCTCAGCTGAATAACCAGAACCCGCTGGACCCGCAAGATAATGGTGAGTTTGTTGCTCAGCTGGCGCAGTTCAGTACTTTGGAAGGTATCGAAAAGCTTAATGACAGCATGGGCAATATTCTCGATGGCGTGCATTCATCGCAGGCGCTGCAGGCGTCCAGCCTGGTCGGTCGCAAGGTGATTCTGGCTTCAGAGCAAGCCATGGTTGATACTGCGGAAACGTTCAAGGGCAGTGTGCTGGTGCCACAGAGTAGCAGTAACGTTTACGTCAGCGTGTATGACGATGCCGGCAATGTAGTCAGCCGTATCAATATGGGAGCACAAGAAGCTGGCAACCAGAGTTTCATGTGGGATGGCAAAGACAGTGAGGGTGAGCAGTTGCCGCCGGGCAAGTACAGGTTCAAGGCGGAAGGCTCGTTCAATGGCAAGACCGAAGGGCTTTACACCATGCTGCCGGCCAACGTTGATAGCGTTACGTTAAGCCCGCAAGGGGGGGAAATGTTGCTCAACCTGGCCGGGCTGGGTCCGGTTCCGCTGTCTCAAGTACAGATTATTGGTCAATAACAACGTTTAGCCGTCGTATCGGCGGGCAAGGAGTCAAGCATGTCTTTCAATATCGGCCTGAGCGGTTTGCGTGCCGCCACCAAAGACCTGAACGTGACAGGTAACAATATTGCCAACGCCGGCACAGTGGGCTTTAAGCAGTCCCGTGCCGAGTTTGCTGATGTTTACGCATCGGCAGTATTGGGTACCGGTAAAAATCAGCAGGGCAGTGGGGTACTGCTGGGTAATGTGTCACAGTTATTTAATCAGGGCGACATCAATTACACACAAAATCCGCTGGATCTGGCCATTAATGGTAATGGTTTTTTTCAGGTCAGCAATAATGGAGCGCTAAGCTATACCCGTGCCGGTTTTTTTGGTACCGACAAGGATGGCTTTATCGTTGATAACTTTGGTTATAACTTGCAGGGTTATAGAGTCGACAATAATGGTAACCTGCAAACGGGTGTCATTGGCAATCTGCAAATCCAGAAAGCCAGTCAGGACCCCAAGGCGACATCCGAGATTCGTCAGTCATTGAACCTGAACTCGACCAGTAATGTGCCGCCCAATGCTCCGTTTCTGGCCTCTGATCCGGGAACGTATAACGAGTCTACTTCGACTGATATTTACGATAGCCAAGGTAATGCTCACACGTTCAGCCAGTTTTTTGTTAAAACTGGCCCGAATAACTGGACCATGAATGTGTTGATTGACGGGGCTCATCCGCACGCCGGGTTGGCTAACCTTGCGGCGAAAACGGAGATGAAACAGGCCGGCTCAACTCCAGCCAGCATTGCAGCAGCGGCTATTGGTGCACTGGATCCCACTTCGGATTTTGGTAGTCGAATGAACACCGAGTTGGACGCTTTGCAGAGTCAGACACCGCCACCGTCAGCAGAGCAGGTTATGGCGGCTGTTGCGCGTATCGGTAACAGCTCTCCGATCAGCCTGAATGTGGCATTTGACAGTGCGGGAAGAATGCTGCCGATTGACCCGGCAGCCAACCCTTCATTATTTGACCCTTCTGCCACTTCGCCAGGTACGCCGGGTGTGGATCAGTTTTGGGAGCTGAATCCGGACGGTACGGTCAGCCTGCGCCCTGGGCAGTGGACGCCAGCTACGATGAGTGAGGATAAGCCTCCGGTTGCTCTGGCAAACGGCTCTACCATGAATCCAACCGGCGTGCAGCTCGATATGCGCAATGCCAGCCAGTTTGCCAGCTCTTTTGCTGTAACTGAGGTGGCGCAGGACGGTTACACCACGGGCGAGTTATCCGGGATTGAAATTGATGACACCGGCATGATTTTTGCCCGTTATACAAACGGACAGTCCAAGGTGCAGGGGCAGGTGATTTTGGCCGACTTTGCCAACGTACAAGGCCTTACTCCGGTAGGCAAGACCCAGTGGGTGCAGTCGCTGGAGTCCGGTGAGCCGGTGCGCAACCCGGGTGGCACTGGCACTCTGGGTGCGATTCAGTCCGGTGCGCTGGAGGGTTCCAACGTTGAGCTGTCAGATCAGCTGGTGAACCTGATTGTTGCGCAGCGCAATTATCAGGCCAACGCCAAGACCATTGAAACCAACAGTGCAATTACTCAGACCATCATCAACATCCGCTGATGACTGATGCAGGAAAAAGCGCGCCCTACTGTACTGGGCGCGCTTTTTTTGTGTCTGCTGTATTGGCCACCAAAGCGCTGAGCCCGGCCGGCCAGGGTTACTTTAGGGCGTGCTGGGTGTGCACGCGGGGCTGTCAAACCCAGGCAAAACCATTAAAAAACGTAGCCTGCGGGCAGTGAGCAAGCATTTTTTTGCTCACTGCTATGTCGAAACAGCGTCACCCCGGTGGGGGTGGGCCGGTTGTAGTAACAGACTGACAGCGCAGGTGATGATTCGGCGACTCCTCAATCGTGCACGCGTCGGGCCTTGATGATGATGACCGGGTCTGCCGGCACGTTCTGATGCATGCCGTAGTTGCTGGTGGGTACGGCGGCAATCTTGTCGACTACGTCCATGCCGTTGACGACCTTGCCGAAAACTGCATAACCGAAGTCGCGGCTGCCATGGTTGAGAAAGTCGTTGTCTTTATGGTTGATAAACCACTGTGTGGTAGCCGAGTCGACGGCCTGGGTGCGGGCCATGGCTATGGTGCCGCGGTCGTTGGTCAGGCCGTTGTCGGCTTCGTTTTTGATGGGCTTTTTGGTTGGGCGCTGAGACATGTACTTGTCAAAACCGCCGCCCTGGATCATGAAATCCTTAATTACGCGATGGAAAATGGTGCCATCGTAATGTTTGTCGTCCACATAACCGAGAAAGTTTTCGACGCTGATGGGGGCTTTTTCGGCATTTAGTTCCAGTTCGATATCGCCCATGCTGGTGTTGAGCAGGACGCGGGGGTTGTCGGCGGCCCATAGCGGGCTGGACAGGGCCAGGGTGCTGGCAAGCAGGATTTTTTTCAGCATGTTCAGTTCTCTTAAGGTGCGCGTGGGCGCACAGTAGGGGTTGAAGGACAGTGAATAATTGACCAGCCTCAGGTTGGCAGGTTCCCTTGAGTGTTGTGTCAACGTGGATTTTAACCGGAAAGCGCAGTCACGTCTGCTGCTTGCAAGGACCGTTGGCTGAAGGTGGGTTGCGGGCGGGGCGTGATGTATGGTAAGCGGCCCGGGCAGTGGGCGAAGGTGGACATAAAACCAGTATAATTGCCCGCTCATTTGATAGTAGTGGCGGAGAATTCATGCGGGCTGTTCCCCTGATCCAGATTGATGACAACAAAAACTGGCAAACAATACTGGCTGAAGCCGTGCGCGACGGGCATGAGCTGTTGCGATTGCTGCAGCTGGAAGGCAGCGGGCTGGCCGCTGCGCTGGGGGGAGACAAACAGTTTCCGGTACTGGTACCGCGGCCGTTTATTGCCCTGATGAACAAGGGCGATGAGCAGGATCCGTTGTTGCGCCAGGTGCTGGGCTTGCAGGAGGAAGAACTGCAGGTGCCGGGTTATGTTACTGATCCTTTGGGTGAGTTGCCGGCCAATGTGCGCCCTGGCGTGGTGCATAAATATCATGGCCGGGTGTTGCTGATTGCGGCGGGCGGTTGTGCAGTGAACTGCCGTTATTGTTTTCGTCGCCATTTTCCCTATGCCGACAACAGGATAGGGCGCAAACAGTGGCAGGAGGCGCTGGAGTATGTCGCCGGCAATGACAGCATAAGCGAGGTCATTCTCAGTGGTGGTGACCCCTTGTTGCTGGATGATGCGGCATTATCCGGGCTGTGCAAGCAGATTGCCGACATTGCCCATGTGCGTCGTTTGCGCATCCATAGCCGGGTGCCGGTCGTGATCCCGCAGCGCATTACCGCTGAGCTGGTCAGCATGCTGGCGCAGACGCGGCTGCAGGTGTCGCTGGTACTGCATGTCAATCATCCGGCCGAGATCAGCTCCCAGCTGGTTAGGGGGCTGGACAGCTTGCGCCGCGAGGGCATTACCCTGCTTAACCAGAGCGTTTTACTGCAGGGGGTGAATGATGATCCGCATGTGTTATGCCGCTTGAGCGAGGCGCTGTTTGCAGCCGGTGTGTTGCCGTACTACCTGCACCGGCTGGACCATGTGCAGGGTGCTCACCATTACGCTCTGGCGCATGAACGTATAGCTGAGCTGTATCGATACATGAAAGAGCACTTGCCGGGTTATTTGTTGCCACGGTTGGTGTGCGAAGAAGCGGGCCAGCCGCACAAGACTGTGCTGATGGTATGACGCGAGCCGGTTTGCCTGGATGAGAGGTACGAATATGCGCGCGGTGGTGTGCAGTCTGGTAGACCGGTGACTGGAAAGCTGTCAGGGAATCTCTGGCAGCTGGATTTTGTCGCTGCGGGTGCAGCCGTCGGTCAGGGCGGTACAAAGTTGCAGAAACTCCTGCATGGCCCGGGTCTGGAACTTTTGTCGGTGCCAGATAAAGGAAAAGGGCCGGCCCAGCTCAAGCTCGGGCACTTCAATCGGTGCCAGACTGCCACGGCGAAAGGCATCGCGCAGTGCCAGTCGGGAAATGCAGCCGATACCCAGTCCTGATTCTACCGCCCGCTTGATTGCTTCGGTATGTTCCAGCTCCAGCAGGGGGGTCATGCTGACCCCATGGGGTTGCAGGGCGTTTTCAAAAGTGCGCCGGGTACCTGAGCCCTGTTCGCGCAGAATCCAGACCTCTTGCTGTAGCTGTTGCAGACTGGCCCGGCCCGCGTTGGCCAACGGGTGCCCGGGGGCACAGAATACCACCAGCTCGTCGTGGACCCAGGGTGTCACCTGGATATCCGGGTGTTGACAGTGGCCTTCAATTAAACCCAGATCGAGGCTGAACTCGCTGATGCGTTCGATGATGTGTTCGGTGTTGTTGACGTGCAGGCGCACTTTGCATTCAGGGTGGCGCTGCATGAAGTGCCCGAGCAGCAGTGTGGCCAGGTAGTTGCCAATGGTCAGGGTTGCACCGACATTCAGCGAGCCAAATCCCTGCTGGCCACGCAGCAAGGCATCAACTGCCTGCGCCTGTTCGAGCAGGGCGCGGGCCTGTGGCAGCAGCTCCAGGCCCAGGGCATTGATCAGCAATCGCTTGCCTGCACGGTCAAACAGCTGGCAGTTGTAGTTGCGCTCCAGCTCGGTCAAGGCGGCACTGGCGGCGGGCTGGGACATGGACAGCCGCTCGGCGGCCCGGGAGACGTTTTCCTGACGGGCGATTTCGGTGAATACCTGGAGCTGTCGCAGGGTGAGTCGCATATGCAAAATCCTGATAAGATCTATATCTTTAATTCATTTATCAAATGTAGAGCCTAAGCCTATACTGCCAGGGTATGCAACTACCCCTCATTACCAAGGAGGCCGACCATGAGTAATCTCAACACCGAGCGCGTTCTTAGCGTGCATCACTGGAATGATAGCCTGTTCAGTTTCAAGACCACCCGTGATCCTGGCTTGCGTTTTGAAAATGGTCAGTTTGTCATGATTGGCCTTGAGGTTGAGGGGCGACCCCTGATGCGTGCGTACTCCATTGCCAGTCCCAATTATGAGGACCACCTGGAATTCTACTCGATCAAGGTACCTAACGGGCCGCTGACTTCGCGTCTGCAGCATTTACAGGTGGGCGACAGTATTCGTGTCAGCAAAAAACCTACCGGTACGCTGCTGCTGGATGATTTGCGTCCGGGCAAGAACCTGTATCTGTTGGCAACAGGTACCGGGCTGGCGCCATTTCTGAGCCTGATTCAGGAGCCGGAAGCTTACGAGCGCTATGAGAAAATCGTTCTGGTGCATGGGGTGCGCTTTGTCAGCGAACTGGCTTACGCAGAGTTTATTACACAGCAGCTGCCAGAAAACGAGTTTTTTGGTGAACTGGTGCGTGACAAGCTGATTTACTACCCGACAGTAACCCGTGAGCCGTTCCGCAACCAGGGGCGTATTACCGAGCTGATGCGCAGTGGCAAGCTGTTTGAAGATATCGGCTTGCCGCCGATCAATCCGCAGGATGACCGTGCGATGCTTTGCGGCAGTCCGGCGATGCTGGATGACCTGGAGCAAATGCTCAGCAACGAGTTCAAGCTGGAGATTTCGCCGCGTCTGGGTGATCCGGGAGACTTTGTCATCGAGCGGGCGTTTGTAGAGAAATAGCCTGCCAGCAAAGCTGTGTGCCAAAAAGCGGGCACGTAGCAGGCCCGGTTTCCATAGTTCCCGGGCCTGAGCAAAAACGCCGTGCAACTGGGCACGGCGTTTTTCTTTCTGCATGGGGACAGCTATTTCTTGAAAGACTCCAGTACGCCCTTGAGCATGCTGCCGGTAGCCTTGGCGGGATTGGCCCTCAGACTGGCTTCCTGCTCGCCGATAACGCCAAACAGGGCGTCCAGCGCCTGATCGGTTACATAGTCCTCGGCCGACAGGGTTTTTTTGCCCAGCCCAAGGCCGCCTGCCTGGCTGGCCAGCTGATTGTACTGGCTGATCAGCGGGGAGCCGGCGGTGGTCTGCTGTACAATCGGCAGGAAGCGTTCACGCAGCTGGTCACGGCTGG
Source organism: Gammaproteobacteria bacterium (assembly GCA_012728415.1). GTDB lineage: Bacteria > Pseudomonadota > Gammaproteobacteria > Pseudomonadales > Pseudomonadaceae > Thiopseudomonas. The sequence continues at coordinate 16,399 of JAAYFD010000018.1, forward strand.
TACGGTTCAGGTATTCGGTGGCAGCCGTCGGGTGGCTGGACAGAATTTGCCGGGCATCTTGCAGAGACATCTGGCGGATGCTGCTGACCAGCAGGTCGCGGGCATGGGGAATGGCCTGCTCGGCTGCGCTGTTCAGGTTGTTTTCCAGCTCGTCCACCATGGCGTCCTGGCCCAGCTTGCGCATCAGTTTGGCCGGTTTTTGCAGGGTTTTTGGCAGGGGAATGCGCCACTTGGGGTTCTGGCTGAAACCGCCATTTTGACCCAGCTGGTTAATGGCCAGCTCGCTGCCCTGTTCCAGCAGGGCCTTGAGACCCTCGGCGGCCTGGTTGCTGCCCAGGGCGGGGGCTGCTGCTGCCTGGCCGCATAACAGGGCCAGCACCAGAAAAAAAGCTGGCATGGGTAGTTTATTCAACATGGTAAAGCGCCTCCGCGGGAATTCGGGATGCTGCAGCCTGATCCAGATAGATGCGGGCGTTGGGGTGCAGCTTGAGTGAGGATGCCGGCATGCTCGGGTTTGCCGGTGAGCGGTAAAGCAGGTTCATGACGTCTGCTTTGTGTTCTCCGGTAACAACCAAAACCACTTCTTTGGCGTCAAGAATATCCTTGATGCCCATGGTTATTGCGTGAGTTGGCATATCGGCCGGGTTGTCAAAAAAACGGCTGTTGTCCAGGCGGGTATTTTCTGACAGCTCAATGACATGGGTCAGGCTGTCGAAGGGAGTGCCCGGTTCGTTGAAGCCTATGTGGCCATTGGTGCCGATGCCCAGCAGCTGAAAGTCCAGCCCGCCGGCAGCGGCTATGGCAGCGGAGTAGTTACGGCACTCGTGATCGAGGTTGGTACACATGCCGTTGGGCAGATTGATCTGGCTGTCGTCCAGCCCCAGCGGATCGAACAGGTGCTGGTGCATATAGTAACTGTAGCTTTGCGGGTGGCTGGCAGGCAGGCCGATGTACTCATCCAGGTTGAAGGTGGTCAGGCGTGACAGGTCGGGACGCTCCTTTTCCAGGTGCTGCAAGAGCCGTGCGTAGACCGGCTCCATGGTGCTGCCAGTAGCCAGCCCCAGTTTGCTGTCGGGGTTGTTGCGGATCAGGCGGATGAGATGCTGGCTCAGGTGTTCGGCGATGGCTGCAGGTGTGGGAAAGATAAAGAACATGGTTTGGTCTGCTGTTAATGGCTTCAAATGGGTGCTTGCAGTATACAGACCGTCATTTTCTGCGTCAGTTGTTTTTTATGTGGCACGTGCGCAGTTTTTGCATTGGCATGCAGGAAAGCGCTGAATAATGGCCTGTGCTGCCAGGCCATTGCAGAAAATCAGCTCAAACGCTTATTTGCTGCAAGCAGGCTGCGCTGTTTGACTGCTTTTCTCCTGACCCTGACTGCCTTGTGAACATTATTCAACGCATCCACAGGCGGTGGCATATCAAGCCTGTAGGCAGGCAGTGGCAGTTCGTCCGCAACAGCCTTTATTTGACGTGCGTATCCGGTGCGGTAGCACTGGGAAGTTGCTCGCTGGCCAGTCCCTGCAGGATGCCGCACTGTGCCACCGGGTGCTCGGCACGGCATTGTTGGCGCAGTCTGTGTAACTGGCGTGCGAGCTCCTGCAGTTCATGGATGCGGGCTTCGACATGGCCGATGTGCTCGTCTATCACCTGGTTGGCAGTGAGGCAGGTGCCACCGGGGTTATCGCGCACTGCAAGCAGTGCGCGAATTTCTTGCAAAGAAAGGTCCAGTGTGCGGCACTGGCGAATGAATAACAGGCGCTCCAGATGTGACAGTTGGTAGTGGCGATAGTTGGCTGCCGTGCGCTGTGGCTCGGGCAGCAGGTGTTCGCGCTCGTAATAGCGGATGGTTTCGACCGCTGTGCCGGTTCGTCGTGCCAGCTCTCCAATACGCATGCTTGACTCTGTAGTTACTTCAGGGTTTTTAATTGTGACATTGAATGTTCTAGACGACCAGCCCGGTTTGTACCCAGGAGGCCTTATGTCGCACGCTCATAACGATTCCAGCCACTGTTGTGCAGCAGAGTTAACTGCAGACTCTTCGCAAGATACCCGGCCGCTGCTGGCAGGGCACGAAAAAAGTACGCTACGCATTGAGCAGATGGATTGCCCAACCGAGGAGCGCCTGATACGTGACCGCCTGCAGCGCAATCCCCATGTCAGTGGGCTGCACTTCAACCTGCTGGAGCGGCTGTTGCAGGTGCACCATGCTCCCGGACAGCTGGACTCGGTGGTGGCGGACATTGGTGCGCTTGGCATGCAGGCTGTGCCGCTGCGAGCTGGGGGCGGTGGGCCTGCCATGGGGGAGACCACCAGTAAAAGTGAAGCAAGCCGGCTGGTGGCCGCTGGTTTGTTGGCAGCAGTGGCCGAGGGAGCCGAGCTGATGCAAGCGGACAGTCTGCTATGGACCCTGCTGCCGGCGTTGCTTAGTGTGCTGTTGATTGGTGGGCCGATTATCCGCAAGGGCTGGATTGCCATCATCAACCGCAACCTGAACATCAATGCGCTAATGAGTATTGCTGTGACCGGGGCTTTCCTGATTGGCCACTGGCCGGAAGCAGCCATGGTGACCTTTCTGTTTGCCCTGGCCGAGCTAATTGAGGCACGTTCGCTCACCCGTGCCCGCGATGCAGTGCGCAGCCTGATGGTGATGACGCCAGAAACAGCCCTGGTGCAGCAGGCTGATGCCAGCTGGCAAGAGCAGACGGTGGCCGAGGTGGCGATTGGCAGCCTGATCCGGCTGGCGCCGGGTGAACGGGTGGCGCTGGATGGAGAAATCGTCGAAGGCAGCTCGGCGTTTGACCAGTCGTCGATTACAGGTGAAAGCCTGCCGGTCGAGCTGGGAGTGGGGGAGCGCATTCATGCCGGCTCACTCAATACCAGCCACGAGGTGCTGTATCGCAGCACTGCGCTGGCCGATGACAGCCTGCTGGCCCGCATCATGCACCGGGTGCAGGAAGCCCAGGCCAGCCAGGCACCGACCCAGCGTTTTGTTGATGCTTTTGCCCGCATCTATACGCCGGTGGTGGTGGTCATTGCGGTTTTGGTGGCGCTGTTGCCGCCGCTGTTTGCTGGTGGCAACTGGCTGGACTGGCTGTACAGTGCGCTGGTGCTGCTGGTGATTGCCTGCCCTTGTGCACTGGTGATTTCCACGCCGGTGGCGGTGGTGAGTGCGCTGGCGCAGGCGGCTCGCAGTGGCATTCTGATCAAGGGGGGTGTTTATCTGGAGCAGGCGCGCAAGCTGGATATGATCGCATTTGACAAGACCGGCACACTGACTGCTGGCCGGCCCCAGCTGATGCAATATCAAGCGCTTGCCGGTACGAGCTTGCCGGTAGAACAGCTGGCAGCCAGCCTGGCGGCACGCTCGGACCATCCGGTTTCTCACGCCATAGCCACAGGGTTGGCACAGCCGCAGCTGCTGGAGGTAAGCAAGTTTGCCGCCAGCGCCGGGCGCGGTGTCCAGGGTGTGATTGACGGGCGGCAGTATTATCTGGGCAATGAGCGCATGCTGCGGGAGCTGCAATTGCTGCGTGAAGAGGACAACATGCCACTGGCTGAATTGCAGCGCCAGGGGTTGAGTGTCAGCCTGCTGGCGGATGACAGCGGCATGCAGGGCTGGTTTGCAGTGCAGGACCCGGTCAAACCGACCACGGCGGACGCCGTTCGCCAGCTGCAGCAGCTGGGTCTGCAAACACTGATGCTCAGTGGAGACAATCAGCGCGTGGCCGACAGTATCGGGGCTGCAGCAGGCATTGGGCAGGTGCGTGCCGAACTGTTACCCGAAGACAAGCTGGAAATGATTGGCCGCCTGCAGCAGCAGGGCCGGACGGTGGCGATGGTCGGCGACGGCATCAATGATGCGCCGGCACTGGCCCGGGCCGACATCGGCGTGGCAATGGGAGCCGCTGGCACCGACACGGCAGTGGAAACGGCTGATGTTGCCCTGATGGATGACGACCTGCGCAAATTGCCGCAGCTGATTCGCCTGTCACGGCGTACGGCAGTTATTTTGCAGCAAAATATCAGCGTGGCGCTGGGCCTGAAGGTGGTTTTTTTGCTGCTGGCTTTTGTCGGCAAGGCCACCATGTGGATGGCAGTCTTTGCCGACGCGGGTGCCAGTTTGCTGGTTACGCTAAATAGCCTGCGTCTGTTGCGGAAAAAAGCCGGCAAATAAAGCTGTCCAGTTGCAGCAGACTAAGCCCCGCCTTGGTCCAGCCCCACCAGGCCAATGCCAGCAGGGCGAGCAGTAGCAGCAGGCTCAGGCTGTAGATGAGCTGCTTGCGCATGATGTGTCCCTCCGTACCGGTTGCTCCCTGATCGGCAGGTTAAGCAGTGCGGCGATCAGGCTGAGGATAATGGAAACCTGCCACACCAGGTCGTAGCTGCCGGTGTAATCATAGACCCAGCCGCCCAGCCAGCCACCGGCAAACGAACCCAGCTGGTGGAGCAGGAAGGCAATACCGGCCAGCATGGACAGGTGTTGCACGCCAAACAGGGTGGCAATGGTGCCGTTGGTCAGCGGCACTGTGGACAGCCAAAGCAGGCCCATGGTGATGCCGAACAAATAGGCTGACGTTTCGCTCAGTGGCAGGAAAACGAACAGGCTGATCACTATTGTACGGCTGAAATACAGGATGGCCAGCAACCTGGGTTTGGAATAGCGTCCTCCAAGCCAGCCGGCCACCCAGGTGCCGGCAATATTGAACAGACCGACCAGGGCCAGTACCAGGGTACCGGTTTGCGCAGACAGCTGCTGGTCAAGCAGATAAGAGGGAATATGCACCCCGATAAACACGACCTGGAAACCGCAGACGAAATAGCCCAGTGACAGCCACCAAAACGGTTTGTGACGACCGGCTTCAAGCAGTGCCGCGCCCAGGGCCTGACGCTGCCCGCCCCCTGCTTCCTGTACCGGTTTTTCTCGCAGCAGCGGGATCAGCGGCACTATCAGCATGATCAGCAGGGCACTGGCCAGCAGCGCTGCCGACCAGCCCAGCCACTCGATCAGCCCGAGTGTACCCGGCAGCATGGCGAATTGTCCGAACGAGCCGGCCGCGCTGGCAATGCCCATGGCCATGCTGCGCTTTTCCGGAACGACGCTGCGCCCGACCACAGACAGCAAGATGGCAAACGACGTACCGGACAGCCCAAAGCCGATTAGCAGACCGGTGCTCAGGTAAAGCAGCCCCGGGCTAGAGGCGAAAGCCATCAGGGCCAGCCCGGCAACATAGGCCAGAGCGGTAACCAGTACCGTGGGGCGTACGCCATAGCGATCAGCAAAAGCGCCGGCAAAGGGTTGCGCCAGCCCCCAAACCAGGTTTTGCAGGGCGATGGCAAACGCGAATACTTCCCGACCCCAGCCGAACTCAAGGCTCATCGGCTGCAAAAACAGGCCGAAAGCATGGCGTATGCCTAGTGACAGGGCAAGAATGATGGCGCTGCCCAGTAACAGCCAGCGGGCGTTGTATTGCAGGTTCATGAGGTTTCCTTCTGCTGGGGGCCAAAGGCCAGGGGTGAGCTGAGCAATGTTGGTAAAGCAGTCAGGGCTGGGTGAAAAAGCAGCCAAATAGCGCAGTTTACTGGGAGTCAATGAGCATTTTTGAGCTGGTTATCAACAACAGTACTGGCAGTGCAGACAAGTATTTAGCACTTTCTTAAAGCAAAAGCAGATACCCGTTGACGTGCTTTTGCTTTATGGTTTGTACCGCAATGGTTGCACAGCCGGCTTTGCCAACCGGGCAAGACGCTATAAAGTGATGTGGTTCAACAAGGAGCACCATCTTTTCAGGTAGATTGGTCATGGCTATTTTGGATGGTATGTACAAAATGGCAACCTGCCGTCCGGATGGGCGTTGTACACCCGTTTATGCACAAAATCAAAGCAGAAACAGAATGAAACACCGAAACCGAATTTGCATCGCCATGCTGCTGGTATCAGCCACTACCCTGGCCGCTACAGAGCAGCGCAGCATCATTGCGCCCGGCGTGGAAAAAATTGTGCATGCCAATGGTGCGGTCGAGTACCGGCAGGTAGAAAGGCAGCCTGCACCGGCAGGGCCGGCCGCCGTTGCCGTGCCGGCGACATCTTCGGTTCTTGACAAGAAGCCAGGCCAAGAATTGCAGGCCACCCTGGCTCCGGCCAGCAGCCGGGGTACAAAAATTTACAAGTTCCGTGACGAAAATGGTGTGGTGACTTACCAAAGCAGGAAGCCTGCTGGAGGTATCGCGTACACGGAGTTCAAGCCCAGGCCGGACTGCTTTGCTTGCATGGCAGGCTCTGGAGTTAACTGGGAAACGACACCACTGTTCGTCGGTCGTTACGAGCAGGAAATTTTGCATCATGCACGGCTGCACGGCGTCAGTCCGGCACTGGTCAAGGCGGTCATTCATGCCGAATCAGCGTTTAATCCAAGGGCGCGCTCGAAGGTTGGGGCACAGGGGTTAATGCAGCTGATGCCGGCTACAGCTGCCGAGCTGGGTGTAACCAGTCCTTACGATCCAGAGCAAAATATTGGGGGAGGTGTGCGCTACCTTGCCATGTTGCTGCGGATGTACAATAACGACGTGCGCCTGGCCACTGCAGCCTACAATGCCGGCCCGGGGGCTGTGCGACGCTACAATGGAGTGCCGGCATATCCGGAGACACGGGCTTATGTGCAGCGGGTTGCCATTCTGGAGCGCCGCTACCGGCATGGTGGCGAAGTGCGGGCAGCCAGCGCCAGCTGGCGGTAAGAATAACGGCAGCCGCCCGGCTGCCGTTTTGATATGGCCGGTGGCTGCTTACTTTGCCAGCAGCTTTTCTACATCGGCAGCAATGTCGGCTGAAGCCTGATTATAGTAATCCGTCAAGGCTTTGCCCGGCTGCATGGCCTTGGCGTGATCATGCAGGACGAGCTCGATATTTTTCTTTTCCAGCTTTGTCAGCGCTTCCTGGGCGGCTGCCCGCTGCGGCTTTTCAAACTCAAAGGGCAGGGTGGCAACCAGGGTAACCTTGCTGCCCAGCTCCAGCGCCAGATCAATGATGACCGGAGCCGCACCGGTAGCGGTACCACCGCCCAGCCCGGCCAGCAGGATCAGGCGGTCGGCGCCGCGGATGGAGTAGCGCAGGTCTTCCAGTGACTCCTCTGCTGCCAGCTGGCCGCGATGCACTGACTGGGCCGGTTTGCCTTCACAGGTGCTGATGCCGATTTGAAGGCGTTGGTCAAACGAGCTGTTGGCCAGGGTTTCGGCATTGGTATTGACTGCCAGAACATCACAGCCCAGCTCCTGCTTGACGCGACTGGCAATGTTCATGCCTGCACCGCCCAAGCCCATTACTAGAGTTTTACGCATGAAAAGGTCTCCATCTGGAAATAAAGAATGAAGGCACCTGCGTGTGATGGATGCCTTCCCGAAATACTTTACATGACGCAGGCCCCCTGGCTGCATGACGGCAGTCAGGGGGGCCGGACAGGAAACCGGATACATTGCCTGGCAGGCCGGCCGCCGGCGTTAACATAAGCGAAGGTAGCACGGTTGTAAATACACTCAAAGGGCTTGCATCTGTTATGTCCGGGTTTGCAGCTCAACGACCAGGGTCTGGCCAGCAACAGCAACCACGCGTACAGGCTGGCCTTCTGCGGGTTGTGCCTGGCAGCTGGCGGGATAGCTGCTGTCTTCAAGCCGTACCCGGCCATGACCGTGTTCAAAGGCCTGACTGACCACTGCAGTGCGTCCAATAAAACCCTCCAGCCCCTGGTTCAGCTCAGAGGGTTGTTGACGTACCAGTTTTTTTTGCCACTTCAGGCCGGCAGCCACTGCCATGCAGGTGCTAATGGCCAGTGCAAGCAGTTGCCAGGCTGGGTCGGCTCCAGGGACCACCAGCAAAAACAGTCCGACCAGGGCTGCGCCGAAGCCGAGCCAGATGAGAAAAATGCCGGGGATGATGATTTCCAGTATCAGCAGCACAGCTGCAGCGATCAGCCAGTACCAGTGGGAGGCGAAAATCAGCTCCAGCATTATTTGGCCTGTGTGTTTTTCAGCAGTTCGGTAATGCCGGCAACTGCACCGGTGACGCCAGAGGCTTCCAGTGGCATCAGGACCAGCTTGCTGTTATCGCCCTGGCCGATGTGTTGCAGCGCTTCAACATACTTGACACCGAGAAAGTATTGCAGTGCCTGTACATCACCTTCGCTGATGGCCTGGGACACCACACGGGTGGCCTTGGCTTCAGCCAGCGCCTCACGCTCGCGGGCCTCGGCGTTGAGGAACGCTGCTTCTTTTTCACCCTGGGCCTGCAGCACCTGGGCTTCGCGCTGACCCTGGGCCTGCAGTATGGCTGCTTCCTTGTCGCCGTTGGCCTTGGTAACCACGGCACGGCGGTGCCGCTCGGCAGTCATTTGCAGGTTCATGGCTTCTTGCAGCTCGGATGACATGCTCAGGTCACGGATTTCGATTCGGGTCACTTTGATCCCCCAGGGGGCGGTGGCCTGGTCGACTGCAGCCAGTAAGCGCTCGTTGATTTCCTCGCGATTGGACAGCATGTGGTCCAGTTCCATGGAGCCAAGTACCGAGCGCAGGTTGGTAATGGTGAGGTTAACAATGGCGTAGGTCAGGTTGTTGACCTGGTAGGCAGCCCTGGATGCTTCCATGATGCGGTAAAAGACGACCCCGTCTGCAGTGACGGCAGCGTTGTCTTTGGAGATAACGGTCTGGGAGGGGACGTCCAGCACAGACTCCATCATCGACAGGCGAAAACCGACCCGGTCAACGAAAGGAATGATCAGGTTCAGGCCGGGCTCAAGTGTTGTGGTATAGCGGCCGAAGCGCTCTACGGTCCATTGATGGCCTTGAGGCACCACCTTGACACCAGTAAAGAAAAATATCACCACGAGTGCAAGCAGGATGGCAAAAAAAGGTAGTAGTGCGTCCACAGCAGGCTCCTTCAATACAGTGGCGGCAGCTTGTGCCAGGTTCGGTGAACGGTGGATTATGCTTTTTTTTATCGACGAATCATATCACTAAGCGGCTTGAGAGGCTGCTGGGAGTGAAAAATGTGCAGCAGTTGCTGTTTTTGGGTTGTCAATAGATGTTTGGCAGCCTCAACGGTCTGCGGCACGGGTACTGTCGTGGCCGTGCAGTGTCAAGCTTGGTCACTGTGTGCACCGTCCTGGCGCAGTGAAAAAGCAGATTGTGGATGGCGGGTCATATATGGACCGGTTAGACTTTTGTGGGGTTTCGCCCGACGCCGGGTGAACGTATAGTGGCAACCGTCTACCTCCTGCGAGAAGACAAATTCATGCGTAGCGTTCCTCCCCCGGAACGTTTTTGAAGACGGTCATTTGACCGTCTTTTTTTTGCGTGCAGAAAAATCTGTGCTGTGTATGCTGGAGGGACACAAACCGGCAGGAGTAGATTCCATGACAACGGCATATAAGGTTACCCACAACGAGCAGTCTGGAAGTTTTGAAGTATTTGTTGAAGGGCATCGTGCCCATTTGGATTACCGCAGGGTGGACGACAGCACCCTGGATTTTTGTCATACCTTTGTACCCGGCGAGCTGCGTGGCAAGGGTTTGGCGGCTGTAGTGACAGCGGCAGCTCTGGAGTATGCCCGTGATAATGACTTGAAGGTTATTCCCAGCTGCAGTTATGTCGAGGTGTATCTGAAGCGCGAAGCAGGCAAGGCCTGAGGTGGCCGCGGCCGGCGAAAGGGCGGGTACTGTATAGGAGTGATGCGGACCTGGCATAAAGCACCCCGGCTGTTGTCGGGGTGCTTTATATGGCCGTGCCGGATTACGTGCCGCCAGGGTGTAATTGCTTGTCAGGCCCCGGTGTGCCCCGGTACAGCTGCGCAGCAGTTAGCGCTGCGGGTCAAATATTTGCTTTATATTTATAAACTGCACTTTTTCCGGCTTTGTCTGGGCGGCCGCTGCTAAAGCGGAATTGCGCTTTAGCAGCGGGCTGGCGGCTTATTGGCTGCGCTGACGTTTTGGTAGCACATCTTTAAGCTTGTCACGCATGTTGCGCAGGGCTTTTTCGGTGGTATCCCAGTCGATGCAGGCATCGGTAATGGAAACACCGTATTTGAGCTGACTGATGTCGTCACCAATGGGCTGATTGCCCCAGCCCAGATGGCTTTCGATCATCAGGCTGCTGATGGAGGTGTTGCCATCAACGATCTGGTTGGTGATGTTTTCCAGCACCAAAGGCTGTAGCGCCGGGTCCTTGTTGGAGTTGGCGTGGCTGCAGTCGATCATGATATTGGGTGTGATCTTGTTTTTGAGCAGCTCTTGCTCACAGAGGGCAACGCTAACCGAGTCATAGTTGGGTTTGCCGTTGCCGCCACGAAGAACCACGTGGCCGTACTGGTTGCCTTTGGTAGTAACAATGGACACTTGGCCGCATTGGTCGATACCGAGAAAACGGTGCGGGCTGGAAACAGACTGCAACGCATTGATGGCTACGGTCAGGCCACCATCGGTGCCATTTTTGAAACCGACCGCCGAGGACAGGCCGGAGGCCATTTCACGGTGGGTCTGGGATTCGGTGGTGCGTGCGCCAATGGCCGACCAGCTGATCAGGTCCTGCATGTACTGCGGTGTGATGGGGTCCAGCGCTTCAGTGGCGGTAGGCAGGCCTTTTTCGGCCAGGTCCAGCAGCAGCTGGCGACCGATGTGCAGACCGTCTTCGATACGGAAGGAGTCATCCAGGAAAGGGTCGTTGATCAGACCTTTCCAGCCCACGGTGGTGCGCGGTTTTTCGAAATACACACGCATGACGATATACAGGGTGTCAGCCAGCTCATCGGCCAGCGCCTTTAAGCGATCGGCATATTCGTGGGCTGCTTTCAGGTCGTGGATGGAGCAAGGGCCGATAACGATGAACAGGCGGTGATCCTTGCCGTCAAGAATGTCGCGTACAACCTGACGTCCCTCGCTGACGGTTTTGCGGGCTTTGTCGGTGAGCGGAATTTTTTCTTTCAGCTTTTCAGGTGTGATAAGTGGGAGATTGGAAGAGACGTTCAGGTCGCTAATAGGTAAATCGGCCATGGGGGATTACTCGAGAGATGATGTCATTGCGTTAAAAACAATAAAAGGAATCTAGGAACCTTAACCTTTTGCCGGGCGAAATTGAAGCCCAATGCGTAAACTGGCTTGGAAAAGCCTATATATTACGAGGCGGTGCGGGCCCTAGGTTGGGTATAGGGGGGGCAGTGGCGGGCTGCTGTGCTGCTGCTGTTGCTTGATAACCCGCTTAAGTGCCTGCCACAGGCGGTCGCCATCCCAAGTGGCGGCGTTGGGGGAGTATAAGACTTCATTGAGCTCTCGCATGGCGGTCAGCAGCTCAGGATACTGACGGCTTAGGGTGGCGTGCGTGCAGTCATGTTGGCGTAGCCACTGATCCAGCAGGGTGCGGGCGTGTTGCGCCTGATGCTGCTTGCAGGCTTGCCTGAGCTCTTCTTGCAAGCGTGCGGCCTTGCGGGTGCTGGTTGCGGGCATGACAGCAGGCTGACGCCGGGCGCGACGCCACAAGATAGCGAACAGCAGGCTGGACAGGGCTAATGTCAGTGATACAGCCTGCCAGAGATAGCGTGGAGCAGCCAGGCGGGGAACAGGTGCCGCTTGTTCAGCTGGCTGAAGACTGGTGACGTGCAGTTTGCGGGCCTGGGTGGTGGCCCATTGCAGGCTGTCGGTTTCGGTATCCCACCAGGGCAGCTGCAGTGCTGGTAATTCCAGAGTGCCAGTTTGCCGGGCAACCAGCAGCAGCTGTTCGTGTTGTCGGACCTGCAAGCCGCTGGCGGCTTTTTTCTGGCTGTGTTCAGCCGGGTTGGGGTACAGCCGGAAGCCTGTCAACTGCTGTGGCAACATGGAAGGAAGAGCGCTGGCCGGCTGGTCTTCCAGCTCCAGTGTAATGCTGTAGGGCAGCGCCTGCTCAAGGCCGATATCAATTTCATCGGGAATGCTGTGCCGCAGCTGCAAGTTGCGGGCTGGCAACCAGACGGCACCAGCAGGAAAAGTTGCAGGCGGGGGGGCCACACGAAGTGGAATTTCTGCGCTTTTGACTTGGATTTGCCGGCCCGGCGCGGACAACACAGGATCTTCCAGTGAGTGGGCATCATTACCGGCCAGGGTTGCGGTGAACGTTTGGGGGGCTATGCTCAGTGTGCCGGTGGTTTGCGGGAATATCGCATAGCGCGCTTCAATTACGCCATAGCGAATGCCGTGAATGTACTGTTGGTAGCTGACGGGTTCGCCGAGGCTGAGTACGCGTGCGCCGTCAATGTTCAGGGGGCTGAGCTGGCCGTCACTGAACAGGGGCACAGAGTGGTGAATTTTTACGGTCAGTATCGCTTGCTGCTGCACATATAGTTCTTCGTGATCAAGGCTGGAGTCGATATACACAGGCTCCAGACTGACGCTTTGGCTGCTGTTGCGTTGCTTCACTTCAATACGCAGCGGGGCTGACAGCAGCTCGCCAAGACGCAGGGCGGGTATGGTCAGGTTGCCTTCGCGTCTGGGCTGCAGCCGCAGAAGCCAGCGGCTGTAGCGTTGGCCGTTATCTTCAACTAAAGGCTGGTGCTGGCTGGATAGCAGTTTGAAGTTTTGTTGTAGCGGGGAGATGTCGGGATCGACAAAGTAGTCTGGCTGGTCCAGCTCCAGGGTCAGCAGCAGGCTTTCGCCTGGTTGCAGTTCGTAGCGGTCGACCCGGGCGGTAAAGCTGGCTGCCTGCGCCAGGCTGGCGAGCTGGCACAACAGGACTGTCAGCAGCAGTATCAGGGTGCGGGCTGTGACAGTTCCTGGTGAAACTTGCGTTTGAGCAAGACAGCCGGGTTGTCGGGAATTTGCTGGAGCCATGTGTCTAGTGAGCCGTATTGGTGTATCGGGTCGGGATTCTGCAGTGTAGCAGTTTTTCCAGTCTGCTCCTGCTCGCTGGGTGCGGAGGTCAAGGTGTCTGCGGCAGACCCGGGTAGCGGGGTGGCGGCTGTGCTGGCGCGTTGCTGCAAGCGACGGGCCAGCATCAGGTTGTCTTGTGCTTGCTGTAGCTCTGGGGCCAGCACCAGGGCTTGCCGGTAGGCGGTAGCTGCTGACTGGTAGTCACCAAGTTGCATGAGGCTGTTTCCCCTGTTGTAGTGGGCAATAACACTGTCGAGCCCCGAAAAATAGTCGTGTGCCAGCTGGTAGTTGTCCGCGTGGTAGGCTGCAATCCCCAGCCAGAGTGGGTCTTGCAGGTGTTGCAGGGCAGTGACCGGGTCCTGTTTGACCTGCTGCATCGGTGACTGCCCGGAGTCGGTTGCCAGTGCCGGAGCAGATGGGGGAAGGAGCATCAGCAGGGGCAGCAGGGCAAACAGCCAGCCCTTGCGTGCCAGCGGTGCCAGCACAAACAGCAGTGGAATAAGCAGCCAGTACCCCTGGTCATGCGTGGATGGGTTGCCGGTAGCGCGCAGGGTGCCGGCTGTGTTGCGGGCAAACAGACCGGTTTGCAGCAGGTCGGCATTGCTGTATTGCAGCCGGGCATAAGTGGCGCCGGTGTGTTGTGCCAATTGTTGCAAGGAGTCTTCGTGCAAGCGGCTGAGGGGCTGGCTGGAGTTGAACTGGCCGGTGACAGGGTCTGGCACAGGGGCACCCTGCCGGGTGCCAATACCGATGATGCCCAGGCTGACGTGCGGGTGCTTGCGGAGCTGGCGAGTGATGGCAGCTTGCTCTTGTGCAGACAGGTTGCTGGTGAGCAGGGCGATGCGCCCAGAGCCGTTGGCTCCGTTGTGCAGCAGGGCCAGGGCCTTGGCAATTGCAGCAGCTGCATCGCGCCCGGGCCTGGGCAGCAAGGAGGGGTGCAGGGCTTGCAGCAGGTTGTTAGCCATTTCCGGGTCGGTCGACAGGGGCAGTAGCATGTGTGCAGAACCGGCATACACTACAATTGCAGTTTGTCCCGGCAGTTGGGCTTGCAACATGTCGGCGGTTTTGCTGCGCAGCAGGTGCAGACGGCTGGGCGGCAGATCGCTGGCCAGCATGTCGGGAGTCATTTCGATGACTATTACCAAGGGGGCCGGTACTTCTCTTTTGGAGGAGCTATAACCGGGTAGTTGTGGGGCGGAAAGGGCTGTGCCGGCCAGCAGGGCTGCGGCGGCCAGTAGCAGCCAGACTGCCCTGTTACGGTATCCGGCAGCTTGTTGCAGCAGCCATGGCTGGAAAGCGGGCGGCAAGAGTTTGTGCCAGTGGCTGCCCCGCTTTTGTTGTCGATAGAGCAGCCAGAGAAAAAAACAGGCGACAGGTATCAGCAGCAAAGATTCTGGCTTGCTGAAAGTGGGCAGCAGACTGCTCATGGTTCGGCCTCGTGCCGGATCGCTGGATTGCCTTGCCACAGCAAGCATGCAGCCTGAAGCATGGCGAGCAGCAGGGCGCCCAGCAATGGCCATGAATACAGCTCCTGTGCTTGCAGAGTGCTGCGGGCCGAGAGGTTGGCAGGCAAGCTGTCAAGCAGCTGCAACAAAGGCTCCAGCGTGTTATCGGTGACATGCAAGGCACGTCCGCCGGTGAGCCAGGCAATTTCTTGCAACAGCGCCAAGTCGGGGCCGTCCTGATTGCCATTGCCGGGCTGCCCAATGCCCAAAGCGTGAATGCGGATTCCTTCACGTGCGGCAAACCGGGCGGCAGTGCGTGGCGGCATTATGCCGCTGTTGTTGGCGCCGTCCGTAAGCAAAATCAGGTTGCGCTCGGTGGCCGGCAGTTGACGCAGTTTTTTGATACCCAGTCCGATGGCATCGCCGATGGCAGTATTGTCCCCGGCTATGCCGGGACTGGCGGTGTCCAGCCAGTGATGCAGACTGATATGGTCAAACGTCAAAGGCGATTGCAAAAAAGCTTCGCTGGCAAAGAAAATCAGTCCGAAACGGTCTTCAGGCCGTTGCTCCAGCAGTTGCAGAACCAGTTGTCGGGTAGCAGCAAACCGGCTGACACCCGGGGTGTCCAGGTCTTCTTTCAGCATGGAGGCGGACAGGTCAAAGGCCAGCATGCTGCTGCGCGCAGTCATATCCAGGGGGCGTTGAAGTTCCAGCCATTGCGGCCGTGCTGCGGCCAGCAAGACCAGCAGCCAGATGAGAGCAGGCAGGACAAGCCGCATATGTTTGCGCAGGCGCTTGTGGCTGGCCAGAGTGGTCAGCTGGTCGTAAAAAGGTACCCGCAGAGCACTGACTGCGGGCGTGCTGGGGGGGAGCCAATAACGCAGTAAAACCGGCAGCGGCAGCAGGAGGAAAACCAGGGGCCAGGCCAGACTGAGCATCAGGTGTCTCCTGCAATGTGCCGGCTGGTTAAGGGTAGCGTGTGCAGGCTATACATGGGCACGCATCCAGGTGGCGATGGCATTGTGCAGACCGTTGATATCGTTTTCGTCAAGGCGGCAGTCAGGCTGGTAGCTGCCTTGTACCAAAATCATCCAGCGGGTTAGCCCGGCTGCAGGGCAACGGCTGTCAAGAAAAGCCAGCCACTCACGGCCACTGAGCCTGTGACTGGCAATGTCTGGATAGCGCACGGCACAGAACCGCTTGAGCAGCAGGTTCAACTGTTGCAGCCAGGGGCCGGCCTGGTCGTCCGGACCGGGTCGGGGCAATTGTTGCAGTTGATTCAGGGCTTCTGACAGCTGACTGTCCGGCTGGCCACCGGCTGTCTGGTCATTCGGCCGGGACCGGCGGTACAGCCAAAGGCTGACAAGTACGAAAGCCAGTAGCAAACCGGCCGGAAGGAGCCAGTCATATGGCAGCAGCCTTGCTGTTTCCACTGGCGGGGTCGTGGCCGGATACAGGAGAGGATGCATTGATTCAAGCACCTGCGACACGGAGGCCCTCCTGCAGGCTGGCCAGTTGCTGTGCAAGACTGTTGGCCGTAGTGAGCGGCAGCAAAACTGCGCGCTGGCGGATAGCAAGCTGCTGCCAGTGGGCGCGCACCTGGCTGGCCTGCTGCTGCCAGCGGTGGGCCAGCTGGTGCTGATGCCGAAGCTGCAGCCGGCCTTGTCGGCCTGCCAGCGCCAGGTGCTGGCTGGTTGGCAGCTGGTGTTCGAGCGGATCTGAAATCGGCAGCCAAATGTTTTGATACTGTGCTGCCAGCGCTCCGAGCAGACTGGTCACGTCTGCGTCCAGGTGGTTTTCGCTGCAAACCAGAATCAGCAAGCTTTCTGGTCGTAGCTGGTTTGGACAAAACTTGAGTGCTTGTAGCAAGGGATTGCCCGAGCTTGCAGCAAAGGGGGTGACCAGTGCACGGTTCGCCTGGCAAATGCTGTGCAGCAGGTGCAAAGTGCCTTTTTGATTGCGCATGGGTGTGGTTAATTGGCTGTCTTTCCCATTAAACACCAGACCGCCGACACGATCATGTGCTGATGTGGCAGCCCAGGCAAACAGGCTGGCTGCCAGGGCGGCCTGAACAGACTTGAAGTTGCCCTGGCTGGCAAAGAACATGGCGGGACTTTGCTCGACGACAATAAAGACCGGGCGATCACGCTCACGGTGAAACAGGCGGGTTTGCACAGCACCGGCCCGTGCCGTGGCGCGCCAGTCAATATGTCGTGAATCATCACCGGGCTGGTAGTCACGAACCTGGTCAAATTCGGTGCTCTGGCCGTGCTGGCGTGCCAGATGCTGGCCTGTGGTCCCGCTGCCCGGTTGTCTGCGGCCTGTGTCCGGCTGGCGGGATAGCCAGAAACGGGTATCAAGCAGCTGTGTCAGCTGCACGTGGGTGTGGCCCAGGCTGTTCATGCTTAGGCCACGGGCACTGTATCGAGAATTCGCTGCATGACCTGGCCAGTATCAATGCCGGCGGCGAGCGCGGTGTAGGAGAGGCTTAGGCGGTGCCGGAAGGTATCGGCCAGAACCGCCTGGATGTCGTCGGGGCTGACAAAATCGTGCCCGGCCAGCCAGGCGTGCGCCCTTGCACAGCGGTCCAGTGCTATGGATGCACGGGGGCTGCACCCCATGTATAGCCAGTCGGCCAGCTCATTATCGTATTTGGCCGGATGACGTGTAGCCATCACCAGTTGTACCAGGTAGGCCTCGACATTGTCGGCCATGTACAGTGACAGGATTTCCCGGCGGGCCTGGAAGATATCCTTGATGGACAGTTTATGCTGTGGTTCGGCCTGTCCGTGCAGGGCTTGCTGCCGGACCTGCTGAATGATCTGGCGCTCGACATTAGCGTCAGGAAACTGCACGTTGACCTGCATCAGAAAGCGGTCAAGCTGGGCTTCGGGCAGTGGGTAGGTGCCCTCCTGTTCGATCGGATTCTGGGTGGCCATGACGAGGAACGGCTCGGGCAGCGGATAGGTGTGCTGCCCAACGCTGACCTGCCGCTCGGCCATGGCTTCAAGCAGGGCCGACTGCACTTTGGCCGGCGCACGGTTGATTTCATCGGCCAGTAGCAGGTTGTGAAATACCGGGCCGGCCATGAACTCGAAACGGGCTTGTTCGGGGCGGTAAATGTCGGCGCCGGTGATATCGGCTGGCATCAGGTCGGGAGTGAACTGAATGCGCTTGAAACTGGCATCCACACCCAGTGCAAGGTCTTTGATCGCCTTGGTTTTCGCCAGCCCGGGTGCGCCTTCGACCAGCAAGTGGCCGTCTGCCAGCAGGGCGATCAGTAAACGGTCAAGCAGCTGCTCCTGGCCATGGATCTGGCTGGTCAGATAGTGTCGCAGGGCGAGGATGGCTTCACGATGTTTCATGATGGTTGCCAGGGTTGACAGGATCGGTTTAGTCTATCTGGAAATCTGCCTAATGTGAACGAGCCGGCTGCTGACAAGAAGTGGTAAATTTGGTGTCTGTTAGTTGGTTGGCACCTGCCGCGGACAGGCAGGGATCAGTACTGGTAATTATGTTGTTTGCAGGCTCTCTGGGTGATTGGCAGTGAGTTGAAAGTCAGCCGCACAGTGGAAATGCAGGGGCTGCAGACTCACCGGGTGGGCGAAAGCCAGCTCGGTTGCGTGCAGGCACATCCGTGAGGCGGCCTGCAGGGCGGCAGGGTGTGCGTACAGCGGGTCGCCAAGGATGGGGTGGCCCAGGCTGTTCAGGTGTATGCGCAGCTGGTGTGAGCGGCCTGTGTAGGGGGTCAGTTCAACCCGGCTGTATGATTTTTTCCTTGCCAGCAGGCGCCAGGAAGTTAGCGCCGGCTTGCCGTGGACCCAGTCAACAATTTGCCGTGGCTTGTTGGGCGGATCGTAGCGCATAGGCAGGTCAATCTGGCCTGCCTCGCCTGGCAAGCTGCCCCAGCACAGGGCCTGGTACCGCCGCAGTACCCGACGCTCACGGAACAGGCGTGACAGTTCAGAGTGTGCTTGCGGGGTGCGGGCCAGCACCATTAGGCCGGTGGTTTCCCAGTCCAGCCGGTGCACGATGAGTGCTTCGGGGTAACCGTTTTGCTGCAGGCGCAGGATCAGGCAGTCTTTGTTGTTTTCAGCACGGCCCGGTACCGAGAGCAGCAATGTGGGCTTGTTGACTATCAGCAGGTGCGGGTCGCTGTAAAGAACTGGAATTTCGGACAGGGGCATGCAGGGCTCCTGGTGAAGGCAGGTGACAGCGAGTGAGATGCATGACCAGAAAGGACCGGCAGCAGGGTGTGCCGGCCACTTGGCGGCTCAGCGATCGGGCAGGGTGACATTCAGCTCCAGAATGGAGCAATTGCCCTGGTTGTCCAGGGCAACCTGGACCTGTTCACTGTCGATGTTTACATATTTGCGGATCACTTCGACCAGCTCTTTCTGCAGCTCGGGCAGGTAGTCCGGTTCATCGGTGCGGCCGCGTTCGTGGGCAACAATGATTTGCAGGCGCTCTTTGGCGATGGAGGCACTGTTCTGTTTGTTGCGTGAACGAAAGAAGTTAATGATGCTCATTGTGCTGTGTTAGCCTCCGAACATGCGCTTGAGGAAGCCTTTTTTCTGGATTTCCAGGAAGCGGTGCGGGATGTCTTTGCCCAGCAGGCGCTCAACGGCATCGCTGTAGGCCTGCCCGGCGTCGCTGGTCTCGTCAAGGATCACCGGGATGCCCTGGTTGGATGCCTTGAGTACGGCCTGTGACTCGGGAATCACGCCGATCATTTTGATGGAAAGGATTTCCTCAACGTCCTCGACACTGAGCATCTCGCCGGTAGCAACACGTTCAGGGCAGTAGCGGGTCAGCAGCAGGTGCTCGACGATTGGCTCACGTCCTTCTTCGGCACGCTTGGACTTGCTTGACAGCAGGCCCAGCATGCGGTCGGAGTCTCGTACGGAAGACACCTCCGGGTTGGTGACCACAATGGCTTCATCGGCCAGGTACATGGCCAGGTGGGCGCCCTTTTCGATGCCCGCCGGAGAGTCGCAGATGACATAGTCAAACTGCTCGCTCAGCTCAGTGAGGACCTGCTCAACACCTTCCTGGGTCAGGGCATCCTTGTCGCGGGTCTGGCTGGCAGCCAGGATGTAAAGGTTTTCCAGGCGCTTATCCTTGATCAGCGCCTGGTTGAGAGTGGCATCACCATTGATTACGTTGACAAAGTCATAGACCACGCGACGCTCGCAGCCCATGATCAGGTCAAGGTTGCGCAAGCCTACGTCAAAGTCGACGATGACGGTTTTGTGGCCGCGCAAGGCCAGGCCTGTGCCCAGGGCGGCGCTGGTTGTGGTTTTGCCCACACCGCCTTTACCTGAAGTTACAACGAGAATCTTTGCCAAGGGAATCACCTTAAAATTAATGGAAAGTGGCCGAACAAATATGGGCAAGTATAGTCGCTTGCTTTTGTTTGCGCACCTGTAAAAGCCGTCTGTCCCGAGTTAGAGTGCAACAATGTGCATCTGTTCACCATCAAGGGAGATTTGTGCCGACTCGCCCCATGCCGGAATCCGGCGCAGGTCTTCGGCAATCTTGTATTGGCCCGCGATGGACACCAGTTCTGCACCCAGTTGCTGGCAGAAGATGCGTGCTTGAGCATTGCCGCCAATGCCGGCCAGGGCGCGTCCGCGCAGGGCACCATAAACGTGAATATGGCCGTCGGCCAGCAGCTCGGCACCGGCGCTGACCGATGCGGTGACGATCAGGTCGGCATTTTTGGCGTAAATTTGCTGGCCACTGCGTACAGGTGTGCTGATGATGCGGGCTGGCAGCAGCTCTGGCGCTTTTGTAACGGGTTTCTGCGCGGGCAGTGCGCGGTCACGGGCCAGCGACAAGGGCAGGGTGGGCAAGTCGATGGCCGCAGCGGCAGCCAGTTCGTCTTCCTGCTCGGTGCGGATCGCCAGCGGGCGCAGCCCGTGCTTGCGGCACAGGGCCAGCAGTTCGGCCAAGTCTGGTAGCTCGCCTTCCTGGCGCTTGTCCAGAGCCAGAATTAGCGGAGCGTTCTGGAAAAAATCCGGGGCCTGGGCCGCCTTTTCTGCCAACTGGTTATCCAGTACTGTCAGGTCGTTGCTCAGCAACTCCAGTGTAGTCAGGGTCAGCATGCTGCCTTTGAGGTGGAAGGCGGGTGGTTGCTGAGGGATATCCTGTTCCGGTAAATCTGTTGAGTGCATGATTAATTCCGTGGCAAAAAACTAGTCTTATAGCGGCAAGCGTGCGAGTCTGCAAATTTTTCCGTAAACTGGGCAAGTGTTTCGAGAACAGGAAACGAGCAGGCAGGGTATGAAAGAAAATCGCTTCCGCTGGCAGTTTTTGCACCCCAGGTTTTGGTTGTTGTGGTGGGGGCTGGCGGTATTGTGGCTGCTGGTACAGCTGCCTTATCCGGTTCTGCTGCGGCTGGGCCGCGGGCTGGGTGCCCTGATGTACCGGTTTGCCGGCTCGCGCCGGCATATTGCCCAGCGCAATCTTGAGCTTTGCTTTCCCGGGCTCACCGATACCGAACGGGACCATCTGTTACGGCAAAACTTTGCATCCACAGGCATTGCTTTTTTCGAGATGGCGATGAGCTGGTGGTGGCCGAAAAAAAGGCTACAACAGCTGGCGCACATTGAAGGGCTGGAACACCTGCAGCAGGCCAGCCGGGATGGGCAGGGCGTCATTTTGATGGCGATTCACTTCACCACCCTGGAAATCGGCGCGGCGCTGCTGGGGCAGCAGCACACCATTGATGGCATGTATCGGGCGCATAAAAATCCGCTGTTTGATTATGTGCAGCGTCGTGGCCGCGAGCGTCACAATGCTGACGCTATTGCCATTGAGCGTGAAGATGTACGTACCATGATCCGCCATTTGCGCAAGGGACGAGCCATCTGGTACGCGCCAGATCAGGACTATGGTGCCAGGCAGAGCCTGTTTGTTCCGCTGTTTGGTGTACCGGCAGCAACAGTGACCGCCACAACCGGTTTTGCCAGACTGGGCCGTGCGCAGCTGATCACCATGCGCCAGACACGCCTACCACAGGCGCAGGGTTATTTGCTGCAAATTGAGCCCGCCTGGCAAGATTTTCCAGGTGAGAGCGAGGAGCAGGATTGCTTGCGTATCAATCAGTGGGTGGAACAGGCCATCTGCGCACACCCGGAACAGTATTTGTGGAGCCATAGGCGCTTCAAGACCCGACCTGAGGGCGAGGCTAAAGTCTATTGAGCATCAGTGAGCATTTGTTTCGTAAGAAGAGTGCGCCGCCTGTACCGCAACAGGTCACCGGGCTGATCCTGTCCGGTGGTGGAGCCCGGGCTGCTTACCAGGTCGGAGTGCTCAAGGCTGTGGCTGACCTTTGGCCACAACCGGATGACAATCCGTTTCAGGTGATTGTCGGCACTTCGGCGGGTGCCATCAACGCGGTCAGTCTGGCCTGTGGTGCCAGTCACTTCAAGCAGGCTACCCGTCAATTGGAGAGCGTCTGGCAAAATTTCACCACCAATAAAGTGTACCGCACAGACTGGGGCGGCGTATTGCGCCAGGCTATGCGGTTTAGCCGTGTGCACCTGCTGGGGCTGGGCAGTGGACAGGTACCGCTGGCACTGCTGGATAACGAACCGTTGCGCGAGTTGCTGAGTAACGAGCTGGATTTCAGCGGAATCAGTCTGGCAATTGCCCGGCGCAAACTCCGGGCAGTGGGCATCACCGCTTTTTCATACCAGGATGCGCAGTCCATAACCTTTTACCAGAGCCGGGGCACAGTACTGCCCTGGCAAAGGTACCGGCGTCAGGGCATACCGATGCGGTTAGGGCTTGAACACTTGTTGGCCAGCGCGTCAATTCCCCTGTTGTTTCCGCCGGTACGGCTGGATAGTGGCTTTTATGGTGACGGTGCTGTGCGCCAGACTGCACCGATCAGTCCGGCGCTGCACCTTGGTGCCAACCGGATCCTGGTGGTAGGGGTGAATAGCAGGTTGCGGGAGCAGACCGAACAGAGGATGCAATTGCGGGCTCCGACTCTGGCGCAGATCAGCGGCCATTTGCTCAACAGTACCTTCACAGACAACCTGGATTCGGACCTTGAGTTGCTTGAACGTCTAAACCAGCTGGGGGCGTTAATACCACGTGAACATCATTACACGCAGGAAGGGTTGGCGCCGGTGGAGGTGCTGGTGATTCAGCCGAGCCAGGTGATTGACGATATTGCGGTACGCCACCGGCATCAGTTGCCGTCATCCATTCGTACTTTTTTGCGCGGGCCCGGTGCGACCCGAAGTACTGGCGGTGGTGTTCTGAGCTATTTGTTGTTTGAAAAAGATTATTGTGCCGAGCTGATTGAGCTGGGGTATCAGGATGCGATCGCGCGAAAAGAAGAGCTGCTGGGCTTTTTTCAGCCCGCCCTGAGCAGGGAACAGGACAGCCTGTAGCTGTTATGAACTACCACGCCTAAGCCGCTTCGCGGTTAGACATGGTTTCGCGGGGCCGCAGCCCCGCTTCTAGTAGCAGGTCGATGTGCTTGACTGCTACGGGCGTGTCCATAACGCCCTTACCGGCTTCGATCTGACTAATCAGCCAGTCGTCACCGATTTCTTTTCTGAGAATATTGGCTGCGCCGTTCACGTCGCTGTTGAGTAGTACACCACTTCCC
>JAAYFD010000019.1 GCA_012728415.1 Gammaproteobacteria bacterium
CGTTACTGTCACCCAAGAGAAGAGCATTTATTGCCGTTGCACGTTTGCTATGGAATAGCTAATAGTGTTTGCACTAAGTCGTTTGAGCTAAAGATTCTAAATAAAAAATCGAGCATGTACATCTGGTCATAAAATGCTAACAAACGCGTCAATTAGGACGCTCGCAAGCTCTCGCCTATTACGCAGGCGTTAACTGCCGTCGGGTATCTGAAGTAGAAGGCACATAAAAGGATTGCAGATGTTAGAAGCAAAAGTAAAATTTTTCGATATCAAGAAGTGCGGGTTCTATCTGAGAGGTAACGACCAAACACAGTTTAGTGGAATTAGCGAAATTCTCCAAAAATTGAATCAATGGGCTAGAGATGGCCGCCCTGTGTTAACCGCAGTTGACACATTGCTAGGTGTGAGCTAGAGTTTACATATGATAGAAGTCAGGACGACAACGAAATTTACGGAGTGGTTCAAATCCCTCAAGGACCGACGGGCAAAGGCTCGAATTCAGGCTAGGATTGATCGGGTCGAAATGGGCCATTTCGGGGATGTAGCACCCATTGGGGAAGGCGTTAGTGAGTTGCGAATCTTCTATGGTCTCGGTTACAGGGTCTATTTTGTGCAGAAGGATGCTGTTGTCGTAATACTTTTATCCGGTGGCGAAAAAAGTTCTCAAAAAGCTGATATCGTCAAAGCCAAAGAAATTGCCAGACAGTTGGAGGTATAAGGTTATGGGTATCAAAACTACGCGATGGAATTCAGCAGAGCACCTAGAAACAGAAGAGGATATTCAACTTTATCTTGAAGCTTGCATCGAGGAAGCCGGTGACGATCCTGCATTCATTGTGCATGCATTGAGTGTTATCGCACGCGCTAAGAACATGAGCCAGCTTGCACGAGACACGGGACTTAGCCGAGAAGGCTTGTATAAAGCCTTATCTCCGGAAGGTAACCCTACGTTCAGTACGGTCGCAAAAGTCGCAAAGGCACTCGGCTTGCAAATCACTGTGCAAACTCTTCGACAACCGCCTTCTAACAATCAATTGTATACGACCAGCGATGCTGGCGCGTAAATACGGGCGTTAGGTTCCAGTATGGGATGGGCGACCAAATACACTCTGGCAGTGATACCACCAGCCCTGTTTTTCAGCCTCTGGAAACTGGGAGTTTTTTCATATCACTATTTTGGCTGCCAAGGAAATATCAAGAGTCTAGCCCCCTGCTCAGTTGGCGGCATAGATCTACTCCCCTGGCTAGGCTTTGGCATGTTCTGGAGCCCCATCCTTTTCTGGTTGTCGCTGCCTGTTTCCGCGTTCTTTTTGATAGATATCGGGGCGAGACACATCGGTTCAAAGCGGAGCGTGCAATGAAACCTAACAATGCGCTCAACTTAGCTCACTTCGTTCGCTGGACAGTCAAAAGCTGCGCTTTTGCCTGCCCGCTAGCTTAATCGTTAGGCAACACATGGGTAATTTCACCAAAACGCTGGTTTGTGGCGTTTCTGCAATCTTTGCAGTCCTAGCGATTGGTGCTCTCATCTCCGGCAACGTAAGGGATAGCATCACTTTGCTTGTTATTTCAGCATTTATCGCTTTATGTGGTGGTATTGGCTTGTTTTTTCAGCGTTTCCCATCTCCGCCTCTCGCTCCCGGCGAGGGCAATAGCGCATGGGCTCTCCTTAGGAGCTATCGCAAGCAATACCCAGGGTGGCAAGGAAAGCTGGTTTATTATGGCATCCCCACGCTGATATTAATTGTGATGCTTTTTCGCTTGTCTGAGCTTTTGGCTTCCATCTGAAATACTGTGGCCACATAATGAACTCTCTGCCTAACCCGGTGCTCAACCTCGCTCTTTTCAGTCGCTGGGCGCTGCGCGATAAGGCCGCGCAGCGCCGGTTAGCTCTACGTTATGCATATAAAGAATAGTTAAATTACCGAAACAAATTCTCGTATGACCGTACTGCTTATTTGAGCAGTTTTATATTTGTGTTTGTACGATAGGGATATTAGAAACATGCGCTACTCAAACGCTAGCGGGCCGCAGTCCCTTGCTTTTGTTTTATACGCAGGGTTGGCAATGTTGTTGGGGAAACCCTTTTTTTCGGAGGGTGACGAAAGGCTGGAAAGGCTTTGGGAAATATATATGACGCCGATGTTTGATGATGAGCCTATTTTGCCGTTGACTTTCGCGGCAGCCGCTTCACTCGGCCTGAGCCTGTTTTATTTCAGCAAATGGTTTTCTGTATTCAGCTCCCGCCCTGCTGCTAGACGTTTGTGTGCCCTGTTGTCTATCATTTTGGTACTTAATGCGCTCATTAACTTTAGTTCTCTGGTTGTTTATGGTTTTCTGCTTGCGGCTTTACCCGCGCTCTGGAGCTCGTTTCGCGATGGGCCAGATGATGATTGGCTATGAGAGCTCTTGCGCTAACAGTTCGCTGTAGGCGCGAAGGCCCAGAAGAACTGCGGCCTGAACTCAAACGTTAGCTACCAATAAATCTCCGCACCACCACGCAAGCCACGAGAGATATCAGGACGGCTTACAGTGTTTACAGGGTAAACAGGCAGCTGGCGAGACCGGAGCAAAGCATTAGCTGTCAGCTTTGAGCTTGCTCAAAGTGGCAGCGTAGCTTTGCGCAGCGTCTCGCCAGCTGCCAATGCACACAAAGCCAAACACACCAAACAAGACCCAGCCCAGCCTTTCCCCTCCACTCTGGCTATAATGCACCCACAATTTACCAATATTTATGCATAACGGGTTCACTGGAGAGGTGTCATGAAAATTGTAATGCTGCAGCCGCTGGGTATTTCTGCCGACAAGCTTGATAGTCTGAGCAAGCCGTTTCTGGAGCAGGGCCATGAGCTGGTGGTGTATGAAGACCAGGTGGATGAGGAAACCCTCAAGTCCCGCGTCAGCGATGCAGATGTGCTGATTCTGGCCAATATGCCGCTTAGCGGCGCGGTCATCAAAGCGGCAAAACAGCTGAAATTCATTTCCGTAGCCTTTACCGGTTTTGACCATATTGATCTTGAGCAGTGCAAGGCGCAGGGGATCAAGGTGTCCAATGCTGCCGGCTACAGCACCCGTTCGGTGGCCGAGATTACCTTTGGCCTGATTATTGGCTTGCTGCGCAGCATGGTGCCGCTGGAGGCAATAGTACGTCAGGGCGGTACCAAGCAGGGCTATCGGCAGTCTGACCTGTACGGCAAAACCCTCGGCGTGGTCGGTACTGGTGCCATCGGCAGTGCAGTGGCCGAGCTGGGCTTGGCTTTTGGTTGCAAGGTCATTGCCTACAACCGCAGCGAAAAGCCCGAGCTGGTGCAAAAGGGCGTGCAGTACCAGCCGCTGGATGCGCTGCTGGAGGCCAGTGATATTGTCTCGTTGCATGTGCCGTTGACCGATGACACCAGACACCTGATCAATCAACAGCGTCTGGAGCTGATGCAGCCCACCTCCATCCTGATCAACACCGCCGTTGGCCCCATCGTTGATAACGCTGCTTTAGCCAAGGCGCTGCATGCAGGCACTATTGCAGGCGCCGGTCTGGACCGTGTGGACATGGAGCCGCCGGTTCCGGCTGACTATCCGCTACTGGCCGCGCCCAATACCCTGATTTTGCCGCATGTGGGTTACGCGACCGACGAGGCGCTGGAAAGAAGGGCGGATATTACTTTCGCTAATATTGCGCAGTGGGAAAAGGGCGCGCAGGAAAATATTGTGCTTTGATGCCGCGCCTGTTTCCGTGTAAGTCCAGCGGCCTGCATTGCACGTCGTTTGCCTCTCTTGCATATGCTTGCCTGCCTGTATCTTGGTTGCAGACATGCTGGGACGCGTACAAGGTGCCGGATGAGACCGGAGCAAAGCATCAGCTGACAGCTTTGAGCTTGCTCAAAGTGGCAGCGTCAGCTTTGCGCAGTGTCTTATCCGGTGCCGGGCCAGGAAATATTGCCAGAAATACAGGCTGCTACAGAGTGCGCTTAACCAATGGGCTCGGGCGCTGACTGTTTTGCCTTACTCTTTGAAAAACTCCCCGGGCGTGCAGCCAAACTGCTGGCTGAAGGCGCTGATAAATGCCGAAATCGACTCATAACCGCAGGCCAGTGCCACGTCGGTAACGGGTTCCTGTTGCTCCAGCAGGGGTAGGGCGTGAAACAGCCGCAGGCGCTGACGCCAGAGGCGGAAGGTCAGGCCGGTTTGCTGGCTGAACAGCCGGCTCAGGGTTTTTTCCGACACGTCCAGCCGTTTCGCCCAGCCAGTCAGAGTTGTGGTGTCATCGGGTTGCTGTTGCAGGTGGTTGGTGATGGCTTGCAGGCGCGGGTCGGAGGGCAGCGGCAGCATGGAGGCCACTTCGGGTGCGGCGGCCAGCTGGTCCAGCAGTACGCTGGCCAGACGGCCATCGCTGCCGTTTTCCTCGTACTCAACGGGCAGCAGGCTGAAGGTACGGATTAGCTCACGCAGCAGCGGGCTGACCTGCACCACGCGGCATTCACCCAGCGTGACCGGCATGGCATCGGTGGCGATATACAGGCTGCGGATCAGGGTTTGCGCCGAGCAGCGTACCCGGTGCTCAACGCCGGCCGGAATCCATACTGCCCGCTGTGGCGGAGCCAGGTAGCGGCCGTTGTCGGTGTGTACATCCAGCACGCCATGGCTGGCATAGGAAAACTGCAGCCATGGGTGGCTGTGCCGGTAGCCCAGTGCCAGGTTGGGCAGTGCTTCGGCTTGGCCGTAGACGGGGCGGGGCAGGCGGGTCAGTGTACTCAGGTCGGGTAATTGAACCATGATGTCCGTTTGCAGC
Source organism: Gammaproteobacteria bacterium (assembly GCA_012728415.1). Classification (GTDB taxonomy): domain Bacteria; phylum Pseudomonadota; class Gammaproteobacteria; order Pseudomonadales; family Pseudomonadaceae; genus Thiopseudomonas. The sequence continues at coordinate 4,787 of JAAYFD010000019.1, forward strand.
AAATATCAGGCGGGTTGGCGTTAGCCGGAATTTTAACCGGCAGGTAGAGTAGCGTCCACTTTGATTCAACTGACCAGAGAGTACGACCATGTCGACCTTTTATGCACGCCTACGCATGGTGTTTGACAACTATACGCTGATTATCATCGGGGTCATTTTGGCCGCCAGCTTTGTGCCGGCCCAGGGTTCTGGCGAGGTGTTTTTCCGCTGGCTGACCAATGGCGCGATAGCCCTGCTGTTTTTCCTGCACGGGGCCAAGCTGTCACGTCAGGCGATCATTGCCGGGGCGTTGCATTGGCGGCTGCATCTGCTGATCTTTGCCTTTACCTTTATTTTCTTCCCCGTGCTGATGGTGGCATTGACGCCGGTGCTCAAGCCCTTGCTGGGTAACGAGCTGTGGGTGGGCATGCTGTATCTGGCGGCGCTGCCGGGTACCGTGCAGTCGGCGATTGCCTTTACTTCGATGGCGCGCGGCAACATTCCCGCAGCAGTGTGTGCAGCTTCGGCGTCCAGCCTGGTGGGAATTTTGATCACGCCGATGCTGGTGAAACTCATGCTGGATGCCGATGCGGGCACCACCGGCATGCTGGATGCCATCATCAAGATCAGCTTGCAGCTGTTGTTCCCTTTCCTGCTCGGTCATTACATGCGCCGCTGGATTGGTAACTTTGTCGACAACAACCGGCGCTGGCTGCTGTATGTGGATCAGAGCTCGATTTTGCTGGTGGTGTATACCGCGTTCAGTTCCGCCGTGGTTGGCGGGCTGTGGAATACCGTACCGCCGGTGTCGCTGTTGCTGCTGACCCTGGTGTGTTCGGTCATCCTGGCGGTGGTGCTGGCGGTGACGACCTGGACTTCGCGTGCCATGGGATTCAACAAGGAAGATGAAATCACCATTGTGTTCTGTGGCTCGAAGAAGAGCATGGCAACCGGTGTGCCGATGGCGCAGGTGCTGTTTGCCGGCGGTGCGGTGGGGCCGGCGATTTTGCCGCTGATGATTTTTCACCAGATCCAGCTGATGGTGTGTGCAGTGATGGCACAGAACTATGCGCGGCGTGAAGAGCCGGGTGTGGTGTCAGCCGCTTGAGTGTCTGGCGATTGCACTGGCTTTGTAGCAGCGGTGGGTATGGGCGGAACAGGGTTTTGCCGTCATGGAGGGCGGCACGGATTATCTCTGGCGAGCCTGTGCAGCCTGTGCCCGGCGGTTGTGCGCGTCCGGGCAGATGGTGCGATTCTGTCGCCGGCAGTGAAACCCCGCTGAAGCTGATAAGATGCGGCCAACTTTCAGCAACGTGAACAAAGACCATGAAACTGATCATTCTCGACCGTGATGGCGTTATCAATTACGACTCGGATGCCTACATCAAAACCGTGGACGAGTGGCAGCCGTTGCCCGGAGCGATTGACGCCATTGCTCGGCTGCATCATGCCGGCTGGACGGTAGCGGTGGCGACCAATCAGTCCGGATTGGCGCGTGGCTACTATGACGAAGCTACCCTGCATGCAATGCATGACAAGCTGCGTGGGCTGCTGGCGGAGCAGGGCGCCGACATCGGTTTGATCGCTTTCTGTCCGCACGGGCCGGACGACGGCTGTGACTGTCGCAAGCCACAGCCAGGCATGTTGTTGCAGATAGCTGAGCACTATCAAACGGGGCTGGATGGCGTCTGGTTTGTGGGTGACAGTCTGCGTGACCTGCAAGCAGCGGTAACAGTTGGTGCTCAGCCGGTGCTGGTAAAAACCGGCAAGGGCAGCCAGATTGCAACCGGCCAGTTGCCGCTGGGCACCTTGGAGTTTGTCGATCTGGCGGCAGTTGTTGATGAGCTGTTGCGGGGCTGACCGGCCCGCCTGTCATCCGGATTCCTTTGGCAGGTCCTTCTTACACGCTGATTGGCAGGGCAGCGTATAATGGATCCTTAAACCGGACCGGCATGCAAGGAAACCCTGATGGGCATGATCAGCGCTATTAGAACCATCGTTTTTTATTTTTTGTTGGCCAGCATAACCTTGCTGTGGCTGCCGCCTTCGCTGTTGATCGGCCCCCTGTTGCCTTACCGCTGGCGCTACCGGCTGATTGCCGTGGCCTGGAGCCGCGTCACACTGATGCTGGCCCGATGGGTGTTGGGAATCCGCTACCGCATCAGTGGCCTGGAAAATGTGCCGGAGCGGCCCTGCGTGATTCTGGCCAAGCACCAGAGCGCCTGGGAAACCTTTTTCCTGTCGGCGCATTTTCAGCCGCTGAGCCAGGTGCTCAAGCGCGAGCTGTTGAATATTCCCGTATTTGGCTGGGCGTTGCGCATGATCAAGCCGATCGCCATCAACCGTGAACAACCCAAACAGGCGCTGCGCCAGGTGGCCGAGCAAGGTGCGGCCCGTCTGGCCAGGGGTAACTGGCTATTGATTTTCCCGGAGGGCACCCGTGTGCCGCCGGGCAAAATCGGCAAGTTTTCCCGTGGCGGGGCATCCCTTGCCGCCCATGCCGGCTTGCCGGTCTTGCCGGTGGCGCACAATGCCGGGCAGTTCTGGCCCAAGCTGGACTGGCGCAAGGCTTCCGGCACTGTAGATGTGGTAATTGGTCCGCCGATGAGTGCCGCTGGTACGGATTCGGCTGCTATCGCCGAGCTCAATCAGCGTGCGTTTTTATGGGTGGCGCAGGCCCAGCATGAGATCGGCTCTCTGAGCGACGACAACTGGCAGGCGCTTCGGGACCAGTACAAAATTTGATCCAGGCTTGAGGGCATGCTTCCATACCCGTTGGGGTATTCCTGTTGTGCTTCTGCATAGTGGGGACTCAGTCTGCCGGTTGTTGGCCGGCAGCAAATGCGGCAGTCAGGAGATGGTATGAGCAAGAATTTATTGATCGTGGCCCATGCACCATCCGGCAATACAGAGCGGATGGTGGCGTCCTTGCTGGAAGGAGCACGCAGTGCGGGAACACAGCGGCTGATAGCCCGCAAGCAGGCGGCGTTGCAAACGACGGTGCAGGATGTGCTGTGTGCCGACGGGATCATCCTGTTCACGCCCGAAAACCTGGGCTACATGAGCGGAGCGTTGAAAGATTTTTTTGACCGGGTTTATTACCCCGTGCTGGAACAGAAACAAGGCCTGCCCTGTGCGGTGGTGATTCGTGCCGGGCATGATGGGACAGGTACCCGGCGGGCCATTGACGGTATTCTGACTGGCTTGCGCTGGCAGCAGGTGCAGGAAGCCATGGTCTGCCGAGGGGTCTGGCAGGATGATTTCCTTGAGCAATGCCACGAACTGGGGCAAGCATTTGCTGCCGGGCTTGAAGCGGGCATTTTCTAGGCTGAAACATCGCTCCGGACGGGCTGCGGGGCAAGCCGTTGTGTTTGGCATTAACAATGCCCGCTCACGGCTGTTACTCAAGCCAGGTTGCAGGGTGCGCGAACGGAGTTGCGTGAAGTGTAGCCGGAGCCGGCTGCAGCACGTCTCGCCGAGCAAGCACGCATGTGTGGGCAGTTTTCCCGGCTGTTGCTGCAGGGTGCGCCTGCTGGCACACAAAGCAGCGCTGTGTCATGAGCAGGAGGGTTCAACCGCTTTCTGCGGCGGCATGGCTTCGAGCTGATAGCTAAATTCTGGCCAGCTGGCGCAGGCATCATCCAGAATCTGTCGGCATTGTTGCCAGGCACAGCCATCCAGCTGGCGAACCTTCTGGCCATTGATGATCAGGCGCAGGGGCATTGGCTGTTGTTCCAGCCAGTCATCTAGAGAATCCCAGAGAGCGTCCCAGTTGAAACCGAAATCGTCAGTAAAGCTGCAGTGACTGGCAAAAGCCTGCAGCAGGGCTGGCTTGTCTGCTATTGCAGGCAGCAGCAGTGTACGGGTGGTCATCATGGGCGCACTTCCAGGCGAATGAACGAACGGTAGTGGTCTTCGGTGTAGTACCAGACCTCGGGCGGATTGCCGCCGGTTACCACACGACGGGTACTGCGGTTACTGGCACCAGGCGTGGGTACGGTGTATTCGCGGTAATACCCGGGCGGCTTTTGTGGTAACAGGCGTTCACGGTTGTGGAAGGTACCGTTGTCTTGGCGATATGGATAAGGACCACCTTGCAGAATCAGCTGCAATGTATGCTGTAGTTGAGGGTTGTCTGCATGAGGAGTACCGGGCAACAGGGGGGAGGTTGCTGCTCCGGCCTGTGTGTAAGGCCCGTTTGCGCCCTGCATGGAGTAAAACGGCGTGATGCTTTTGAGCAGAATAAAACCGGCCAGCACCAGTGCGGCAATCATCAGTACCAGTCGCCACAGGCGTTGTAAGGGACCAGCTGGTGGCTGATGGCTGTTTATAGCCGTGCCGGCCGGAGTGTCAGCCTGTCCTTTACCGGCAAGTTCTACATTCTGCGCTTGCCAGCGCCCTTTGTGGTCCTGCTTTAACTCAAAGACGACCTCTAGCCCGGCACGCGGTGCGATATGCCTGGCCAGCTGGCTGATGTGGACGAAGATGTCGTCGTTACCGGGGCGGGCAATAAAACCGTAACCCTTGCTGTTATTCCAGTACTTAATATGGCCTTGATGATGGTTCATGTTTTTGCTCTTCCGTCAGCGATGCTGTAGGCGCCGCCGCTGCTACGTTTGGCTTGATACATTGCAAGATCGGCGGCATGTATCAGGGAGTCGGGGGTGATGCCGTGTTCGGGATAGTGGGCAATACCGATCGAGACTCCAATCTCGACCTGGACAGCGCCCAGGACAAAGGGGCGAGTCAGTTGCTCAATGACATCTTCGGCAATACGGTTGATGAAGTCATTGCCTGCCGAGGTATCCAGCAAAACCAGGAATTCATCGCCACCCAGCCGGGCCAGCTCATCTTGTTCCCGGATGATCCGGCGCAAGCGCTTGGCAGTGATGCGCAGAACTTGGTCGCCGGTTTTATGGCCATGCAGGTCATTCACTGGTTTGAATTTGTCCAGGTCGATGAACAGGATGGAAAACGCCATGTGCTGGCTGATTTTGCGCTGTATGTGTTCAAGTATGCTGCTGCGGTTGAGCAGACCAGTCAGGGCGTCATGTGCCGCCAGGCGGCGCACTTGCTGTTCGGCTTCGATGCGGGCGGTAATGTCACTGAGAATATGAATATAGTAAAGGGGTTGCCCCGCAGTGTCGTGCACGGTGCTGATGTTCAGCAGGCTGGTGCGCAGGCTGTCATTGCGGGTATCCGGATGGGTTACTTCGCCTTGCCAGAACCCCTGCTGGCAAAGGATTGTCAGCAGGCTGGCCGGCCTCTGGTCATGTTCGGCAATACGCAGATAGTGACTGATCGGTTGGCCATTCAACTGGCCCTGGCTGCAGCCGCATAACTCTTGCATGGCAGTGTTCGCGCGGATGATGTGCAGGTTGCTATCGGTGATGGCAATGGCTTCATGGGTGTTTTCGAAGACGCTGGCAGCCAGTAGCATTTCTGCCTGGTTTTCTTCCAGTTTTTTTGCTTGCCATGAAAGGGTGGTGATCAGGGGTTTGATGGCCAGGTGGCTGGCAAGAATGGCTATTATCAGCAAAAACAGAATGAGTAGCTGTACACCAAACAGATCGTGGTCTATCAGGGCATAGAAGGTTTGCTTTGGCAGGCGGATGATCAGGCTGAACGGCAGATCTGTAAAAGGCTGTACAATCAGTACGGTATCTTTGGCGTCACGAAACTTATGGATGCCGGCCTGTTGCAGGGCTGGCTCGTCGATGATCGGCTGCAGTGTGCCGGTCTGCACAACGGACTGGTGTGTAGCGGTTACAGGAGACAGGCCAAAGGTGGCCGGGGGAATGTGCCGGTGCAGGAAAATTTCTGCCTGGTTGCCATAGCTGCCAAACTCTTGCAGGTAATCCTGCAGCGAATCTGTATGAAAAAACAGAATGTCGTGGCCTATGATGTGTTGGTCGGCACTGTAGATGGGGGCGCCAGCTTTGATTAGCAGCTGTGGCCCGCCGTCAGTTTCCAGTGTGATGAGGTCCAGGCCTTCCTGTGCCGGCTGGGGGAGCAGGCTGCTGAGCTGTTCTGTATGCTCGCCCAGGGCGACAATGATTTCGTCCTGGCTAACGCGGAACATGGCGGCAAGGCCGGGCGTTTGAGCGGCAGGCTCTTGCAGGCGGGGCTGGCTGTACTGGCGCAATTGTTCCAGGCCGATTTCACCGTTTCGCCAGGCTTGCAGGCGCTTGCGGATTTCCGTCCGGCTGCTGAACTGTCTGGCAATGTTCCGGTAGCTGTCGAGCAAGTTTTCAATGCTGGCTTGCCGGGCTCTTGCATTGGCCCGGCTTACTTCTTCCAGCTGGATACGGACGGCCTGGTACAGGGGCAAGGTTACGGCCATGCTGACCAGGAGGCCGGTCAGCAGGACCAGTAATACGCTGGCCAGAATGATGCGCCGCTCTGCTTTGAGCAGGCGTTTCATCCGGAAGGCTGCTGATGGTGCTACAGTCATTGCAGTGTTATCAGCTGCCAAGGCTGGCTGCATGCAGCAGAGTGACCGGCTGTCCCTGATGCCATGCCAGTGCCTGGATGGCAGTGTGGCATCGGGCGTGCCGCAGGCTTGCCGGCAAGGGGCGCAGGCTGTCGAGCGGCAGTTCGAGATGTTGGGGTTCGCCGGCAATGACTAGCCAGCCGGACAGACCCTGTTCTGCTTGCCAGCCCAGGCAATAGAGTGGCGCTTCAGCTTCAAGGCCCGGAATCAGCCAGTGCAGGGGTTGGCCATCCAGTGAAGGGTCATAGGGCTGCAGTGCTGTAACCCGGCATGCCTCCAGGGCAAACTGGTAACCGGAGGCCAGCCAGAGAACTACGGGCAGGCCATTCATGACAGTTGCTGCTGCCAGGCTTGCAAAACCAAATCCAGGTCAAGCAGGGTAACGGGCATGCCCTGAAAGTCGAGCAGGGCGCTTACCAGTGGCCTGAGGTGTTCTGGCAGGCTGTCCATGGGTGGTTTAAGCAGGCTTTGAGCAACATCTGTGACATCCAGCAGCTCGTCAATACGTATGCCTGTCTGGATACCCGCTCCCTGGCCGAGCAAGGCTGTTTTGCCGGCAGTGCGTGTGCTGCTTTCAGGCAGCTGTAACAAGCCATTAAGCTGCAGGATAGAAAGCACCTCGCCACGCAGGTTCATCACGCCTTCGACTGAGGGGTGCATGCCAGGGACATAAAAGACATCATTGGCGGTACTTATTACCTCGCGTACCGAGCTGCCGGGAAAGGCGAAGAGGCGGTCGGCCAGACGGAAGATAACCAGCTTTACCTGGGGCTCGTCGACATCAACGACTTGCCTCAGGTTTTTTTGCTGTTCGGCCAGAGCTGCTTCGAGGGTGGCCGGCTGTTGTCCTGAGTTCATGGCTGGGCCTCATGGATAATAACGCGGTTACGGCCCTGATGCTTGGCCTGATACAAAGCGCTATCGGCATGGTGCATCAGTTCGTCCAGTGTGCTGTAGCTGCTATATGCGCTGAGGCCGATGCTGAAAGTACACTGGAAGGTGTCGTGACCGGCAGAAAACACAATGCCGGAAAACTCTTTGCGCAGCTGGTCAAGCAGCTCGTAGGCTGCAGCGGTACCAGTATTGCGCAACAGGATGACAAACTCTTCGCCGCCATAGCGGCCGACAATGTCGCCGTGTCGCAGGCGGTTTTTCAGCATGTGTGACAGGGCTAACAACACCTGGTCGCCGGCCAGGTGGCCATAGTTGTCATTTACCTGCTTGAACAGGTCAAGATCCAGTGCGGCTAATACGAGTGATTCATTGTCGCGACTGGCGTGAGCCAGGATGGCGCTGATAATTTCGGTGGTTGTGGTGTGGTTGTACAGACCGGTCAGGCTGTCGCGTGTCATCAGGCCACGCAAGGCGCGCATACGCTCAGAGCGCAGCCTCACGGCAGACACCAGTTCTTCAGGCTTTACGGGCTTGGTGATAAAGCCCTCAACACCCACTTCCATGGCGCTGTGCTGTTTTTTCGGGTCGGTTTCGCTAGACAGGTAAATGATCGAAATACCGAGGAATTCGGGCACTTGCCGGATGACGCCAGCCAGCTCGTAACCGTTGCAGACAGGCATGTAGACATCAATCAGGATCAGATCCGGTGTGAATTCACGCAGTACATTGAGTACCTGTGACGGATCGTGCACCAGATGGACTTTTATGCCGGCATTCTCCAGGATCAGGCCGTGATATTTTGCGACCTCCGGCTCGTCATCCACGATCAGCACATGGTAAGGCTCTGTATCCGGCTTGCGTACCAGCTTTTCGAGAGCATCAGCCAGCGCCAATGGTTTGACCGGTTTGGTGAAATAGCTGCGGCAGCCGGCGCGATAGGCGCTCAGGCGTGCTTCGAAATTCTCCATGCCGGACAGAACGAGTGCCGGCAGCTGGTAGCCCAGACGCTGGTTGACCCGGTCCAGGGTGTCGGTACCTGCTGTTTTTCCTTGCGGAAAATGCACATCCATGACGACGGCGTCGGGCTGCTGCTCCATGACGGCCTGTTCGAATTCGCCCACTTCGGTGAAGTGACGGACGCGATAACCGAAACACTGTAGCTGGTATTCCAGGTATTCGACCTGATCGGTTTCGTCGTCACAAACATAAACCAAAGGGGAGCCTTGCTCCTGCCATTGCTGGTTGACCTGGCCCATCTCGAAGTAGGGCACCTGGAAGCTGCGCCTAGTATTGTCTTTGTGCTGGCCAAGCTGGTTGGCATGCCGGCTCAGATCACGGATAAGGCTGCGCTGCTGTTCCAGCCAGGCAGCGGGAATCGGTGTATTGCCCATATCCAGCAGGGGGTGTACCTGGGCCTCGGCTGCCGAGGTGATCTTGGCCAGATCTGTAAAGCCAAAAATCCGGCTGGCACCCTTCAGGCTGTGCCAGTGACGATGCAGAACGGGTAGAGTCGGGTTGGTGGTTTCCGCGCACTCGGATAGCGTTTGCAGCGAGTGTTTCAGCTCACTGATGCGCTCGGGCAGCTGTTCGATAAAGCTGCCTTTGAGGCGGGACATCTTTTCGCTCAGGGATACTTTCTGGTTGGACATTGCATTTTGCTCGTTGTGCAAAGGCTGGCTGGTGGCCTGTTTGGTTGATTTCATCGGTCAGTTTTGGCGGCTGAAACCCTGATACCGTATTGCTGTGCCGCGCCATAGCCTTGCTTTGATTCGTTATAGCGCCTTGTTTTACAGTCTTGGCTGTCCGAACTTGAGTTAATCAACTAACCGCACCAATCACTAGGACTGCAGTAATTTGCCTACTACCCGGGGCAGACGGTCGGTAAGGTCGAAGTCTTTGGTAAGGCAAGCATCCAGATCTGGTGCGGACTCTAACAGGCTCCCGGCATGGTCGCCAGTAAGGACCACAAATGGCAGTTGATTACCCTGCGCGCGCAGTTCATGAAAGAAGTCGACACCAGAGACCAGGGGCATGTTCAGATCGCTGACCACCAGTAGAATGTCAGTATGCTGGTTAAGCAGCTCCATGCCTTCGATCGCGTTTTCAGCAATCAGGGTCTGATAGCCGGAGGCTTCCAGAATAGCGCTGGTCATTTCGGCGGCGAGCAAGTCGTCATCCACTACCAGTATGGTCATTTTGTTCTCCATGTGTACAAGTCTATCCCAGAAGTACCTTAAGGGTATCAATGAGGCTATTTTGGTCAAAGCTTCCTTTGACAATATAAGCATCGGCACCTACTTCGATACCGCGCCTGCGGTCAGTTTCTTTTTCACGTGACGTGATGATAATGATCGGGGTGTGCTGGTAGCGTTCTTCCTGGCGCAGGTGGCTGGTCAGGGTAAATCCGTCCATTACTGGCATTTCCACATCAGTGAGGATGGCATCGAAGTCTCCGGCACGGGCCTTGTCCAGCCCGTCCTGGCCGTCTTCAGCCAAAGTGACTTGATAGCCCCAGGCTTCCAGCAGGTCTTTTTCTATTTCGCGGGTATTGCGTGAGTCGTCAACGACCAAAATGTGCAGGCGGCTGCCGGTTTGCGTGTTGCTGCCGCTGGTATCGGTACGGCTGTGCCGGGCCAGGGCAAACAGTTGGGGGGCGTGCAGCAGGCTGACCAGCTGGCGGTAACCGTGATTGACGATTCCGGCAACCAACTGTTGCCCGCTCAGGTGCGCTGGCAAGGGCTTGATCACCAGGTCGCGCTCATCCACCATGCGGTCAATGCGCAGGGCAATTTTTTCATGTTGCACCTGCAGTACCAGCATCAGCTGGCGCCTGCTGCCGGACTCAGGCTGAATGCCGTCATGTACCACAGGCAGCTGCATCAGCCGGGCCGGGTCGAACACGGGCACAAACTCGTTGCGCAGTACAAACACTTGGCGCTCGGCAATGTCAAGCAGGGTCTGCTCATCGACATAGATCATTTCCACCACATGCTGGGCAGTGAATGCCAGCATATGCCCGGCGGCCTCCACCAACAGAATGCGCAGCATGGCCAGTGACAGTGGCAGGCGCATGCTGAATGTGGTACCGACCCCCTCTTGGCTGCTGACTTCAATAGTGCCTTGCAGGTTTTCGACACTGTTTTTTACGACGTCCAGGCCGACTCCCCGGCCCGACAGCTCGGTAATCATCGTGCTGGTGGAAAAGCCGGGCAGGAAAATCAGGTTCTTCAGCTCGGCCGGGCTTTTTTTAGCCAGTTCTTCTTCATTGAACAGGTGCTGGCGCAGAGCTTTTTCGCGAATTTTACCCAGGTCGAGCCCGGCACCGTCGTCACTGACATTCAGTGTGACCCAGCTGCCGTCCTGGTAGGCCCTGATGCTGATTTGTCCACGAGGATTTTTGCCTGCAGCCTGACGCTGCTCTGCCAGCTCCATGCCGTGGTCCATGGCGTTGCGCAGCAGGTGCTGGACCGGCTCGGTCAGCTGCTCTATGAGCAGGCGGTCCAGTTCGATATCTTCGCCGGCCACACTCAGGTCGACCTGTTTGTTCAGCTCACGGCCCAGCTCGCGGATCAGTCGGCGGGCAGGCTCTAAAATTTGTGCCAGCGGCAGCATGCGCATGCTCAGGGACTTTTCATGCAGGCTTTGTACCAGGGATTCCTGTGCGCCGATGATTTCGCTGAGGTTATGGTACAGACGTTGATAGCAGGCGAACTGCGGAGACTGGTTGCTGTGCAGGTTGAGCGGCTCCCAGTCGCGATACAGTTGGCGGGCATCGGCCAGCAGTGTGCGCAGGCCGGCCTGACTGATGCTGACTTCAGACATCAGGCTGATCAGCTGCTCGAGGTTGTCCAGCCTCAAGCGCACCGAGTCGGCGCTGCGCAAAACGGGTTCGGCCCGGGGTGTTTCGTCTGTGGTGCTGGTCGCTGGCTGAACAGCAGGGTCGGGATTGTCGTGTGCTGTTTCGCCGCTGGCAATCAGGGTCAGCCGCTGGCATAGCGCGGCTGGCTTGTCGGGCAAACTGGCCGGATCGGGCTGGTCGCTCAGCTGCTCTACCATATGGCCCAGGCTGTCCACGGCTTCCAGCATCAGGTCGCGACTGTGGCTGTCCAGGCGGATCCTGTTTTCGCGCAATGCCCCGAGAACATCCTCCAGGCTGTGAGCCGTTTCGGAAATGGGCAACAGTTTGAGCATCCGTGAAGAGCCCTTGATGGTATGTGCGGCGCGAAACAGGCTATTGACCAGTTCGTTATTGTCGGGATCTGTAGCCAGCTGTTCCAGGCCTTCTTCCAGCAGACGCAACTGTTCACGGGCTTCGTCAATGAAACGGTGGATGAATTTCTTGATATCCAGAGCCATGATTTATGTTTCCGCTTCGGTGTGGGGCATGTGGCCGGGTTTCAGGCCAAGCAGCTGGCGTTCGATCAGGAGCAGGGCGTCCTGTGGGGCTGGCGCCAGTGGCAGCCAGCGACATCCGGTATCCGCCTCAAGGCTGGTGGACAGAATGCGGCGCGCAACTTGCAGAGGGCCGCGGGCGATCTGCGGCTGGTTGCTTAGACGTAAAATATCACCATAAAAGTAGTGTGCCAGCCAAGAGTCTGCATGAGCATAGCATGCCGTCTTGAACTGTTTTGCAGCACTGTTGTGGTCTGCTTGCCACTTGCTGCACAGGCCGCGGGCCAGCAGGGCGTCAAGACACCAGGGGTCGCTTTGCAGGATGCTGTCCAGCTGGCGTCCGGCTGCTGCCAGGTCACCTTTATTCAGCTGCAGCCAGGCTTGCATTAACTGGGCTTCCGGCTTGTGCTGACCGGCGGTCAACAGTAATTGTAGTTTGCTGCCGGCTTCATCATAGCGTTCTTCATGCAGCAGCTGCCTGATCAGCTGCAAGTCAGGCAGTGGTGTGCTGACAGCCGGCGTTGCAGGCCGCTGTCGGGCATGGCTGTGATTGTCCGCGGAGTGGGCAAGTCTTTCCGGTGCGGCTGGTTGCAGTTGTGTCCCTTTGGCAAAGTAGTAGAGGCCATGGCTTTCACACAGTGAAAAGAGGCCAAAGTCGTTGGCCATGGTTTCGGCAGTGCCAAGAAACAGCACAGCCTCAGGTTGCATGATGCGGTTGAACCTGTGCTGGATGTTTTGTCGGGTGTGCTCGTCGAAGTAGATTGAAACATTACGGAAGAAAACAGCATCGTACAGGCCTCGCTCCGCTGGATAGTCTGCGTCTTTCAGGTTCAGTGGGAAAAACTGTACGTGTGTGCGGATGTGCTCATGCAGCCGGTAAACCTGGCCTTCCGCACTGAAGTAATGATTGCGGATTTCGTCCTGCATGCCGCGAAATGAAAAGGCCGAATAGATGGCTTCGCGGGCCTTGGCAAGGATGTTCAGGTCGACATCTCCGGCGTCAATGGCAATGCGCTCCAGGGTTTGCTCGCCATGGGCTTCGAGGATGGCCATGGCCAGGCTGTAGGGCTCCTCGCCGGAAGAACAGCCGGCGCTGAGGATGCGCAGTGGCCGCTTTTCAGCCAGGCTCAGCAGTTGCGGCAGCACTTGCTGCACAAACAGATTGATTTGCTCTGGCTCACGGAAGAAGTAGGTCTCGTTGACGGTTAGCTGGCTGATAAGGTTGTTCAGCTCCGGCCGGGACTGCTGGAGGTGCTTGAGCAAGTGTTCAGTGTCCAGCCCCAGCTGTTGCTGCATCTGTTGCAGGTGCTGCTGTAAACGCTGTTCGGCAACGGTACCGTCCAGCAGAAGGCCGGCATAATCGTAGACCAGCTGTTTGAATGCATCCAGCCAGCTCATGGTACGCCTGCTACCAGCCGGTTCAGCTGCTCGGGTATTTGCTCCAGCGGCAAGACATGCTCAATCGCTCCAAGGCTGATGGCTTCCTGGTTCATGCCGAAAATCACTGAGCTGGCCTCATCCTGGGCCAGCGTCAGGCCGCCACTGTTACGGACAGCTTGCATGCCGCTGGCGCCGTCCCGGCCCATGCCGGTCATGATCAGGGCAATGCTGTCAGCACCATGGGTGGCGGCTACCGACTCCAGCAACAGGTTGCAGCTGGGCCGGTAGATGTCGTCTTCTTGGCGAGGCAGCAGTCGGATGCGGCCGTTGCCATCGATGGTCATGTGTTGTTCGGACGGAGATATGTAGACATGTCCGCCGTGCAGAAGCAGGCCGTCTTTGGCAACACAGACCGGCAAGCTGGACAAAGTGTTGAGCCAGCTGACCAGCCCTTCGACAAAACCATCGCTTATATGCTGGCTGATCAATACCGGGGCAGGAAAGTCTGCCCGCAGGCGTGGCAGCAGCCAGGCCAGGGCCTGTGGCCCTCCGGTTGAGCAGGCAATGGCTACCAGCTGACGATAGCTGCGAACTGGCTGTCCGGTTGTGGAGCGTGCCGGCAATAGCGGGCTGGTTGAAGTACGGCTACTGCGCAGCCGGGTAATCACCGACACTCCGGCCAGCAGACGTACTTTGCGCACCAGCCGGTCTGCCTCAGCAGCCTCCATGCCGGGTTTGGCGATAATATCCAGAGCTCCGGCTTCCAGTGTGTGATAGGCCTTTTGTGCGTCTGCTTGAGCACTGACCACCAGAATCGGGATGGCTTTCTGGTGCATGATGGCATCAATGGCTTGAGTGCCGTCCATAACCGGCATGTCCAGGTCCATGCAGATTACATCCGGCTTCAACTGCTGTGCCAGCTCCACTGCCTGCTGTCCGTTGGCCGCCTCGCCGACCACGAGGATATCGTCCTGCTCGTTCAGTATTTCGCGAAGCAGGCAGCGTGCCATGCTGCTGTCATCAACCAGCAGAACGCGTATCAACGGTTGTGCTGTCATGGGCAGAGGCTCCTTGTGACAGCTGCCATGGTGTCAGTCCTCCCCCGGCTGGCCGGAAGCGGCCTGCCCGGCGTCGAACTCTTGCATCAACTGGGCCAGAGCTTGTGCCATGGCCAGCAGTTCTTCACTGATGTCGGAGATCTGGCGTACTGACTGGGCGTTGGTGGAGCTGGCGTTGGCTATGTCACGCAGGGCGATCACGACCTGGCTGCTGGCAGTTTTTTGCTGTCGGGTGGATAGCGAGATCTGCTGTGCGGCATCGCTGGTGCGGGTCGCCGCTTCAACCAGCTCGCCCAGCTCGCGGGCCGTGGCGGCGCTGACATGCATGCCGGACTGTACCGAGTTGACGGCCTTTTCCGAGGTCAGTACCAACCGGCTGATTGAACTCTGGATGGTCTGAATGCGTTCTTCAATGCTGCGGGTGGACTCGGTCACGCTGTCGGCCAGCCGGCGGATTTCACTGGCTACAACTGAAAAGCGTTTGCCTGCCTCGCCTGCGCTGGACGCTTCCAGTGCCGCATTAAAGGCGATCAGTTTGGTCTGGTCGGCGACGTTGTTGATCAGGTCCATGACTTTGCTGATTTCCTTCGACTGGTTACCCAGGTCAAGGATGTCCTGCAGGCTTTGTGAGTAATCGTTGTGAATGCCATGCATGTGCTGTTCCAGCTCTTGCATGGCATCGGCGCCTTTGCGGCTGCTGTCCAGAGTCTGGTTGGCGACATCCACTACGGACTGTGAGTGATCGGCAATCTGGGTGGAGGATGCAGAGAGCTCCTCCATGGTGGAAGTAATTTCTGCTACTGATGATGACATTTGTTCAATGGCCGCGGCCATTGAGTGATTGGCAAGTGCTTGCTCATTTTCGTGGTTATCCCGGCTCAGGCCGGTGGTGTCAGCCAGGCGCAAGGCGGTTTCATGCAGACGGCCGGATGAGCGTAGAATTTCGCTGACAGTTTGTTGCAGGCGCTGCAATAGCTGGTTGACCTGGCTGGCCAGCTCGCCCAGTTCGGCCTGATCGTTGATCTGTATGCGGCGGCTGAGATCAAGACTGTGAGTAATGCTGCCCAGCTGCGATTGTACTTGATGCAGGGGGCGGGTAAGCGAGCGGGCTACCGGATAAATCAGCACCAGGGCGAGCAGCATCAGGCCCATGCCAATGCCTTGGGCTGCCCACATTTGTTTGCTGATCGGAGCGGTCAGCTCGGCTTTGGGTACTTCGATTACCAGCCAGCGCTGCAGGCTGTCGACCCAGATGCTGGAGAGCATGTAGTCTTCGCCGTTGTGCTGAATATTGAATACGTGCTGCTTGCTGTTTTCAAGGAGCCGGCTGAACTCTGCAGTCGGCTTGATCGATTTCAGGATGGAGGCTTGCGGGCTGTTCTGAATGGTACCGTCATCAGTAACCAGGGAAATAAAGCCGCTTTTGCCCAGTCGATAGTTGTTGATCAGCTCGGTTAATGCGTGCATTTCCAAAGCAACGCCACCTACTAGTAAAGGTGTGCCGTCGGCGCTGGAAGCCTCGTTACGGTAGTTGACAAACAATAATAGATCACTGCCGCTGAACTCGTTGGTATCAAGGTGCAGCTCATAGGTTTGCCCGGACTTGATGAATTTGTAGTACCAGGCATCGTCAGTGTTGCTGCGCTTGAGGGGGCGATCCTGCAAAACACCCAGATTCAGCTGGTAGTACCGGGACTCGTCGGCCAGGCTGGTTGCCAGAAACAGGGTTCTGGCCGGAAAGCCTTCGAGGATGTTGACTAGCCTGTCTTCAACCATTTGTTTGCGTTCTTCTGGGCTGGCATGGGTCAGCCGGCTGTGCAGTTCGGTATCGTTGGCCAGGATGCGTGAGGTCTGGATGCTGGGTTCCAGTTGCAGGCGGATTTCCAGCGCCAGCTTTTCCAGCTGGGTTGGAATTTCAAAATCAGCCAGGTGCTTCAGACGGGCCGAAGTGAAAAAATTGGCCTGAAACAGGATGGACATCGCAGTGACCAGCACCATGAAGGTACCGAAAGCGATAAACATGCGTTTGGTCTGCGACATTCGCTGCCAAAGTTCAGTCATGGTGATTTCCTTGCAGAATGGTTAGCCGTGCAGGGTGGCAGGCCCAGTTTTCCGAGACTGCTATTAGTACATAAAAACCAGGTGAATGCACCTTGCCAGAGCAAAACAGCCAGGTGTTTGCACTGCTTCTGCATGCGGGGGCTGATCCAGTAACGGATGCGGCGGGTTGAGCGGCCCAGATGTAGATAGCCGGAGCTTTGCGGCACGGCATAGCAGCACAGCACCAAAGGATGCGCTGAATAATGTTAGCGAGGCAGTCAGGACCAGGAAAAAGCAGCGAACAGCGCAGTTTGCTGACAATAGATGTGCATCTTGAACCGGCTTTCACAACGACCTGGCAACGCAGGTAAATATTCAGCGTTTTCCAAAGCTTCAGATACCGGCCCGACTGCATTGGGCAGGACGCTAACCTTTTACACATACTATCTGGCGCAGGGTGTGTACGATTTCTACCAGGTCTTTTTGTGCCGCCATGACGGCCTCGATATCCTTGTAGGCGCCGGGTGTTTCATCCAGCACCGAATGGTCCTTGCGGCACTCGACATGGGCAGTGGCTTTGCGATGGTCGTCCAGGCTGAAGGCTTTTTTCGCCTGGTTGCGACTCATGATGCGCCCGGCACCATGACTGCAGGAGTGGAAGCTGTCGGCATTGCCCAGTCCGCGCACGATAAAGCTTTTTGCGCCCATGGAACCGGGAATGATGCCCAGCTGCCCGCGCCGGGCCGACACTGCACCCTTGCGCGTGACCCAGACCTGCTGGCCAAAGTGTTCTTCTTGCTGGACGTAGTTGTGGTGGCAGTTGACCGCCTCCTGCACGCTGGTGAAGGGGATGTCGATCTCGTCGGCCAGCGCTGCAAGGGTGTGGTCCATCATCACCTCGCGGTTGATGCGGGCATATTCCTGTGCCCAGTTGACGGCTTCTACATAGTCGTCAAAAAAAGTGCTGCCTTCTTGCAGGTAGGCCAGGTCTTCGTCGGGTAAGTTGAGTTGCTGGCGACGCATGTCGTCTTTAGCTTGCTCGATAAACCAGGTGCCAATGGCGTTACCGACGCCGCGTGAGCCGCTATGTAGCATCACCCAAACCTGATCGGTTTCATCCAGACACAGCTCGACAAAATGGTTGCCGGTCCCCAGTGTCCCCAGGTGCTTGTGGTTGTTGGTGCGCTCCAAGCGGGGGTGCTTATGCGTGAGAACTTGAAAGCCGGGCTGCAACTTGGCCCAGGCACGGTCAACACTTTTAGGGGTATCGTGCCAGCTACCGACGTCACGCTTGCCCCGCCCAACGGTGCGCCCGTGTGGCACGGCCTTTTCTATGGCGCGGCGGATATTGCGTAGGTTGTCGGGCAGGTCGCTGGCAGTCAACGAGGTGCGCACCGCCATCATGCCGCAACCCAGGTCCACGCCCACAGCAGCAGGAATAATCGCGCCCCTGGTCGGGATCACGCTGCCAATGGTGGAACCCTTGCCCAGGTGTACATCCGGCATGACCGCCAGGTGTCGGTAAATGAATGGCATTTGTGCCGTGTTGAGCAGTTGCTGACGTGCCTCGGCCTGTACCGGCACGCCTTTGGTCCACAATTTGATTGGGACACCTTGGCTACTGGTTAAAATCTCGAATCCTGACATGGTAAACTTCCTTTATTGTTGCGCTGGTGAAACAATGATGCCAATAAAATGCTCTGGATGACCCTGTGTTGCTGATTTAGGATAGACGTATTCGTACAAACCAACAAATGAGGTAAGAATATGATGAAAAAGCAATTTGCTTTTGGCTTACTCGCCGCCGCTCTGACTGCAGGCGCGCATGCTGAGACGTATAAGCTGGACCCTAACCATACCAAGGTACTGTTCGCCATTGGCCACTTTGGCACCAGCACCAACCATGGCGGCTTCTACAGTATTGAGGGCGAGTTACAGTTGGATGCTGCCAAAGAGACAGGTCAGTTGAGTCTGGAGATTCCGGTGGCCAGCGTACAAACCGGAATTGCGGCGTTTGATGATCACCTGAAAAGCGCTGACCTGTTTAATGTAGAAAAGTATCCGGTCATGACCTTTACCTCTACCGCTTGGACGTTTAAGGATGGCCAGCCCGAAACAGTCACCGGTGATCTGACTCTATTGGGCAAAACCAATCCGGTTACCCTAACAGCGGAGCAGTTCAATTGCTATGAAAGCCCGATGTTTGATGGTGCGACGGTCTGCGGCGGCGACTTCAGCGCCACGCTAGATCGGACCCAATGGGGGATGGACTATATTGTGGGGCCGATCCCAGCCGAGGTGCAGCTGAGCATTCAGGTGGAAGGCATTAAGCAGTAAAAAGGCGCCCATTACAGCCCGCTTTGCCAAAGCGCAGTAGGGCTGTGGACACAGTAAAAAGGCGGGTACGAACCCGCCTTTTGTTTGTGATGATTGACATCCCCCCCGCCTAAAGTCGGGGGATTCCTACTGCGCCCACCCCGGCATCGAGCCGGAATGAGTCGCTTCGGTGGGTTCCTGCTGCTGGCGGCATTGCTGCACCGCTCACTTCACAGGCGCAATGGGCGTGTCCC
>JAAYFD010000020.1 GCA_012728415.1 Gammaproteobacteria bacterium
CGATGAGCGAAATGTAGTGCTTACGTTGTCCCGCATTTGGTACAGCGCAGTAACCGGCAAAATCGCGCCGAAGGATGTCGCTGCCGACTGGGCAATGGAGCGCCTGCCGGCCCAGTATCAGCCCGTCATACTTGAAGCTAGGCAGGCTTATCTTGGACAAGAAGATCGCTTGGCCTCGCGCGCAGATCAGTTGGAAGAATTTGTTCACTACGTGAAAGGCGAGATCACCAAGGTAGTCGGCAAATAATGTCTAACAATTCGTTCAAGCCGACGCCGCTTCGCGGCGCGGCTTAACTCAAGCGTTAGGCTCACGAAAGGAGAGGTCGTGAAATTTAAGTTACTATTTTCGGTATTGATATTCTCTCTGTTTGGGTGTGATCAAATCACAAGCCCAAAGGACTATGACGATTGCATTCTAAAAAATATGAGAGGTGTAGATAGCGATTTGGGTGCGGCTCAGATACGTAGCTCATGTCGTAAAAAGTTTCCTAAAGAATCAGAATATCGCAATAAAGAAAGAGATTTGGACTATAGAGAAATTGCAGCAGTAACTGGGCGAGCCGGATTGAGCTACGGAAACCGATATAGCGGTAGCCTTTACAATGGCAATAAAGATATTACCGTCACTTCAGTGAACGTCAGGGTTAGCTCTAAAGTAGGCGAAAATGAAATTTCACGTGAATACCAAGTTAAGGTGAATATACCTCCACAAACAACCTCTGATTTCGGATTTGATATCATTGTTGGTGACAAAGGCGCGGAATATTCTTGGGGGTTAGTCGGTGGCAAAGGTTACAAATAACAGCATGGCCTAACAAATGTAGTCACCTGACACAAATTGCTACGCGCTTTTTTGTGTTTTCGCTACGCTCAATTTTACACAAAAATGCACTCCGCAATTCGTGCAGGTGCTACAGGCGTTAGCTTTCACTTAGCCATAAAAATTATTCGAGGAAGTATGAGTAATAAATACTCTCTGATTACGGAACAAGAAATTATTGATGGATTAGCCAATGGTGAACTTTCAAAAGAAAAGATAGGGTTAATTCGTAATAAGGCTGGTCAAATTGTAAAGCATATAAAAGAGCAAGAGATTGAAGCATCTCCTATACCATCAACTCTTGTTCAGGTGCATCAGAATATAATATATCAGGCTGATCTTTCGCCAGTAATAGACTCAATAATAGAGATAAATAACGTTCTATTATTTGAGGATCTAGAAGAGATTTATCACGTTGTCTTGGATAAGCTGCGATATTACAAAAGTCACAAGCAACGTCTTGACGAGCTTAATTCAAAAACACTAGAAGCATTGTCCATTTTTGAAAAAAGAATTAAAAGGTACCTGGATGGAATTGATACGGAAAATCCATCGCAAGATGATAGATTTTTTGGCGCACTTGATAGCTACTTGAATCTTATTTTCATTTATATGATTAGCGCCTACTGGCTGCATAATGACCAGTTATCAAACGACACTATCTCCTTGGAGAAAACAGATAATCTCGAATCTTGGGTTAGAGATATTTACAAGAAATTACTTATAGGTGAAGTTGGATTTCAATCACTTCAAAACTCTGTTTATGCTCATCTGTTTATTAATGGCGGTACAAATATCCACTTGATAGATAAGCTTGTTAAACACGATGACAGGTGCAAAAGTTCACTTGATTTTTTTGAGTCTTTCAGGGATGAGTGTATATCGATAGATTACGGGTCAACACATCGATTTAATGGTCCGATTAACAATAGCTCATTGGATGGTAGATTGAAGTTTTCTGAAAGGCTATACGAAGTATTGGAGAAGATTGGGTACCTCAGGAACATCTTTAATGAGTTAATCAATGTTGGTTCAATTAATTTTGAAGAGTTTGATTACGGTGATGACCAAGCTAACAAAAAGCTCCAGCTGACCATTATTCCGCTTGCGCTGCATAACGGCAGCTGAGCTTGGCGTTATGTAGGACGTTCGTCTTGACGTACGTAAGGGCGTACAATTTGGTTGAAAGTTAAACACGCAAGAGGTGCGTCATGACCGGAATCACAGCAACTGAAGCGCGTAGCAACCTTTATCGGTTGATCGACGAAACTGCCGAGTCCCACCAACCAATCATCATCATGGGTAAACGAAACAGAGCCGTCTTGGTGTCCGAAGAAGATTGGGCGGCAATTCAGGAAACACTGTACCTATTGTCCGTACCGGGCATGCGGGAGTCTATTCGTGAGGGGATGGATACCCCCGTGGATGAATGCGATGAGGAGCTTGGCTGGTGACATGGAAGTTGGTTTACACCAAGCAAGCCCTGAAAGATGCAAAGAAGTTGGCCTCCAGCGGCCTCAAGCCAAAAGCCCAGGAACTGTTAGCGCTGATAGCGGAAGACCCATACCGCAAGCCGCCTCCATTTGAGAAGCTCATTGGTGATCTTGCGGGGGCCTATTCACGCCGCATCAATATTTAGCATCGTCTGGTATACCAAGTGTTGGAAGACGAGCATGTGGTGAAAGTCCTCAGGTTCTGGAGCCACTACGAATAATGCATAACCAGCCGCTGTTGTCGGACAATTTTTCCACCGCTTTGCGGCTCCAAAATTGCCGCAAAGCTTCGCGCTAATTGGTAAAGCTATGGAACCTGTCATCCAGGAAGAACCTACCGGTTGCGGTATTGCGGCAAGTGCCGCTCTTGCCGGTGTCAGTTACGCGGAGGCCAAGAAAAAGGCAAACGCACTTGGCATTTATTCGGCAGACAAATCGCTCTGGTCAGAAACAGAGCATGTTCGGACATTAATTCGTGAATTTGGTATCTCCGTTTCGCCCAAAGAGACACCCTTCAAAACATGGGAAAGTCTGCCGGACAAAGCACTGTTGGCTATCAAATGGCGCACCAAGCACGGCAAGTCATTCTGGCATTGGGTTGTTTTTATCAGGGAGCATGGCGAGGCAAAGGTGCTGGACTCTAAAAAAGCACTGAAATCCAATACCCGCAAAGATTTCGGGCGCATCAAACCTAAGTGGTACATTGAAGTATCCAATTAACAAGTCGCTGAAGTACGTTCCCGGCCCGAGGGCCGTCCACCGAACGCCACTGTCGTAGCGCCGCTAAGCTCAGCGTTAGCTGCGATTGCTTCGCCTGAAAAGTGATACTATAGTGTCACTGTGAATTTGGATCAGGGTGAGCCCATGAAAGTTGAACTTGTTACAAACCTTAAGCGCCAAGCTACAAAAATCTTGGCAGACCTGCGTCAGTCCAAAGAGCCAGTACTGATCACGGAACATGGCCAGCCATCGGCTTATCTTGTTGATGTGCAGGATTACGAGTTCATGCGGCGTCGACTCGAGCTGCTTGAAGGGCTCTCACGAGGAGAGCGCGCTGTATTTGAGGGAAGAACGTACAACCAAAGTGACGCCAGAGAGAAAATGAGTAAATGGCTGAAGTAATCTGGACTGATCCGGCGCTTCAAGAGTTAAACGAAATCGCAGAGTATATTGCTCTGGATAATCCCGCCGCTGCAAGCCGCTTGGTAGAAGAGATTTTCGATAAAACCGACCGATTGGAAAATTTTCCCAAATCCGGAAGGATACCCCCAGAACTCCCTAATTCGGTATACAGGGAAGTAGTGGTTCCACCGTGTCGCGTTTTTTATCGTGAGGATGAGAAGCAGGTTCTTATCCTGTATGTCATGCGAGATGAGCGGCAGCTTCGTGCGTACATGCTTGAGAGCAGCTAACCAGGCGCGCCACTCGGGTGCCCTTCTCTTCGCTTCGCTACGTCAAGAGCACCGGTGCGCTCAGCGTTAGACAGCAAGGGAAATCGATGTTCATTAAACGAAATATTCAGACATTGCGCGAGTGGTGGCAGTCGCCAGTTACCATTAAAGAACGGGCTGTGGGTGCGCTCGTCGGCGGTATAGGAGGCTTCTGGATTGGTGTATTCGGTCGTGTCGGTCTTGGAGCAACCCCGGCTCCTTTCGGCGAGGTGGCAATTTGGGCAACGGTTATTGCCGTTTGTGGAGTGGTTACGGGTATCGTTTTCCCCAAGCCTGTGGTTGTTATTCTTTTCCCGTTTTCAGTCTTCGGTGGCGGCAACTAAATAGTCATGTAGATAGTAAGTCAATTGATGCCTAACAGCTTATTAAAGCCAACGCCGTTTCGCGGCTGTTTTGTGGTGGTACGCACAGCGCGGTGAGGATTTTATTTTGGCTTGCCGATGCCGCGTGCACTACGGTTCAATTCTGGTATCAAGTCAATAATGATAGCGAAGCTGGGCAATAAGCAAAGCATTATCCGTGACCTTGTAGACCATACGGTCTTCTTCATTGATGCGGCGGGACCAGTAGCCGGCCAGACTGTGCTTTAGCGGCTCCGGTTTGCCAATGCCTTCGAATGGCTTGCGGTTGGTTTCCTTAATTAGCTTATTGATTCGGTCAAGAGTTTTTTTGTCGGTTTTAAGCCAGTACAGGTAGTCTTCCCAGGCATTCTCGGAGAAGACAAGCTTCATTCAACAAGCTCCCTCTCTTGCCCAGCGCCTTGCTCCAGCTCAATCACGGATTCCAGCAGCCGGCGGGCGTTTTTCGGTGCGCGCAGAAGGTAGGCGGTTTCCTGTAGCGCCTGGTAGTCATCGAGCGAGATCATGACCACGGACTGTGATTTGTTCCGTGTGATAATGATTGGCGCACGATCTTCGCAGACCTGATCCATGGTTTTTGCCAGATTGCCTCTGGCATCTGTATAGCTAATGACATCCATGAGAAAGCTCCTGAGCGGAATGTATGTTCTGTACAGGATACTGTACGGCTCAGGGTTTTACAATCGGATGTGCAGCGAGCAGCTGAGTCACCCCAGGCGCAGTTGCAGGGTCTATGGATGCTGCGACTGCGCGCAGCATGACGGGCTGGCATGAAGTGTTGGGATGTAATCAATATAACGTATTGATTCTGGCAAGAACCTTTGCCGCTTTTTGCCAGTTTTCATCCTGCGACCAAGCCACAAACCCACCAGCGAACACCGCGACAGCAGCCCGGCAACGCCGGGCCAACTCTCCAACAAGCAAGGTGTACATCAGGGGCTGGGTGTGATCTGCGCCAAGCATCAGCACCTGTGCCGAAGCTCGCTTCGGTGCGGGTGCGTCGCTGCAGCGCAGGTCACGCCCAGCTCCGTCCACACCGTAAAAACAAAATCAGTGATGCTCCCGCGTCGCATGGAACTGAATATCAGGCCAGCGCTCTTCCATCAGGCTCAGGTTGACCCGTGTCGGCGCAAGATAGGTCAGGTGACCGCCACCATCAATGGACAGGTGCTCATACGCCTTGTCCTTGAATTCGTCCAGCTTCTTGGCGTTGTCGGAAGTCACCCAGCGCGCGGACCAGACGTTGATGGTCTCGTAGCTGCATTCAACTTTGTATTCTTCCTTCAGGCGGCTGGCGACCACGTCAAACTGCAGTACACCGACAGCGCCGAGAATGATGTCGTTGCTGCGCTGCGGGAAGAACACCTGGGTGGCACCTTCTTCGGCCAATTGCTGTAAACCCTGACGCAATTGCTTGGATTTGAGCGGATCCTTCAGGCGCACGCGACGGAACAGTTCGGGCGCAAAGTGCGGAATTCCGATAAAGTTCATCTCTTCGCCCAGGGTGAAGGTGTCGCCTATCTGGATAGTGCCGTGGTTGTGCAGGCCGATGATGTCGCCGGCGTAGGCATCCTCCAGCCGCTCGCGGTCGCTGGAGAAGAAGGTCAGCGCATCGGCCACGCGGATGTCCTTTTTGATGCGTACATGGCGCATTTTCATGCCCTGTTCGTACTTGCCGGAACACACGCGCATAAAGGCAATGCGGTCGCGGTGGCGCGGGTCCATGTTGGCCTGGATCTTGAAAACAAAACCGGTGAAACTGTCCTCGGTCGGCAGCACTTCGCGCTCCTGCGTCATGCGTGATAGCGGTGCGGGCGACCAGTCCACAAAGGCATCCAGCACATGATTGACGCCAAAATTGCCCAGGGCAGTCCCAAAGAATACCGGCGTCAGCTTGCCGGCCAGATAGGCGTCGTGGTCAAACTCGTGGCAGGCACCCTGTACCAGCTCTAACTCTTCTACATAGTCATCATAGGTATTGCCCAGTAGTGCGCGGGCTTCGTCACTGTCCAGCCCCTGAATGATTTTTTCTTCGGTGCGCTCGTGGCCGTGGCCGGGGGTGTAGACATAAATGCAGTCGTTGGCCAGATGGTAGACACCCTTGAATTCGCGGTAGCAGCCAATCGGCCAGGTGATGGGAGCGGCTTTGATATCCAGCACTTCTTCGATTTCATCCAACAACTCAATCGGGTCGCGGATGTCGCGGTCCATCTTGTTGACGAAGCTGATGATGGGCGTGTCGCGCAGGCGGCAGACGTTCATCAGGGCGATGGTGCGTGGCTCGACACCCTTACCGCCATCGATCATCATCAGCGCGCTGTCCACCGCGGTCAGGGTGCGATAGGTGTCTTCCGAGAAGTCTTCGTGGCCGGGGGTGTCCAGCAGGTTGATCATGTGCTCGCGGTAGGGGAACTGCATCACCGAGGTGGTGATGGAGATGCCGCGTTGCTGTTCCATCGCCATCCAGTCGGAGGTGGCGTGGCGGTCAGATTTGCGCGACTTGACCGTACCGGCCACGCTGATGGCCTGGCCCATGAGCAGCAGGCGCTCGGTAATGGTGGTCTTACCGGCGTCCGGGTGGGAAATGATGGCGAAGGTACGGCGCTTGGCCACCTCGGCGGCAAGATTGCTCATGGTGAATTCTCTGTAGCTGGATAAAATGGGGCGCAATTATAGCGGCTTTGTCATGCAGATTAAATGCGGCCACCTGCACGAATATATTCGTACCTGCACAGGTTGATGCTTGATAGGTGCGAATTGATTCGTACAACATGCCCGGTGGCAACCATGCATTTGCCATTGCCCTAACCAAGTACCTGCCGCTGGCGTATCATGTCAGCAAGCTTTCCAATTCTGGAGAATTTCATGTCCTGGCTCGGCTGGTTCGAACGTCGTATCGAACCTTTTCCTGAAACCCCTTTGCCCGTACAGCCGGCCATGGGTGTGCTGTCTTTTATTCGGGCCTGTGCCCGGGGGTCCGGCTTCTGGCTCTTGGCGCTGGTGCTGTTCAATGCAGCACTGGGCGTATTCGAAGCGGTACTGTTCCAGCTGATGGGTATTTTGGTGGACTGGATGAACCAGTTGAGTGCCGATCAGTTATGGGAGGAAAAGAAAGTTCAGCTGGTGCTGATGTTGGCGCTGATTGTGGCCAGCCCACTGTGGGTGCTACTGGCCAGCAACCTGCGCTTTCAGACTTTGCAGGGCGTGCTGCCAATGCGTTTGCGCTGGCAGTTCCACCAGCTGCTGCTCAGCCAGAGTCTACAGTTCTACCAGGACGAGTTTGCCGGGCGCATTTCCGCCAAAGTGATGCAAACGGCGCTTGCAGTGCGTGATACTGTAATGATTTGCGCTGAAATGCTGGTATATGTGCTGGTGTATTTCATTAGTACCGGCGTCATTCTGGCCAGCTTTGACGGCTGGTTGCTGACTCCGTTTATTGGCTGGCTGTTGCTGTTTATGCTGTGTCTGAAAGTGTTCATCCCGCGGCTGGCCCAACTGGCGCAAACCCAGGCTGATGCCCGTTCGCTGATGACTGGCCGCATCACCGATGCCTATACCAACATCAGCACCGTCAAGCTGTTTTCCCATGGTGGCCGTGAGTCACGCTATGCCCGGCAAGCGATGCAGGAGTTTCTGGGCACCGTACACGGGCAGATGCGCTGGGTCACTCTGCTGGAACTGGTCAACCACAGTCTGAACATGCTGCTGGTGGGCGGTACTGCAGCGCTGGGCATCTATCTGTGGCAGGGCGGTCATATTGGTGTGGGGGCGGCAGCGGCGGCGATTGCCATGGCATTGCGGCTGGTGGGCCTGTCGCACTGGATCATGTGGGAAGCCACCATGCTGTTCGAGAATCTGGGCACGGTACAGGATGGCTTGCAAACCCTGCGCCAGCCTGTGCAGGTGGTCGATGTGCCTGATGCCGGTGAGCTGAAAGTCAGCCAGGGCTCCATCGAGTTTCGCCAGGTTGAATTCAGCTATCGCGATGGCCGGCCTTTCATGCAGGACTTTAACCTGCAGATCCGCCCCGGCGAAAAGATCGGTCTGGTGGGCCGCTCCGGCGCGGGCAAGTCCACGCTGGTCAATCTGTTGTTGCGTTTTTATGACGTGCAGGGCGGGCAGGTGCTAATCGACGGACAGGATATCAGTCAGGTCAGCCAGCAATCGCTGCGTGCGCAGATCGGCATGGTTACGCAGGATACTTCACTGCTGCACCGCTCGGTGCGGGACAATATACTCTATGGCCGTCCGCAGGCCAGTGAAGAGGAGCTGCAGCTGGCCATCGAGCGTGCACAGGCGGCCGACTTTATTCCGTTACTCAGTGACGCCAGTGGCCGTATGGGACTGGATGCCCATGTGGGCGATCGGGGTGTCAAGCTGTCCGGTGGCCAGCGTCAGCGTATTGCCATTGCCCGGGTAATGCTCAAGGATGCGCCTGTTTTGTTGCTGGATGAGGCCACCAGTGCACTGGACTCTGAGGTCGAAGTGGCCATTCAGGACAGTCTGGATGAGCTGATGCAGGGCAAGACGGTGATTGCCATTGCCCACCGCCTGTCCACCATTGCCGCCATGGACCGTCTGGTGGTGATGGATCAGGGCCGTATTGTCGAAAGTGGCAGCCATCAGGAGCTGCTGCAACACAATGGCTTGTATGCTCGCCTCTGGCAACGCCAGTCCGGCGGTTTTCTGGGAGAAACTGAATGAACACGATGCTTGCAGCTGTATTGAGTGACTATGGCCAGATTCCGCAGCCTGGCCAGCTGCCCGTGCCTGTTGCTGGTGCAGGCCAGGCACTGTTGCAAATCGAGGCCGCGTCTATCAAGCAACTGGACAAGCTCAAGGCCGCCGGCAAACACTATACCCGCTATGCGCAGTTTCCGGTGGCGGTGGGTGTTGATGGTGTAGGACGCTTGCCCGATGGTCGCCGCATGTACGCCATGGGCGTGACCGGCATGTTGGCACAACAGGCGCTGGTGCAACTGGATGACTGCATACCCGTACCGGAAGAGCTGCCGGCGGCGCTGGCGGCCGTGCTGCCCAATGCATTGCTGGGCTCTGATGCAGCGTTGGTGTGCCGGGGTGGTTTTCAGGCTGGCGAGGTGGTGCTGATCAATGGTGCGACGGGTGTCTCCGGCCGCATGGCAGTCCAGGCTGCCCGTTTGCGTGGGGCTTCACGCATTATCGTTACGGGTCGTAATGCACAGTCGCTGGATTACCTGCGAGAACTGGGTGCGGATCAGTGTATTTCCCTGTTGGACGAGCCGCAGCGGATTATTGGGCAGCTGCTACAAATCCAGCAGCAAACCCCGATTAATGTAGTATTGGATTATCTCTGGGGTGAGCCGGTGCAATGGTTGCTGGCTGCCTTTGCCAAGTGTTGTCCGCAGTCGGTACGTCTGGTCACCATCGGCCAGATGGCCGGAGCGGAAATCAACCTGGCTTCGGGTACTCTGCGTAGTGTACCGGTCAGTATTCTCGGTTCCGGACTGGGCAGCATCAATGCACAGCAGCTGCACCAGTATAACCGTGAGCACCTGACAACCATGCTGGCACGGGCTAGCCGTGGTGAGCTGGTGGCCGGATACAGGGAGTTCGCTTTGCGGGATGTGGCCGAGGCATGGCAAACAGAACTGGAGCCGGGGGAGCGGGCTGTAGTGTATGCAGGGTAGGCCAGGATGAAAAAGCAGCACCACCCTCGCAGCAGTTAACGCGGTTTACCTCGGATATCAATTTTGGCTGAAAGAACAGTCAATGTAGCAAACAACGAGTGAAGTCCGGTAAGGAAGTACTGAATATGAGTCAATTTTCCCTGTTGGTTATTGATGACGAGGCAGCCATTTGCGAAATGCTGGCGATTGCGCTTGAGTTGGCCGGCTTTCGAGTGCGGGTTGCACATGACAGTAAAGATGGCCTGAATATGATTTATGATGAATTGCCCGACCTGTTGTTGCTGGACTGGATGCTGCCCGGTACCAGCGGTATTGAGCTTTCGCGCCGGCTCAAGCGTGACAGTCTGACTGCGTCATTGCCGATTATTATGTTGACTGCACGTGGAGAGGAAGACAACAAGATCCAGGGGCTGGATGCGGGAGCCGATGACTATGTTACCAAGCCATTTTCGACCCGTGAGCTGATATCCAGAATCAATGCTGTGTTGCGGCGTACCAATGCACTGGCTGCGGCAGAGACGATTGATATTGCCGGCTTGCGGCTGGATTCGGCCGGGCAGCGGATTACGGCCCATGGCACTGTCTTGAGTCTTGGTCCTACCGAGTTTCGATTGCTGGCCTTTTTCATGACGAGGGCAGAACGGGCTTTTACCCGGGAGCAGTTGCTGGCGCAGGTCTGGAGCGACAGTGGCGACCTGTCTGACCGCACCGTTGATGTCCATATTCGTCGTCTGCGCAAATGCCTTGAACCCCACGGGTTTGCTGATTTTTTACAGACGGTGCGCGGTACCGGCTACCGCTTTTCTGCCAGCGGCCTTGCTGATGCCGGATCGGCGCAGGGGGAGCAATGAATTGAATGGTCTGTTGCTAAAGGAAGCACGTCGGTTGCTGTTGGTGGTGGCTGTCGGCGGGCTGCTGTCTTGGTGGCAACAGGGCTTGTGGCCTCTGGTAGTGTTGTTGACCGGTTGCCTGGGCTTTTATTTGTGGCAACTGGCTCGTTTGTTACGCTGGTTGCAGCGCTATCCTGATGATTGGGAGCCTCCGGAAAGCAGCGGTGCCTGGGGTGAATTGTTCAATGGATTGTATCGGTTGCTGCGACGGGAAAATTTGGCGCGTGATGATTTGTCACAGTTGATCCGGCGTACTGAAAGCTCAATGTCGGCCATGCGCGATGGCGTGGTATTGCTGGATCGGCGCCAGCAACTGGAAACCTGGAATCAGGCCGCTGCGCATGCATTGGGCTTGCGCATGAGCACTGACCGGCGCCAGGCTTTTACCAACTTTGTGCGCCACCCGCAAATGATTGCATACCTTGAAAAGGCTGATTTCCAGCAGCCGCTGACCCTGCCCGCACCAGTCAACCCGGCACGCATGCTGGAATATAGCGTGACCCGTTATGGTGCTGGCGAATATCTGTTGCTGGTGCGTGATGTGACCAGGCTGCACCGGCTGGAGCAGATGCGCAAAGACTTTGTTGCCAATGTCAGTCATGAGCTAAAAACACCGCTGACGGTGTTTAAGGGCTATGTTGAAACTTTGCTTGACAGCACCGGGGCTGAACAGACGGCGCTGTGCCGGGCGCTGAACCAGATGAGCGTGCAAAGTTCGCGCATGGAACGCCTGATTAATGACTTGCTGTGGCTGGCGCGGCTGGAAGGAACAGCAGCGGAGCAGCCGCACAGTCAGGTAAGGCTGGATCTGTTATGTGTCAGCCTGCGTGAGGAAGCGACCGCTCTGGCAGATGAACGCCAGCAGCAGATTGAGCTTGCCGTACCGCTGGGGCTGACGGTGCTGGGTGATGTTGACGAGCTGCGCAGCGCGATTGGCAATTTGCTAACCAACGCCATCAATTACACTGGCGACAGCGGCAAGATAAGTCTGGTCTGGCGCGCCAGCGAAGATGGCGGCGGTTTGCTGGAAGTCTGTGACAATGGCCCCGGCATCGAGCACCACCACCTGCCCAGGCTGACTGAGCGTTTTTATCGCCCTGACGCCAGCCGGGTTACTGCCACCGGTGGTACCGGACTGGGGCTGGCGATCGTCAAACACATATTATTGCGACATGACTCGCGGCTTGATATCAGTAGCAGACTTGGACAGGGCAGTTGTTTTGCGTGCTGCTTCCCTGCGCACCGGGTGTTGGGGCTGGAGCCGGTTATCTAGCTGCCCTGCTTGTCGACGATGGCCTTCATTTGTTCAACTGAAACGTGGCGTACATCACGGCCACTGACCAGATAAACCACTTGTTCGCACAGGTTGCCGCAATGATCACCAATACGCTCCAGCGCCCGGAATACGGACATCAGCTTGAGCACTCTAGTAATGGAGCGCGGATCTTCCATCATAAAAGTAACCAGCGAACGCATGGCGCTGTGGTATTCGGCGTCCACGTCATCATCGGACTCGGCCACTGCAACAGCCTTGTCGAGATCAAAACGGGCAAAAGCATCCAGGGCCTCGTGCAGCATTTTGCAGACACGTTCACCAATATGGCGCACTTCTACCAGACCAATTGACAGATGCCCTTCATCAGCCAGCTGAATGGTTATTTTGGCAATTTTGGCGGCCTTGTCGCCCATGCGCTCCAGATCGGCCACGCACTTGGAGACGGCAATGATGGTGCGCAGATCAATGGCTGCCGGCTGGCGCAGGGCCAGAACCCTGGCGCACTCTTCGTCAATCTGCTTTTCCAGGCTGTCTACTTCCTTTTCGACATCGCGTACCTTCTGTGCCAGCTTGCTGTCATGCTGTAAAAAAGACTCTACCGCGTCGCTGACTTGCTGCTCAACCAGTCCGCCCATGCGCAACAGATCGCTGCGGATGGACTCCATTTCCTGGGTAAACTGTGATGAGCTGTGTTTGCCTAAGTTCGATAACATAAAATACTCCTACTGTGCCCCATAAAATTAAATGCACTTTAACAAGATGCCGGTATTTATTTCGGCTTGTCTGCTTAAAACCCGGCCTGCAACTGTGCTGGAATAAGTCCGGTTTGACCCAAAAACACTGCAGGCCCGGCTTGAGTTAACCAAAGCGCCCGGTAATGTAGGCTTCGGTTAGTGAGTTTTCCGGCTGGGTGAAAACCTTGTCGGTGGCGTTAAC
The DNA here is from genome assembly GCA_012728415.1 of Gammaproteobacteria bacterium. Classification (GTDB taxonomy): domain Bacteria; phylum Pseudomonadota; class Gammaproteobacteria; order Pseudomonadales; family Pseudomonadaceae; genus Thiopseudomonas. The sequence continues at coordinate 12,895 of JAAYFD010000020.1, forward strand.
CTCGATCATTTCACCCAGATGGAAATAAGCGGTACGGTCGGACACACGCGCCGCCTGCTGCATCGAGTGGGTGACAATGGCAATGGTATATTGCTGTGACAACTCGGCAATCAGCTCTTCGACTTTAGCCGTGGCAATGGGGTCCAGGGCCGAGCAGGGTTCATCCATCAAAATTACTTCCGGGCTGACTGCAATGGCCCGGGCAATACACAGGCGTTGCTGTTGGCCGCCGGACAGTCCGGTACCCGGTGCCTGCAGGCGATCCTTGACCTCTTCCCATAAACCGGCGCGGCGCAAGCTATCCTCGACAATGTCGTCCAGATCGCCGCGTCCCCGGGCCAGACCGTGGATGCGCGGCCCGTAGGCAATATTGTCATAGATCGATTTGGGGAACGGGTTGGGCTTCTGGAACACCATGCCTACCCGTGCCCGCAGCATTACCACGTCGACCGAAGAGGCGTAGATATCTTCATCGTCAAGAGTGATGCGGCCTTCCAGCCGGCAGCCGTCAATGGTGTCGTTCATCCGGTTGAAACTGCGCAGAAAAGTTGATTTGCCGCAGCCGGAAGGGCCGATAAAAGCGATTACTTCGTTTTCCATCAGGTCCATATCGATCCCTTTGATGGCTTCGTGTTCGCCGTAGAAAATCTTGACGTCGCGTGCCTGCATCTTGGCACGTTGCTCTTGCAGGTCGGCAGTTTGTTGGTTGGACTGATTCAAGGTTAACTCCACTTGTTTTCCAGGCGCTTGCGCAGGTAAATGGCAATCGCGTTCAGACTTATCATCAGGGTTAGCAGGACAATAATCGCCGCCGAAGTTCTGGCTTCAAAGAAATTGCGCAGCTCGTGGCCTTGCCACAGGAAGATCTGCACTGACAGTGCAGTGGACTGATCCATTGGCGAGGCAGGGACGTTGGCGACAAAGGCATTCATGCCAATCAGCAGTAGCGGTGCAGTTTCACCCAGCGACTGGGCCACCGCAAGAATTGCGCCGGTAAGGACGCCCGGCAGGGCCAGTGGCAATACATGGTGAAATACCGTTTGCGTATTGGATGCGCCCATGGCCAGTGCCGCCTGGCGAATGGAGCCGGGTACAGCCTGCAATGCCGCGCGGGTGGCAATAATTACCGTTGGCAGCGACATCAGGCTCAACACCAGACCACCGACCAGAGGTGCCGACATGGGCAGGCGGAACCAGTTGATAAATAATGCCGCGCCCAGCAGACCAAAGACGATGGAAGGTACTGCCGCCAGGTTATTGATATTGACTTCAATCAAATCCACCCAGCGGTTTTTAGGTGCAAATTCTTCCAGATAGATGGCCGCGCAGACCCCGACCGGCACCGCCACCAAAAGAACTATCAGCAGCATATAAAACGAACCCATAAAAGCACCCAGCAGACCGGCAGAAGCAGGGGAGCTGCGTGAGTCCGAGTTGGTGAACAGGCTGCTGCTGAATTTTAGTCCGATATGGTCATCGGCTTTCAGGCGATCAGCCAGCTCACGGGTTTGGGCGGAGAGCTGCTGCTGGTTGTCCGGCAGGGAGCGATCAATATTGCCGCGCAGCCAGACATCCACGTTGGCATCGGCCAGCAAGCGCACATCGGTGGTTTGCCCCAGCAGTTGCGGGTTGGCGGCAAACAGCTCGCGTACTTCGTGCTGGGAGGCGCGGGTAAAAAGCGCACGCGAGTGGCGCAGATCGATTTTTTCTTCCGGGTAGAGCCGCTGCACTGAATCAGCCAGCAGACGTTGCCAGTTGATGCGTGCCAGCTGCCCGCGCCAGGCCAGCTCACGCTCGCGGAACTGTGCCGGTGACTCGTCGGCCAGTGGTTGCGGCGCAGGATCGACTTTGATGATTTGCGGGTCAAAGTACAGTGGCAGCTCAATGGTGGACTGCCAAAAGGCCGGCAGGCCGCGATTGAGAATGCTGCCAAACAGCAGCAGCACACAGGCCAGCGCGACGCAGACGGAAGTTAGCCCGGCCAGGCGGAAGTTGCGTTCGCGCCGGTGGCGGCGGCGCAGTGTTTTGGCCATGCGGGCCTGAACCATTTCACGGGCGCTCAGGCCAGTGGATAGCGTGGAGGAGTTAGTCATAGTGCTCCCTGTATTTGCGCACCACATAGAGGGCGATAACGTTAAGCACCAGGGTAATGACAAACAGGGTCAGACCCAGGGCAAAGGCAACCAGTGATTGCGGTCCGGCAAAGTCGGTATCGCCGGTCAGCTGGTTGACGATACTGACGGTGACCGTGGAAATGGCTTCCAGCGGGTTGGCATGCAGTTGCGGACTGTTACCGGCGGCCAGCACCACAATCATGGTCTCGCCAATGGCGCGGCTGAAAGCCAGCAAAAATGCGCCGACAATGCCCGGCAGGGCAGCCGGCAGCACCACCTGACGGATGGTTTCGGAGCGGGTTGCGCCCAGCCCCAGCGAACCGTCACGCAACGATTGCGGCACTCTGGTGATGATGTCGTCCGACAGCGAGGAAACAAAGGGAATAATCATCAGGCCCATTACCACCCCGGCAGTCAGGGCGCTGGTGGCGCGTACCTGGATGCCCAGCAGCTCGCCGGCGGCGGCAAAGAATGGGCCGATGGCAATCAGGGCGAAAACGCCGTAAACAATGGTCGGGATACCGGCCAGGACTTCGATTATCGGCTTGGCGGTATTGCGAAACCATGTCGGGGCATACTCGGCCATGTAGATGGCGGTCATCAGTCCCAGCGGAATGGCTACCAGCATGGCGATGATACTGACCATAAAGGTACCCCACAGCAGCGGCAGCAGCCCGTACTCGCCGTGTGATGTGTCGGTACTGCTGAAGGCCGGGCTCCATTTGGTACCAAAAAAGAAATCAGTCGGCGGGATGAAGGTAAAGAAATGGAACGCTTCACTGACCATCGAAAGCACAATGCCGATGGTGGTGAAGATGGCAGTGGCCGAGCAGAGCAAAAGCAGTCCGCGCACAACGTGTTCGACATAGTGACGCGCCTTGAAACTGGTGCTGATGCGTTTAAGGGCCAGAAACAGACCAGCGGCGCTAACAAGGGCGATTAGCGCTGTTTTCGCCATTGCGGAATATGTCTTGAGCTGGGTTAGCTGTGCGGCGGCCTGTTGTTCGGCTGCGCTAATGTCACCTGTCAGGCCCTGGCCGGAGCTAAGGGCCTCGATGCGGCGCATAAATACCACTCTGGCTGTTTCTTGCGGCCCGCTCAGGGCCTCGGGCCAGGCGGACAGGATGATGGAGCGGATAATCATGGGCTCCAGCAGGCTCCAGAGAAACAACAGCAGTAAACCGGGTACGGCACAGCAAATTGCCAGCCAGGTGGCGTGATAAACCGGGCGTGAATGCATGCCGCCACGGTCGATATTGCTGCTTAGCCGCTTGCTGCGCAGCAAGCCGAACTGGTAAACCAGAGCCATCGTGATGAGAAGTATTGCCGCCAGGACAGTGCTGCTCATGGCGTGTCTCCGTCAGGGGTGCAGGTGGGATAGAGATTCATTGTTCCAGTGTGTGCCCAGGTAACAGGGCGAAGCCTAGGCTCCGTCAGTAAAAGGCAGATACAGCAATCCGCCCATGTAGGCGGAAAGTGGTTTGCAGGAGAAACGGTCACTTCTGCAAACAGCAGGTGCCGCCTTCCGTGGCAGCATGATAACTGTATCCTGTCGAAACCTGTAGCGGTTCAAGTTGTGACTTGAATGCAATTGGTGGTTTCTAGCGAATACTCTTGCGTGCCGAGAAGTCTGCCTGGATGCCGGCGCGTTCGTCATCGCCCAGCGGAATCAGACCGGCTTCTTCCAGAGGACTGCCATAGCCTGAAACTGCGTCAGACAGGAAGTACTCGATAAACTCGGACAGTCCGGGTACTACACCAATGTGCTCGCCCTTGACGTAGAAGAACAGGGGACGGGACACCGGGTATTCACCGCTGCCGATGGTATCCAGGCTGGGAACTACACCATCAATGCTGGCTACTTGCAGGCGGTCGCGGTTTTGCTCATAGAAGTTCAGACCGAATACACCCAGGGCTTCCTGCTGAACTTGCAGGCGGGTCAGGGTTTCAGTGTAGTCACCGGCAACTTCGATAACGCGGCCATCGGTACGTACGCTGGTGCAGAAATCCTTGTCCATGCCGGCAGGAATACCAGCAGCTTCACAGCCGGTTTTCAGCAGTCTTTCTTCGAAAACTTCACGGGTACCGTGGTTGCTGGCCGGAATTACCAGGGTTATTTCCTGGGATGGCAGGGCGCTGTCAATCTGTGACCAGTTGGTGTAAGGGTTGTTAACCAGCTTGCCGTCTTTGACGATTTTTTCGGCTGTGGCAGCAAATACTTGCTCGGCAGTCAGGGCGAAGTTGTCGCGTGCAGCGTTGGAGGCAAAGACAATGCCGTCGTAGCCCAGGCGAACTTCCAGAACTTGTTTGACGTTGTTGTCCTGGCACGCCTTGATTTCGTTATCCCTGATTGGACGTGATGCAGCGGCAATATCCAGGGTGTTAAGCCCTACGCCCTGACAAAACTGGCGCAGACCGCCACCGGTACCGCCCGAGCCTACTACGGGGGTGCGGAACTGGGCGTAAGCGTGGCCAAATTCTTCTGCAGCAACGCTGGAGAAAGGCAAAATCGTGGAAGAACCTGCGATCTGGATGGTGTCGCGTGCCATAGCTGGAAGGCTGGCAGAAAGTGCGGCGGCTATAGTTAACGCGGTCAACGATTTGTTGATAGTCATCACTTCTATCCTCTTGGTTGCGAGTAACCGGACAGGTCCGGAGCTTGATGCAGCTGTAGTATCTATAACTATTGTTACAAACGTATGACAAAGCGATTGATGGGTCAGTTTTTCGTGATATGTGTTTCGCAGTTGTCACCAGACAAGAAATCTGTTAATTTTCATATCTGGAAACGATTCTCATTTAGCTGATGTTTATTACCTACTGGAGTATTTTCATGCGTCAATCATGCGCGTCACCTATTCGCGGTCTATTGAGCGGGCTAGCCCTGGCTCTGGGGTGTCTTTCAGCTGGCACGGCCATGGCTGATAGTTCCGAGGTCAATTTGTACACTACACGCGAGCCGGGCCTGATCATTCCGCTACTTGACGCCTTTACCGCCGAGACCGAGATCAAGGTCAATACGGTATTCGTCAAGGATGGCCTGATTGAGCGTGTCAAGGCCGAGGGTGCACGTTCGCCAGCAGATTTGTTGATGACTGTGGACATCGGTAATTTGCTGGACTTGGTAGAAGCCGGCATTACTCAGCCGGTGGACTCGGCTGTGTTGCAGGAGGCGATTCCGGCCAACCTGCGTGGTGCGGACAACCAGTGGTTTGCCCTGTCCATGCGTGATCGTGTCGCCTATGTGGCCAAAGAAATTGACGATGTCACTGCACTGAATTATGAGGACTTCGCTGATGCCAGGTGGAAGAACAAGGTCTGTATCCGCTCCGGTCAGCACCCGTACAACACCGCGATGATTGCCGCGATGATTGCTCATAATGGGGCTGAAGCGACGGAACAGTGGCTGCGTGATGTAAAGACCAATTTGGGGCGCAAGGCCACGGGAGGTGACCGTGATGTGGCGCGCGATATTTTGGGCGGTATTTGCGATGTGGGTATTGCCAATGCCTACTATGTGGGCCGAATGAAAAATGCTGAGCCGGGCAGTGACGATCATGCCTGGGGCGAAGCCATCCGGGTTGTGCGTCCGACCTTTGCCCAGGGCGACGGTACCCACGTGAACATCTCGGGAGCGGCATTGGCTCAGCATGCACCCAACAAGCACAGTGCCGTCCGGTTGCTTGAGTACCTGGTATCGGATGAAGCACAAAGCCTGTACGCCAAGGCCAACTATGAATATCCGGTCAAGGCGGGTGTTGAGCTGGATCCTGTAGTAGCCAGCTTTGGCGAACTGAAGGTGGATTCGTTACCGCTGACTGAAATTGCCAAGCATCGCAAGCAAGCCAGCGAGCTGGTGGACAAGGTCGGGTTTGATCACTAAAGTCACTGTTTGCTTTCTGGCACCAAAATCGCCTGGCTGCATTGCCGGGCGATTCTGTTTATTAAAAGGTAATGTATTTTCATGGGCTCCACCCTCCACATAGGCCGTTTCTGGCTGCTGGCTGCCGCCTGTATAACCCTGGCTGTGCTAGCGCCAGTATTGACGCTGACAGCTCATGCGCTGCAGGGTTCTACTGGCCATTGGCAGCATCTGCTGGACTATGTGTTGCCGCATGCCATGCGCAATACGTTGCTGTTGCTATTGGGCGTAGGTACAGTAACCGGCCTGTTGGGGGTGGGTAGTGCCTGGCTGATGACGGCTTACAGTTTTCCTACCCGGCGAGTGTTGAACTGGGCGCTGTTATTGCCGCTGGCGGTACCTACCTACATTGTTGCTTTTGCCTATCAGGATATCCTGCATCCCATCGGGCCGGTGCAGGGCGTGATAAGAGACCTGCTGGGCTATACCAGTCCACGTCAGTTCCGCTTGCCGGATGTGCGCTCGCTGGGTGGTGCCATCCTGTTGTTGGGCCTGGTGTTGTATCCCTATGTTTATCTGAGCACTAGGGCAATGTTTGCCACCCAGTCGGCCAGCTTGCTGGAGGCTGGCCGCACCCTTGGAGCAACCCGGCGCACGGTGTTTTTTCGTGTAGCTTTACCAATGGCCAGACCAGCGATTGCCGTAGGCCTGAGTTTGGCACTATTGGAGACCCTGAATGACATTGGTGCCTCCGAGTTTCTTGGAGTACAGACTCTGACTGTATCCATTTACACTACATGGGTGACCCGGTCTGATCTGGCCGGGGCAGCACAAATAGCATTATCTATGCTGGTTCTGGTGGTGGCGCTGATCATGCTGGAGCGCTATGGCCGTCGCCGTCAGGGGTATAGTCAAAACCAGCGTTCGCGTACGGTGCAGCCACAAAAGCTGACCGGCCCCACAGCGCTGGTTGCCATCTGTCTTGGCTGGTTGCCGGTGGTGCTGGGTTTTGTTGCGCCAGCGTTATACCTGCTGGCGGAAAGCTATAAATATTTGCACCAGACCGGTGCGGTCTCTCAGCAGCTGTTGGCCAGTGCCTGGAGCACTCTGTATATCGCGCTGGTGACTACGGCTGTAACCCTGGCTATGGCGCTGGTGGTGGCTTGGGCCAGCCGCAGCGCCCGCAGCAGTGGGCGGCAGCGCTGGCAACAGGTGTTCAAGCTGGCGTCACTGGGCTATGCCATTCCCGGTACGGTACTGGCGTTGGGGCTGCTATTGCCTTTTGTCTGGTTTGACAGCTTGTTGGAAAGCATAGTGGCTCTATTTGTCGAACGTGCCCCGCAATTGCTGTTGATGGGAACCACCACAGCATTAGTGATTGCTTATTGCATCCGTTTTTTGGCGATCGGGGTTGGCAGCCTTGAGGCGGGCTTGGCGCGTATCCCGCCGTCAGTCGAACAGGCTGCGCGGCTGCTGGGTGAAACACCTGGCGGTACCTTGCGGCGTGTGCATTTACCGTTGCTGCGCCCGGCACTGGGTGCTGCTGCGCTGCTTGTGTTCGTTGACACCATGAAAGAACTGCCGGCTACATTGCTGCTGCGCCCCATGAACTTTGAAACCCTGGCCACTTGGCTGTATGCCGAGGCAGCACGGGGTACTTATGAAGAGGGTGCCATTGCCGCACTTGCCATTGTTGTTGCCGGGCTACTACCGGTGATTTTGCTAGCCAAGGCGCAATTTTCCCCTCAAACACGAAGGTTATCTGGATGAACAGGTTATTCCAGCCATTTCTTGAGTTGCAAGGCATTTCGGTGGTATACCCCTGTCCCGGCGAGTCGCTGTGTGCCGTCAATCAGCTGGACTTGCAGCTCGAACAGGGTGAAGTCGGCTGTTTGCTTGGCGCGTCGGGCTGTGGCAAAACTACTATATTGCGTGCTATCGCCGGCTTTGAACCATTGCAAAGCGGCATGATCCGGCTGGCTGGCCGGGAGCTGTCTGCAGGTGCACAGCAGATTGCACCAGAACAGCGCGGAGTCGGTATGATGTTTCAGGACTATGCGCTGTTTCCGCACCTGACGGTGGAGAAAAATATTGGCTTTGGCTTGCGTCGTCAGTGCAAGGCCGAACGGGTCGCCCGTATCGACGAGATGCTGGAGCTGGTCGGCCTGCAGGCCGAGCGTAAGCGTTATCCGCACGAACTGTCGGGCGGTCAGCAGCAGCGGGTTGCGTTGGCGCGGGCCTTGGCACCCAGCCCTTCATTGCTGCTGCTGGATGAGCCCTTTTCTAATTTGGATGTGGATACCCGTGAGCGGCTGGCGTTCGAGGTAAGGGACATTCTGAAACAGGCCGGATTGACCGCCATTTTGGTCACTCACAACCAGGCCGAAGCTTTTGCTATTGCCGACTGTATCGGGGTCATGCAACAAGGGCAGATTGTTCAGTGGGGCACGCCGCTGGAGTTACATGAGCAGCCGGCCAATGACTTTGTCGCCGAATTTATTCGTCGTGAGGCGTTGCTGACCCAGCGCAGTCAGGCATTGATGAGGGACGTATCCTAGCAACCGTTGCCGGACTGAAGACGGCCTCACAGGCTCGCAAGAAGAACACTAGAAGCAGGGTTGCTTCGATCTTGGGGTGGCAGTCGTGGTTGAGCGTCTGAGCGAACTGTTGTTTTGTATCCAATATGACCTTTTGGCATAAAACGGTTTTTCTGCTTGCGTCTGCACGACAAAAAACTTACATTGCGGCCTTGAACGCCCATGCTGAAACGATCCATGCGGCTCAAGTACTGACGACGAGAGGTTGGCGGGTGAACCGCTGCTGATCCTCGGCGACATGCCTTGGGAAGTAGGCGAACCAAAGTGGGGAAACGGATAAGCGTTCTGGAAACTGGCAGGCTATAGCCTGCTGATCCTTATACCTTTTTTCGATTTACCCGGGCGTTCAGGACCTTGCATGACAGGGTGCCTGCGTATGCCCATACGGAGGAAAACCCTATGTCCATTTGTGTGGAAGACTACTTCGCACCGGCCACTTTTGCCAAGATCAAGCAATTTGCCGACCGCCAGGAAACCCCTTTTGTAGTGGTGGACCTGGATACCATCAGCCGTGCCTATGATGATCTGGTGGAAAACTTCCCTTTCGCCAAGATCTACTTTGCCGTCAAGGCCAACCCGGCGGTGGAAATTACCGAGCTGTTGAACAAGAAAGGCTCCAATTTTGATATTGCCTCCATCTATGAGCTGGACAAGGTACTGGCTTGTGGTGTGCAGCCGGAGCAGGTGAGCTATGGCAATACCATCAAGAAGGCCCGCGATGTACGCTATTTCTATGAGAAGGGCGTGCGTCTGTTCGCTACTGACTCGGCGCAGGATTTACGCAATATCGCCAAGGCGGCGCCCGGCTCCAAAGTCTATGTGCGCATCCTGACCGAAGGCTCCAGCTCTGCCGACTGGCCGCTGTCGCGCAAGTTTGGTTGCCAGACCGATATGGCCATGGACCTGTTGGTACTGGCCCGCGAGCTGGGGCTGGTGCCCTATGGCGTGTCTTTCCACGTCGGTTCGCAACAGCGTGAAATCGGCGTTTGGGATGCCGCCATCGGCAAGGTCAAGCACATGTTCACCCGCCTGCTGGCCGAGCACGACATCAGGTTGCAGATGATTAACCTGGGTGGCGGCTTTCCGGCCAACTACCTGACTCGAACCAATCCGCTCAAGGCCTATGCCGAGGAAATTACCCGCTTCCTGCATGAGGACTTTGGCGATGAGTTACCAGAAATTATCCTTGAGCCGGGCCGTTCTCTGGTGGGTAATGCCGGTGTGCTGGTCAGTGAGGTAATTCTGGTATCACGCAAGTCACGCATGGCCATTGAGCGCTGGGTGTTCACGGATGCCGGAAAGTTTTCCGGGCTGATCGAAACCATGGATGAAGCCATCAAGTATCCGGTGTGGACGGAAAAGGAAGGCGAGCTGGAGGACGTGGTGATTGCCGGGCCAACCTGTGACAGTGCCGACATCATGTACGAGGATTACAAGTATGGTTTGCCGCTGAACCTGGCCAGTGGTGACCGCTTGTACTGGCTATCCACCGGAGCTTACACCACCAGCTACAGTTCGGTGGAGTTCAACGGCTTTCCGGCACTGAAGCAGTTCTGCATCTAGGCCGGATGCGCTTTTTGGCGTGATGAGAAGACGAAAAATGCTGTGCGGCTGAACTTTTTATGTGTTGCCTGATCTAAAAAGGGTCAGGCAAACAGCAGCTGGTTTTGCCTGGCTTACTCTCCTCCTTTGCTTTTGGAGTTTGCCATGAAAAAAATTGTTCTCACCATATCAGCAGTAAGCCTTGCGTGTCTTGCTTCCCTGGCACACGCAGACAGGCACCCGGATGCCGCCGAGCGCGCAGCACTGGATGAGGCACTGACCCGGGCCGGTTTTGTCAGCTGGGGTGAAATCGAGCTGGAAAAAGGTTATTGGGATGTCGGCGACGCCCGCAAACAGGCAGGATCGGCGCAAAAATTCGACCTCAAGCTTGATCCGGACACCTTGACAATAGTGCAGGAAAAGCTGGACGACTGACGGATGACTTTGTGCCGTGCCGGCATACAGGCCGGTGCGGCACAGGGGCAGCTGAAAGATCTGTTTTTGTTCTTTTCGTTATCCGGCAAACGCTCCCTGTTTGCCGTCTGGCCGCAGGTCTGGCTTACACCAGTGCGCTGCGGTCAATATCGCTGACTTTGGCATTGGCAGTCAGAGTCATGGCGACACGCATTTCTTTTTCCAGCAGTTCCAGCAGGTGGCTGACACCAGTCTCACCGGCGGCGGCCAGCGCGTAGATATAGGCGCGGCCGATCATGCAGCAGTCGGCACCCAGTGCCAGCATGCGTACGATATCCAGCCCGTTGCGGATACCGGAGTCCACCAGGATTTTGGTTTCGCCTTTTACCGCATCGGCAATCATCGGCAGGGCGCGGGCGGTGGACAGCACGCCATCAAGCTGGCGGCCACCGTGGTTGGAAACAACAATGCCATCAGCGCCAAAGCGCACGGCATCCTTGGCGTCTTCGGCATCCAGAATGCCCTTGATGACCATGGGGCCGTCCCAGAACTCGCGAATCCACTCCAGATCTTTCCACGAAATGGACGGGTCAAAGTTGTCGGCCAGATAACCGATGTAGTCTTCCAGTCCTACCGCACCGCCTTTGTAGCGTGAGATATTGCCCAGGTCATGCGGCTTGCCGTGCAGGCCGACATCCCAGGCCCAGAACGGATGCAGGACGGCCTGCAGATAGCGGCGGTATTCTGCAAAGGGGCCACTCATGCCGGAGTGGGCATCGCGATAGCGAGCACCGGGCGTGGGCATGTCCACGGTAAATACCAGTGTGGTACAACCCGCTGCTTTGGCGCGCTCAAGTACGTTTTGCATGAAGCCGCGATCTTTCAGCACATAAAGCTGAAACCACATGGGACGGTGGATTTTCGGGACTACTTCTTCAATCGGACAAACGGATACGGTCGACATGGTAAAAGGAATGCCGAAACGGTCGGCGGCCTGGGCTGCCTGTACTTCGCCGCGACGGGCATACATGCCGGTCAGTCCGACCGGAGCCAGCACCAGCGGCATGCGTAGCTGCTCGCCAAACAAGTCGGTGCTCAAATCCAGTTGAGACATGTCCTTGAGCACGCGCTGGCGCAGGGCCACTTCAGACAGGTCGTCGACGTTGCGCGCTAGGGTATGCTCGGCATAGGCACCGCCGTCGATGTAATGGAACAGAAAAGGGGGCAGGCGGCGCTTGGCGGCTTTGCGGTAGTCGGTAGATGCGGAAATGATCATGGCAGTGCTCCGTGGCACAGTGACAAAACCTGACTATAGAGGCAGCAGGATAACGCTGTCAGTGCTGCTTTGGGTGGGTTTGGATGTGCGCCGGAGCAGCTGGGCGGCAGTTTATGCTTTAGGGAAGCCTAAGGAAACACTGAATAATTACCTGCGTTGTCAGAGCTGCGTTAAAAATCGGCTCACAACCCTTGGGTTGAACGTGCTTTAGCACGGCCGCAAAGCGGTGAGCACAGCGAATAAAATGCTCATTTACTACCAGGAAACTGCGCTTTTTCGCCGATTTGACTCGCTAGCACTCGCCCTTCGGGCCAGCCTTCGGCTGTTACTCCCGTTGGTCGTTGCGCCTTGCCCTGACTGCCTCGCCAACATTATTCAGCGCTTCCCCTAAACCCAAAAAAGGATTGCTTTATTGCGGGGGCATGATATTTTGCCTGCATCAAAAATATCAATAATAAATATATGGGCACATACATTTTTAGGCATGCTTTCTGCCAAGCCAAGCCAAGCCAAGCCAAGCCAAGCCGCTTTAATTATGCGGGTGCGGGCTCTCCTGCCTGTCCTGCACTGCTGTATTTAACTCAAACGCTCGCACATTCCGTGTCGGGCGCTTTTTGTTGCCGTTTTATTAGACCTGTTGAGGATTATGCTATGCGTATTGCTTCCCTGATGTTGGCTACCGCTTGCCTGGCAGCGCCTGCCTTGCAGGCAGCCCCGCTTAACGACACCGGCATTACCTGGAGCGGCCATGCCGTAGACGGTAACTCCAGCATCTGCGACCCAGGCCTCCCCGCCGGCCAAGACTGCCACTATGGGCGCGACAAAGCTGCTGCTGATGGCACTCTGACCAAGATCGGTGGCGGTAATGCAGGTTTTGATTTCACCAAAATATCCAACAGTGGCCAGCCTTTATCTGCAAACGCTACTCTGGGCAGCGGCGCAAATGACTGGGCCTGCACCCGCGACAACGTCACCGGCCTGATCTGGGAGGTCAAGGTCAATGACGCTGCCCACTTGCGCCACCAAAGCCACACCTACACCTGGTACCTGACCGGCAGCCCGGACGGAAACAGCGGCACCGCCAGCGGCGGTACCTGCAAGGATGCTGGCCGTTGCGACACCGAAAAATACGTCGCCGACGTCAACACCGCCACCCTGTGCGGTGCCAGCGACTGGCGCATGCCCACCATCAAGGAGCTTGAAGGCATTGTTGATTTTGGTCGCAGTAACCCTGCTATAGATACTACTTACTTTCCCAATACACCGTCTTCGTATGTTTGGTCGGGCTCGCGCAATGCCAACGATGCGGACTACGCGTGGCTCGTGTATTTCCGCGTTGGCGAATCCTACTACGGCAACCGCAACTACGGTGGCCATGTTCGGCTTGTGCGCGCGGGACAGTGATTTGGTTTTTTGTAGTCAAATTAGGGCTGTATATGGCAGGTGTTAGCGGACCGCGCTATCAGCAATTGCCGTTATGGCGCGATAGCCAACACTTACTGCTCGAAGTTGAGCAGGCTGTGCGCGGCTTTACCCGTTACCACAAGTACAGTCTGGGTGTGGAGTTGCGCCAACAGGCTATGACGGTGTGCAGGCTTGTTGCAAGGGCCGCCCAGCAAAACAGTCCACAGCAGCGGCTAGAGCTGCTCGAGCGCCTTGTTTGGGAAGTTGAGGATTTTAAAATACGTTTGCAGCTCGGTAAGGAACTGCAGGTGTTTGCGTCATTCGCCCAGTTTCAACGGCTGGCAGAGCTAGCGGTGGTCTTGGGCAAACAGTGCGGGGGGTGGTGCAAAAAGGCGAGGTCAGTAGCTTTACAGTCCTGTCAGGGAACCTGTAAAGCGTGAACCGACATCACTGTGCGCCTGCTCCGCCAGTGCAAGGTGAAAAACCCGCTAACGGGCAAGCCTTGGCTGGCATTGCGAAGCTGGCAGGTCTACCGCAAGGATGGTCTACCAGTAGAAAAGAGAGCAGGTAATGGTCTTCGTATGTTTGGTCGGGCTCGCCCAATGCCAACAATACGAACAACGCGTGGAACGTGAATTTCAACAATGGCAATTCCAACAACAACCGCAACAACGATAACCATGTTCGGCTTGTGCGCGCGGGATAGTGCTGATATGGCAGCAGGTGTGTTTGGTTTTGCCGCTCTGTATCATGCCTTGCAAGCTTGTAGGCGCGGCAAACGCAGCACACGCAAGGCCCAGCGTTATGAACTGAGGCTGCTGGATAACCTGTGGGAGACCAGCACAGCATTACAGCAACACGCCTGGCGCCCCGCCCGCGCCATCCGTTTTGTCACTCTGCAACCAAAACCCAGAGAGATTTTGGCTGCAGAGTTTGGCGACCGGGTGGTGCATCACTTACTGGTGGGTTGGTTGGAGCGTTTTTATGAGCCTGTGTTTATTCATGATAGCTTCGCCAACCGTCGTGGTAAGGGCACGCTGGCGGCCGTGCAACGGCTGCAAGCGTTTACTCGTGCGCCTGGTACGGGCTATTACCTTCAACTGGATGTTGGTAATTTTTTTAACAGCATTAATCGACGCATACTGTTTGGTTTGATCCGGGCACGTTTGCATCGGGATCAACGGCGAGCAAGCGGCGCAGCTCGCTACTGCCCTCCGGCGCAGGCCCAGCACATGCTTTGGCTGGTGCGTTTGCTGCTGACCGGTAACCCGGCAGTGCGTGCACGGTTTCAGGGGTGCACACAGCACTTGCTGCGCGTGCCTGCACATAAGCAGCTGCTGCATGCTATGCCGGAAACAGGCTTGCCTATTGGTAATTTAACCAGCCAGTTTTTTGCTAATGTGTATCTCAATGAGTTGGATCAGTTTGTCAAGCATCAGCTGGGCGCCCGGCATTATGTGCGCTACGTAGATGACTTTGTGTTGTTGCATGAATGTCCGCAGCAGTTGGTGCAATGGCGCACGCAGATCGCAACTTTTTTGCACAACCGGCTACAGCTGAGCTTGCGTGATGCAGGTATTTTGGCACCTGTTAGCCAAGGGATCGACTTCCTTGGCTACGTTTTGAGGCCTCATTATATGCTGGTACGGCGTCGGGTCGTCGCCAATCTGCATGACAAGTTGCATGCCATGCACGCCCAATTGCGTCACAAAGATAACAGCCTGCGCTGCAGCCCAGCACAAGCAGATGCGCTGTTTGCCATGCTGGCTTCTTATTGGGGGCACTTCTCTCATGCCAAAAGCCAGCCTCTGCGAACAGGGCTGCTAGGACGGCATACATGGTTGCAACACTGGGTTGCTGAAGCGTCAGCGCAATGCCAGTTACGCCGTGTTGACCGTGCCTCTTACGACCAGACGTTGCCTGAACAATGGCGCTGGTTTGCTCGTCGTTATCCGGGTTATGTACTGATGGTGCAAGTGGGCCGTGATTGGGAGTGCAGTTGGGGTTTGCCAACAATGAAGGTACAACGCCAGCCCGGCTTACCGCCAACATATAGATTGCGTAAGCAACAGCTGCTGCGCCTGCAACAAGCCTGCATACGTGAAGGACAGCCCTGGTTACAGGTAGTAGAAAACGGTTACCAAACGACGGGTCGCAAGCGGCGTCAGCTGTGTGCGCTGTGGTCTGGTTTGGCTGGTGGATTCTGAGAAAATTGTTTTAACTGGAGTTTGACTATGCAACTAAAACCACTGATTTGGGTGTTGGCGGCAACGCTGCCAGGTATGGCCCAGGCGGTCACCTGCCAAAACAACATTCCGCCCAGCAACCCGGATGCTATTTACACCGACAATGACGATGGTACTGTCACCGACACGCGCACTGGCTTAATGTGGAAAAAATGTCTGCAAGGGCAAAGCTGGAGTGGCGTTACCTGTACAGGTTCGGCAGCCGTTATGAACTGGGCTGTGGCCCTTAGCACAGCCGAAGACGCCACTGATGCGGGCTATAACGACTGGCGTTTGCCCAACATAAAAGAGCTACGCAGCCTGGTAGAGGAGTGCAGAACGAATCCGGCGATTAACGATACCCTATTCCCTAGTCCAACGTCTTCGACTGTTTGGTCGGGCTCGCCCTATGCCAGCCATTCGAACGACGCGTGGTACGTGGGTTTCAGCGATGGCTATTCCTACTACAACAACCGCGACTACGGTGGCCATGTTCGGCTTGTGCGCGCGGGACAGTCTTTTGACCCTTTGCCACCGCCCACAGCAGGTGTGTGCGGTATAGCAGTAGAAACAGCCACAGCAACTGCCCCTATTGCGAATTTGTGCAGCGCTGGCACGGCCACCCAGGTGACTACGGCCAATGGCCAACACAGCTGGCAGTGTAAGGGCGAGAATGGTGGGGCTGCCGCCAGTTGTGCAGCGCCGGGCTTGCCTGCCGCCAGTGGAGGCAGTGGCCGCATGACCCTGGCTGTCACGGCTGGAGCTGGCTGTGCGCTGGAGAGCGCCAACATGATAGCACCGCCCAACGGTGGGCCGTCCGGCTTTAGCATGCCCTACGGCGCTATGGATTTCGCAGTCAATGGCTGCACCGCTGATCGCGTGACCTTGCAGGCGACTTTTTCTGGCCCTGTTGCGGGCATGACCTATAAGAAATACATCAATGGCGAGTGGGTTGACCTGCCAGCAACGCTGAGTGGCAACACGGCCAGCTTCACCATAGAGGATAACGGCCCCTTTGATGCAGACACGACGACCGTAGGCCGCATTGCCGACCCATCAGGCCCGGCGGTGTTTGCTGCAGGTGCGGGCGCTAAGCCGGTGCCAACCCTGTCACATGCCATGCTGGCGTTGATGGCAGGCTTAATGGGTGCACTGGGGCTGGGGCGCTTGCGTCGGCGCACGGGCCGCTAGCAGGTTAGGCGGGGTGGGTAGGTGTAGCTTCTGCTTTGAGCACAGTTAAGGGCTATACCTTTAAGATCTTTAAGGAGGCGCTGAACAAACCCCAGCCCCAGCGCATATCTTGGTAAAATAGCCCAATTCGTCAACACTGAGTCAGTCCCCATGCAAATCACCTTCGCTGAAGCCGAGTTCACCAGCAAAAAGAAGCGAACCCGTCGTGATCGCCTGTTGGCCGACCTGGAAAGCCTGGTGCCTTGGGCTGTTCTGGAGGCGGTGATTGAGCCGCACTATCCCAAAACAGACGGCAAACAAGGCCTGCCAGCCATGGGGCTTTCCCGGATGCTGCGCATGTACATCCTGCAACAGGTGATGGGGTTTTCCGATGAAGGCACGGAGGATGCGGTCTATGACAGCGCGGCGATTCAGCTTTTCATGGGCATCGACCTTGGGCGTGATGCCGTGCCGGATGCAACCATCATTTCTGCGCCGCCTTCTATCAAAAACGAAAGCAAAAGCCGTGAACCAGACATGCGTCACGCCAAGAAAGGTAACCAGTATTACTTTGGCATGAAAGCCCACATCGGTGTTGATGCGGCCAGCGGTCTGGTGCATACGCTGGTGACTACGCCTGCCAATACTCACGATGTAACCCAGGCCCATGCCCTGCTGCACGGCGAGGAGCAGGATGTGTACGGTGACTCAGGTTATCAGGGCGCTGGGGAACGAGAAGAGAACAAGGATAAAAAGGTGAACTGGGTGATTGCCATGCGTCATGGCAAGCGTCGCAAACTGCGTGAAAGCGGTACGGAGAAAGGTCGGCTGGTCGAGAAAATCGAGCAGCTCAAGAGCCAGATTCGCGCCAAGGTTGAGCATCCGTTTTACTGGGTCAAGGTTCATTTTGGCCATCGCAAGACGCGCTACCGTGGTCTGGCGAAAAATACCGCCCAGTTGTATAGCCTGTTTGCTTTGGCGAACCTGTTTTTATCGAAGCGATGTATGCCGTTGGCGGGATAAATCCGCCTAAAAACCGGGATGCTGCCCGGGAAAGCAGCAAAAACGGGTAAAACCGTTCAAAAATAGATGTTTTTATGACTCTGACGCTCGATTTTCAGAGCTGATTTGTAAAATTGATAAATTCGCTCGCTTGAGCGACTTTGCTCAGCGGTACCCTAACAGCTATCAAAGATGCTTCTAGTGGCCGGCTTGCTCGTGCGGACGTGCTGCGCCGGCGGACTGCGGCTTGATAGCTTCACCCAAGCCAAGGGCCATCTGTTTTAGCCCTCAGGCCAACAAGAATAAAAAGGAAATTCCCATGCGTTTGAACGTCCCCCTGGCCCACAGCCTTGCCGCCCTGGCCCTGTGCGCTGCGCCGCTGCTGGCACAAGCCAACTGCACCAGCCCCAATACCGATGCTGACTACATCCTGGGCGATGCCGGCGGCACCGGCGCCGCCATGCACTGGGAAAGCGGCCTGGTGTGGA
>JAAYFD010000021.1 GCA_012728415.1 Gammaproteobacteria bacterium
GATAAAGACGGTATTGTTTTATGTTTGTTAGCGGCGGAAATCACTGCAGTGACCGGTTTAAGCCCATCACAGTATTACGCCAAGCTCACGGCGCAACACGGTACGCCTTATTACCGCCGCATTGATGCCGCTGCCACGCCTGAGCAGAAGGCTGCGTTTAAGGGTTTGACTGTTGCGCATATTCGCGCCACTGAATTGGCGGGTGAGGCGATTACCGCGGTGCTACTCAATGCCCCAGGCAATGGCGCGGCGATTGGTGGGATTAAGGTCTGTACTGAGAACGGCTGGTTTGCCGCGCGGCCCAGCGGTACTGAGGCGTTGTATAAGATTTATGCTGAGAGCTTTATCAGTGAAGCGCATTTGCAGTTGTTGATTGATGAGGCGCAGGGGTTGTTGGCGCCGTCATTGCGAGGAGCGTAGCGACGTAGCAGTCTTGTAGGTCTGCCTTTAGGCTGACGTGTCGGGCTGAAGCCCGACCTACAGGGGCAGCTAAGCTCGGCAGGGTTCTCAGCGCGCATAAGATGCGCTCCCACAACCCCACAGTAAAGCAAAGCGGTTTGCACGCAGCCGTTTGCTTGGCACAGCTCTTGTGGTAGCTTACATTTTCCAAGTTCCCCGACTCTTTTTCCAGCCGGTCAGATTTTTTCTACACCCTTAAATTCGAAGAGCCGAATATCTACGAGTGAGCACAAACTGAAATCTCTAAAGGTGGTCAGTTTTTTTTGCCTTACCGAAAGATCGAGGATGTGTCTGCTGAGGTATTTGATCAGCTGCACAAAGATAGCTTTCTTGGTGAGTTGGATATAACAGATTTTGCATATAAAGCCGCATATTACTGAAATTATTATGACAAAAATGGAAGGGATATGAGTAATCAGGCAAGGGTTCTCATTACGGGTGCCAATGGCTTTCTTGGCACTGCATTGGCGCAGCATCTGGCCGGACGGTTTGCGCTGGTGCTGGCGGTGCGCTCAGAGGCTTCGGTGTTGTCGGGCCAGGGAGCTGTGGTTGCTGTGGGGGATATTGATGCAGCAACGGACTGGAGCCAGGCGTTGGCAGGGGTGGGTACTGTGGTGCATTGCGCCGCCCGTGCGCATGTGATGAATGATGGCAGTTCTGATCCGCTAGAGGAATATCGCAAGGTCAATGTGGAAGGCACCAGAGCGCTGGTGCAGCAGGCAGCGCAGGCTGGCGTTAAACGCTTTGTGTTTGTTAGTTCGATCAAGGTCAATGGTGAATCAACCACCGGTCGGCAGCCTTACGGCGCTGAGCTGCAGCCGGCTCCTGAGGATGCTTATGGCCAGTCCAAGCATGAAGCAGAGCAGGTGCTGCTGCGTGAGTGTGCTGCAGCCGGTATGGAGCTGGTGATTATTCGCCCGCCATTGCTGTATGGGCCTGGGGTCAAGGCCAATTTCCGCAGCCTGTGCCAGCTGGCGGCCAAACCGTTGCCTTTGCCATTCGGTGCGATACGCAACCGGCGCAGCATGCTGTATGTCGGTAACCTCTGCCACTTCATCGAAGCCTGCATGACCCATGAGGCCGCCGCCAACCAGACCTTTGTGATTGCCGATGGCGAGGATGTGTCCTTGCGGCAGTTGCTGGTGCTGATGCGTCGTGCCATGGGGCGCAGGCCTGGTTTGTTGCCGGTGCCTGCTGGTTTGTTTCGGCTGGCTGGCCGAATGACCGGTAAACAGGCGCTGGTTGATCGCTTGGTCGGCGATTTGCAGGTGGATACCAGCAAGGTACGCGAGCTGTTGAACTGGCGCGCACCTTACACGCCAGCTGAAGGAATTGCTGCGACTGTTGCAGAAATGAGGGTCAATACAGAGGCTGGAGTCAGTGCTTCCATGGCTAACAGTCGTATCTTGCGTGTGTTTGACTTTACTTTTGCTGCTTGTGGGTTGCTGTTTGGCTTTCCGGTGTTATTGACAATTTATGTGCTGGGCTTGTTTGACACCGGTTCGCCGTTGTTTCTGCAAGAACGGGTCGGGCGTAACAAAAGGCCCTTTACTTTGGTCAAGTTTCGCACCATGAAAGTTGATACCGCATCGGTGGCATCCCATCTGGCATCTGCTGCATCCATTACCCGCATGGGCGGTTTTTTGCGCAAAACCAAGCTGGATGAGCTGCCGCAACTGTGGAATGTGCTCAAGGGTGAGATGAGTTTGGTCGGGCCGCGCCCGAATTTGTTCAACCAGCATGAGCTGATTGCTGAGCGAGACGCCTTGGGTGTTTATAATGTGCGCCCCGGCATTACCGGGCTGGCACAGGTGAATGAAATTGATATGTCTACCCCTAAATTGCTGGCTGAAACAGATGCACGCATGATTGATCAAATGACGTTGGGCAATTACTTCCGCTTTATTGTGCAGACTGTTACCGGTAAAGGCAGTGGCGACCGTGTGCGTAGTGATTAACTAAAGATCGCCAGCCAAGGGCAGGCATATTTAGGCAGGTGCCTGATCCGATAATGGGTGGGCTTTGCTGTTTTGTAAGGGATGCACCAATGTTGCGTAATTTTTTGCTAAGCCTTCCGCGCCGCCATAAGCGCATTTTGCAAGTTGTCACCGATCTGGTCTTGATTTGGCTGTGCCTGTGGCTGGCTTTCGTTGTACGCCTTGGGCTTGACAAGGCATGGGCCGCTGTTCATGAGCATGCGTGGCTATTTTTTGCCGCACCGTTGATTACCATTCCGCTGTGTATCCGCTTTGGCATGTATCGGGCGGTAATGCGTTATCTGGGGCGGGAAGCTCTGATGGAGATTACCAAAGCGTTGACTGTGGCTGCGCTTGTGTTGTCGGTTGTAATTTTGTTACTACAGCGGCCGGATGAGCCGCAGATTCCCCGTTCCTTTCTTATGCTTTACTGGACCATCAGCCTGGTGGTGTTGGGGGGGCTGCGGCTGCTTATGCGTCAGTATTTTCTGGGTGACTGGCGTGGGATAGGGGGGCACTGGTTCAGGCAGCGCCGGCACCTGCCCAAGGTTGCTGTTTACGGTGCCGGTTCTGCTGGCAATCAGTTGGTGCGCGCCTTGCGGATGGGCAATGCCATGGAACCGGTAGCTTTTCTGGATGACGATAATTCCATTGCTACCCGCACCATTGCCGGCCTGAAGGTTTATAAGCCCAAGCATATCGAAGAAATGCTGCGCGTAACCGGGGCAACCCAGGTGTTGCTGGCCATGCCCTCGGCAACTCGTGCCCGGCGCCGTGAGGTGTTGACATTGCTTGAGTCCTATCCGGTACATGTGCGCTCGGTACCGGGCTTTATGGATTTGGCTCAGGGGCTGATCAAAGTACAGGATCTACAAGAAGTCGATGTTGCCGACCTGCTAGGACGCGACCCCGTGCAGCCTGATCAGCAGTTGTTTGAACGCTGTATCAAGGGTCAAGTGGTGCTGGTAACGGGTGCTGGAGGTTCCATCGGCTCGGAGTTGTGCCGACAAATTTTAGCCAGTGGTGCGACCACGCTGATTTTGTATGAACATAGCGAATTTAATCTGTATGCCATCAGCCAAGAGCTGGAGCGGCGGATTGCGCATGAACAGCTGGCTGTGCAGCTGTTGCCGGTGCTGGGCTCGGTGCGCAACAAAAAGCGGTTGTTGGAAGTTTTTCGCAGCTGGCCTGTAAACACTGTCTATCATGCGGCTGCTTATAAACACGTGCCCATTGTCGAGCACAACATTGCCGAGGGTATTCGCAATAATGTGATGGGTACGCTCTACGCAGCCCAGGCGGCCATCGAAACCGGGGTGCAAAACTTTGTTCTGATCTCTACTGACAAGGCCGTGCGTCCGACCAACGTAATGGGCAGCACCAAGCGTCTGGCCGAAATGGTTTTGCAGGCGCTTAGTCAAGAAAGCGAGGTAAAGCTGTTTAGCGATACAGACACGCGGAGCCTGCCTAACAACACCCGCTTTACCATGGTGCGCTTTGGCAATGTGCTGGGTTCGTCGGGCTCGGTGATTCCGTTATTTCGCAAGCAGATCCGCGATGGTGGGCCGGTGACGGTTACGCATCCAGAGATGACCCGTTATTTCATGACCATTCCTGAGGCCGCGCAGCTGGTGATTCAGGCGGGATCGTTGGGGCAGGGCGGGGATGTGTTTGTGCTGGATATGGGTGAGCCCGTGCGTATTCTTGAAATGGCGCAAAAAATGATTCGCTTGTCGGGCCTGACTGTGCGCACGGATGATGAGCCAGAAGGGGAGATAACCATCGAGTTTAGCGGCTTGCGTCCGGGTGAAAAACTGTATGAGGAGCTGCTGATTGGTGACAACGTAACCGGCACTGAACACCCGATGATCATGCGCGCTACGGAGGAATACCTGCCGTGGGCAGAGCTGTGTGAAGTTTTGCGTCATTTGCTGGCACTGGCTGATCGTGGTGAGTGCGTTGAAATCCGTGAGGTCCTTCAGGATACGGTTACGGGTTACCAGCCGCAGTCAGATATTGTGGACTGGGTGCATTTGCAAGCTCGCGGGGAACAAAAGACCTAGGGACCGGTTGAGTCAAGCATGGTCGCCACTGTAGGAGCAGCTTCAGCCGCGACCTATGGTGTCCGGGTCGCAGAAGGGTCGCCACTGAAGTGGCTCGTACAGGAAGCGGCTTGTACAGAGAGGGCGCACAGGGGTGGCGTTGTGCGCTGGGGGCTTTTGTGGAACTGCCAGCGGGGCAGAAACGATTCAGCCGCCCGGAGGCGGCTGAATGTTGCTTGGCAATAGCTGCGGAGTCTTACAGCAGGTGGGCAACACCGGCTTTTTCCTGCTCCAGCTCGTCCAGGGTGATGTTGATGTACTTCTGGCTGAATTCGTCGATTTCCAGACCTTTGACGATTTCATATTCGCCGTTGGCACAGGTGACAGGGAATCCAAACATGGTGCCTTCGGGGATGCCGTAGGAGCCGTCGGACGGAATGCCCATGGTGACCCACTCGCCATCGGTACCCAGCCACCAGTCGTGGATGTGGTCGATGGCGGCGTTGGCGGCGGAAGCGGCAGAGGACAGGCCGCGGGCTTCAATGATGGCTGCGCCACGCTTGCCGACGGTTGGCAGGAATACGTTGGCGTTCCAGTCCTGGTCGTTGATCAGGTCCTTGACGCTTTCGCCGTTGATGGTGGCGAAACGGTAGTCGGCGTACATGGTCGGGCTGTGGTTGCCCCATACACAGAGCTTGCGGATGTCCTTGACGTCTTTGCCGGTCTTTTCGGCAATCTGGCTCAGGGCACGGTTGTGGTCCAGACGCAGCATGGCGGTGAAGTTGCGCGGGTTCAGGTCGGGTGCGGACTTCATCGCGATGTAGGCGTTGGTGTTGGCAGGGTTGCCGACCACCAGAACCTTGACGTTGCGGTCGGCCACCTTGTTCAGTGCGCGGCCCTGAACGGTAAAGATTTCGGCGTTGGCGGCCAGCAGGTCAGAGCGCTCCATGCCCTTGGAGCGTGGGCGGGCGCCTACCAGAATGGCGACCTGGGTGTCTTTGAAAGCAACTTCAGGGTCGTCGGAAGCAACCATGCCGGCCAGCAGCGGGAAGGCGCAGTCCTGCAGTTCCATCATGACGCCTTTCAGTGCGTCCTGGGCTTGTGGCAGGTCCAGCAGCTGCAGGATGACAGGCTGGTCCTTGCCCAGCATTTCGCCACTGGCGATTCGGAACAGCAGGGCGTAACCGATTTGACCAGCTGCGCCGGTGACGGCAACACGTACGGGAGCTTTCATTGTGTCTCTCCAAGTCGTTAAGAACGTAAAATATTCCAGCGGAATAACAGGTCGGCCCGTAACAAAAAACGCTTGGGTCATGCGAGCCGGTTTTCACGGCGGAAAATGGTAGCAAGCACCTTGGGGGAGTACAAGGACTACTTAAGGGTTAGGGTTTGCTGTGAATGATTCCCGGTTGCTTCGTTATTGCGTGCGTGGTTGCAGAATTCCGGGGTTCCGGTTGCCTTATGGGCCCTGCGACGGCGTGCTGGATGATGGTGAACCCGCGTGCTGGATGGTAGCGGGGGCTACTGGAACCGGGCAGGCTGACTGCTGCGGTGAACTCCGCATGCTGGATGATGGTGGGGTCTGTGCGCAGGATGGCGGTGTTTTCTGTTAGCATGCACGCTTCGCCCGTAACCGGGGTTGTCCCGGACGGCAAACTTTACAAGTGAGGTGCATGTGTCTACTCCTGAGCTGAATACCGATGAATCCCGTGTAAGTTATGGCATTGGCCGCCAAATGGGTGAGCAGTTGCGTCAAAATCCGCCCCCGGGTACCAGCATTGAAGCTGTAATGGCTGGTTTGCGTGATGCTTTTAATGGCGTGCCTAGTGCGGTGGATGCCGAGCAGCTGGGTGCCAGCTTTGCGCTGATCCGCGAGCGCATGGAAGCCGAGGCGGCTGAAAAAGCACAGCAGGCGGCGCAGGCTGGCCTCGACTTTTTGCAGGAAAACGCCAAGAAAGATGGCGTGACCGTGCTGGCGTCTGGCTTGCAGTATGAGGTAATTACGCAGGGTGATGGCGAGAAGCCGACCGCCAGCAGTACGGTACGCACCCATTACCACGGCACGTTGATTGATGGCAGCGTATTTGACAGTTCGTACGAGCGTGGTCAGCCTGCCGAGTTTCCGGTTGGTGGCGTAATTGCTGGCTGGACTGAAGCGTTACAGCTGATGCCGGTTGGCAGCAAGTGGCGCCTGTATGTGCCTAGCGAGCTGGCTTATGGTGGCCAGGCGGTGGGCAGTATCCCTGCGCACAGCGCGCTGGTATTTGATGTGGAGTTGCTGGCAGTTTTGTAATGCGCTGCCAGGAATCAGCCAGATGGTTTGCTTGGCCGGCAAAATGCGTTGCTTGATTGCTGTCAAGCATGCTTTGGTGCGGTATTTATTAGTCTGGTGACGGTAGACAAACAACTTTGTGAGGAAACGTCATGACTGTCGAGAACCATCCGCTGCTACGTGAAAACCCCGAACTGGCTGACAAGCTGTTGGCTCGTGTCATGGCAGACGGCGCTTTTGCCCAGCGCGCCCAGCGTTATGCAACTCTGGATGCACAAGTCCAGGGCGCTGCAGCCAGTGCTGATGAAGTAGCCGAGCATGCCAAGCTGGGCAAGCAGTTGCTTGGTGAGCTGGAGCTGCCGGTTAGCACCAGTTGCTGTGGTGGCTGTGGTGGCAGTGCGCACTAGTCCTGCAGTGTTTTTGCTGTAACCTGCCTGCGCCCGTTCTTCTCTCCAGGGGCGGGCAGGAGTTGGGCTCGACGCCGGTCTTTGACCGGCGTTTTTTTATGCGTATGTTTTCTCGCAGCTTGAGTAACCATGCCGGGTGCCAGCCTCTCTGTTGTCGAAGCTGGCTGCTATACTTGGCCTTGTTCAGCAATAGATAAGGATCTCGAATGGCCAAGGCGAAGCGTATTTTCGGCTGCACCGACTGTGGCGCAACTCAACCCAAGTGGGCAGGGCAGTGTGCCGACTGCGGCGCATGGAACACCATGGTGGAAACCTTGCTTGAGGGCTCGGCCCGTAGTGGCAGTCGTACTGGCTGGGCTGGCGAACATGCCCAGCTGAAAACCCTGGCCGATGTCAGCGTCGAGGAAATTCCCCGTTTCAGCACCCAGTCGAAGGAGCTGGACCGGGTCCTTGGCGGCGGACTGGTGGACGGTTCGGTGGTGTTGCTGGGCGGCGACCCGGGCATCGGCAAGTCCACCATTTTGCTGCAAACCATGTGCAATCTGGCGCAGCATATTCCGGCGCTGTATGTCACCGGCGAGGAGTCCCAGCAGCAGGTGGCGATGCGTGGCCGGCGGCTGGAGCTGCCGCTGGATCGCCTCAAGGTAATGACTGAAACCTGTGTCGAAAGCGTGATTGCCGTGGCCCAGCGCGAAAAACCGCGTGTGCTGGTAATCGACTCGATCCAGACTATTTATACCGAGCAGCTGCAATCAGCACCGGGCGGTGTCGCCCAGGTGCGCGAAAGCACGGCTTTGCTGGTGCGCTTTGCCAAACAGACCGGTACGGCGATTTTTCTGGTGGGCCATGTCACCAAGGAAGGCTCGCTGGCCGGCCCGCGCGTGCTGGAGCACATGGTGGATACAGTGCTGTATTTTGAGGGGGATGCCGACGGCCGCCTGCGCATGCTGCGGGCGGTGAAAAATCGCTTTGGCGCGGTCAATGAACTGGGCGTGTTTGGCATGACCGACCGGGGCTTGCGGGAAGTATCCAACCCCTCGGCGATTTTTCTCAACCGTGCCCAGTCGGCAGTGCCGGGCAGTGTGGTGATGGCCAGCTGGGAAGGCTCACGCCCGTTGCTGGTCGAGGTGCAGGCGCTGGTGGATACCAGCCACCTGGCCAATCCGCGCCGGGTTACGCTGGGGCTGGACCATAACCGGTTGGCCATGTTGCTGGCGGTTTTGCATCGTCATGGCGGCATTGCCAGCCACGATCAGGATGTTTTCCTTAATGTGGTGGGTGGCGTCAAGGTGCTGGAAACCGCGTCGGACCTGGCACTGATGGCGGCCATCATGTCGAGCCTGCGCAACCGCGCATTGCCCCATGACCTACTGGTGTTTGGCGAGATTGGCCTGTCGGGTGAAATCCGCCCGGTGCCCAGTGGTCAGGAGCGTTTGCGTGAGGCGGCCAAGCATGGTTTTAAGCGTGCCGTAGTGCCCAGGGGTAATGCGCCCAAGCAGGCTCCGGCCGGTATGCAGGTGATTGCCGTAGAGCGGCTTGAGCAAGCATTGGATGCACTGTTTGAGTGGGCCGAATAGATGAAGCTAAATATCCGGCTGGTCACCTTTGATTTGGACGATACCCTCTGGCATACCGCACCGGTGATTGCCAGCGCCGAGCAGGCGCTGCAGCAGTGGCTGGCGCAGCGCTCTCCACAGCTGGGACTGATGACCCTGCAGCGTTTGCAGCAGCTCAAAGAGCAGGTGCTGCAGCGGATGCCGCAGATTGGTCATAGCGTAAGCATGGTGCGTTTTCAGGTGTTGTACCAGGCTTATCTGGATGCAGGGGTAGCGCCGGAGGAAGCGGCGTTATTGGCTGAGGAAGCCTTCCAGTTTTTTCTCGGCGAGCGGCAGAAAGTTGAAATCAGTCCGCAGGTGCGACCCATGCTGCAACGCTTACGTCAGCAGGGCTATTTGCTGGGGACGCTCAGCAACGGCAATGCCGATATCCGTCGTGTCGGTTTGGGTGACTGCTTCGATTTTGCTCTGAATGCTGATGCCTTGGGTGTAGGCAAGCCTCATGCAGCAGCCTTTGGCGCCGCCTTGGGACGTGCGGGGGTTGAAGCCGAACAGGCAGTGCATGTGGGCGACAATCCGCATGATGATATTGCTGGCGCCCTGAGCGCTGGCATGCATGCGGTCTGGTTCAATCCTGCCGGACTAAAGTGGCAGGGCGGGGCTATGCCCTCGGCACAAATACGCTGCCTCAGTGCATTGCCGGACGTGCTGGCGGATGCGCTGTCCGGATAAGTCCGGACCTGCAACAGCCGCAACAGCCCTTGTCGGCGCGAATGAATTCGCATCCTCTGAGGGTTTCAATCGTAGCCGGAATGGCGCTGTTTTTATATGAGCGGCTTTAGCCGCGACCTGTGGTTACCCGGGTCGCAGAATGGTCGCCACTAAAGTGGCTCGTACAGGGCTGTGGCGCTGCTGAGCCGTGGTGCAAACTGTGCCCGCAGCCCGCAGCCCGCAGCCCGCAGCCCGCCAGAGCCTGGGCACACCTGCCGGGGGTGGCTGCTTGGGCGGGTCGCTGTGCAACTAGAACTGGCAGCTGCGAAAACCCTGTGAAAACGGCGCAGCGTTAAAGAGCCCTGAAAGCTTTTTCTGCTGCATCCAGAGTGATTTGTAGCTCTTTGTCACCCATCGCAGCGGAGACAAAGCCGGCTTCGAAAGCGCTTGGTGCCAGATATACGCCACCATCGAGCATTAGGTGGAAGAACTTCTTGAAGCGCTCGACATCGCAGGCCACGGCATCGTCAAAGTTGCGGATGTCCTTGTTGTCGGTAAAGAACAGGCCAAACATGCCACCCACCTGGGTGGTGGTGAAGGGGATACCGGCAACATCGGCACGTTCTTGCAGACCGGCCAGCAGGCGCTTGGCGTAGTCGTTTAGCTTGTCGTGGAAACCGGGCTGGCTGACCAGACGCAGCGTGGTCAGACCAGCGGCCATGGCCAGCGGGTTGCCAGACAGGGTGCCGGCCTGATACACCGGGCCCAGCGGGGCAATGTGCGACATGATTTCTTTTTTGCCGCCAAAGCAGCCGACCGGCATGCCGCCGCCAATCACCTTGCCGAAGGTGGACAGGTCCGGCGTGATGCCGTAGTGGCCCTGGGCACCGCCAAGGGAGACGCGGAAACCGGTCATCACCTCGTCAAAAATCAGTACCACGCCGTGTTCGTCACAGAGCTTGCGCAGGCCTTCGTGAAAACCGGCCACCGGCGGAATGCAGTTCATATTGCCGGCCACCGGCTCGATGATGATGCAGGCGATTTCCTTGCCTTTTTCAGCCAGACATTTGGCGACGGCATCCAGATCGTTATAGGGCAGGGTCAGGGTGTGTTGGGCAAAAGCCGCTGGTACGCCGGGCGAGCTGGGTACGCCAAGGGTCAGTGCGCCAGAGCCAGCCTTGACCAGCAGGCTGTCGGAGTGGCCGTGGTAGCAGCCTTCGAACTTGATAATGCTGTCGCGGCCTGTATAGCCGCGAGCCAGACGGATGGCGCTCATGGTGGCTTCGGTGCCCGAGCTGACCATGCGCATCATCTCCATGGAAGGCACCAGCTGGCTGACCAGGTCGGCCATTTCCACTTCCAGCGCGGTCGGTGCGCCGTAGGACAGGCCGTGCTGCAGCTGGTTGCGCAGCGCATCCAGTACCTCGGGGTGACCGTGACCGAGAATCATCGGCCCCCAGGAGCCGATATAGTCCACATAGCGTTTGTCGTCCTCGTCCACCACATAGGCACCTTCGGCGTGTTTGAAGAACAGGGGTGTGCCGCCGACACCGGCAAAGGCGCGCACCGGCGAGTTGACGCCGCCGGGGATGTGTTGTTGGGCGTTTTCAAAAAGGGTGGCGGAACGGGTCATGGATGGCTCCTGAAATCAAGAAAACAATTGGGTAAAGGCACTGGCGCGGCGCTCTACTTCGGCGGGCGAGGAGGCGGCAAACAGTGCGTGAATGACCGCTATCATAGCAGCTCCAGCGGCAATCAAGGGTTGCGCGTTATCGAGAGTGATACCACCAATGGCAACGGCCGGCCGACCTAAATGTTGCGCGTGTTGCAACAGGGCAGGGCTGGCCAGGCTTTCGCCGGGCTTGGTCTGTGAGCTGTAAAAGCGGCCGAAGGCAGTATAGCTGGCACCGTCGGCAATGGCTTTTGTTGCCAGATGCAGATGATGATGGCATGTGGCACCGACAATGGCACTCTGGCCCAGCTGTTGACGGGCTGCAATGAGGCTGCCGTCGCTCTGGCCAAGGTGTACGTCGCATGCGAGCTGCTTGGCCAGCGGCAAGTCATCGTTGATGACCAGTCGGGCGCCGTGTTTTTCACACAAGTTGCGTAATGCGTCTGCCTCGCGCAGACGTTTTTTCGCATCCTTGCTTTTGTCACGGTATTGTAGCAAGCGTGCCCCGCCCCGCAGGGCTGCTTCACAAAAGGGCAGCAGGCGGCCGTCGGCGAGCAGGATGCTGTCAGTGATGGCATACAGTCCATGCAGGTGATGTGAGTGCATGACGGGCTCCTGTTGCAGGGGTGGCGCCGTTGTGTACGGCGGGCTGAGCGAATCATGCTACAGGCTGTGCTGCCTCCGGCAAAGGCCGCCCGACTGGCGGTCAGTTTTGGCGCTCTCGGCTGTACTGCCGGGTGAGCATCCGGCTGTAGTCTTCCAGTGCAGAGCTGACAGCCTGCTCGAAAGATGCCAGCTGTCCGCCAGAACGGGCCATTTCGGCCTCCGCGTCGCTGCGACGGGCAAAGGAGTGCTTGCTGACTTGCGTCATCACGCCTGTCAGCGAGGAGCCGATCAGGTAGGTGGCCTGCGTCACCTCAATCAGTGGCTTGGGGTCGCTATGGCTGCCGAAGTCTGCAGCATAAATGGCGCTGAAGCCACGTTTGCGCTCACGAAGCATTGCTTCGCTGGCGCAGTTGATCGAGCAGGTGCCTTCAGTGTGCTGGTCGGTGTAATACAGCACATGGCGAGAATAGTGGAATTTGCGCCTGTCCATGTTGCAGATGATGCAGCGGGGGTGTTGTTCCAGCTCGTTATCCAGCGACGCCGGGCCTGCCTGGCCGGGCGAGGACAGGGCGGCCACTGCAGGGTGGGGCAAAGTGGTCAGGGCAGCAGCGCTGCCGATAGCCAGGCCGGCAGTCTTGAGCAGGGTTCTACGTTGCATGGGTGCGCGCCTCGCTTTAGGTATGGGTGTGGCAGTATTCTAGCCCTGTTTTGTGTTTTGGTAGCTGGGCAGGATGCCGCAGTGTCGCTGGAGCTGCGGCAAAAGGGGTTCCCAATAGAGGAAGAGGCTGCCCGTATCATTGGCAGTACGGCTGGCCTGGATAGAGGCCGGTGTGCAATCAGGCTATCGGGAAACGGCGCGGAATGTATTGTCCTTTGCCCGGCGCTTCGGCATCGCGTAATGTGCGCCAGGTGTAATCCAGTGCCGACTGGACCGCGCCGGGCAGTGCCTCACCCAATGCCAGGCGGCCAGTCAGGGCGCTGGCCAGGGTACAGCCGGAACCATGATATTTGCCCGGCAGACGTTGCTGAACGATGTCATGGAAGCTGCCGTCTTGCATGTATAGACGGTTATGCAGTTGGCTTTCCGGGCCGTGTCCACCGGTGATTAGCAGGTTCTTGCAGTATTTGAGCAGGACGGCAGCGCACTGGTCGGCAGTGCCATCGGGCAATTCGGCCATGATGCGCGCTTCGGGCAGGTTTGGTGTGGCGATAAAGGCCAGCGGCAGTAGTTCTTCACGCAGTATGTAGCCGACATCATCTTCGCCCAGTGCGCCACCTCCTTCGGCGCGCAAAACCGGATCACAAACGACAGGGGCGCTGGATGCCATGTGGATGACTTCGCAGGCAGTGCGCACCATGCTGCCGGAACCCAGCATGCCCAGCTTGATTGCAGCCACGGGGACGTCATTCAGGATTGCTCTGGCCTGGGCGATGATCCAGTCATGGTCGAGCACACGAAAGTCACTGACATTGGCAGTGTCCTGGATGGTCAATGCTGTGACCGCGGGGGCAGCGTGACACTGTTGGGCAGCTATAGCTTCAATATCGGCCTGTAAGCCGGCTCCGCCGATTGGGTCGTGGCCGGAAAGGCACAAAACAATCGGGCGGGAGTTGTGGCGGTTCATTATGATTTGTGTTCCTGTTCTGTGACCTGCTGCTCATCGGATAGTACAGCAGCCGGGTGTTGGGTTTTGGCCACGGGCTCGGTGAGTGGATCTGTAACGCAGTCTGGTGGCGGTACGATACCACGCGCGCGCAGCCAGCCAAGAGCACGTTCGCGGGCATGCGTCGGTGTAGGTGCGTTGGCCAGCATGTTTTTTTGCACATGAATTCCGGCCCGGCGCATTTTACGTCTGACCCTGGGTGAAGCACCCATGAAGATGATGCCGATTTCCTGCTTGTGGTAATCCTCGACTACGCTGACCAGGGCAGCAAGGGCAGTCATGTCGAGCATGGAAACGGCTCGCATGTCGATGATCACAAGTTGCAGGCCGGGGGTAAAGCGGCGCAGGGTGCTTAGGGCTTTTTCAGCAGCGGCAAAAAACAGCGGCCCCCTGATTGCGTACAGGGCGACGGAGTCTGGCAGGTCGTGCAGCTCCCGGAACTGTTTGCGGTCGACACTGGCAGTGTCGGTCCAGTCACTCATGCTCTTGATAAACAGGCCGGCCGCCAGCAACAAGCCGACGCCTACTGCAAGCACCATGTCGAACAGCACGGTGAGGATAAGGCAGGTCAGTAGGACCAGCACATCATTGCGGGGAGCGATGCGCAGTGTATGCCAGACATGCTTTGGTTCGCTCATGTTCCAGGCGACCATTAGCAGCATGGCGGCCAGAGCTGCCATCGGCAGGTGAGTGAAAATGGGTGCCAGCACCAGAATGGCCAGCAGTACTACGCCAGCGTGGATAATGGCGGCAATGGGCGAGAAGGCACCTGCGCGGACGTTGGCCGCACTGCGGGCAATGGCTGCTGTGGCGGTGATGCCACCAAACAGCGGAGCAATCAGGTTGCCGATGCCCTGGCCGACCAGTTCGCCATTGGGGTTGTGACGTGTGCCGGCCATGCCATCTGCGATCACGGCGCATAGCAGGGATTCAATGGCCCCCAGCATGGCAATGGCGAAGGCAGGTGCCAGCAGCTGCCGGAACAGTTCGAAGCTCAGCTCCAGTGGCTGGCCATCCGGTCCGGGCAATTGCCATGGCAAAACGAAATCCGGCAGGAAAGGCGGAATGCCCGGGTGGCTGACGCCGTCGACCTGATAGCTGAAGCGGTCACCCAGGACTGCTACATCGATACCGGCATAAACCAGTACCAGCCCAAGCAGTGAGCCGAACACCAGGGCGATCAGGTGACCGGGGATTTTCGGAAACAGGCGGGGCCAGATGATCAGGGTGCTCAGGGTTAGGGCACCAACCAGGGTGTCTCCAAGGCGGATGTTGGGCAGGCCGCCTGCAATGGTTTGAATGCGTTCGATATAGTTGTTGGCGGTGCCCAGGTCGCCCAGCCCCAGCGCATCAGGTATCTGCAGTGTGGCAATGACCACGCCAATCCCGGCGGTAAAGCCAAGCACCACGGGATATGGAATGTACTGGAGCAGGGCACCGGCACGCAAAACACCCATCGAAATGAGAATGATGCCGGCCATCATAGTGCACAGCAGCAGGCCGCCCAGGCCGAAGTTTTGTGTGATGGGCAGCAATATGACAACGAAGGCCGCTGTCGGGCCGGAAACATTGAAGCGGGAACCTCCGGTCAGGGCAATAAGCGACCCGGCTACCAGGCTGGTGTAAAGGCCGTGCTGGGGTGCGGCGCCAACAGCAATGGCCAGGGCCATTGCCAGTGGAATGGCAATGATGCCGATGGTGATGCCTGCACTGACATCTCCACGCAGGGCGGAGAAGGTGTAACCAGCTTTGAAGCTTTGGCGCAACGCTGAAAACAGCGGTGGAAAGTACATATCTAACTCCAGTTTGGGTGCACAGGCCATGGTGGGCTTGGTGCCCTGGTGCATCTGGCCTGCAAGCTGCCATAATAGCTGCCGTGCTGTACTGATGGCAAAGGCTTGGCTGCCGGGGATGGTTTGTGGTTGCAATTTTTTTATAGCCGGGCATAATTGTCCGACTCTTTTGGCCGGGCAGCCTACCGGCCGGAAGACAGGTGGAGAGATGCCAAGTCCACCGTGCAGGACAGATGAGGACGCGAGACCCGAGCCCCCACGAAGTAGTGTCGTCAGCAGTCCTGTCAGCCAAGAATCAGACTATCCATTAGGAATTACCGCCATAATACAGTGCGGTCCTGAGGCCATAATCAATGAAAACTTTTAGTGCAAAACCAGAAACAGTCAAGCGCGACTGGTACGTGATCGACGCGGAAGGCCAGACCTTGGGTCGTTTGGCAACTGAAGTGGCACGTCGCCTGCGCGGCAAGCACAAGCCCGAGTACACCCCTCATGTTGATACAGGTGACTACATTGTCATCATCAATGCCGAGAAAGTCAGTGTGACCGGCAAGAAAAACACCGACAAGATCTATTATTCTCATACCGGTTATCCGGGTGGCATCAAGGCGATCAACTTTGAAAAGCTGATTGAGCGTGCCCCGGAGCGCGTGATCGAAGGTGCCGTCAAGGGTATGCTGCCCAAGGGGCCTCTGGGACGCGATATGTACCGCAAGCTCAAAGTCTATGCTGGTACCGTGCATCCGCATGCTGCTCAGCAGCCCCAAGAACTGAAGATTTAACGGGAATATCAGATCATGTCCGCAAATCAAAACTACGGCACTGGCCGTCGCAAGACTGCAACCGCTCGCGTATTCCTGCGTCCGGGTACTGGCAGTATTTCCATCAACAGCCGCAGCCTCGAAGATTTTTTTGGTCGTGAAACTGCACGCATGATGGTGCGTCAGCCGTTGGAGCTGACCGAAAACCTCGAAAAATTTGACGTCTTTGTTACTGTTGCCGGTGGGGGAACCACTGGGCAGGCTGGGGCAATTCGTCACGGCATTACCCGTGCGCTAATAGAGTACGATGAAACCCTGCGTGGCGAACTGCGCAAGGCCGGCCTCGTTACCCGCGATGCGCGCGAGGTGGAGCGCAAAAAGGTGGGGCTGCGCAAAGCACGCAAGCGTCCACAGTTCTCCAAGCGCTAAATCGCTTTTGTGCTGTACAAAAACGCCCGCTCCGTATCCGGACGGGCGTTTTTTTATGCAGAGCACTGGTCTGGAGGTTTGATCTGGCTTAAGTGTCTGCAAGATTAGAGGCTGAAAGCCCGGATTGGCACAGAGGTCAATCTTGTCAATTGCATGGCTTTTCTTTAGTATTCGTTGAATTGAAAAAACATCCGGTTTTTTCTTACTATAAGGCTTGATAGCAAGCCAGATGAGCTGATGGGAGACACCTTAATGAGCAATGACGGCGTGAATGCGGGCCGACGTCGCTTCCTTGTTGCCGCCACCTCTGTGGTGGGTGCAGCAGGAACGGCCGGGGCTGCCATCCCGTTTCTGGGGTCGTGGCAACCCAGCGCCAGGGCCAAGGCGGCAGGTGCACCGGTGCGAATCAACATCAGTAAGGTTGAAGCGGGTCAGCAGGTTGTAGCTGAGTGGCGCGGGCAGCCGGTATTTGTGGTTCGTCGTACACCAGAAATTATGGCTGGGCTGGAAAAGCTCGAACCCGTACTGGCTGACCCTGAATCCAAAGAATCTGACCAGCCTGAGTACGTAGATCCCAAAAACCGTGCAATCCGTTCGGAGTTGCTGATTGTTCTCGGTATCTGCACCCACCTCGGCTGTGCGCCGAGCTTCCGTCCAGAAGTGGCTCCTGCCGACCTGGGACCTGACTGGCTGGGTGGTTACTTCTGCGCCTGTCACGGCTCCCGTTACGATCTGGCCGGCCGAGTCTACAAGGCCCAGCCAGCGCCCTTGAACCTGCCGGTTCCGCCACACTCGTACGAAACGGATGATGTGGTGATTATTGGTGTGGATGAGGAGACTGCCTGATGAGCAAGTTCATGGAATGGGTTGATGCCCGCTTCCCGGCCACCAAAATGTGGGAAGACCATCTATCCAAGTACTATGCACCCAAGAATTTCAACTTCTACTATTTCTTTGGCTCTCTGGCCCTGCTGGTTCTGGTTAACCAGATCCTGACCGGCATCTGGCTGACCATGAGCTATGAGCCTTCGGCTGAGGGTGCCTTTGCCTCGGTCGAATACATCATGCGTGATGTCGAGTACGGCTGGATTCTGCGCTACCTGCACTCTACGGGTGCGTCCGCCTTTTTTGTGGTGGTTTATCTGCACATGTTTCGTGGCCTGCTCTATGGTTCGTACCAGAAGCCGCGCGAGCTGGTGTGGATCTTCGGCATGCTGATCTATCTGGCGCTGATGGCTGAAGCTTTCATGGGCTATCTGCTGCCATGGGGACAGATGTCTTACTGGGGTGCCCAGGTGATTATTTCGCTGTTTGGTGCCATTCCAGTGATCGGTGCCGACCTGACCGAATGGATCCGTGGTGACTACCTGATTTCTGGCATCACCCTGAACCGCTTCTTTGCCCTGCACGTGATTGCAGTGCCGATAGTTTTGCTGGCGCTGGTTGTGCTGCACATCCTGGCCCTGCACGAAGTGGGTTCCAACAACCCTGACGGTGTGGATATCAAGAAGCACAAAGATGAAAACGGCGTTCCGCTGGACGGTATTCCTTTCCACCCGTATTACACGGTGAAAGACATCGTTGGTGTAGTGGTATTCCTGTTTGTGTTTTGTTTTGTGGTGTTCTTTATGCCGGAGTTTGGCGGCTACTTCCTGGAGCGCCCGAACTTCGAGCAGGCCAATGGTCTGAAGACTCCGGAGCACATTGCACCGGTATGGTACTTCACCCCGTTCTACGCCATCTTGCGTGCAGTGCCAGACAAGCTGATGGGCGTGATCGCCATGGGCGCATCTATTGCCCTGCTGTTTGTCTTGCCATGGCTTGACCGCAGCCCGGTCCGCTCCATGCGCTACAAGGGCTGGATGAGCAAAATCTGGCTGTGGATCTTCTGTGTCTCGTTCATCATCCTTGGCGTGATGGGCGTGTTGCCGCCAACCCCGGAGTTCACACTGCTGTCACGCGTATGTACCGTACTTTACTTCGCGTATTTCATTCTGATGCCTTTTTACACCAGAATGGAAAAGACCAAACCGGTTCCTGAAAGGGTGACAGGCTAATGAAAAAAATTATTGCTACTATTCTGGTCTCTGCATTGCCGCTGTTTGGCCATGCAGCCTATCCGCTGGACAAAGTGGATATTGATCTGCGTGACAAGGCAGCCATGCAGGACGGCCTGAAAACCTTTGTCAACTACTGCTTGGGTTGTCATGGCATGAAGTTTCAGCGTTATGAGCGGGTTGCTACCGACTTGGGCATCAGTGAAGAAGACATGATGGAAAACATCGTGTTTACTGATGCCAAGATAGGTGACCATATGCGCACTTCCATGACTGACGATCAGGCCAAGAAGTGGTTTGGTGTGGTTCCGCCCGACCTGACCATGGTCGCCCGTGTACGTGGCGCTGACTGGCTGTACACCTACCTGCGTACTTTCTATGCAGATCCGTCGCGCCCGCTGGGCGCCAACAACAAGGTGTTCGATAACGTCGGCATGCCCAATGTGCTGGTAGCCTTGCAAGGCAATCAGGTGATCGACTGCAAGCAGGTGCCTCTGATTGAAAACGGTAAAAAAGTTTTTGATCCGCTGACTGGTTCACCGATTACTGAAGAGTCCTGTGACGAACTGGTCATAGAAAAAGGTACTGGCAGCATGTCCGAGCAAGAGTTTGACGAGACTGTCAAAAACCTGGTGACCTTCCTTGAGTATTCGGCCAACCCGGTCAAGCTCAAGAGTCAGCGCATCGGCACTTATGTGTTGCTGTTCCTGGCTGTGTTCTTTGTCTTTGCCTATCTGCTCAAGCGTGAGTACTGGAAAGACGTAAAATAAGATTGCAGCGAGAGTTTTGCGAACCAACGCACGCGCCTTTCGGGCGCGTGCGTTTTCTGCTCTCTGTACAGTGGTTTCGCCAGCACGGCGCAGCTGCGATAATGCAACCGATCGGGTTGTGTACAAGGGAGCCTCATCTTACAGGAGGTAAGCTATGGCTGTACCCAACAGACTGGGTTGCTATTCCGATCCCCTATGTCAATATTCACATCGTGTACGTCTGGTGCTGGCTGAAAAGGATGTTGCCGCAGACCTGATTGATGTGCTTGAAGGCGAATATCCCGAGCATCTGGCCGAGGTGAATCCCTATGGTACAGTGCCCACACTGGTGGATCGGGATTTGGCCCTATATGATTCCATGATCATCCTTGAGTACCTAGATGAAAGGTATCCGCACCCGCCACTGTTGCCGGCTTACCCGGTTGCCCGTGCTGATATTCGAATGCTGGCTTATCGTGTTCAACGGGACTGGTGTGCCCAGGCAGACTTGATTCTGGATAAAAAAACCAAAGAAACGGCCCGTACCAAGGCGCGCAAGGAACTGCGCGAAAGCCTGACTGGCGTTGCTCCGGTTTTTTCCAGCATGCCTTATTTCATGAGTGAAGAGCTGACACTGGTGGACTGTTGTCTGCTTCCGCTGTTGTGGCGCTTGCCTGAGCTGGGCATTGATTTGCCGCGAGCGGCGCAGCCCTTGCTGGACTATATGAGCCGCAACTTTGCGCGCCCGGCATTTCAGGCCAGCCTGAGTGAGGCTGAGCGCCTGATGAGGACCTGACAGGCAGGAGTTTTCCATGACCCCAAGCAAGCCGTACCTGATGAGGGCACTCTATGAATGGATTGTTGACAACGAGTGCACGCCATACATGCTGGTGGATACCACGAATCCTGGCGTTAGGGTACCGGACGGGTTCGCAGATGAAGGCCAGATGGTACTTAACCTGTCTCCTGCGGCAACCCGGCACCTGATCATGAATAACGAGACTGTCAGCTTTGAGGCCCGCTTTAGCGGAATGCCGCATCAGCTGCTGATTCCGGTTGGGGCCGTGCTGGCTGTGTATGCACAGGAAAATGGTCAGGGCATGTTCTTTGAACCGGAGCTGCCTGCTGATGACGAGCAGCGTGAAGGCGTCCAGGAGCCTGAGGAAGACCCAACCCCGGACCCACCCAGGCCCCTCGGTGGCAGGCCCGGGTTGCGGCTTGTCAAATAAAAAAAGCCTCTTGTACGTGTACAAGAGGCTTTTTACTTTGTCCGGGTAATGGTTTGCGGCTTAATTGATGTACTCAAACAGCCGTACGATTTTTTGTACTCCGCCCACCTGGCGTACAGCGCGGGTGATGTTATCGGCTTCAGTGCGGGTGACGATACCCAGCAAATAAACTGTGCCGTTGACAGTAACCACTTTTACCTTGGTTGATGGTACATCGGCTTCGGCGGTGAGGCGCGCTTTTACTTTGGCGGTGAGCAGGGTATCGTTTGCACGGATGCTCGCAGGCGTCGGAGCCGTAACGCGCAGCTCATTGTGCACGACCTTGACTCCCTTTACACCCTTGGCCGCACGGGTGGCCATTTGTTTTAGGTCTTCACGCGGGGTTTCGCCTGCAATCAGGATGACTCCGTTGTAGCTGGTCACTACAGTATGGGATGTCGGCCGCTTCAGGTCCGGATGCGCATCGCGGATGGCGCGGTTTACACTCGGATGGATGACCTGGTCATCCACCTTGTTGCCCGGACTGCGTGCCCCGCAGGCACCCAATAGCAGAGAGAGGAAAACTAGGGCAATGACTTGGCGCATTACTCTTCGCTCCCGAACAGTTGACGGTCAATCAGGTCGCACAAGCAGTGTATGACCAGCAGGTGAACTTCCTGGATGCGTGCGGTAACACTGGAAGGCACCCGGATTTCTACATCGTCTGGTTGCAGCAAAGGAGCCATGCAGCCGCCGTCACGACCGGTCAGGGCAATGACTTTCATGTTTCGGTCGTGAGCAGCGTGAATGGCCTGAACCACGTTGGCAGAGTTGCCGCTGGTGGAGATGGCCAGCAATATGTCACCCTGTTGTCCCAAGGCGCGGATTTGTTTGGAAAACACCTCTTCATAGCTATAGTCGTTGGCTATTGAGGTGATTGTCGAGCTGTCGGTGGTCAGAGCCAGTGCCGGCAGGCTGGGGCGTTCACGCTCAAAGCGGTTCAGCATCTCGGAAGAAAAGTGTTGTGCGTCTCCAGCCGAGCCACCGTTGCCACAACTGAGAATTTTGTTATCGCTAAGTAAAGCATTGACCATCAACAGACTGGCTTGTTCGATGGCTCCCGGCAGCGCCTGCAGCGCCTGCTGCTTGGTATCTATGCTGGCCTGGAACATGTGCTGAATTCTGTTTTGCATGATGTACCTATAACTGTTTTGGATGCTTTGCAATTAAAGCATAAATGCGTGTTTGAGCCAGTGGAATTGGCGGTTCACCTGGCGGCCGCTGTAGGCCATGACATCAAAGCGGCATGCATGGTCCTGCCATTGCATGTGCTGTTCTAGAAAGCACTGTGCTGCCAGCATGATTTTTTCCTGCTTGGCCGGTGTAATGCTTTCAAGCGCTCCGCCGTACCCGGTACTGCTGCGGTAGCGCACCTCAATGAACACCAGCGTGGCCTGATCAAGCATGACCAGATCCAGTTCGCCGTAGCGACAGTGCCAGTTGCGGCTGACCAGCTGCAGGCCCTGGCGACTCAGAAACTCCAGGGCATGCGCCTCGGCTTGCTGGCCAAGCTGTTTCCGGTTCAGGGTAGCAACTCCAGCTGGCCGTTGTTGTATTGTGCCCAGCCGGTACCGCGTTTGACCCTGTTTTGCGGATCAAGTTGCATGCGCCCGGTCAGGCCGTCAGTGCTGGTGTTGGGGACCGCTTGCAGCAGTTGCAGCTGTACGGCGAGCTGGTAGGCGTCAGCGCCCATCGCATAAAAGCGTCCCATCAGGCCGGCGGCATCGGGCCAGTGCTTGATGACTTGCTGTTTAAGCGGGTCCTGGTCGTCCAGCAGCCATGGAATTTCGGTAAAGCTGATACCGTCAAGGTCGTGCAGCAGCCCTGCATCCTGATTGCCGGGGTTGATGGCAGAGGTTGCGTATACGGGCAAGTCGCCGGCGTACTGGAAAATGAGTGTGGGGCGTACTTGTCTGGCCTGCTGTGAGGGCGCGGCAAGGAATACAAAATCCACATCACGCCGGCGGGCGGGCTGGCTGTGAACACGGGTATCCAGTGTGTTTGCCAGCTTTTTGCTGCGCGCTTCACTGTCGCGCAATCGCAGTGCGCTGGCCAGCTGCTGCGCAAGCTCAACAGGTTGGCCCAGGTAGAGGCTTTCTTTGATTTCGCCGCCCAGCTGCTGCCACTGCTCACTGAATGCAGTCTGGACGCGGCGCCCCCAGTCACCGGCAGGCACCAGAATCATTGCGTTGCGCATGCCATCAGACCAGGCACGATTTGCTGCCGCACGCGCTTCATCTTCGGCGGACAGGCCAAATTGGTACAGCCCTTGCGTAAGACTGTTGCTGCTGTCAGCATAGTTCAGGGCGAGGGTGGGTACAGGGAGCGCGGACTGAGCGGCAAGCTGGCGCACCAGTGTTTTTTCCCAGGGGCCTATCAGCAGGTCGACGTGCTGCTGTTGCAGGTGCTGATAGAGCTCGCCAAGACTGTCAACCTGACTGCTGTCATAAAAAACCAGCTCGGGGACATCATGGCCTGCTTCGCGCGCCTGATAGTAGCGAGCAAGAAAGCCGTTGCGCAGTGCGTTGACCACCTTTTGGTTACGATCATTGCTTGGGAGTAGCAGGGCTACACGCTGCAGGGGCTTGGGTTGCAAGGTCAGCAGGGTGTTCAGCTCGGCAGGAAGCTGGCGGGCAGCCGGATGTTCGCTATTGGTGGTGATCCAGTCGCGAAGCTTTTGCTGCTTGTCTGGCAAGGACCCGCTACTGCGCACTATGGCAGCCAAGGCCAACCAGCCACGCAGCTCGTTCTCGTCGTGGTGTGTTTCAAGTGGAGTCTGGAGACGGCTGACCAGGGACCAGATGCTTTCCAGGTTGTTGGTGGCTGTAGCACCTTCAAGCAGGCCGGCGGTAAAAATACGCTCACGAACTGCTGGCAGCAGTTGCCCGGTCGCTTCAAGTGCGCGGGCCTTGGCTTGTTGACTGCGGATCTGCTGTTTTACAGGCAGCTCGGCCAGTCGCTCGAAAGCCGGAGCCTGCATCAGTTGCAGGGCCATCTCCGGTTGCTTGCGCTCCAGTGCCAGCTCGGCCGACAGTGTGTTGGCGAATATCACCTGTGCCGGTGAGCCTTGTTCAAGATCAAGGGACTCAATCAGTGAGCGCGCCTTGAAACTGTCGCCCTGCTGCCAGGCCAGGTCGGCAGCGGCCAGGTACAGGCTGATCGCGTCTGCGCCTTTTTTCTTGTCGGCAGCTGCCAGGGTGCGGTCAAGATCAGTATTGCGGGAGTCGGGCAGCGAGCCAAGGGTATTGCTGGTGCCAGTGGCGCAGGCGGCAAGTGCCAGGGTCAGGCCGAGGGCCAGGGGTAAGCGCAGGGATTGAAACATGGACAGTCTGTTCCTGATGATTGTCAATAGTGGATGTATTGTACCCAAGGCGTGCAGTCGGTGCGACGTCATGCTGTTGCATTAGGCTACAATACGCTTTTGCTTTATTAGGAGTAATGCCGTGAGTGATCCGGTCATGGGTACCCTGTATGTGGTTGCCACGCCAATCGGCAACTTGCAGGACATTAGCGAGCGTGCACGGCAGGTCCTGGCCCGGGTGAACCTGATTGCAGCCGAGGACACCCGTCATTCGGCCAGGTTGCTGGAGCATTTCAATATTACTACCCCGATGGTGCCTTGCCATGACCACAACGAACGTACCAGCAGTAATGCGCTTGTGCAGCGGCTGCTGGCCGGCGAGTCTCTGGCCCTGATCAGTGATGCGGGTACGCCGTTGGTGTCCGACCCAGGGTATCACCTGGTCA
The DNA here is from genome assembly GCA_012728415.1 of Gammaproteobacteria bacterium. Lineage (GTDB taxonomy): Bacteria > Pseudomonadota > Gammaproteobacteria > Pseudomonadales > Pseudomonadaceae > Thiopseudomonas. Next base: position 24,170 of record JAAYFD010000021.1, read on the forward strand.
GACACGCACGCTTGGCCGGAGTTCGCGTAGTCCCTGTACCTGGTGCCTGCGCCGCCATTGCTGCGCTGTCGGCGGCTGGCTTGCCATCGGATCGCTTTGTCTTTGAGGGGTTCCTGCCGGCGCGCAGCAACGCCCGTGCAGCCCGCCTGCAGGCACTGGCACAGGAGGCGCGCACACTGGTTTTTTATGAAGCGCCCCACCGGCTGCTCGAGTCAGTTCTGGCAATGGCCGAGGTTTTTGGGGGTGAGCGCCAGGCGGTTTTGGCTCGCGAACTGACCAAAACCTTCGAAACCATTCATGGTGCTTCTTTGGCCGAGCTGGCCCAATGGATTGCCACTGACAGCAACCAGCAGCGGGGAGAGTGCGTTTTACTGGTCGAGGGGTTGAACGAAAAAGCGGGCAAGGATGCGGTGGATGCCGAGTCGCAGCGCATCCTGAAGCTGCTGGTTGCGGAGTTGCCACTGAAAAAGGCTGCTGCTTTGGTGGCGCAGATCACCGGTGTACGCAAAAACCTGCTGTATCAGTGGGGGCTGGAGCAGGGGCTTTAAGTTTTCGTGTAGCTGATCTGCTCTTTGGCGGGCAAGGCATTATGCGGGGCCGGCATGGTTGGTACTGTTTAAAATCGCATCGCCAGTGGATAATTTGCTGTGGTTTCCCCCTTCGTGACCTGTGTGGCTGGATGCTGTCGTTGTTATTGAGGGTTGCCATGAGGGGAGTCAAAGCAGCGGGAGCGAATGCGTTCGAAATGGCGGGGTTGCTGTAGGCTCGAATTCACTTGCAGGTGACCGGTCTGTGGACGATGGCTGCTTGGGAATGTTTGGCGTTACAGTGTGTTTCGGCGGGCGAGCGGCAAGGTGCAGAAACTCACCTGCTCAAGGCCGGTTTGCAGCAGTTGCCTGATGTTGGCGTGATCACTGCCATCGGGGCTGGCCAAAACATGGCGATAGTGTTCGCCAAAACAGAGCAGGGCCTGCTCGCGGTCCAGTCCCTCCAGCAGGGCCAGGCCGAGGATTTTGCACGACCCCTGGTTTTCGTCAGCTGCGTTGTGTAGAGGGCCATTGTGAAATGGCTGTGGTTGATAGTCGTAATGTCGCTTAACAAAAGCCAGGGTGTCGGCAAACGCGTGCCGGCCCGAAGTTAGGCTGCCAATAAATTTTTGCAGTGAGTCATGCATCACGCTGCGCCGCCAGGGTGATTGAAACTGAGTCGGAAAAACGCAAGGCGTGCGGTTTGTCAATTTCCACTTCAGCGTAGCAAACCTGGCTAAAGCCCATGACGCAGTCCAGCACCTCTTGTGTCAGGCGTTCGAGCAGGGCAAAGCGGTTGTTTTCAACCAGCTCGATCACGGCCTTGGTGATGCTGCGATAGTTCAGGGCATCGTCGATCCGGTTGCTGTCAACAGCCTTGCAGGCAGGGTAGAGAATCCGTACGTTGATCAGGATGTCCTGCTTGTTGTTGATTTCATCCTTGTTTATTCCTATATAGGTGCGCAGGCGCAAATCCTTGATGCGGATGCGCGCCAGCCCGGGCTCTAGCATCTGCATATCAGTGCCCCCGAATCAGTTGCAGAAACTCTTGGCGGGTATTCACCGAGCTGCGGAAGCTGCCCAGCATGGAGGAGGACGTCATCACCGAGTTTTGTTTTTCTACACCACGCATCATCATGCACATGTGTTTGGCTTCGATCACTACGCCCACACCGGCAGCGCTGGTTACACTCATGACGGCATCGGCAATCTGGCGGGTCAGGTTTTCCTGGATCTGCAGGCGACGGGCATACATGTCCACAATGCGTGCCACCTTCGACAGGCCAATGACCTTTCCGGTCGGTATATAGGCTACATGGGCCTTGCCGATGAAGGGCAGCAAATGATGCTCGCACAGGGAGTACAGCTCAATGTCGCGTACGATCACCATCTCTTCGCTGCTGGATTCGAACAGGGCGTTATTGACTACCTCGTCAAGGTTTTTGCTGTAGCCGTTGCACAGGTATTGCATGGCTTTGGCGGCCCGTTTGGGGGTGTCAAGCAGGCCTTCGCGCTGCGGGTCTTCGCCCAGCCCTTCAAGGATCGCGTAGTAGTGTTTGGCCAGATCTTCACTCATTGGATAGGTTTCCTTTTCAGCTTTTCAGATGGCGACCGCCATTCAGGGACAGGGTGGTGCCTGTAACATATGGATTATTCAGCAAGTACTCTATTGCCTGCATGACCACTTCGGGACCGGGGACAACTTTCAGTGCGGACTTGTCCCTGGCTTGCTGTGCATACTCCTCACTGTCTTCGGGGTGCAGCATGATGAGCGCCGGGCTGATGCCGTTGACCTTGATATGAGGTGCAAACTGGCTGGCAAATGACAGGGTCATATTGTCCAGCGCAGCCTTGCTGGCGCTATAGGCGACGCGGTGGTGGCTGCCACGGCGCGTGACATCATCGCTGATATGAATGATGTCGGCGACCGGACTCTTGCGCAGCAGGGGCTCGCAGGCAAGATTGATCAGGTAGGGGGCCAGCATGTGCACATGAAACAGCTCGGCAAAGGCACGGCCGGAAGGCGGCTGTGGGTCGGCCTGCCAGCAGGAGGCGTTGTGAATGATGGCACGCAAGCCGCTTGTGTGCTGCTGCAGCGTGTCAATAAAGGAGGTTATGCCCGTTTCGTTGGAAAAGTCCGCTTGCAGGCACAGTGCGCCGGCTTCAGTGAGCTCGTCGACTGCGGCACGATGGTTGCGGTAGCTGATGATGACCGGCTGGCCAGCCTTGATGAGCTGGCGTGCGCAGTGCAGACCAATGCGGCGGGCGGCACCGGTAATAAGAACGGGGAGCGGGGTGGACAAACGGATACCTCGGTGGTTTCTGGCTTGCCGATCGTTGTTTGGCTTGTTAGGCTGCCGTCAAGTTTGATCCAGATTAACATCTTTTCTTGTTATTTGCTGTACCGCCGCTTGCCGCCATGGGGCTTGCGCGGATGTTTTTTGGGAGGCTGCATGCGTATCGTGGTTGTGTCCGGTACAGTTTTTGGTACTGCCGAAGAGGTGGCCTGGCGGGCCAGTGAGCTGCTGTCCGCGGCCGGCCTGGATGTGGCATATCAGCAGCATTGGCAGTTGCAAGAGTTGTTGCAGCAGGAGCCGGATGCTTTGTTGCTGATTGCCTCCACCACTGGAATGGGCGAGTTGCCGGAGCGACTGCAACCACTGGTGGATGCCTTGCAGGCGCAGCAGCCGGACTGGGCCGGCCGTCCGGTCGGCATTATAGGGCTGGGTGATGCCGGTTATGGTGATAACTTTTGCCTGGCAGCCGATGAACTGGAAGCTCTGGCCGATGAGTTGGGGCTCGTCATGCTGCAGGATACTTTGCGGCTGGATGCCAGCGAAAGCGTAACGCCCGAGCAGGATGCAGTGCCCTGGCTGCAAGAGTTTGCCGAGCTGCTTGTGGCCTGGAGCAGCTGACTTGAGGCGGCGGACAGGCAGGAACCGGCGTCCAGCCACCCGGAAACGGACAGCCGAGCCGGTGCTGATTGCCCTGAACAAACCCTACGGTGTATTGACTCAGTTTTCCGATGACCAGGGGCGGGCTACCCTCAAGGACTGGCTTGATTGTCCGGGCGTTTATCCGGCCGGACGGCTGGACCGTGACAGTGAAGGGTTGCTGTTGCTGACCAATGACGGCAAGTTGCAAGCACGCATCAGTGAGCCGCGTCACCGGGTGTGGAAAACTTACTGGGCACAGGTGGAAGGGAGGGTGCAGCCGGAGCAGATCCGTCAACTGGAGGCTGGGGTCATGCTCAGGGACGGGCCTGCGCTGCCGGCGCGGGTAAAAGAAATGCCCGAGCCTGATCTTTGGCAGCGAGATCCGCCGGTGCGCTATCGTAAAACAGTGCCGGACAGCTGGCTGGAAATCAGCATCTGCGAGGGACGCAACCGGCAAGTGCGGCGGATGACGGCAGCTGTGGGCTTGCCGACCCTGCGGCTGGTGCGTGTGCGTATTGGTGATTGGGAGCTTGGTGGCTTGTTGCCCGGACAGTGGCGCAAGCTGCCACTGTAACAGTTTCAATATTCTTCAAGGATGACCCCAACTCCTTTCTGGATCACTTCGGCCCAGGCCTGCAGGGTGTCTGTACTGGCTTCCTTGTCGTGATGACGAACGGTTTTTAACAGTGACTCGGTCCACAGTTTGTATAGCTCGGGCCGAATGTTCATGCCTTTGCGGGAGTGGGAGCAGCCCAGTGCGCGCAGTTTGGTGTCCGGCATGCCGCGTGCATACAGCACGACATTCATGATGCCTTGTCGCAGCAACAGCTTTTGCGCTTGCATGTTGGTGTTGGCAAACTTGGCCCGGACTTCGGGTGAGCTGGCAAGGAAGATACGGTAAAAGGTGTCAAAAAACTCATTGGAGCGGCAGCAGCGTCCATAGCTCTGCATCACTTGGTCGGCGGAATTCATCAGGTGTATATGCTGTCAGGTGGATAAGGCAGGTCAGCCTTGTTGGTGGTAGTAAAAACTTGCCCGGCAAGAACCGGGAGTTTGTATCACAAGCCTTTGATGGCGATGATGATGGTCTTGGCTATAAAGCCAAAAACCCCAAGCCCCAGGGCAAAAAACAGAACCGCTGTGCCATAGCGTCCGGCTTTCGATTTTTTAGCCAGATCCCAGACAATAAATCCCATAAACAGAATCAGCCCGCCTACCAGCAGGGTTGTCATCAGTTCTTCGAAAGCTTCGGTTTCCATTTTCTTTCCCGTGAGTGGCTGTAAGGCCGTGTCGTCTCTTGCAGCCGGTTTTTAACAATCTGTTTGATGGTCAGGATTCATTGCTGCAGGCGGGCGGCATTATACATAAAGTTGACGCCAGAAGCGTATATTGCTGCAGACGAGGCAATATCGGGTCAGCTTTGCAGGTGGCCCAGAGGCAGCGCAGTGGACAACAGCACCTGATTCAGTACAAAACTGGAGCGTACACTGGTTACACCTTCTATGCGGGTTAGTTTTTCCAGTAAAAACCTCTGGTAGTGGTCCATGTCAGGTACTACCACCTTGAGCTGGTAGTCGGCATCCATGCCGGTGATCAGGCTGCACTCCTGTACTTCGTCCCACTGGGTGATGTGGCCCTGAAAGTTGGCGAAGCGCTCGGGGGTGTGTCGGTCCATGCCGATCAACACATAGGCGGTCAGGGTCAGCCCAAGTTTCTTCGGCTCCAGCAGGGCAACATGACGCCTGATATAGCCGTGGTCTTCCAGCTGACGCACCCGCCGCGAGCAGGGAGAAGGGGAGAGGCCGATCTGCTCGGCCAGTTCCTGGTTGGACATGCGGCCATCTTTTTGCAGGGCATCAAGGATGCGGATATCGAAGCGGTCGAGTCGTTCCATGCGAAGATTCTCTCTGGGTTGAATAGTTATTGCTTATAATATCCTTTTTTTGGTTTTGTATGCTTGTTTTTGTATAAAAACTGCCGTTTTTGCAATTTTGTTTCGTGGTGTTTCCTTATAATGGATAGCAACCAAAGGCCTTGCAAAGCATCCTTGCTGACAGGGCCCGCCGGAGGAATCGGGTACGCAGGCTTACCGGCCGCCAGCCCTCTTGTGACAGCTGTCTACCCACAGCTGTCTGACCGCAGTCGTACCATGGCTGAAGGGTTTCCTGAAGAGATTCGCAAAAAAGCCGCTGTTAGCTCCTGCTCGGAGTGTTAGCGGCTTTTTTGTTGCTTGCATGCAGGCGCTGTTCCGCGGCTGGACAGCCGGGTGGCGGTGTTAGCCTGTCCGCGATGTTTGCAGCAGTGTCAGAAGTTCGCTGCAGTCCGGAGCGTGAAGGTCGGTTAGCTCGGGCCAGGGATTGCAGGGCTGGTTGACCAGGACGGCTCGCGAACCGGCATTCCGTGCGCTGGTCAGGTCAAAATGAAAATCTCCGATCATGCATAACTTGCTGCTGTCGACTTGCCAGTTGCGGGCGATTTTCAGCATGCCGTCGGGCGCGGGCTTGGGTGCAGCCTGTTCGCGTCCGAGGGTATTTTGTGGTGTAAAGCAGTGCGCAAGGCCGATGGCCTGCAGGGTGATTCGGGCCAGTTCGTGGGCATTACGGGTCAGGATGGCCAGGTGATGACCGTGTTCGTACAGGTGCTGTACCAGCTTTACTGCACCCGGGGCGGGAATGGAGGCTTCAGCCAGTTCGCGCTCATGCTCAAACAGCCAGGCGTGTGCCGCCCGGGACTCGGCGGCCGGCAGGCTGTCCAGGTGACCGAGAATGTCAGCCTCTGGCGGGATTTTCAGCTGGTGGCGAATATAGCCAAAATCGTGGACAGCACGCGTCAGGGTGCCGTCCATGTCGAACACCCAGTGTTGGCAATCATGCAGGAAAGCAGGCATGCGGTTAGCACTCCTTGTTGAGCCAGTCGTGACGTATGCGGGTCAGTCCTTCCTGGGCAACGGATGCGACCAGGCGGCCGTCGCGGGTAAAAATGCTGCCGCGGGCAAACCCGCGCGCACCGCCAGCCCAGGGGCTGTCCATGCTGTATAGCAGCCACTCATCCATGCGCACATTGTCGTGAAACCAGATGGCGTGATCGAGGCTGGCGACCTGCATTTGCGGTTGCCAGATGGATGCGCCATGGGGCAGCAGGGATGTGGTTAGCAGGCTGAAGTCTGATGTATAAGCCAGCAGGTAGCGATGCAGGGCCGGGCAGTCAGGCAGCTGGCCGTCAGCCTTGAACCAGACGTGCTTGGCAGGTGCGGTTTTTTCCGGATTGAGTGGATCAAGTACTTGGACGGCACGGGTTTCGATCGGTTTTTCGCGCAGCATCTTGACCCGTTTTTCGTCATTTAAGGCGCGTGACAGCTCTTCGGTCAGCTCGTTGTCGGGCACCAGTTCTTCGGGCATGGGGACATCGGGCATTTGCATCTGGTGCTGAAAGCCCTCTTCGCGAATGTGAAACGAAACGCTGCAAGTAAAGATGGGGCGGCCATTTTGGATTGCCATCACCCGGCGGGTGCAAAATGTAGCGCCATCACGTACAGGTTCCACTTGGTAGATGACCGGTTTGCCGGCATCGCCGGCGCGCAGAAAATAGCCATGCAGGGAATTGGCCTGACGGTCCGGATCCACTGTTTTGCTGGCAGCAGACAGGGCCTGGCCCAGTACCTGGCCGCCAAACAGCTGGCGAAAGCCAAGGTCCTGGCTGGCGCCACGAAAAAGATGGGTTTCCAGCTGCTCCATGTCGAGCAGTGAAACCAGAGTGTCAAGCAATGGGTTCATGGTAAAGCCTGATGCTGTAGTACAAACAGCCGTATAGTCTGGCCGCTTGGACTGTTGTACGCAAGCTGCTCAGGGTGACTGGCAAGTTCTGCCCGGCAGGTGTGGGCAGCGTGCGGCCGGCTGTTGTTTTATGCTGTGACCCGGTCTGTCCGGCTCGGGCTGATAGGTGCGTGGGGCCTGACTTTGGCTGTCAGACAGGACTTGCATGTTTGAGAGTACGGCCTTACCCTGTGCGGGCAAGAGCCGGCCGGACAGTCGCTGTCTCCCGGCCCCTGGGCCGGGCAGAGGGAGGAAAGTCCGGGCTCCACAGGGCAAGGCGCCAGGTAATTCCTGGGAGGCGCGAGCCTACGGAAAGTGCCGCAGAAAATAACCGCCTAAGCGCACTAGCGCCGGCAAGGGTGAAAAGGTGCGGTAAGAGCGCACCGCACGGCTGGTAACAGTCCGTGGCCAGGCAAACCCCGCCGGGAGCAAGACCAAATAGGAATCCATTGGCGTGGCCCGCGCTGGATTCGGGTAGGTCGCTTGAGTTCGTCAGTGATGACGATCCCAGATGAATGACTGTCCACGACAGAACCCGGCTTACAGGCCGGCTCTTGCTTTTTCCTTCGCCTGCCGGGCAGGCCCGTCCTCATAAATCACTTTAACTTTGCGTGCCATGCGATTGAGTCGCAAGGTGCGGTTTTTGCTGTCTTTATGTAAAACCTGAAGCAGAACTGACAAAAATGCTAAGTGTCCGTCATATAAGGGGTTTTTCTCGGATTTGTGCTTGACGGCCTGCAGGGTGGTTTTTATAGTGTGCAGAAGTGGCGTGAAGTGGAGAAAAGTGGGTTTTTCTGCTTGAGCGCGCCTCCCACAGTTGGAATGCACACGAATGTTTCGCGGATCCAGTTCTATCAATCTGGACGCCAAAGGGCGTCTGGCGATGCCGAGTCGCTATCGCCAGGAGCTTGATGAGCGTTGTGAAGGTCAGATGGTTGTCACCATTGATCTCCATGAGCCGTGCCTGTGTCTTTATCCGATGGACGAATGGGACCGTGTTGAAACCCAGATTCGCAGCATGTCGTCCATGCTGCCCGAGGCGCGCCGTTTGCAACGTTTGCTGGTGGGAAATGCCGTAGATGTAGAGCTGGACGGCAATGGCCGCTTCCTGGTGCCGGCACCACTGCGTGCCCGGGTTGGGCTGGACAAGCATGTGGCCCTGGTTGGCATGCTGAACAAGTTTCAGGTCTGGGACGAGGAGCAGTGGCAGGCGCAGTGTGAGCAGGACATCAGCTTCGTGCAGCAAAATGACATTCCCGAAGAACTTCGCAACCTGGTGCTTTGATCATGAGCAGCGAACACAAGCACATCAGCGTTTTGCTGGATGAGGCCGTACAAGCCCTGCAGGTGCGTGACGGTCGCTACTATGTAGATGGCACTTTTGGTCGTGGTGGCCACAGTCGGCAGATCTTGCAACAGCTGGGAGAGACGGGCTTTTTGCTGGGCTTTGACAAAGACCCGGAAGCTATAGCTGCAGGTGCAGTGCTGGCGCAGAAAGATAACCGCTTTTCGATTGTGCAGCGCAGTTTCGCACACATGCGCGAAGAGCTCGAAGAGCGGGGGCTGGCTGGCAAAATTGATGGTGTTTTGCTGGACCTTGGTGTTTCCTCGCCGCAGCTGGATGATGCATCGCGCGGCTTCAGTTTCAGCCATGACGGTCCGCTGGACATGCGGATGAATCCGGATGCGGGCATCACTGCAGCACAATGGCTGGCGCAGGCTCCGGTTGAAGAGATTGCCCGCGTGTTCAAAGAATACGGTGAGGAGCGCTTTGCCCGTCGCATGGCGCAGGCGATTGTGCAGCGACGTGAAGAAAAGCCATTTACCCGTACCGCCGACCTGGCTGACGTGGTCAGCGCAGCCAATCCGGCCTGGGAAAAAGGCAAGCATCCGGCGACCCGGGCCTTTCAGGGGTTGCGTATTCATATCAATAATGAACTGGGCGATCTTGAGCTGGGCTTGCAGGCGGCAGTTGAGTGCCTGGCACCTGGCGGGCGGCTGGTGGTTATCAGCTTTCACTCATTGGAGGACCGCATCGTCAAACATTTCATGCGCAAGCTGGTACGGGGCGAGGCAGACAATTTGCCGCGTCATTTGCCGGTGCGTCCAGAGCCCTTTGTGCCTGTTGTCAAGCTGCTGGGCAAGCCGCAATATGCCGACCGGCAAGAGCTGCAGGCAAATCCGCGTGCCCGCAGTGCGGTAATGCGTGTGGCGGAGAAGCTGTAATGAACCGGGGGCTTCTGGCACGCCGCCTGCCGCCATTGAGCTTGCCAATCACCCTGCTGTTTTTGGCGGTGCTGGGCAGCTCGATAGTGGTTGCTTATTCGGCGCACGCCAGCCGACAGCTGCTCAATACCCTGTTTGTCGAGATGAAACAGCGGGACAAGCTGCAAGCGGAGTGGGCACGACTGGTGCTTGAGCACAGCACCTGGACTGCTCACAACCGAATTGAAAAACTTGCGGTTGAGCAGCTGGACATGCATGTGCCGGAGCCTGGCAGAGTACGGATGGTGTCGCCATGACAGGTGTCCATAAAGGGGTGGGCCGCTGGCGCGACCTGTGGCAGCGCTTGCAGGGCGGCTGGCGTTTTGGCTTGACGGTGCTGGCGCTGTTTGGGCTGGCGCTGGCGGTTTCCGGACGCATTGTCTGGCTGCATACGGTGCGTCATGACTTTCTCGCCGAGCAGGGTGACAAGCGCAGTTTGCGCCATGTCGAAATTGGCGCTCATCGCGGCATCATTACCGATCGCAATGGCGAGCCGCTGGCTGTTAGCACTTTGATGACTACCCTGTGGGCCAATCCTCGTGAGTTGATGGCTGCCCGTGAGCACTGGCCGCTGCTGGCCGCTGCGCTAAACGTCAAGCCGGCAGAGCTGGCTGCACGCATTGAGGCGAATGCCGCTCGCAGTTTTATGTACCTTGAGCGGGGTGTGACACCGGCCCGGGGGGAGGAAGTCATGGCGCTTGCCATTGACGGTGTGTACCAGCGGGAAGAGTTCAGGCGTTACTATCCGGCAGGCGAGGTGACCGCCCACCTGGTTGGCCTGACGGATATTGATGAAAACGGGCGTGAAGGCGTTGAGCTGGCTTATAACGAGTGGCTGGCTGGTATTCCGGGCAAGCGCCGAGTGGTACAAAACCGCAAAGGCCAGATCATTGCCGATGTACAGGTGGTTAAAAACGCCAAGGCAGGGCAGCAGGTTGCACTGTCGATTGACCTTCGCCTGCAATACCTGGCACACCGGGAGCTGCAGCGTACTATCCAGGAGTTTCAGGCCAGGGCCGGCTCGCTGGTTATGGTTGATGTGAAAACCGGTGAGATTTTGGCGCTGGCCAACCATCCGAGCTACAACCCGAACAACAGGGCCTCCTACAGCGCAACCAGTAGCCGCAACCGTGCTCTGGTGGATGCTTTCGAGCCCGGCTCGACAGTCAAGCCGTTTACCATTGCAGCGGCACTGGACAGCGGACGCTGGAACCCCGCCTCCACTGTTGATGTGGGCAATGGCCAAATGAGGATCGGTAAGTACACCATTCGCGATGTGTCACGCGGGGGGGTGCTGGATCTGACTAACGTGCTGAAAAAATCGAGCAATGTGGGCATTACCAAAATCGCCCTTGATATTGGTGCCGAGCCGATAGCAGAGCTGATGCAGCAGGTCGGCTTTGGTGTTGATACCGGGCTGAGTTTTCCGGGTGAAAGCGCAGGACGCTTTCCTGTATACCGGCGCTGGGGTGCAGCCGAAACTGCAACCATGGCGTATGGCTATGGCTTTTCTGTTACAGCGGCGCAGCTGGCACACGCCTATGCAATTTTGGGCAACAACGGGGTGAGCGTGCCTTTGTCACTGTTGCGTAAAGATCGGGATGTAGACAGCCGGCAGGTATTAAATCCCAAAACCAGCCAGGTCGTGCTGGAAATGCTGCGTTCTGTGGTAGAGGAAGAAGGGGGTGGCGGACAGCGCGCCAGAGTTCCCGGCTATCACGTTGCGGGCAAGAGCGGTACTGCGAAAAAAACACAGGGCGGAGGCTATACCAAAGACAGCTATCGTTCGCTGTTTGCTGGTGTGGGGCCGGTCAGCGAGCCGCGTATTGCTCTGGCAATTGTCATTGATGAGCCCAGCAAAGGTGGTTATTTCGGCGGGCTGGTGGCCGCTCCGGCATTTAGCCGGATTATGGCCGGCTCGCTGCGCCTGCTGAATGTCAGGCCCGATAACCTGCCTGAAACCATGGCGCAAAATAATAGTGAGCAGGGGGGACGTAGCTAGTGCCGATGCCACTGAACCAGCTATTGCCGCAGGCGCATAGCAATACTTTGATCCGCGAGTTGACGCTGGATAGCCGAAAAGTCCGTCCGGGCGACCTGTTCCTGGCTGTGGCGGGCAGTCAGACTGACGGCCGTGCCCACATTGCCGATGCTATTGCCCAGGGCGCATCAGCTGTTGCCTACGAGGCCGATGGTGCGCCACAGCTGCAGGATAGTGAGGCGCTTTTGCTGCCGATACGCGGACTGCAGGCGCAACTGTCGGCGATTGCCGGACGTTTTTATGGCGAGCCCAGCCGCGCACTGACGATGCTGGGTGTCACAGGCACCAACGGCAAGACCACAGTGTCGCACCTGTTGGCGCAAGCGCTGGGGCACCTGGGCGAAAGCTGTGCGGTTGTAGGCACGCTGGGCAACGGTTTTCTCGGCCGCCTGGGGAGTAGCAGTCATACCACGCCGGACCCGATCAGCTTGCAGTCTGTGCTGGCGGAACTAAAGCATGCAGGTGCCACGCATGTCGCGATGGAGGTCTCTTCGCACGGGCTGGAGCAAAAACGCCTGGCTGCTGTTGACATGGACATTGCCGTGCTGACCAACCTGACTCGTGATCATCTGGACTACCACGGCAGCATGGATGCTTATGCCAGGGCCAAGGCTGAGCTGTTCGCCTGGCCGGACCTGAAAACCAGGGTTTTAAACCTGGATGATGAGTTCGGTGCAGGTCTTGCCGCCACCTATGCAAACAGCAACCTGAAAACATACAGCATCGATAATCCGCAGGCCCATGTGCACTGCCGTGAGGTCGAGTTTGGCAACCAGGGCGTCCGCGCAACCATTGCCACCACTCAGGGTGAGGGCCTGTTGCGCAGCAAACTGCTGGGCCGGTTCAACCTGAGCAACCTGCTGGCTGTGGTGGCAACCCTGTCCGGCATGGGCTATGCCTTGCGGGATATTTTGACCGTCTTGCCGGAACTGACACCGCCCGCCGGTCGCATGCAGGCACTGGCCGAAGCGGGCAAGCCGCTGGTGGTGGTTGATTATGCACATACGCCTGATGCACTGCAGCAGGTGCTGGCTGCACTGCGTTTGCATGTGGGCGCAGGTGGGCGCTTGCGCTGCGTATTTGGCTGCGGTGGCGGGCGGGATACCGGCAAACGGGCTCTGATGGCCGCTGCGGCAGAGGCGGGTGCTGACCAGTTGCTGATAACGGATGACAACCCGCGCAACGAGGACCCGGCACATATCCGGGCACAGATTCTTGACGGGCTGACCTCGGCAGCCAATGCAGAAGAGTATGCGGACCGTGCCGCGGCCATAGCCGCCGCTGTAGCAGGTGCGCGGCCGGGTGATGTTGTGGTGATTGCCGGCAAGGGGCATGAGGATTACCAGGAAATAAACGGGCAGCGCCATGCCTTTTCAGACTTGGAGCAGGCCGCTCTGGCGTTGGCCGCTTGGGAGAGTACAGATGTTTAGGCCTTGGCAACTTGCTGAGCTGATTCCGTTGCTGGATGGAGAACTGCTGGGGGCCGACGTACAGATCCGCCGTGTGCACACAGATACCCGCAGCCTGCGGGGAGGCGACCTGTTTGTGGCTCTGACTGGTGAGAACTTTGACGGCCATGATTATCTGCCACAGGCTGAGGCGGCCGGGGCCGCAGCAGCTTTGGTGGATGCCTGGCAGGACAGCAGCGACCTGCCCCAGCTGGCAGTAGGTGATACCCGTGTGGCGCTGGGCTTGCTTGGCAAGCATAATCGCCGCCTGTTCAAGGGCACCCTGGTTGCCCTGACCGGTTCTAGCGGGAAGACAACCGTCAAGGAGCTGCTGGCCAGTATCGGTGGTGCTGCACTGGGTCCAGAGGCCGTATTGGCCACCAGAGGCAACCTGAACAATGAAATTGGTGTGCCGCTGACCCTGCTTGAGCTGGACCAGCAGCACAAATTTGCCGTGATTGAGCTGGGAGCTTCGCTGCCCGGAGAGCTGACCTGGACCTGCTCGCTGGCGCAACCGGCAGTGGTACTGATTAACAATGCCGGCATGGCGCATGCCGGCGAGTTTGGTGGTCCGGAGCAGATTGTCCGCGCCAAGGGCGAGATTCTCGACAACCTGGATGGCCAGGGCACGGCAGTGCTGAATCTGGATGATGCCGCTTTTACACAATGGAGCGAGCGCAGCAGTGCGGGCCGGCTTATAACGTTTTCGGTGCAAAACCCACAAGCCGATGTCTTTGCCGGCCAGGTGGTTTTTGACGGCAGCGGCTGTGCCGGCTTTCTGCTTAATACTCCAGCCGGCAGTGGCCAGGTGCAACTGCAGCTGGCTGGCGCACACAACCTGGCCAATGCGTTGGCAGCGGCAGCAGCCGCACACGCAGCAGGTATCGGCCTGGCGGCCATTATCCGTGGCCTGGAGCAGGCCGCGCCGGTTGCCGGCCGCTGCATGCGTCACACCTTGAGCCATGGTGGCGTGTTGATTGACGACAGCTATAACGCCAATCCGGCCTCAATGCGGGCTGGTATCGATTTGCTGGCTGTCATGCCGGGCCAGCGCATTCTGGTACTGGGTGATATGGGAGAGCTGGGGGACTGGGCTGAAACCGAGCACCGGTCACTGGGCCAGTATGCCAGTGACAAGGCAGATGTGCTGTTTGCCGTCGGTCCCAACATGCAATATGCCGTCGATACTTTTGGCGGCATGGCGCAACACTTTTCCAGCCGGCAGGAACTGCTGACTGCGGTAGAAAACCGGATTACGCTGCCAACCAGTTACCTGGTAAAGGGCTCGCGCAGTGCGGCCATGGAAGAGGTCGTAGCGGCCATTTTGCAAGCAGACAAGGAAACACACTAATGCTGTTATTGATTGCTGAATATTTGCAGCAGTATTACAAGGGGTTTGCGGTATTCCAGTACCTGACCCTGCGAGGAATCCTGGGCATTTTGACGGCCCTGGTGATGTCGCTGTGGCTGGGCCCCTGGATGATTCGCACCCTGCGCGGCCTGCAAATCGGGCAGTCGGTACGTACAGACGGTCCGCAGAGCCATCTGGCCAAGTCTGGCACGCCCACGATGGGGGGAGCGCTGATTCTGGCCAGCATTGCCATCAGTACCCTGCTCTGGGGTGACCTGGGCAACCGCTATGTGTGGATTGTGTTGGTGACTACCTTGCTGTTTGGTGCCATCGGCTGGGTGGATGACTACCGCAAGGTGATCGAGAAAAACTCCCGGGGCCTGCCCGGGCGCTGGAAGTACTTCTGGCAGTCGGTGTTTGGTCTGGGCGCGGCGGTTGCCCTGTATGTCACCGCGCAGGGGCCGGCAGAGACCGCACTGATCTTTCCGTTCCTGAAAGACGTCAGTCTGCACCTTGGGCTGGGTTTTGTGGTACTGACCTATTTTGTGATTGTCGGCTCCAGCAATGCGGTCAACCTGACGGACGGGCTGGACGGTCTGGCGATTTTGCCAACGGTTCTGGTCGGAGGTGCATTGGGGATTTTTGCCTATCTGTCCGGCCATGCCACCTTTGCCCAGTATCTGTTCATTCCCTATATCCCGGGTGTGGGCGAGTTGATTATTTTTTGCGGCGCACTGGTTGGTGCCGGCCTGGGGTTCCTGTGGTTCAACACCTATCCGGCGCAAGTGTTTATGGGCGATGTCGGCGCGCTGGCGCTGGGTGCCGCGCTGGGTCTGGTGGCCGTGGCGGTACGCCAGGAAATCGTGCTGTTCATTATGGGCGGCGTGTTTGTAGTGGAAACCCTGTCGGTGGTGATTCAGGTGGCTTCGTTCAAGCTGCGCGGCAAGCGGGTATTTCGCATGGCGCCGATTCACCACCATTTTGAGCTAAAAGGCTGGCCGGAGCCGCGGGTCATAGTGCGCTTCTGGATTATCACCGTGGTACTGGTGCTGATTGGCCTGTCTACACTGAAACTGAGGTAACAACACATGACACAGCAGCTGCAGGTCGTGATCGGCCTGGGTAAAACGGGACTGTCACTGGTGCGTCATCTGGCGCGCCAGGGCGTTGCCGTGGCTGCTGTGGATACCCGCGAGCAACCGCCGGAGCTGGCCGTGATTCGCAAAGAGTGGCCGCAGGTCGAGTTGCACTGCGGTTCGCTGGATACACCGCTGCTGCAACAGGCCGAAGTGTTGTATGTCAGCCCCGGTCTGGCGCTGGCAACTCCGCAAATCCAGCGGGAAATTGCCCGCGGTGTGCGCATCAGCGGTGATGTGGACTTGTTTCTGCAGCAGGCCAAAGCACCGGTGATTGCCATTACCGGCTCCAATGCCAAGAGCACGGTTACCAGCCTGGTGGGTTTGATGGCTGAGAAAGCCGGCGTGCGTGTGGCGGTGGGCGGCAATATCGGCACGCCGGTGCTGGATTTGCTCAGTGATGAGATCGAGCTGTATGTATTGGAGCTGTCCAGCTTCCAGCTGGAAACCATCAGTCACTTGCAGCCGTTGGCGGCTACTTGCCTGAATATCAGTGCCGACCATCTGGACCGCTATAGTGACTTGCAGCACTACACCGAGGTAAAGCTACAGGTGTATCCGCGCAGCCAGTGGGCGGTTATCAACCGTGATGACACAGCGGCGCAGCCGTTGGCGGTGACCGGCGCGCAACTGAGCTTTGGCCTGTCTGCACCGAGCGGCGACAACGCGTTTGGCCTGCGCGATGGCTGGCTGGCACGTGGCAGCGAGAACCTGCTGCCCGTTTCAGAGCTTAAGATCCCCGGCTTGCACAATCAGGCCAATGCACTGGCAGCGCTGGCTCTAGGCACGGCAGCCGGCCTGCCCATGGCGGCCATGTTGCAGGCGCTGCGCGAATTTGCCGGCCTGCCGCACCGTTGTCAGTGGGTCAGGCAAATTTATAACGTCAACTGGTACAACGACTCCAAGGCCACCAATATCGGTGCAACGCTGGCTGCCATCGAGGGACTGGCCAGCGATACCGGCAAGCTGGTGCTGATTGCCGGCGGCGATGGCAAGGGTGCTGATTTTTCCGAGCTGGCGGATGCGGTCAGGCAACATTGCCGCGCACTGGTGTTGTTGGGGCGTGATGCCGAGCAGATGCGTATCGCGCTGGCGGATACCGGTGTGTTTGCCATTCGCGTAGCTGATCTGGATGAGGCCGTTAGCTATGCCGCTGATTTGGCTCACCCTGGCGATAGCGTGCTGCTGGCACCGGCCTGCGCCAGCATCGACATGTTCAAAAACTTCGAGCAGCGCGGCGAGCTGTTTGTCCGGGCGGTGGAGGAGTTGGCATGATCAGGCAAAAACTTTCTGCCCTCCTGTACAACTCACCGGTTGGTGGCCGCCAGCAGAAAATTGACCTGGATTACTGGCTGCTGGGGGCCTGTCTGTGTCTGCTGGGCCTGGGCCTGGTGATGAACGCTTCTGCCTCTTCGGCGGTGTCTGCTGCGCACAACGGCGGCAACCACTATTACTACTTTATTCGCCATGTCATATATGTGGCTGCCGGGCTGGTTGCTGGCGCGGCGTGCCTGCTGGTGCCAGTACAGCGTTGGCAACAGTGGAGCTGGCCGTTGCTGATTGTGGCCCTGGTGCTATTGGTGCTGGTGTATGTGCCCGGCATCGGTCACGAGGTGAATGGCTCCAAACGCTGGCTGAACCTGCGCGTATTCAATTTGCAATCTTCCGAGCTGGCCAAGCTGTTTATGGTGTTCTTTATTGCAGGTTATCTGGTGCGGCACCAGGTTGAGCTTGAGCGCAAGCTGTTTGGTTTCGTCAAGCCGCTGCTGGTGCTGTTGCTGTTTGCCGCACTCATCTATGCCGAGCCGGATTTTGGCGCCACCACCGTGATGGTTGGTAGCGTGGTGGTAATGATTTTTCTGGCCGGTACCAGTATGAAAGTGGCAGCGCCGCTGCTGGTCATTCTTGGCACCCTGGGATGGTTTTTCGTGACTGCCGAAAGTTACCGGCTGGAGCGTATCACCAGTTTTACTGATCCGTTCCGCGACCAGTTTGGCAGCGGTTACCAGCTGTCACAGGCGCTGATCGCTTTTGGCCGTGGTGAAATTTTCGGCGTTGGGCTGGGCAACAGCGTACAAAAGCAATTTTACCTGCCCGAAGCCCATACCGACTTCGTGTTTGCCGTGCTGGCGGAAGAGCTCGGCATGGTGGGCGCCATCCTGACAGTGCTGCTGCTGACCTTTGTTTGCCTGCGTGCACTGCGTCTTGGGCGCAAGGCGCAACTGGCTGGTCAGGCCTTTGCGGCCTATTGCGCTTACGGTATCGCGATGATGTGGACCGGGCAGGCCTTCATCAATATCGGGGTGAATGCCGGTTTGCTGCCAACCAAGGGCCTGACGCTGCCGTTCATCAGCTATGGCGGCAGCTCACTTATGGTTTGCTGTGTTTCGCTGGCGGTACTGGTGCGTATCGAGTGGGAAATGCGTCAGGCCCTGCAGCAGGTGCAGACGCCCCGGCAGTCAGCAGCTACGGAGGTGGCGCATGGCTAAGACAGTCCTGATCATGGCAGCAGGCACCGGTGGACATGTGTTTCCCGGGCTGGCCTGTGCCGAAGAGTTTCGCAGCCGCGGCTACCAGGTGCACTGGCTGGGTGCCGGACGTGGCATCGAAAGCCGGGTTGTGCCTGCTGCCGGCATCAGCCTGCACAACATTAAGGCTACAGGACTGCGTGGCAAGGGTGTGCTCAGGCAGGTTAGTGCCCCACTGCAGCTGCTGGCCGCGCTCTGGCAGGCATGGCGGTTGATGCGTCGTCTGCGTCCGGTGTGTGTGCTGGGCATGGGAGGCTATGTTACCGGCCCGGGCGGGCTGGCTGCACGCCTGTGCGGTGTACCGCTGGTCATTCACGAGCAGAATGCAGTTGCCGGGACTGCCAATCGCAGTTTAGCGCGTTTTGCCGCGCGTATTTGCCAGGCGTTTCCCGGTACGTTTGCCAGCAGCGACAAGCTGCGGACCACCGGTAACCCGGTTCGGGCTGAACTTGTCGCCAGGGCGCAAGACAAACAGCAGGTCGCCAGCCCGGTGCAATTGCTGGTGGTGGGCGGCAGTCTGGGCGCAGAGCCGCTCAACCGCCTGTTGCCGCAGTCTCTGGCCCTGCTGCCGGCAGAGTTGCGTCCGCAGGTGCGCCATCAGTGTGGTGAGCAGCACGCCGAGGTAACCCGTCAACGCTACCAGGAAGCAGGAGTCGAGGCTGAAGTACAGCCCTTTATTGACGATATGGCTGCTGCCTATGGCTGGGCCGATTTGGTGATTTGCCGGGCCGGCGCCTTGACCGTTAGTGAGCTGGCGATCATGGGACGGGCATCTTTTTTAATACCGTTGCCCCATGCCATTGATGACCACCAAAGCAAAAATGCAGAGTTTTTAGCGCAGCAACAGGCTGCGCGGGTATTGCCGCAGGGACAGCTGACTGCTGAATCCCTTGCAGAACATCTGATCGAGGTTTTCATGAATAGCCACAGGCTTATCGAAATGGCGCAGCAAGCGCAGATGCTGGCCCGGCCCCGGGCGGCGCAGCAGGTGGCTGATACCTGTCTGGAGGTGGCGCATGGCTGAGTTGCTGCAGGCCACGGCGGCTGAAACCAGGCGCATGCGCCGGATCCGTCGCATCCACTTTGTTGGTATTGGCGGTACCGGCATGTGCGGGATTGCCGAAGTGATCCGCAACCTGGGGTATGAGGTGTCCGGCTCCGACATCAAGCTATCGGCGGTGACCGAGCACCTGCAAGGGCTCGGTATCCAGGTCATGCTCGGACATCAGGCTGCAAACGTAGAAGAGGCCGATGTGCTGGTCGTCTCCAGCGCCATCAATCACGAGAACCCCGAGGTGGCACGGGCGCTGGAGCGCCGTATCCCGGTGGTACCCCGTGCCGAGATGCTGGCCGAGCTCATGCGCTATCGCCATGGTATCGCGGTAGCGGGTACCCACGGCAAGACCACCACCACCAGTCTGCTGGCCTCGGTGTTTGCCGCCGCCGGCCTGGACCCGACCTTTGTCATTGGCGGACGCGTGAATGCGGCAGGCAGCAACGCCCAGCTGGGTGGTGGCTGCTTCCTTATTGCCGAGGCTGACGAGAGCGATGCCAGCTTTCTGCACCTGCAACCGATGGTCTCCGTGGTGACCAATATTGATGCCGACCACATGAGTACCTATGGCGGTGACTTTAACCGGCTAAAGCAAACCTTTGTTGATTTTTTGCATAACTTGCCCTTCTACGGACTGGCCGTGCTGTGCATTGATGATCCGTCCGTGCGTGATATTGCCAAAAGGGTCAAACGGCCAATGATTACCTATGGCTTTGCCGAGGATGCCGATGTGCGTGCTGTAGATGTGCACCAGGACGGTATGCGCACCTGCTTCAATGTGTTGCGCGCAGGCCGTGAGCCGCTGCCCGTTTGCGTCAATATGCCGGGCCGGCATAACGTCCTTAATGCGCTGGCGGTCATTGCCATTGCAGTGGATGAAGGCATTGACGATTCGGCCATTGTTGACGGTTTGTCCGGTTTTCAGGGTGTTGGCCGCCGTTTTCAGGTGTATGGCGACTTGCCGGTCGAAGGCGGCAGCGTGATGCTGGTGGATGACTATGGCCACCACCCGCGTGAGGTGGCCGCGGTGATCAGGGCAATCCGTGACGGCTGGCCGGAACGCAGGCTGGTGATGATCTATCAGCCGCATCGCTACAGCCGCACCCGCGACCTGTATGAGGACTTTGTCCAGGTGCTGGGTGAGCCGAATGTACTGCTGTTGCTTGAAGTGTTTCCCGCTGGCGAGGAACCGGTTCCCGGGGCAGACAGCCGGCAGCTGTGCCACAGCATTCGCCAGCGCGGCAAGCTTGATCCGCTGTATGTCGAGCGTGGCACTGACATGGCGCCACTGGTGCAGCCACTGTTGCGCCCGGGTGACATCCTGCTGTGTCAGGGCGCTGGTGATATTGGCAGCATTGCACCGCAATTGATCAAACATCCCCTGTTTCAGCAGGGCGACGGGAGTAACCAGTGATGACGCAATCTTTGGATGTGAACGCTTTTGGCAAGGTTGCCGTTCTCTATGGTGGCCGCAGTGCCGAGCGCGAGGTATCGCTGAAGTCCGGTGCTGCGGTACTCAGGGCACTGCAGGACGCCGGTGTGGATGCCCATGGCCTGGATGTCGGTGCAGATATTTTGCAGCAATTGGCAGGACAGGCTTTTGATCGTGCGTTTGTCGTTTTGCATGGCCGGGGCGGTGAAGATGGCACCATCCAGGGGTTGCTGGAGTGTGCCGGTATTCCCTATACCGGCAGCGGTGTGCTGGCTTCTGCGCTGGCAATGGACAAGCTGCGTACCAAGCAGGTCTGGCATAGCCTGGGTTTGCCAACGCCGCGTCATGCCACGCTGGCCAGTATCGCAGATTGTGCCCGGGTGGCTGGCGAGCTGGGTTTCCCGCTGATGGTCAAGCCGAGCCAGGAAGGATCCAGTATTGGCATGGCCAAGGTGTATAGCCTGCAGGAGCTGGAGCAGGCCTGGCGGGACGCCCGTGCCTATGATGAAAATGTATTGGTCGAGCAGTACATTGCCGGTCCCGAGTTCACTGTAGCCATGCTTGATGGTGAAATCCTGCCGCCCATTCGTCTGGGGACCAGCCACGTGTTTTATGACTATGAGGCCAAATATCACTCTGACGATACCCAGTACCAAATTCCCTGCGGATTGAATGAGGACAAGGAGCGTGAGCTGCGCGAGTTGACTGCTGCTGCCTGTGCGGCGCTGGGTGTAACAGGCTGGGGCCGCGCCGACGTAATGCAGGATGACAAAGGCAACTTCTGGTTGCTGGAAGTAAACACCGTACCAGGCATGACCGGTCACAGTCTGGTGCCCATGGCGGCAGCTGCAGCCGGGCTGGATTTCCAGCAGCTGGTACTGCGCCTGCTGGCGACTACTCTGCAGGAGCAGGCAGATGAGCATGCGTATGGATCATAACGGCAGGACGGGCGCAGGGGTTGCAAATGCTCCCCGTGGGGCCAGCCGTATTGCTCCGCCGCCTGTCAAGCGTACGCCACGACAGTGGCCATCGGTCAACTGGCAGCTGCTGAGCCGGCTACTGTATCCCTTGTTGGTGCTGACCCTGCTGGTTGCTGCGGCCCAGGCATGGCGTGAGCTGGTACTGCAGCTGGACCGGCCAATTGCCCAGGTATTGGTGGAAAGCAAGCTGGGTGTGGTGGCTGAGGCCAACCAGCTGGAGCTGCAGCAACAGCTGGACAGCTTTGGCGAGCCGGGTTTTTTGTCGGTAGATCTGGCCGCCATGCAGCAGGCGCTTGAGCAGCTGCCCTGGATTGACCAGGCGCGAGTCAGCCGGATCTGGCCGGACCGGCTCAAGGTGGAAGTGGTTGAGCAGCAACCGATTGCCCGCTGGGGCGAGCAGCAATGGCTGAACAGCCGTGGCCAGGTATTTCGTGGCGTGACCCGCGAACCGGAAGCCGGGATGCCGCGCTTGCTTGGTCCCGAAGGCAGCCAGGAGCAAGTCATGCAGCAGTACTGGAGCCTGGCCAGGGTATTACGGCCAATGGGTTACAGCATTGCCAGGCTTGAGTTGAAAGCTCGTGGCAGCTGGTTTGTCACCACCAGTGACGGCCTTGAGCTGCTACTGGGGCGGGATGTGGTGTTGGAAAAAATACGGCGCTTTAGCGTAATTCATGAGCGTGAGCTTAAAGAACAAATGGATCGGGTGGCCCGCATTGACTTGCGCTATGCCAACGGTCTGGCAGTAGCCTGGCGCGACAGCGACAGTGCGCAGGCAGTGCAATAGGAGAGACGTTTTAATGGCGTACCAGACAGGTCAAAACATGATAGTCGGACTGGACATAGGCACCTCCAAGGTGGTTGCCCTGATCGCCGAAGTGCTGCCCGGAGACGAGCTGCAGGTGGTGGGCATGGGCACCAGTCCGACCCGTGGCCTGAAGAAGGGCGTGGTGGTGGATATCGAGTCCACGGTCCAGTCCATCCAGCAAGCTGTTAACGAGGCCCAGCAACTGGCCGAGTGCCATGTGCATTCGGCCTATGTCGGGCTGGCCGGCAGCCATATCCGCAGCCAGAACTCGGATGGCAGTGTCGCCATTCACAATGGTGAGGTCAGCCGCAAGGATATGGAACGGGTGCTGGATGCAGCTCAGGCAGTTCCGATTGCGGCAGACCAGCGCATTCTGCATACGCTGGCCCAGGACTACATCATCGACAAACAGGAAGGTGTGCGCCAGCCGCTGGGGATGTCCGGTGTTCGCCTTGAGGCGCGGGTACACGTGGTGACGTGCGCCACCAATGCGGCGCAGAACGTTGAGAAATGTGTCAGCCGTTGCGGTATCAATCTGGACGGCACCATCCTCGAGCAGCTGGCCTCGGCTACGGCCGTGTTGACCGATGACGAGATGGAGCTGGGCGTTTGCCTGGTGGACATTGGCAGTGGTACTGCCGACATTGCCATCTTTACCGAGGGCGCGATCCGCTATACAGCGGTTATACCGGTGGCTGGCGACCAGGTGACCAATGATATTGCGATGGCCTTGCGGACCCCGACCCAGTACGCAGAGGAAATCAAGATCCGCTATGCCTGTGCGCTGGCCAAGCTGACTCATCCGGACGAGACCATCAAGGTCCCCAGTGTGGGCGATCGTGCACCGCGTGACCTGTCACGCCAGGCATTGGCCGAAGTGGTGGAGGCCCGCTATGAAGAGCTGTTTCAGCTGATCCACGCCAAGATTCGTGGCAGCGGTTACGAAGACATGATCCCGGCCGGTATCGTGCTGACCGGCGGTACCGCGAAGATGGAGGGTGCGGTTGAGCTGGCCGAAGAAGTATTTCATATGCCAGTGCGCGTTGGCGGACCACAGGCTGTGCAGGGCATGGCGGAGCTGCTGCGCAACCCGGTGTACTCAACAGCAGTGGGCCTATTGGTTTATGGCCTGAGAAAACAGAAAGACGGCACGCCGGCAGAGCACGGCGAGCTGGTAAAAGACGTTCACAAACCATCGGTGATGCAGCGCATCCGCCGCTGGGTTCAGAATAATTTTTAATTAAAAACAGCCGGCTTGACCGGCGAAGTATGAGAAGGCGAGGAGAGCACTATGTTCGATTTAGTAGACCAGACCAGCAAAAGCGCAGTCATCAAGGTAGTCGGTGTTGGTGGTGGTGGCGGCAATGCTGTCAACCATATGATCGAAAACAACATTGAAGGTGTAGAGTTCATCTGTGCCAACACAGACGCCCAGGCCCTGCAAAGTGTTGGCTCGCGTACTGTTTTGCAGCTGGGCACCAGCGTGACCAAGGGGCTTGGTGCCGGTGCCAACCCGGAGGTGGGCCGCCAGGCTGCCGAAGAAGACCGTGAGCGCATCATTGAGGTGCTTGAAGGGGCGGACATGGTGTTCATTGCCACTGGCATGGGCGGTGGCACAGGCACAGGCGCGGCACCGGTGATTGCGCAGGTAGCCAAGGAACTCGGCATTTTGACAGTGGCCATTGTGACGCGGCCGTTCCCGTTTGAGGGCAAACGTCGCCAACAGATTGCCGATACCGGCATCAGCGAGCTGGCCGAGCATTGCGATTCGCTGATAACCATTCCTAACGAAAAGCTGCTAACCATTCTGGGCAAGGATGCCAGCCTGCTGAGTGCTTTTGCCAAGGCAGATGACGTACTGGCCGGCGCTGTGCGCGGAATTTCTGACATCATCAAGCGCCCGGGCATGATCAACGTTGACTTTGCTGATGTGCGTACCGTGATGAGCGAGATGGGAATGGCGATGATGGGTACTGGCCGTGCCAGCGGCCCGAATCGTGCCCGCGAGGCAACCGAAGAAGCCATTCGCAACCCGCTGCTGGATGATGTCAACCTGCAGGGCGCACGCGGCATTCTGGTCAACATTACGTCTGGCCCGGACCTGTCGATCGGCGAATATTCTGAAGTGGGCGAGATCATCGAAGAATATGCAACGGAAGAGGCCATTGTAAAAGTGGGTACCGCGATCGATCCGGACATGCGCGATGAGCTGCATGTAACCGTGGTTGTTACCGGCCTGAACAGCCGTGTCGAAAAGCCGGTCAAGGTGGTCGACAATACGGTTGCCGTAGCCCAGGCAGCAGATGCCGTGGCCGGCACTGCGGTGGCCGGAAAAGTGGTTGGCGAGCAGTTCAGCAGTGATTACAGCAGCTATGACAAGCCGACTTACCGCCGCAATGCAGCAGCTTCGGCAACGCCGCAGCAACAGGAAGAGCTCGACTACCTGGATATTCCGGCATTCCTGCGTCGCCAGGCAGATTAAACCGCCAAAACTCGGCAGTGCGGTTTCTCTATTGATGCGGCATCTGTTAAGATGCCGCCAATTGAAAACCATTCGCAGTAATTTGATGGCAGCGGCTCATTTGGCATGATCAGACAACGTACTTTGAAAAACACCATCAGGGCCACTGGAATTGGCTTGCACTCGGGCGAAAAGATTTATCTGACGCTCAAACCGGCGCCGGTTGATACCGGCATTGTATTTCGCCGCATGGACCTGGAGCCTGTAGTGGAAATTCGGGCACTGGCCGGCAATGTCGGTGAGACCACCATGTCAACCACGCTGGTCAATGGCGATGTCAAGGTTGATACGGTTGAGCACCTGCTGTCAGCCATGGCCGGGCTGGGTATCGATAACGCCTATGTGGAGCTGTCCGCTCCCGAGGTGCCAATCATGGACGGCAGTGCGGGGCCTTTTGTGTTCTTGCTGCAGTCAGCAGGCCTGGCAGACCAGGATGCACCCAAGGAGTTCATCCGCATCTTGCGTGAAGTCAGCGTCAGCGATGGCGAGAAAAAGGCCACTTTTATGCCCTTTGACGGCTTCAAGGTAAGTTTCGAGATTGATTTCGATCACCCGGTTGTGGCGGGGCGGACCCAGGTGGCCAGCGTAGATTTCTCCAGCACTTCCTTTGTCAAGGAGGTCAGTCGTGCCCGTACTTTCGGTTTCATGCGTGATATCGAATACCTGCGGGCACACAACCTGGCGCTCGGTGGCAGTGTTGATAATGCCATCGTGGTTGATGAAAATGCCGTGCTTAATGAAGACGGCCTGCGTTATGAGGACGAGTTCGTCAAGCACAAGATCCTGGATGCCATTGGTGATCTGTACTTGCTTGGCAAGAGCCTGATTGGCGAGTTCCATGGCTATAAATCTGGCCATGCGCTGAACAACCAGTTATTGCGGGCGTTGCTGAGCCAGCCGGATGCCTGGGAAGTGGTTACCTTTGAGGATGCTTCCATGGCGCCGATTTCCTACATGCGGCCTGCTGCGTCGCAATAAGGCAGCAAACCTTCTCAAACCTTGGCCACCTGCATGCAGGTGGCTTTTTTGTATCAGCACAGCCAAAGTTCAGCCAGCCCCGGCTTGTCAGCAGGTGCTGGCCAGGTGACTGGCTTGTTGCGCAGCGTGTTTTAATGTCAGCCTGCCTGGCTGCTGCAGTTCCCGCAGGCGCCTGTCTTTGCCTTATACTTGTTGCCGATTCTGTCTGACCGCTCCTGGAGTACTCCCATGTCTGTTGAAGAAATTCGCCACCCGCTGATCCGTCACAAGCTCGGCCTGATGCGCCGGGCCGATTTGAGCACGAAAAACTTTCGTGAGCTGGCCCAGGAAATAGGCACCTTGCTGACCTATGAGGCGACCAAAGACCTGCCCCTGGAAAGCTACAGCATTGAAGGCTGGGACGGGGCGGTTGAGGTCGAAAAAATTGCTGGTAAAAAAATTACCGTGGTACCCATTTTGCGCGCGGGTATCGGCATGCTTGATGGGGTACTCAGCCTGATCCCGGGAGCCAAGGTCAGCGCTGTAGGCGTGGTCCGCAACGAAGAAACCTTGCAGGCACAAACCTACCTGGAAAAGCTTGCGCCAGACATGCATTCGCGCCTGGCACTGATCATTGACCCCATGCTGGCGACCGGCAACTCCATGGTGGCCACCATTGACCTGCTGAAAAAGGCCGGTTGCCGGGAGATTCGCGCGATGGTGCTGGTGGCTGCGCCGGAAGGGCTGGACATGGTGCGCACGAACCACCCGGACGTAAAGGTTTATACGGCATCGGTGGATCAGGGCTTGAATGCCAAAGGCTATATCATTCCCGGCCTGGGCGATGCCGGTGACCGCATTTTTGGTACCAAGCAAAAGGATAGCTGATCATGCAAGAGCCGATGCAAAACAGCCTGCCGCGTCAGCTGCTGGCGGGTGCACAAATGTTGTTTGTAGCCTTTGGTGCACTGGTGCTGATGCCGCTGATTACGGGCATGGACCCGAATGTGGCGCTGTTTACTGCCGGCATCGGCACCCTGCTGTTTCAGCTGGTGACCGGACGCCAGGTGCCGGTATTCCTGGCGTCCAGCTTTGCTTTCATCGCGCCGATTCTGGCGGCCAAAACCGCTTTTGGCATGCCTGCGGTGATGGGCGGCATCATCGCTGCCGGCTTCATGTATGTGCTGCTCAGTCTGGCCGTGCAGCTGCGCGGGGCGGGCTTTATCGAGCGCTTGCTGCCGCCGGTGGTTATTGCGCCGGTGATTATGTGTATTGGCCTGGCACTGTCGCCTACAGCAGTGAATATGGCAATGGGCAAATCCGGTGATGGCGCTACCCAGCTGATCGAATACAGCACGGCGACGATCATTTCCATGTCGGCCCTGTGCAGCACCCTGGCTGTGGCAGTATTGGGTCGTGGCCTGTTCCGGCTGGTGCCGATTCTGGCCGGAATCATTGTCGGCACCCTACTGTCACTGGTGCTGGGTGTCATTGAGACAGCCCCTATTGTGGCCGCCCCCTGGCTGGCCATGCCGGCCTTTGTGGCGCCCGAGTTTCACCCGGGAGCCATCCTTTACATGCTGCCGGTGGCACTGGCGCCAGCCATTGAGCACATTGGCGGCATCGTTGCCATTGGCGGGGTGACGGGCAAGAATTTCATCCAGAAGCCGGGCCTGCAGCGCACCTTGCTGGGTGATGGGTTGGCAACGTCAGCGGCCGGCCTGTTTGGTGGTCCGCCCAATACCACCTATGCGGAAGTGACAGGTGCAGTCATGTTGACCCGCAATTTCAATCCGGTGATCATGACCTGGGCTGCCGTATTTGCCATTGTATTGGCGTTTATTGGCAAGTTCGGTGTAGCTTTGCAGAGTATTCCGGTGCCGGTGATGGGAGGCATCCTGTGCTTGCTGTTTGGCTCCATTGCTGTGGTTGGTCTGAATACGCTGATTCGGCAACAGGTTGACCTGTCTGAGCCACGTAACCTGATCATTGTTTCCGTTACCCTGGTGTTCGGCATTGGCGGCATGGTCATGGGCAGTGGCGACTTTGCCCTGTCAGGCATTTCACTATGTGCCGTTGCCGCACTGCTGCTGAACCTGGTGTTGCCACGCACGCTGCCCTGATCCGGTACGATCCTGCTGCCGGCGGTTATGTTAGACTTGCGCACGTATTTTTCTTGGAAACCGGATATGACAGACAACTTGCAGCATATCAGACAGGTCATGGATGAAGCAGACTGCCTGCATGACCAGGAAGAAGTGGAAGCCTGTATCGGGCGGGTGGCAAGGGAAATAACCACGGCATTGCATGACCGCAATCCGGTGGTGTTTTGTGTCATGAATGGCGGTTTGATTTTTTCTGGCCAATTGTTAACCAGGCTGAATTTTCCGCTGGAGCAATCCTACCTGCACGCGACCCGTTACCGTAACCAGACCCGTGGTGGAGATCTGTTCTGGAAAGCCAAGCCGGAAGTTTCGTTCATTGACCGCGATGTGCTGATCGTGGATGACATCCTTGACGAGGGTCACACCCTCATGGCAATTATCGATTTCTGCCGTCACGCTGGCGCACGCAGCGTGTATACCGCCGTGCTGCTTGACAAGCAGCACGGGCGCAAGGCTGATCCGGCGTTTAAGGCCGACTTCGTTGGCATTGAGTGCGCAGACCGCTATGTGTTTGGCTATGGCATGGATTATAAGGGGTACTGGCGCAATGCGCCCGGTATTTATGCCGTAAAAGGCATGTAGCGCAAATGAAGTTGCCTTGGCTGGCTGGAGTGAAGGCCGGGGCCGCTGCGTTAGCGAGACAGGGGTGCTGTGCGCGTCCTTGGCGTCGCGGGCTGCCAGGGTTTTCGGGCAGCAGCCCCCAAACCCTGCGCAGTTTGGGGCTGGTTGGCCGCCGAATGGCCGAAAGCGGGGCGTCGTGTCTGTTCGGGTATCAGTCTGGGCGGATATTTTGTGCCAGGCGCTTTAAGGCCTCTCGCAACTCCGGGTCTTCGATGCTTTCGGCGCTTCGGCGTATGTTCTGGCTGGCAGTGTCAGACAGGAAACGGCGCTCTTCGTGCCGCGCAGGGGGGGCAGCGCTGGCTGGCCGGATCTTCAGGCGGATATGTTGCAGGCCGGAAAACTCGTCATGCTGACGCAGCTGCTGCAACAGCCGTTCCTGCTGGTAGCGCAGGCGGGTAGCCCAGGCTGCATCGGCCAGAATCAGCGTGAGCACCCCCTCGTCATAACCGCCCAGCTGCAGTTGTTCACGCTGTGCCGGTGCCAGGTGCTGATAGAGCAGTGCCTGCAGCTTGCTAAGGCTTTCGGCCTGCCTGAGCAGGCGTTGCAATCGCGGGCTGCCGCGCAGGATTTGGGTGGCAGGCTTAAGCGGTTTGTTCATGGTTCATCCTTAGGCTGTCGTCCATCTTGAAGTTATGAAAATCAGCTCCATGTTCAGAGTATAACCTTTTGAGCACTGCAATCCCGCATGAATACGGGTAGAATGTGGCCTTAAATTTTTCAGCATAGACCGTCAGAATTGCAGGCGGCATGCCTTTAACCGACTGGAAACCCGACTCCCATGCTAGCTCCGCTGTTTAGAAAACTTGTTGGCAGTAAAAACGAACGTGAAGTCAAGCGCATGCACAAGGTGGTGAAAACCATCAATGCGCTGGAAGAGCAGATGGCCGCATTGACTGACGAGCAGCTGCAACAGAAAACCCCCGAATTTCGTCAGCGGCTGGCTGATGGCACCAGCCTCAACAAGCTGCTGCCGGAGGCCTTTGCCACGGTTCGCGAGGCAAGCAAGCGGGTCATGGGCATGCGTCATTTCGATGTGCAGCTGATCGGCGGGATGACCTTGCATGCCGGCCGCATTGCAGAAATGCGTACGGGTGAGGGTAAAACCCTGGTCGCAACACTGGCCGTATATCTGAATGCGCTGGAAGGCAAAGGTGTGCATGTGGTCACGGTCAACGATTACCTGGCCAGCCGTGATGCCAACTGGATGCGCCCTCTGTACGAGTTTCTGGGGATGAGTGTCGGGGTGGTTGTGCCTTTCCAGTCACCGGAAGAAAAGCGGGCAGCCTATGCCAGCGACATTACGTACGGCACCAACAACGAATACGGGTTTGATTACTTGCGCGACAATATGGCTTTCAGCATGGAAGACAAGTTCCAGCGGCCGTTACATTTTGCCGTGGTGGATGAAGTGGACTCCATCCTGATTGATGAAGCGCGTACGCCACTGATCATTTCTGGCCAGGCCGAGGACAGCTCCGAGCTCTATAAGAGTATCAATGCCCTGATTCCCTCCCTCAAGCGTCAGATCGAAGAAGAGCCCAAGGGTGTCAATGAAGAAAAGATTGTTATTGAGGAAGGCCACTACACCCTTGATGAAAAAACCCGCCAGGTCGAGCTGAACGAGGCGGGTCACCTGTTTGTCGAAGAGCAGCTGACCAAGCTGGGGCTGCTGGGTGAAAACGACTCACTGTACTCGGCATCCAATTTGGGTTTGCTGACTCATGTGTACTCCGGTTTGCGTGCGCATAAACTGTTTCATCGCAACGTTGAGTACATCATCCAGGATGGGCAGGTGGTGCTGGTTGACGAGCACACGGGCCGCACCATGCCGGGCCGCCGTTTGTCCGAGGGTCTGCACCAGGCCATCGAGGCCAAGGAAGGACTGGAGATTCAGCCAGAAAGCCAGACCATGGCCTCGACCACTTTCCAGAACTACTTCCGTCTATACAAGAAATTGTCGGGCATGACAGGTACGGCAGACACCGAAGCGTTCGAGCTGCGCCAGATCTATGGCCTGGATGTAACCGTAATCCCCACTCACCGCCCGATTGCCCGTCAGGATTTCAACGACCTGGTGTACCTGACGCAGTCAGAAAAATTTCAGGCCATTATCGAGGATATCAAGCACTGTCAGCAGCAAGGCCGCCCGGTTCTGGTTGGTACCGCTTCGGTGGAAAGCTCTGAACATGTCTCCCGGCTGATGCAGGAAGCAGGCATTGAGCACAAGGTGTTGAACGCCAAGCATCATGGTTCCGAAGCCGAGATCATTGCCCAGGCCGGCCGGCCCGGCCACGTAACGGTGGCAACCAACATGGCTGGCCGGGGTACCGATATTGTGCTGGGTGGCAATTGGGAAGCGGAGTTGAGCGGGCTGGAAAACCCGAGCGAAGAGCAGGTTCAGCGCCTCAAGGAGGAGTGGCAGGCCCGCCACCAGCAGGTGATCGAGGCCGGTGGTTTGCATGTCATTGCTACCGAACGTCACGAATCACGCCGTATCGACAACCAGTTGCGGGGACGTGCCGGTCGCCAGGGAGACCCGGGTTCCAGCCGTTTCTATTTGTCCCTGGAAGACAACCTGATGCGCATCTTTGCTTCTGACCGGGTGAAGAATTTCATGAAGGCCCTGGGCATGAAAGAAGGCGAAGCGATTGAGCACCGAATGGTCAGCAATGCCATCGAGAAAGCCCAGCGCAAGGTTGAAGAGCGCAACTTCGAGATCCGCAAACAGCTGCTTGAGTACGATGACGTGGCCAACGAGCAGCGCAAGGTGATCTACCACATGCGTGACGACTTGCTGGCTGCTGATGATGTGGGTGATATCGTGGCCGAGTATCGGCACGAAGTCGTCAATAGGACCATTGACGGGTTTGTCCCGCCGCAGTCGTTGCCGGAGCAGTGGGATATTGCTGGCCTGGAGCAGGAGCTGCACAAGGAGTTCAACGTCGAGTTGCCGGTACAGCAATGGCTGGACGAAGACAACAACCTGCTCGAAGACGGGCTGCGCGAGCGGATTTCCGAGCAGCTGGCCACAATCTACCAGGAAAAAGAAGAGCTGGTGGGCTCGGAAAACCTGCGCATGTTCGAGAAGCAGATCATCTTGCGTGTGCTGGATGAGCAGTGGAAAGATCACCTGGCTGCCATGGACCACCTGCGTCAGGGTATTCACCTGCGTGGCTATGCACAGAAAAACCCAAAGCAGGAATACAAGCGCGAGTCTTTTGAGCTGTTCAGAAACCTGCTGGATGCCATCAAGCATGACTCCATCCGTTACCTGTCCTATGTGCAGGTGCGCCAGGAAAGTCCGGAGGAGGAAGAAGCACGGCTGCGCCAGCAGGCTGAAGAGCGTGCCGCCCGTATGCAGTACACCCATGACGAATACCGTGAAGAGGGTCGGGAGCCCGAAGGCGAGGATGCCCGGCAGGCGGCCAGCCGTGAACCGGTGCGCAACCTGACCAAGGTGGGACGCAATGAGTCTTGCCCCTGTGGTTCGGGCAAAAAGTACAAGCATTGCTGTGGCAGGATTGCCTGACATGACAGCTGCTTGACGAAAACCGGGCTTGTCCCGGTTTTTGTTTGCCTGATGGTTGGCAGGGGACCGTCAGCGAGGGTTTTGCCTGGCTCGCCCATGAATACATTCCGGTATCAGGCTGCGACTCTGATGCTGTCCGGTACCGGAATCTTGACCGCCAGATTGGCGCTGATCAACGAGCCAGGAAAATAGCCAGAATCTGTTGCGCAGGTTTTGGCAATACCGGATGATAGGCTTTTTACATAGCTTTCAGGAGTTCATCATGGCAGTAGGTCTGGGCGCGATGCCCGTCATGCATCCGGTCAAAGGGTTTGCGCTGGGCATTGCCAGTGCCGGTATCAAAAAAGCGGGCCGTCGTGACCTGGTACTGATGCGCTGTGCCGAAGGCAGTACAGTGGCCGGCGTGTTTACCCAAAACGCTTTTTGTGCCGCACCGGTGCAGCTGTGCAAGCAGCGGCTGGGCCAGCCGGTGCGCTATCTGGTCACCAATACCGGCAATGCCAATGCCGCCACTGGTGAGCCCGGTCTGCAGGCCGCACAGCAGGTGTGTCAGGCGGTGGCTGACAGCTTGCAGGTGTCAGTAGAACAGGTGCTGCCGTTTTCTACTGGGGTGATTGGCGAGCCGCTGCCGGTGGACAAAATCACTGCCGCGCTGCCGGCGGCCATTGCTGACTTGCGTGAAGACAACTGGAATCTGGCTGGCGAAGGCATCATGACCACAGATACCCTGCCCAAGGGAGCCAGCGTGCAGTTTGCCCATGATGGCGAAACTTTCACTGTCACAGGTATCAGCAAGGGAGCGGGGATGATCCGGCCGAACATGGCCACCATGCTGGGCTATATTGCCACGGACGCCAGGGTGGCAGCGCCGGTCTTGCAGGCGCTGGTCAAGCAGGCGGCGGATTTGTCGTTTAACCGTATTACGATTGATGGCGATACCTCGACCAATGACAGCTTTATGCTGATTGCCACCGGCCAGACTGGGCCAGCTATCGACCAAGCCGAAGGCGAGCTGTATCAGAAATTGCGTGATGCGGTCTGTGCTGTGGCTATGCAGTTGGCGCAGGCGATTGTGCGTGATGGCGAGGGTGCAACCAAATTTGTCACCGTGCAAGTGGAGCAGGGCGGCAACGTGCAGGAATGTCTGGATGTGGCCTATGCGGTTGCGCACTCGCCGCTGGTCAAGACGGCGCTGTTTGCCTCCGATCCCAACTGGGGCCGTATTGTTGCCGCTGTCGGTTATGCCGGTGTGCCGGGTTTGGAGCAGGAAAAGGTCAATGTATTCCTGAATGACGTCTGCATTGTGCGCGCTGGTGGCCGTGCCGGGTCCTACACCGAAGAGCAGGGCGCTGCCGTTATGCAGCAAGAGGAAATCCTGATCCGCATTCAGCTGGGCCGGGGCGACCACAGCGAAACCATCTGGACCAGCGACCTGTCCCACGAGTACGTGCGGATTAATGCTGAGTACCGGACCTGATTGGGCTGTTTCCCGTCATTGCGCGCGCAGCCGCGCAACCCATACGTGCTACGCCACCAACAGAACACTACGCCAGGCTACGCTTATGCGTGCCAGAGAGCTGTCCCGCAACGCTGAGGCCTGGCTCCGGCTCTATTGGTGGCGTTTGCAGCCTGAGTAAATGTTCGGTTACGGGCTGGCCGAAAGGCTTGCGGCCTGTACTGGCGTGAAAATTATGGTCCGTCAATGCGCGCGGCTTTTGTCATTGCGAGCGTAGTCGTGCAATCCATATTCGTTGCGCCACAAACAGAGCGCTACGTCAGTCTGCGCTTATGCGTGTCAGCAAGCTGTCCCGCAACGCTAAGGCCTGACTCCGGTTTTTTGTGACGTTTGGAGTCTGAGTAAATATCAGGACCGTAAAGCTTTGTAGGAGCGGACGGAGGTTGTTTTGTTTGTATTTGCTGGCATCAGCCTTTTCAAAGCGGCCACAGGCTGCGAATGGCGGCGATGCCCTGGGCGCCGTGCCGGACGGCTTTGCCGATATCCGCAGGTGTCATGCCACCGAGAAAGTAGACCGGCAACTGTGCATTCAGGGTGAGCTGCCGTGCCTGCTCCCAGCCCAGGGCGAGAGTGTCCGGGTGGCTGGCGGTGGGTTGTACCGGCGACAGGGTGGCAAAGTCGCAACCGAGCCTGGCGGCCAGTTCAAGTTCGCGGGCATTATGACAGGAGGCAGCCAGCAGGCGGCCTTCCGGCAAGGGTCGGGCTTGCCCAGCCAGGGCTTTCAGCTGGGTGCTGGTCAGGTGCCAGCCGGCACGGGGCAACGGCAGGATTTGCCCGGCCTCGCCTTTGCACAACAACTGTACCTGGGCTGGCAGGTTTTGCAGCAGTTGCCTTGTCAGATGCCAGTACTGGTGCTCTGCCAGTGAAGGCGTGCGCAGCTGGATCAACCCGTGGTTCTGTGTGGTTGCGGCGAGAATGCCTTTGTATAGTTGGTCCGCATCCGCAAGGTCCGGGGTGACCAGGTAGCGGTCGGGCAGCTGGATAGCCCGGACGATCGGACGGTTGGCGGCCGGCAGGGGGATATCGTCAAGCTGGCCGGGCGTGACCCACTGCATCGGCTGGCCTTCGGCACCACAGGGTGTTCCGCTAAATGCTGTGACCCGGAACACGTCCAACAGCACATGCAGGTCCGGGTATTGGTAGGGAATGCTGATCAGAGGCTCGGCAGCAGTAACCTCAATGGCCAGCTCCTCGCGCAGCTCGCGGGCCAGTGCGTCCTGTACTGACTCATCCGGGTCCCGCTTGCCACCGGGGAACTCCCAAAGCCCGCCCTGGTGTTTGTTGCTGGCGCGGCGGGTCAGCAAAATCGTGCCATCGGGGGCTGTGATGACGGCGACCGCGACATGCACGGGCTGCGTATGGCTGCTCATGCTTGTGGGGCGGGTTGTGCTTGCCAGAGCACTTCGCTGCACCCCTGGTGCAGTGCGATGATGCGGGCGGCAACAAAAAACAGGTCCGACAGGCGATTGACGAAGGCGAGCACCTCTGTGCGCATGGGTTCCAGCCGGTGCAGCTGCTGACAGCGGCGTTCGGCGGTGCGTGCTTCGCAGCGGCACAGGTGGGCCTGGGCAATCAATATCGAGCCACCGGGCAGGATGAAGTCTTTCAGTGGCGCCAGTTGTGAGGTCCAGTGGTCGATCTGCTGTTCCAGCTGTGTTGTGTGTTCGCTTTGTACCACCTGGTACTGCGGCATGGCCAGCTCGCCGCCCAGATCAAACAGGATGTGCTGCCAGGGGATCAGTGCGTCAATGACTTGTTGCAGTTTTGGCTTGCTGGCCACTTCCTGTTGCAAAAAAGCCAGCAGCAAGCCGAGCTGGCTATTGAGTTGATCCAGAGCGCCCATGGCTTCAAAGCGGGGGTGACTTTTGGGCAGGCGTGTGCCGTCGGCCAGGCCACTAAGGCCGTCGTCGCCGGTTTTGGTGTATACCTTGCTGATTCTGTGTCCCATGATCTCTCCGTTGGCGGGTCTGCAGGTGGGTGCCGGTTGTCGGGGTGTCAGTGTCGGATGTTTTCGCTCAGACTGCAATTGCCGGCAAAGCTCAGTCAGCTGGCAGGTGCAGCCTGACAAGGCATTGCTGCAGCTCCTGGTGCAAAGCCAGCAGCTGCTGGTGAGGAGCCTCAAGCGCTCTGGCCTGGTGCAGGGCAAAGCCTGTGATATAGCTGATTTCTGTGCGTCTTTGCTGCTGCACATCCTGCAGCATTGAAGAGGTGTTGGCAGCAGTGCTGTCAATCACCTGGCGGACGTGGCCGTAAAGGTCTTCGGCTGCCTTGTGCTGGCCGGCAGCCTGCAGCAGCTGTTCGAGTTCATCTGCCAGCTGCCGGATGCGGGGCAGGTATTGCACCAGTGCGCCATTGCGACAATTGTAAATGACAGTGAGCGGGTTGATCAGGCAGTTGGTCGCCAGCTTGCGCCAAAGCACGCCATGAATATCGGGCTGCCACTGGCAGGGAATGGCGTAATCCTTGAGCCGGTGCAACCAGTCTGGAGGGGAAGCCTTGTGGTTCAGGCTGCCGAACTGGGTTTGTCCGGCACCGGCGTGTACGCAGTGAAAGTCATCCTTCAGCCAGGCACCTTCGGTAGTGCTGGCGACCAAAACCCTGCAGTCGGGCAAAGTACGGCTGACCTGCTGCTGGCTGCCGATGCCGTTTTGCAGCAGGATGACTTCGGTACCGGGGAGCAGGCGGTGGCGGATGCCGGCAATGGCTTCAGTAGCAGAGTAGGCCTTACAGGCCAGGATCAGGCGCTGTATGGGTTGCTGGCTGCTGGCCGTTTCTGCGTGGACCGGCACTGAGCGCGTGTGCTCCTGCAGGTTGGTAAACAGCAGCCGGCCATCAGCGGCCTGAAAGCGGGCCAGGCGTGGCGGGCGCATAATCAGGCTGACGGTCTGGCCGGCCTGTTGCAGGCGTGCAGCCCACAGGCAGCCCAGGCTGCCAGCACCCAGTACATGCCAGGACATCAGGTCTGCTCCAGGGGTAGCAGGATGATACGGACGTTATCGGTTGCTGGCAGGCTATGGCGTACCTGCAGGCGCAGTAGCTGCAACAGGGCCGGCAAGTTCTGGGTGGTAAAAGTAAGCATGTTGCTGAATGTCTCCGGCAGCAAGGGCGGGTGCAATTTGGCGGGTTTCAGGCTGTGCGTCCTGTGCTGCTTTTGCCTGTCAGGCAGTAGTGGCGGATCAGGTTGCCGCAATGTTTGCAGGTGGCAGTACAGGGTGTGCTGCAGTGCTGTTGGTTCATGTGTTTGCCAATGCTATAGCATTTTGTGTAATAGCCAGATTCAGCGCCAGGTGGCCATACTCACCCGGCCGGTTAAATAGTGCAGGTGCCACGAAGCTGCTGTCAGCACGCAGGTGTTGGCTGTTGCTGCCGGCCGAGCCTGACGCGACACTAACCAAAAAGACCTGTGACATCAACAGTCCGGCTGCCCAGGCAGGATAATGGGTGTGGGTACGGGACCTGTGGGCGATGGGGCGGCGCACCGAGAAAGCTGTCCGGCACTTCTGTTCGGGCTGCCATGTGCAGATTCATGGCCTGGACTATGGCAGAACCATTTGAAGCATGGCAGCACAAGGAGCAGCAGCTCGTCATCGCAAGCGGGGCAGTGTAGAATTGCCCTTTAAACTTGAACTGTATGCCGGAGGGGCCCATACGTACGACTCTTGAGGGCCGGCAGCGGCCTGCCACACCCGGCGTGCGTCACGCCAAGACTTGCTGTCGATGATGGCAAAATGTCTGTTATTGTTTTGACTTGTTTGACAGTTTAGCTGATGGAGAGCGCCATGCCTTCTTTTGATGTGGTTTCAGAGCTTGATCGCCATGAAGTAACCAATGCTGTTGATAATGCGGCAAAAGAGCTGGAGCGCCGCTATGATTTGCGTGGCAAGGCGAAGCTGGAGCTGAAAGAAAAAGTCATCCATTTGACTGCAGAAGCAGATTTTATGCTGCAACAGCTGATTGAAATCATTCACTTGGCTATGGTCAAGCGCAAAGTGGATATCCAGTGCATTGAGCAAAAAGAACCCTATGCGTCCGGCAAGGAAATGAAACAGGAACTTGTCCTGCGTGAAGGAATCGACAGAGAACTGGCGAAAACAATTGTCAGTCTGATTAAAGACAGCAAACTGAAAGTACAGGCATCAATTCAGGGTGACCAGGTCAGGGTGACAGGAAAAAAGCGTGATGACCTGCAGGAAGTGATGGCATTGTTACGTGGAAAATCGTTAGGCATGCCGTTGCAGTTCACCAACTTTCGTGACTGACTGCCGGTACATCCGGCGCAAGACGGAGAAAAGCCAGATGCAATACAAAATAACAATTCGTGTGTTTGCGGTGATCGCTCTATTGGCGGGGATGGTCGGCTGCGGCCTGAGCCCGCAACTGGCGACCCCAGAACCACGGTTGAGCGGCCAGCTTGCGCCAGTTGCGCAGGGGCAGAGGGTTAGTGTGCATGTCAGTGATGGGCGTAGCAGTCCGGTGTTGGGCAACCGGGGCGGGCTGTATGACGGTACTAATGCATTAAGTGTTGAAGGGCGTTCATTTTTGCCACGTTTGCAGGCAGAGGCAGAGGCAGGACTGCGTATGCGTGGCTTCAGTATCGTTCCGCAAGGACAGGCTCCTGCCACTTTTGACTTGCAAGTAACCGGACTGACTTACGCAGTAGCCGGTGGCCGTACAGTCATGAGCGAAGTCAAACTGACTGCGACCTACCAGGTACGCTTGCGTAAGGAAGGGCGTACCTATGAAGGCAGCTATACCGCCAAGCTGAACAAGAAGTTTGTCAAGTCGCCATCAGACAAAGCTAATGACCAGTTGGTCAGCATGGTCATGAGTGACGCATTGCAGCGTGTGTTTGCTGACCGGGGTATCAGTGACTTTCTGGTGCGCTGATGACTGATCCCGGGTGTCTGATGTGCGCTTGCGCCTGGAAAGTGCCGGCATGATGCGTTCACCTGACAGGCCAGATGCGGTGTTTTTGATGGGGCCAACAGCTGCCGGCAAAACCGATCTTGCCCTGGCTCTGGCCGACCAGCGGCCCTGTCGCCTGATCAGTGTTGACTCGGCGCTGGTTTATCGCGGTATGGATATAGGCACGGCCAAGCCCGGCGCCGATGTTTTGGCCCGGTATCCCCATGCGCTGGTGGATATTCTTGACCCGCTGGAGAGCTATTCTGCTGCGCAATTTCGTACGGACGCGTTGCAACTGATGGCACAGGCGGTAGCATGCGGTGAACTGCCAGTGCTGGTTGGTGGTACCATGCTGTACTATAAGGCATTGCTGGACGGGCTTGCGGACATGCCGGCGGCGGACTCTTCGGTGCGGGCCGGGCTGGAGGAGCGCATGCATAAGGAGGGGCTGGCGCAACTGCACCTGGAGTTGCAAGAGATCGACCCGGAGTCGGCGCAGCGCATTCATGTCAATGACAGCCAGAGAATCTTGCGGGCGCTGGAAGTGTGGAGGGTGAGCGGCAAGAGCATGAGCTGGCACCGGAAAAGGCAACAAGAACAGAAGGCAGAGGCAGCCAGTTTGCCCTATACTGTGCATGCGTTCGCCATGGCTCCGCAGTCGCGGGAGCTGCTGCATGAGCGTATCGCCGTACGTTTTCGGCAGATGCTTGAGCAGGGTTTTATTGCCGAGGTCGAGCAGCTGATGTTGCGGGGAGATTTGCACGAAGATCTGCCGTCCATGCGGGCCGTGGGCTACCGGCAAGTCTGGGGCTATTTGCGGGGGGCTTACAGTTATCAGGACCTGCAAGATAAAGGAATTGCAGCAACCCGTCAGCTGGCCAAACGGCAACTGACCTGGTTGCGCAGCTGGCCGGGGCTTAACTGGATTGACAGCCTGGAACCTAATCGGCTGGCGCAGGTCTTGAAAAGACTCTAACGGGGCTCCACTACATAAAAACGGGAGTCCATCATTGTCGTGTGCAAAATGACATATGCACACGTTTTTCCTTACTGGGAGTATACGATCATGTCAAAAGGGCACAGCTTACAAGACCCTTACCTCAACCTGCTGCGCAAGGAGCGTATTCCGGTTTCAATTTACCTGGTCAACGGCATCAAGCTGCAAGGTCAGATCGAATCATTCGACCAGTTCGTCATTTTGCTGAAGAACACTGTCAGCCAGATGGTCTACAAGCATGCGGTGTCCACCGTGGTGCCGAGCCGTCCGGTACGCCTGCCTGGTCCTGATGAGGAGCAGCAGACAAGTGAGTAAGCGGTTCGCACTTTGAGAGCAGAGGAACACCAGGCCGAACGCACACTGCTGGTTCATCTGGAAGGTGTGCGCCCGGATGAGCAGGCCGATGCGGCCGAATTCTTAGAGCTCGCCCTGTCGGCCGGCGCAGATGTGGTGCAGATGTGCCAGGTAATGCTTCAGCAACCGGCTGCGCGATACTTGATTGGCACCGGCAAGGTTGGTGAACTGGCATCGTTGGTGGCGGAGCTGGGCGTCGAGCTGGTTATTTTCAGCCACGACCTTACACCCAGCCAGGAGCGTAATCTTGAGCGGGCCTTGGGTTGCAGGGTGGTTGACCGCATCGGGCTGATTCTGGATATTTTTGCCCAGCGTGCGCATACACATGAGGGGAAGCTGCAGGTTGAGCTTGCCCAGCTGGAGCACATCAGTACCCGCCTGGTACGCAGTCGCACCGACCTGAGTCGTCAGCAGGGTGGTATTGGCCTCAGGGGGCCGGGCGAGACCCAGCTGGAAAGTGACCGCCGCTTGCTGCGGGTTCGCATGCGCCAGATCCGGGCCCGGCTGGAAAAGGTTCGTAATCAGCGAGAGCTGGCCCGGCGTGGCCGGCGCAGAGCGGAAATTCCGGCAGTGTCGCTGGTTGGTTACACCAACACTGGAAAGTCGACACTGTTCAACATGCTGACCGAGGCTGATGCCTATGCTGCCGACCAGCTCTTTGCCACGCTGGACCCTACGGTACGCCGGCTGGAACTGGAAGATGTGGGGCCGGTGACGCTGGTGGATACGGTCGGCTTTATCCGCCACTTGCCACACAGGCTGGTGGAGGCGTTTCGCGCCACGCTGGAAGAGTCGACCAGTGCCGACTTGCTGCTACATGTTGTTGATGCCGCGGCGGAGCAGCGTGACGAGCAGGTGGGCCAGGTTGAAGAAGTGCTGGCAGAAATCGGCGCTGGTGATGTTCCGGTACTTGAGGTATACAACAAAATCGATTTGCTGGATGGGGTCAGGCCGCATGTTCAGCACGACGCAGAAGGCATGCCGGTGCGGGTGTGGCTGTCGGCTCGGCAGGGAGAAGGGCTGGACTTGCTGCAAGAAGCGATGAGTGCATGCCTTGGGCGCGAACTGTTTCAGGCCTGCCTGCGTTTGCCGCCAGAGATGGCGCGGCTGCGGGCCTTGCTGTTTGCTGCTGATGCAGTATTGGCCGAAGAACATGCCGAGCAGGGTGATGCCTTGCTCGAAATACGGCTGCCCCAGGTTGAGCTGAACCGGCTATTGAGCCGTGAACACCTGGCGTTTGACGAATTTGTCCGGCGCTTCGTTTGCGCGGCGGACTGACCACATGACGTTGGGCGCTTACTGCATTACAATGCCGGTATTTTGTATCTGTACGGGCTGCTGGTACCGGCAGTCAGACAATTTTGATGGAGAACGCTATGGCCTGGAATGAGCCGGGTGGCAATTCGAATGACCAGGATCCCTGGGGCAATCGCAACAACAAGGGGGGGGGCCGGCAGGGTCCGCCCGATCTGGACGAGGCGCTGCGCAAACTGCAGGAAAACCTTGGTGGGATTTTTGGCGGCGGGAACAAGAAAAAACCGGCCGGCAAGGGTGGCGGCTTTGGTGTCGTGTTGCTGGCATTGATAGTGCTGGGTGCGTTCTGGCTTTATAGCGCCATCTATGTGGTGGACGAACAGGAGCAGGCGGTCATTCTGAGGTTTGGTAAATATCACCAAACAGTAGGGCCGGGCCTGAACATCTACTTCCCGCCGATTGAAACCAAGTATCAGCATAACGTTACCCGCGAGCGCGCATATAGCCGCCAGGGGCCAATGCTGACCGAAGATGAAAACATCATTGAGGTGCCGCTGACAGTCCAGTACAAAATCAGCAATCTGCAAGATTTCGTATTGAACGTTGAGGGTCCTGAAACCAGCCTGCAACATGCAACTGAGAGTGCATTGCGTCATGTGGTCGGGTCGACGGTGATGGACCAGGTGCTGACTGAAGGTCGTGAGCTGTTGGCAGTGGACGTGCATGAGCGCCTGCAGCGCTTCCTTGATCTGTACCGTACCGGTATCGTGGTTACCCAGGTGAACGTACAGAATGCCCAGGCGCCGCGCGAAGTGCAGGAAGCTTTTGACGATGTGATCCGTGCCCGTGAGGACGAGCAGCGTGAGAAAAACAATGCTGAAACTTACGCTAACGGCGTGGTTCCCGAGGCGCGCGGTCTGGCCCAGCGCATTCTGGAGGAAGCCAACGGTTACCGCGATGAAGTCATTGCCCGGGCTGAAGGTGAATCCGAGCGTTTCGTCAAGTTGTTGGCTGAGTACCGGAAGGCGCCCGAAGTAACCCGAAAGCGTCTCTACCTGGAGACCATGGAAGAGATGTACAGCAGCTCGAGCAAGGTTTTGCTCAGTGGCGACCAGGGGCAGAATAGCCTGATGTACCTGCCACTGGACAAACTGATGGAAAATCGTGGCACCACAGCTGCCGCTCCTGCGCGGCTAGCCGAGCCGGTTGCCCCTGCAACGGGCGCTGATGTGCCAGTGAGCACCGAAACCCTGTCACGTACGCTGCGTAGCCGGAGTCGATAAATGAGCAATAAGTCGCTTTTTACCCTGATTGCCGGCGCGGTACTGGCGCTGGTGGCATGGAACTGCTTTTACATCGTGGCGCAGACCGAGCGGGCTGTGCTGCTGCAGTTCGGCAAGGTGTCCGAGTCGGACGTGCCGCCCGGGCTGCACATGAAAATTCCGTATGTTAACCAGGTGCGCAAGTTTGATGGCCGCCTGCTGACCCTGGATGCACCGACGCAGCGGTTTTTGACGCTGGAAAAGAAAGCTGTAATGGTGGATGCTTTTGCCAAGTGGCGCATTGCCAACGCAGACCAGTACTATACTGCCACCTCGGGGATGAAACAGGTTGCTGACGAACGTCTGGCGCGCCGTCTGGAGGCGGGCCTGCGCGACCAGTTTGGTAAGCGCACCCTGCATGAGGTGGTGAGTGGCCAGCGTGATGAGCTGATGGCCAATATCACTGCATCGCTGGACAAGATGGCGCGAAAGGAGCTGGGTATCGAAGTGATCGATGTCCGGGTCAAGTCGATTGATCTGCCACGCGAGGTTAACCGCAGTGTGTTCGAACGCATGAGTTCTGAGCGTGCGCGGGAGGCCCGTGAACACCGTGCCAAGGGCAAGGAGTTGGCGGAGGGGATTCGCGCTGATGCTGATCGTCAGCGCCGTGTTCTGTTGGCCGAAGCTTACCGCGAAGCCGAAGAAATTCGTGGTGACGGCGATGCGCGCTCCACCGCCATCTATGCCGAAGCGTTTGGCCAGGATGCCGAGTTCTATGCGTTTTACCGTAGCCTGCAGGCTTACAGGGACAGCTTCTCCAGCAAGAGCGATGTGCTGGTGCTTACTCCGGATAGCGAGTTTTTCCGCTTTATGCAGTCGAAGTAGGCCGCTGCAACCAGGCCGGGCCCCGTCATTGTGCGGGGCCTTTTTGTGAGTGACAGGCAAGAAGTACGCCCGGGAGGGCTGTGCGTGAAAAAACTATAAAAATTTCAGGATTTTTGTTAGAATTGCGAGCTGTGTGTAAACGTACAAATCAATCCCAGGCTCAGCCGGTCAGCATGGCCTGCTGGCCGTAGAGACCGGGGGCGCCCGGTCTTTTTGCGTATATCAAAGTGGTCCGCCGGCCCAGCGCAGCAAAATCAAGGGTAAAGAGGAAAGCATGGCAACTCCGGAGCGTTGGTTACTGCCTGACGGCATTGAAGAGGTTCTGCCGCGTCAGGCTGCGCGTGTCGAGCAGTCACGTCGAATGATGCTCGATCTGTTTGCATCCTGGGGCTACGAGCTTGTGGTGACACCACATATCGAGTTCCTGGATTCTTTGCTGACAGGTTTGGGCAAAGAGCTGGCATTGCGTACATTTAGCGTAACCGACCCCCTGAGCGGTCAGCTGATGGGTTTTCGTGCCGACATTACACCGCAGGTGGCTCGCATGGATGCGCACAGTTTGCGCCGTGAAGGGCCTAGCCGGCTGTGTTATGCCGGCAGTGTGGTGCATGCCAGGCCGCGAGCGTTAACTACATCGCGCAGTCCGATTCAGCTGGGCGCCGAGCTCTATGGCGATGCCAGTCCTGCAGCTGATATTGAAGTGATCAGTTTGATGCTGGAGACCCTGCAACAGGCCAAAATTGATGATGTGCACCTTGATCTTGGCCATGTCGGCGTGTTCCGGGGGCTGGCCAAGGCAGCCAGTTTGTCGCCTGCGGCGGAAGAACAGCTGTTTGCTGCCTTGCAACGCAAAGCTGTTACCGATGTGGCAGCCTTGACTGCCGGGCTGCCGGCCGAGCTGGCTGGCATGCTCAAGGCGCTGTGCGGGCTTTGTGGTGATCGTGGCGTACTGGAACGTGCACGCGAGGTGCTGGCGGCTGCTCCAAGGAGTGTGCGTGAATCGCTGGAGCAATTGCAGCATCTGGCCGATGTACTGGCTCAGCGCTACCCGGATGTTCCTGTTTATTTCGACCTGAGTGAGCTGCGTGGCTACAACTACCACACAGGCGTGGTATTTGCCGCTTTTATACCCGGGGTGGGGCAGTCAATCGCCCAGGGCGGCAGGTACGATGACATTGGGGCGGTGTTTGGTCGATCGCGGCCGGCCACCGGCTTTTCAACCGACCTGAAAACGCTGGTCAGCCTGGGTGGTACTGATGAGC
Organism: Gammaproteobacteria bacterium; assembly: GCA_012728415.1. GTDB lineage: Bacteria > Pseudomonadota > Gammaproteobacteria > Pseudomonadales > Pseudomonadaceae > Thiopseudomonas. Next base: position 68,713 of record JAAYFD010000021.1, read on the forward strand.
CGTCAGCGCGCAGCGCCATCTGGGCGCCTGCCGATAATGATGTCACGCTGTGGCAGGCTGTCTGTGAGCTGCGCGCCCGGGGTGAGACCGTTATTCAGGCGCTGGCAGGCCAGAGTGTTACTGATGCTGCCACTACAGGGTGTGATCGCTGCCTGGTGCGGGAAGATGGCCAGTGGCAGGTCCGGAAAATTTGATTGAAAGCCTGCCGGAGACCTCCGGCAGGGCAGATCTTGTGCTAAGAGGGCAACTACCTATGGGTAAGAATGTGGTCATCCTTGGAACCCAGTGGGGTGACGAAGGCAAAGGCAAAATTGTCGATCTGTTAACGGACCAGGCTCAGGCTGTGGTGCGCTTCCAGGGAGGCCACAATGCCGGACACACGTTGGTGATTGATGGCGAAAAAACCATTTTGCATCTGATTCCGTCCGGTATCCTGCGTGATAATGTCGAGTGCATGATTGGTAATGGTGTAGTGCTGGCGCCGGATGCCCTGCTTAAAGAAATCACCAAGCTGGAAGAAAAAGGAATTCCTGTACGCGAGCGTCTGCGCATCAGTTCGGCTTGCACCCTGATTCTGCCCTACCACGTGGCGCTGGACCAGGCGCGCGAGGCCGCGCGTGCCGAGGGCAAAATAGGCACCACCGGGCGTGGTATCGGCCCGGCCTACGAAGACAAAGTGGCCCGCCGTGGGTTGCGTGTGGGCGACTTGTTTAATGCCGAGCGTTTTGCTGCCAAGCTGAAAGAAGTGATGGATTTGCATAACTTCGCTCTGGAGCATTTTTATAAGGTTGAGCCGGTCTGCTATGACACCGTGCTCAAGGATGCACTGGCTTATGCGGATACCCTCAAGCCACTGATGCAGGATGTAACTGCCCGCTTGCACGAGCTGCGCAAGCAGGGTGCGCACATCATGTTTGAAGGGGCCCAGGGCGCGCTGCTGGATATTGACCACGGTACCTATCCGTACGTTACCAGCTCCAGCACCACGGCGGGTGGCACTGCTACCGGCTCGGGTTTTGGTCCGCTTTATCTGGACTATATCCTCGGCATTACCAAGGCTTATACCACGCGTGTCGGTTCAGGACCGTTTCCGACCGAGCTGTTCGATGACATTGGTGCCCGTCTGGCAGAAAAGGGTCACGAGTTTGGCTCCACCACGGGGCGTGCCCGCCGCTGCGGCTGGTTTGATGCCGTGATTTTGCGTCGTACTGCAGAGATCAACAGTATCTCCGGTCTGTGCCTGACCAAGCTGGATGTTCTGGATGGGCTGGAAACTGTCAAGATTTGCGTCGCTTACAAGAACGCTGCCGGCGAGCTGTTGCAGGATGCTCCGACCGATGCTGACAGCTACGACGAGCTGACGCCGGTCTACGAGGAAATGCCCGGCTGGAGCGAGTCGACCCTGGGAGCAACGGAGCTGGGTCAGCTGCCAGCCAACGCCCGTGCATATGTCGAGCGCCTGCAAGAGTTGGTGGGTACGCCGATTGATATTGTTTCGACCGGTCCTGACCGCAACGAAACCATTGTATTGCGCCACCCCTATGCCTGATTGAGTGGGGCGTTTTGACCGTATGGTAACGGCGTTTGAAAGCCGGCCTTTGTGTATGCAGGGCCGGCTTTTTTTCAGCCTTGTTCAGGCGGGTGACTGTCTTGAGGGGGCGTTTCCGCAATATGGCTTTGATCGTCAGCGTGCACGTGCGTTGGCGTTATTTGTAACGGGCTGAGGTGTTTTCGGTAAGGCGGAGGGGCTGTCACCCGGACAATAAAAAACCCCCAAGCATGTGCTTGAGGGTTTTGATGTTTGGTGCCCAGGAGAAGACTCGAACTTCCACAGCCGTTAAGCCACTAGTACCTGAAACTAGCGTGTCTACCAATTCCACCACCTGGGCA
>JAAYFD010000022.1 GCA_012728415.1 Gammaproteobacteria bacterium
CACCCAGACTTGTTCGTGTTGCGGGGAACTATCCCCCAACAGCCCGAAAGGTAGAGCGGGTCTTGGAATAAGAGAATGGGCCTGTGGTTGTGGTGCAACCAACGACCGCGATATCAATGCGGCCAGGAACATACTCGCGCTGGGACATCAGCGTCTCGCAGGAGGAATCCCCGCCCCTTTAGGGCGAGGAGGATGTCAACGATGCAAAGCAAAAAGGAGTGCACATGGAATTTGTGATTAGTGACGCTCAAGTGCGACGGGAAAAACGCAAACTGATGATTATGGTTTTAATGTTTGCTGTCTTTCTCGCAGTCTTAGCGGCAAAGGCCATTAACGCAGAAAAAATGACTGATTTATTTTTTCCTGTGCTTGGGTTTGTGATTCTGAGCCCCCTGATAGTGACCTTGAGCAAGCGCGTTCGGGAAGGCAAAGCGGCCTTTCCGCGGTTGCAACTGGATGAAGCAGAACGCACGATTGACGTGCTGCACCAGGATCTAAGGGTGACTGTGGAGTTGGCACAGGTTCAAAGCGTGCGTTTGCAATACACGTCGAGCCGGCTGGTTTCAATATTGCTGAAAACGACAGCGGGCGGCGATATGCGCTTTGAAGGGTATGAAAACATTGATGAGCTGGCTTCTGCGTTGCAACGCATCCTCCCGCAAGAGCGCGTCAAACGGATATCGTTTTTTCATCGCTGATCGCTGGTAGCCAAGCATAGAACGGATAACCGAGGAAAAATCCATGAGTTTGTATCGCTTTAACATAGAGAGCCATTTGCCGGTCGGAAAAGCCGCTCAGCAGATTGAGGCCATGCTGGGTAGCAAAACGTCGCTTACAACGTTTTTCTCGCGCGCCCCAGAACACACAACCCCCTTTGTCGGCAAACTGGAGGGGCAGGGTTTTTCCTGTACCCGCCGAATCCGTTACCAAAATTCGTTTTTGCCGCACATTAAAGGCTGGATCGAATCAGTACCCGGCGGTTCACGGGTCAGTGTGCGCATGAATTTGCACCTCTTTGTTTGGCTGTTTTTGCCGGTATTTCTGGGTGTGGGTGGCTATGCCCTGATTACGACTGCAGCTGCAGTGCAGGGTACAAGTGGCGTGATCACAGCGATTGGCGCAATGGCTGCTTTTCTGGTGGTGGCCGGGCTGTTGTTTTATCTGGAAGCCTTTAAAGCGCGTAAGTTGCTGGAAAAAGCCTTGCAGCAAAGCGGGTGAGTGGCGGCTGCTATTTAGCTCAGTCTGGGGTGGCCTAGTGCATCCAGCAAAACGTCTTGGATCAGTGCGTTCAGGCTTTTGTTTTGTGCCTGTGCGCGAATTGCCAGTTGCTCGTGCAGTTGACTGGGCACACGCAGGTTGAACTTGCCGGAATAGTGGCGCAGTGGCTCGATGCCTTGTTCCCGGCAAACCTCAAGGTAGATTTCGAGTGATTTTTTAAATTCGGTACGCAGCTCTTCTGGACTGTTGCCGTAAAAGTCGGCACCGCCGCTGAGGCCGAGAATTTCACCGCGAAACATGTCCAGTTCTGCGTCGTATTCTATTTTTGCTTTGTAGTCATCAAGTTGCATGATGTTCATGGCCTAACTCCATTTTGATACAGCCACGTGCGAATGCTGGCAACGGCTCCCTTGTCGGTGTCAGGGCCGGGGTGTGGTCTGTGGAACACCCTGACTTCGCCAAACAGGATAATTGCGACACGGCTGCCTTCACGTTCACTGATTTCAGCACCCAGCTCAATGAAAAGCGCCTCTATGTCCTTCCACTTGATGCTTCCGCTGACGGGGCGTGCATAAAGGCCGTTCAGTGTGTTGGTGCATTTCTTTTTCATGATGGTACCGCTCCATGGTACTGTGCTCAAGCAAATTTTATCTGTTATTTCTTAGCAAAATTCGTGGAACATCCCCATCTGAACTCAACGAATTAGCTGGCGGGCTGATGTCAAAGGTTTTCAATGTATTTCTGGTACAGCCCGAACAGAAAGGCCACGCGCTCGGCTTCGGTGTTGAAACGGGTTTTGCCGTAGGCGCTGTCCACTGCCCTGTCCAGTTTTTGGTGGGCTTTGAGCAATGCGGGCGGCATGGTCAGCGGGTCGTAGAGGTCGGCCAGCGAGGAGTCCGGGAATTGGGCGCGGGCATCCAGTACCTCTTGCGCGGCGGTTTCGATGGCCTGCTTTTGTTTGTCAGTGGGGTTTTCTGGCCACGGGAAGTTGTTGTAGACGATGCCTACGGAATAGCGGTATCTGCTTTCTAGACGGCCCGCCACCACGCGCATCCAGGCATTGTGCATATGAGAATGAATGACGCCAAAGTGAAATAACGAAGCATTGGGCACGATTTTTACCAGGTTGCTGCTGAGTGTTGTCGGTTCTTCAAACCCTATGGGGATATAGGGTCTGCGCTCAGATGAAACCTCGGGAATAATCAGATAAGTGCCTTCTGGCATATTTTCAACATGAAACCGGGTCGGTGTTGCCGCCAGCTTTTGTGTCGGGGCGCTTTTGCTGTCCAGTCGTACCTGACGCACGGCGTCGATACGCTTGAGCACTTCGGGCATTTTCTTCAGATCTGCCGGGCTGGCATCACCCAACCACAAGCAATATCTGTGATAACCGTTAAGGAACTCATGGGCACCCAGCCAGCGCCGAAAGTAAGGGGCCGCGGCTGGCTCCTTGAGTAGAAACTCATCTTTTTCTTCAGCGGTAAACAGGTAGTTGCCACCGTCTATGGGCTTGTTACCTATGCCGATTTCTGGAATGTCACATAGCGGACGTCTGCGATTGGTCAAAATGGTGTTTGCGGCATCCACCAGATAAGGGTTGATGTTTTTGACTTCAATGGCCAGTGGTTCGCCCTTGATGTCTTCATACTCAAAAATTGTTTTCGGGCTGATGTCATGCAAGGCAAAGCCAATGATGACGCAGTGTACGGCGGCCTTGCCACGTGCCTCATTGCTCCAGGCAAAGGTGCGATGGGCAAAGAATATTTTGGCGTTTTGTTCCAGCATCCAGCCCCAGAGCACACCAACCTGTTCACCCTGACTGATGGAGTTGGTGGAGACAAAAGCGCAGCGAATGTCTGTGCCTTGCATCATCTCAAGCGCTTTCACATACCAAGCGGCAACAAAATCGAGTAGGCCAGCGTTTTTGATGCCCTCAAATACCAAAGCCACATCAGCTCGCTGGTTAGCGTCCATGAACTTGGCCCCCACAAACGGCGGGTTACCCAGTATATAGCTGAGTTTTTGCGCGGAAATGACATCATTCCAGTCCAGCTGCAGGGCGTTACCATGGACAATGGTGCCGCTGGTGTGCAGTGGAATACGGGCAAAGTAGGCACCAAATTCTTCCGATACCAGAAGGTTCATCTGGTGGTCCATCAGCCAGAGGGCTACCTGGGCGATCTGGGCGGGAAATTCTTCGATTTCGATGCCGAAAAACTGATCCACGTCCACCTGGATCAGGCTGGATACATCCAGCGCCAGCTGGTCACTGGCACGCAGGGCGCGCAGAACGGCCAGCTCCAGCAGGCGCAGCTCGCGGTAGGCAATCACCAGAAAGTTGCCGCAGCCACAGGCCGGATCGAGAAAGGTTAGCTGGCGCAGCTTGAGCTGAAATTCCTGCAGTTTTCGCGGATTGTTTTTGTAGCGCTCAAATTCGGTCCAGAGTTCATCAAGGAACAGCGGCTTGATCAGTTTGAGGATGTTGCCTTCGCTGGTGTAGTGCGCGCCCAGGTTGCGGCGGGCGGTTTTGTCCATGATGGACTGAAACAGCGAACCAAAAATGGCTGGCGAAATGCGACCCCAGTCCAGCGCACAGCAGTCGAGCAGGGAGCGGCGCATGGCGCTGTCGAAACTGGCAATGGGCAGGATTTCGGCAAACAGCTGGCCGTTAATGTATGGGAAAGCAGCCAGCTGCTCGTCGAGGTTCTTGAAACGCTTGTCAGTGGGCGTGTTGAGCACCTGAAACAATGCAGACAGCTGCTGGGCCAGATCGCTGCCGTCTTCGCGGGTACGCTCTTCAATAAACTCTTGCAGCTGCTGGCGCTGGAAAATGCCGGTATCTTCGGCGAACAGGCAGAATAATAAGCGTACCAGATAAACTTCCAGCTCGTGCCCGCTGTAGCCAACTTCGCGCATTTGGTCGTGCAGTTTGCCCATGCGCTCGGCGGCTTCGATGTTGACCGGGTCCTGTTCCTGGATTTTGTGCGTCTGATAGCCGGCGATAAAGCCAAAGAGCTGGACGTTCTGGTGTAGCTCGCTCAGTGGAAATTCATAGCTTTGCTGCTCATCCAGATCGTGCAGGCGCAAACGGGCAAAGTCGGATACCAGCACATAGCGTGGCAAGTCACGCTCGGCGATACCGGTGAAGTAATCCAGCGCCTGATCAAAAGCTTTTTCCAGATCTTTGCCCAGCGACTTGTGTTCCACCAGCAGCACGCCTTTCCAGAACAGGTCGATATGGCCACGACGCTGGCCCAGTAGCTTGACGCTATGCTCAAAGCTGGCCACACGGCGGCGGCTGATGCCGAATATGTGAAAAAAATCATTCCAGAAACTTTGCGCCTCGGCGTGCTCGCTGGCTTCGTCCTGCCAGTCTTTGCTAAAAGCTAGGGCGCGGCTTTTAATTTCGTTCCATGATAAGGGCATATCGGCTCCGTTGACGGCAAGTTGTGCAGTTAAGAGTGATGATTAGCTGGCGAGCTGGATGTGGTTTCTGTAAGCACTGGTGCTAATACTAAACCAAACAGGTATCTGGTTCCTGTATATGGCTGGCTTTTACCGCTCGGTAAGCTGGGGCTTGCTGCCAAAAATGGCAGCATTTTTGGCGAATCCGCGAAAGTGTCAAGGCTGTGCGCACCAGCCCTTTGCGATAGTATGCAAGTTGTCGCAGGGCAATAAACAAAACAGGGCTTTCCATGTCCAAGGCCATCAAGCCAAAGCAAAACCCGGCCATGCCGGCATTGAGTAACACCTGAACAAGAGATCTATTCATGAATCTGCAAAGAATTGAAGATGAGGCGCTCCACCTCCCTAGAGTGGAGCGAATCAAGCTGATTCAGCGTTTGGTGTTGAGCCTGGAGTCCCCGTCAGAACAGGGGCTTAGCTCTGACTGGCTGATTGAGGCGCGGCGCAGGGCAGAAGAACTCGACAGTGGAGCCGTTGAGGCAGTGCTTGGCGAAGATGTTTTGAAAAAGGCCAAAGTATCGATTTAATAAACTGTTTTCTTCATCCGGCAGCAGAAACCGCATTACTGGCTGGGCAGGCTATAAAAACCCAAGCCTTCAGACAAAATCCCCCCACAGATACTGCACCAGACTCAGCGCCACAACGGGCGCGGTTTCGGTGCGCAGCACGCGCGGGCCAAAGCAGGCGGCGTGAAAGCCGGCCTGCTGCGCGGTGCTGACTTCGCTATCGCTCAGGCCGCCCTCGGGACCAATCAGCAGGGCCAGCTGCTGCGGGCGTTGGTGGCTGGCCAGCGGGCTGACGGCAGGGTGCAGCACCAGTTTTAAATCAGCTTCAACCTGTTGCTGCCACTGGGCCAGTGCAAGCGGTGGATGAATGATAGGTACCGAGCTGCGACCACATTGCTCACAGGCGCTGATGGCAACCTGTCGCCAGTGCTCCAGACGCTTCTGCGCCCGCTCGTCATTCAGCCGCACTTCGCAGCGTTCGCTGAATAACGGGGTGATCTCGGTGACGCCCAGCTCGGTGGCTTTCTGGATTGCCCAATCCATGCGTTCACCACGGGACAGTACCTGGCCCAGATGAACCTGCAGGGGCGAGTCCGGCTGGCCGGGCAGGGCGTTTTCCAGCTCGACGGCTACCGTTTTTTTCCCGGCTTCGACAATCACACCGGGAAATTCCTGCCCGCTGCCATCAAACAGTTGCAGCGCATCACCGGCCTGCATGCGCAGCACCCGGCTGATGTAATGGGCGCTGGCTTCCGGCAGCTGAATACGGCCACTGGCAAGAGGCTGGTCGATGTAAAAACGGGACAGACGCATGGGTACCTGCCTGCAAAACGGGGTGGAAAGACAGCCGCATTGTCCGTAGGCTGGACGGGAAACTCAACTGTCGATTGGTTGGTCGTTTTTTATACAGTTGGTGCTGACCCTTGTCAGTGCTGGCCTGTGGGCGGCTGTCCCAAGGTTATCCACAGTCTGTTACAGATTAAAGGTGGATATCCACAGCCGGTTAAAGCGACCTGCCATACAAGGAAATACAGCATGACAAGCAGCAACCAGCACTGGATGCAGCGTGACCTGAACGTGGTCTGGCATCCCTGCACCCAGATGAAAGATCATGAAACCATCCCGCTGATCCCTATTCGCCGGGGCGAGGGCATCTGGCTGGAAGACTACGATGGCAAACGCTATCTGGATGCGGTCAGCTCCTGGTGGACGAATGTGTTTGGCCACTGCAACCCGCGCATTAACGAGCGCATCAAGCAGCAGGTGGACCAGCTGGAGCATGTGATTTTGGGCGGTTTTACCCATGCACCGGTGGTGGAGCTGTCCGAGCGGCTGGTACAGCTGGCGCCGGATGGGCTGAGCAGGGTGTTCTATGCGGATAACGGCTCGGCGGGTATCGAGGTGGCGTTGAAGATGAGCCATCACTACTGGCGCAACATCGGCCAGCCGCAGAAAAAACGTTTTTTGACCATCACCAACGGTTACCACGGCGAAACCCTGGGCACCATGTCGGTCAGTGATGTGGCGCTGTACACGGACACCTATCGGGCGTTGCTGCTGGACTGCCTCAAGGTGCCCAGTCCGGACTGTTACTACCGTGAGCCGGGCCAGAGCTGGGAAGAGCACAGCCGGGCCATGTTTAGTCACATGCAGCAGGCGCTGGAGCAGCATCATGATGAAATTTCAGCGGTGATTCTGGAGCCGCTGGTGCAGGGTGCCGGCGGCATGCGCATGTACCACCCGGTCTATCTGAGCCTGCTGCGTCAGGCGTGTGACGAGTTTGGCGTGCATCTGATCCTGGACGAGATTGCTGTGGGCTTCGGTCGTACCGGCAGCATGTTTGCCTGTGAGCAGGCCGGTATTACGCCGGATTTCCTGGTGCTGTCAAAGGCGCTGACGGGTGGCTACTTGCCGCTGGCGGCGGTGCTGACCAGCGAGCAGGTGTATCAGGCGTTTTACGATGATTACAGCACCCTGAAGGCGTTTCTGCACTCGCATACTTACACCGCGAATCCGCTGGCCTGCAGTGCCGCCCTGGCTACGCTGGATATTTTCGAGCAGGATAACGTGATCGAAAAAAATCGCGAGCTGGCACGGGTGATGGGCGAGGCGACAGCGCATCTGGCCGATCATCCGCACATTGCCGAGGTGCGCCAGACCGGCATGATCCTGGCGATGGAAATGGTGCAGGACAAGGCCGGCAAGACCCCATATCCCTGGCAGCAGCGGCGCGGCATGCGCGTTTACCAATATGCGCTGAAGCATGGTGTCCTGCTGCGTCCATTGGGCAATGTGGTGTATTTCATCCCGCCCTATGTGATTACCCCGGAACAAATCCGCTGGCTGGCAGAGGTGGCGACCGAGGGGATTGATCTGGCGGTGCGGGACTAGCCCCGGTCAGTAGAAGTGCTTTATACAAGTGCCGTCTGGTGTGGTGGCGGCCTTGCGCAGTGCAACGGGTGCTTCAGCCAGGCTTGAGCCGATGGATAACAAACTTGATCTGATTGGTGCCGGAATCTATATTGGCCGGCCAACAGGAGGACGACCTCCCCTGTAACGGGCTTTGTTACCAGGACGACCAGGCTCAATACTTTAGAGTCCTGAGCATGTCATGCCCTGGTTGTATCTTGTCATTGCCGGTGTGTTTGAAATTGTTTGGGCCTACGCGATGAAGCAGTCGCATGGCTTTACACGGTTGACCCCCTTCTCTCATCACTTTTGCGGCCATGCTGGCTGCAGGCTGTTGCCATGCGTAACATTCCGCTGGGCACTGCCTATACTATCTGGACCGGAATAGGTGCGGTTGGAGCCTTTGTGGTGGGCATGGCAGGCCAGTTGAGAGCGGGGAGTTGTATAGCGCCAGCCTGTATACCAGATGTTGCAAGCCCCGATATCCTGTTACTCAGTCATGCTGTCGTCCTCGCCGGACCCGCTGATGTGGAACGCATGCAACAGCCGATGGGCTACCGGCGTCAGCAAAATGCCGGTTATAACAATAAAAAACAGGCTGGCGTAGAAGCCGTAAAAACCCAGAAAAATCTGACCGGATACGCTCTGTGGCTGGGTCAGGTGGCCAAAGCCGAATAACAAAAAACTGGTATGCATGAAGGCGACACTCCACGCATGCCCCTCAAAATGCCAGTAACCCAGCATGCCGATCAGCAGTGATACGGCCATCAGCAGCAACACCACCAAAAAATGCTGCAAGATGCGCCAGAAGAAGGCTTTGCGACTGATTAGAGGTTCTGTTCTGGACTCGTACATGAAAGCTCTCCTTGATCGTGGACACTGCCTGCCATGGTGTGGCATTCAGGTTGCCCCGGGCTTGCGCAGCACCCTCCAGGCATCCCAGGAGTAGACTGCCAGGGCAGCCCAGATAAAACCGAAGTACAGCCATGAGCGGCCATCAAAGGGTTCGCCAAACCAGAGCACAGCCAAAAGCAATAATACGGTCGGTGTAATGTACTGTAAAAAAGCAATGGTGGCATAAGGCAGGTGTTTGGCAGCCTCATTGAAACACAGTAGCGGAATCAGGGTGACTGGTCCGGCGGCGGCCAGCCAGAACATTTGCCCGGTTCCCCAGAACGCTGGCTGACTGCTTTCTGCTTGCGGGTTGAAAACCAGCCAGAGCAGGGCGATCGGTAATAGCAGCCAGGTTTCTATGGCCAGTCCGGGTAGAGCTGCGACTGGCGCCTGTTTGCGGATCAGACCATAAAAGCCGAATGACAAGGCCAGAATCAGGGCGACCCAGGGCAATACGCCAAGCTGGATGATCTGCAGGCCGACACCAATGGTGGCCAGCCCGACGGCTATCCATTGCAAGCGGCGCAGGCGTTCACGCAGGAAAATCATGGCCAGCACCACATTGACCAGCGGATTGATGTAATAACCCAGACTGGCCTCAACCATGTAGTTGTTGTGTACTGCCCAGACGTAGGTTAGCCAGTTGCTGGCAATGAGCAAGCCGGAGGCGGTCAGGGCCAGTAGACGCTTGGGGTGCATCAGCAGTTCGCGCAGCCAGCCCTGGTGCCGCCAGATCATCAACAGCAGGGCGCCAAACAGGGCTGACCAGAGAACGCGGTGTACGACCACTTCGATTGCGGGAATGCCTTCCAGAGATTTGAAATACAGCGGGAACAGGCCCCAGGTGCAATAGGCAGCCAGCCCAAGAATGTAACCCCGGCGCGGATTGGCAGTAACACTCATGATGAAAGGCCTGTGGTCATAGACAAAAACTCCGGGTCTGATGTTGCTGCACATTAAGAGGCAATGGCCTGGCGGTGGTCTCGGCAATATCATAGTGTCACGCGCTGAAACCAGTGGTGACAGAGCACTGCGTCAGTGTACTCCTGTTTTCCCGGACAGGGCAGCTTGTGTATTGCAGCTGGGGCACAGCACTGTGTCGGCATGTCGCATAATCTGTGTTGCCAATTATGTTAATGTGAGGGTCTTGAATGATTCTTGTTGTTGGTGGCAGTGGTAAGTGCATGCTGGCATATCGTATCTGCCAGCCAAGGAGAACGGGTGGGTAGCATAAAATTACACAGACATTTGCAGACGTGGGCACTGACAGGCGTTGTTATATTACTGTTGGTGTTGTCGGGGTTGCTGGGTTGGCAGTGGTGGTCGGGTGCACAGGAGCGTGGCCTGCGTGAAGCAGGAATTGTTTTGTTGTCGCACAGCCGGGAACTGCCGAAGGTAACTTTACTCAGTACCACGGATGCTGATCTGGCCAGTGTGGCTGAAATGGGGCGCTGGCAACTGGTTTTTTTTGGTTATACCTACTGCCCTGATATTTGCCCGACGACTCTGGCTGAAGTGCGGAGAATTTATTCTGCATTGCCGCAAGATGTCCGTGACCGCCTGCAGGTCTGGATGGTCAGTGTAGATCCGGAGAGGGATACGCCCCAACAGCTGCGTGCTTATCTGGATTTCTTTGATCCATCGTTTCAGGGACTCAGTGGAGAGCTGGCTGATATCCAGAATTTGAGTCAGGTGCTGGGGATTCCCTTTATTCCGGGTGACAGTAGCCAGCCGGGATATACCGTCGATCACGGTGCTAACCTGGCATTGATTGGGCCGGATGGGCGGCATAGAGGTTTTATCCGTGCGCCGCTGCGGGTTGATGCGCTGATCAAGCAGTTGCCGTTGCTGCTTGAATGACTGTGGCGGGCTGCCGGCTTTGTTCTGTTTCATGTTGGTTTGCACAGAGTGACGGGAGTGCACTGACGATCAGTGGTCAGGTCCTTTAAGGAACCACGGAATAAGTGGCAGCACAGGTAAACTCTGGTGTTTCTTTGCTGTACTCGCCCCTTCGAGTCACCCTTTGGTGGGTGTTCTGCGCTTGAGAATTCATGGGGCAGGGTGCTCGCTGTACCGGTATGCCCTGTCCGGCTGCCCACTGCCCACTGCCCACTGCTTTATTCAGCACTCTCTGTTAATGCAGCGGATTCAGAAGCAGCAGTACGCAAAGGATCAGCATGAAGATTGCGATGCCGCCATCAAGCACTCGCCAGGCCTGGGGTCTGCTGAAGACTGGCTGTAATAGCCGGGCGCCAAAGCCCAGCGCAGAAAACCACACCATACTGGCTGTGCAGGCACCCAGGCCAAATGCCCATTGTGCAGCGCCAGGGTAGCGGGTTGACAGGCTTCCGACCAGCACCATAGTGTCCAGGTAGACGTGCGGGTTAAGCCAGGTAAAAGCCAGGCAGGCCAGTAGCACGTGGCGCCGGCTTGTCTTGTCACCTTGCCCGGCGCTCAGGCTGCTGGTGCCGCGCCACGCCCGCTGTGCCGCCAAGAGGCCATACCATGATAAAAATGCCGCACCACCAAAGCGCAATATGTGCAGCAGCTCTGGCCATTGCGATACCAAAGCACCGATACCGGCCACACCCAGTAAAATCAGGGCTGTATCGCTGAGGGCGCAAACAGCAACGACCAGTCCGATATGGCTGCGCAGCAACCCCTGGCGCAGGACAAAGGCGTTTTGTGCGCCAATGGCGATGATGAGGCCGGCACCGGTTATGAAGCCGGCAACGGCAGCGGAAACAAACATGCAGTAACCATAAGAGCAGGAAAGCGGTAATGGTCCTTTGATTTGCCGGTCAAGTCCAGCCGGCCGGGTGTATGGTGATCGCTGCGGCTGGTGTCTAACTCAAGCCCGGAGGGCTGAGCGTTCGGGCTAAAGTTCTGCTTCTCGTCAAGGCGGGGCTGTGGCAGGAGACAGCAATGCAACATTGGAGGGCCAGGCTATCAAACAGGCAGCAGCTGCATTGAGGGTAATCCGGGCCAGTATCGCCCGGGCAGGCTTTTGCTGGTTTACTTGGTGAGAAGTGTGGTTCCCACTACGAGTGCCATCAGTACCGGCCAGCCGTACATGATCAGTCGCCATTTGCTGCCGGCACTCCATAGCTCCATGAAGCCGTCAATGATGATGCCGGATTTGAAAATGGCGATCAGCAGGATGACCGTCACCTGCAAGGCAAGCGTGGTGGCATGGGTGCCCCAGTAAACGGTGGCCATGGTGGCCAGCATCAGGGCAGCCCAGCAGCTAAACAGGGCAACTTCGTGTTTCAGGTTGGTCATGCCCGTTTACCCCAGCAAATAAACCAGTGGAAAGATGATGACCCAAACCAGGTCGATCATGTGCCAGTACAGCACACCAGACTCCATGCCGCTGTGGTTGTTTGGCCCGTAGGCCCGTTGCCAGCAGCGCAGGCATAGAAAACCCAGTACCACCAGCCCTAACAGGACATGCAAGAAGTGGAAGGCGGTGGTGATCCAGTACAGGGTGAAAAAGGTATTGTACTCCAGATCAAAACCGGCATTGGCCAGGTGTGCATATTCCTGCACTTTGAGCACCACGTAGACCATGCCGCTGGCGATCGCACCCAGTAACAGGGCGCCGGCCTGGCGGGCATGGTTTTTGCGTACCCGCTCGACTGCCAGGGCAGCCAAAAAACCTGAAGTGAGCAGGCCGGCGGTCATGGCCCAGCCGGTCGAGCTGTCCAGTTCGGCGCGGCCTTCGATGAACATTTCGGGCTTGAGCCACTGGGTAAAGCTGAAGCCCAGAATGAACAGGGTGAAGGCGGTCAGCTCGGCCAGGATGAAAATCCACATGGCCAGGTCGCCGGTCAGACGTGCCCGGGGCTGGCCGCTGGCGGCAGGATTAGTCTTCACTGAAGTGGACATCGACTACATCCATCAGCGCACGAACGGTTTGCAGGTCGTCAGACAGCGGCTCGGCCAGGCAGGCCAGGCAGGCCTGACGTACAGGGACACCGGCCTTGATCAGGCGGGCGGCAAAAATCAGCAGGCGGGTTGAGGCGACTTCTTCCAAGTCGTGATTTTCCAGCCGGCGGATGGCACTGCCCAGACGTACCAGCTGGCCGGCCAGACGGTTATCAATCCCGGCTTCGGTGGCAACAATCTGCACTTCCTGCTCCGGTTGTGGATAGTCAAAACGCATGGCAACAAAACGCTGGCGGGTACTGGGTTTCATGCCCTTGAGCAGGTTTTGATAGCCGGGGTTGTAGGACACGACCAGCATAAAGTTGTCCGGTGCTTCCAGGGTTTCACCGGTGCGTTCAATGAACAGCTCGCGACGGTCATCGGCCAGCGGGTGCAGCACTACGGTGGTGTCCTGGCGGGCTTCGACCACTTCGTCCAGATAGCAAATGCCGCCTTCGCGCACGGCACGGGTCAGCGGGCCATCCTGCCACCAGGTGCCCTCAGCGCCAATCAGGTGGCGACCAACCAGGTCGGCGGCACTGAGGTCGTCATGACAGGCTACGGTGTATAGGGGAAGATTCAGCTTATGTGCCATGTACTGGACAAAGCGGGTTTTGCCACAGCCGGTCGGGCCTTTGATCAGGGCAGGCAGACCGTGCTTCCATGCTTGTATAAAAAGCTCTTCTTCGTTGGCAACCTGTTGATAAAAAGGCTGCTCGTGCTGGTTTTGATCCGCTGGCTGCATATGAATATCCTACCTGTTTGCTTGGTTATTGCTCAGCTTATCGGGCGCCTGAAAGGGGCTCAAGCTGAGCTTGCCAGTGAATTGATCTGTATCAAGATATAGTGAAGAAGAGCGTGTCAAGGGGGCACTGTCGCATACCTATTTAGTGATAGGATCAACGTGCTTGCACGCACTGCTCCAAAGCTGTTGTTGGAGCCTATATTGATTAAGACAAGATAAAAAATCGAGGAAACATCAACATGAGTTGTGTGACCAACACGTTTATGGCCAGAACCACAGCGGCATTATCGCTGCTTGGCCTGTCGATTGCCACGGCGGTGGCTGACACCAAGGTCAATGATCCGGAAGCGGCCTACATGGGTGCAGCTACAGCCGAGGTTTTAAAGGACGCCACTATCGTCCGCACCACCGGCGCGCCGGACTTGACCGATGCAGAGTTTCAGCAGGCACGGGAGATTTATTTCCAGCGTTGTGCCGGCTGCCATGGTGTTTTGCGCAAAGGTGCCACCGGCAAGCCACTGACACCAGATATTACCCAGGCGCGGGGCCAGCAATATCTGGAGGCGCTGATCACCTACGGTTCGCCCGCTGGCATGCCCAACTGGGGTACTTCTGGAGAGCTGAGTGCCGAGCAGATTACCCTGATGGCTAACTATATCCAGCATACCCCGCCGACTCCGCCGGAGTGGGGCATGGCCGAAATGAAGGAGTCATGGCAACTGATTGTACCGCCGGAGAAACGTCCGAAGAAGCAGCTGAACAAACTGGATTTGCCCAACCTGTTCTCTGTCACGTTACGTGACGATGGCAAGATAGCCCTGATTGACGGCAATACCAAAAAAATCGTCAAGGTCATCGAAACCGGCTATGCAGTGCACATTTCACGCATGTCTGCCTCTGGTCGCTACCTGATGGTCATTGGCCGTGATGCCAAAGTCGATATGATCGACCTGTGGATGAAGAGCCCGGACGTGGTTGCCACTATCAAAGTTGGCATTGAAGCCCGCTCGGTGGAGACTTCGAAATATGCAGGTTATGAAGACAAATACGCCATTGCCGGTGCCTATTGGCCGCCACAGTTTGCCATTATGGACGGTGAAACCCTTGAGCCGTTGCAGATCATGTCTACCCGCGGGATGACTGCAGATACTCTTGAGTATCATCCCGAGCCGCGTGTGGCTGCCATCATTGCCTCGCACGAGCACCCGGAATTCATTGTCAACGTCAAAGAAACCGGCCGGGTCATGCTGGTCAACTATGAAGACATTGAAAACCTTACCGTTACCAACATTGCTACCAGCCTGTTTTTACATGATGGCGGCTGGGACAGCACGCACCGTTACTTCATGACAGCGGCCAACGAGTCCAACCAGATCGTAGTGGTGGACTCCAGAGAGAGGCGTCTGGCTGCCGTGGTAGATGTGGGGCGTACTCCACACCCGGGCCGTGGTGCCAACTTCAATCACCCTGTGTTTGGGCCGGTCTGGGCGACCAGTCATCTGGGCGACGATACCATCAGCCTGATTGGTACTGATCCGGAAGGACATCCGGAGCATGCCTGGAAGGTGGTCCAGACCTTGAAAGGCCAGGGCGGTGGTTCACTGTTCATCAAGACGCACCCAGAGTCCAGGCACCTGTACCTGGATACCACCTTCAACCCGGTTGAAGCGGTCAGTCAGTCTGCCGCGGTATTTGACATCAACAATCTGGAGGCCGGTTACAAGGTGCTTCCAATTGCGGAGTGGGCTAATATCGACGGCGGCGTCAAGCGTGTACTGCAGCCTGAGTACAACAAGGCTGGTGATGAAGTCTGGTTCTCCGTTTGGAGTCAGCAGGATGAGGTTTCCGCCATCGTGGTTGTTGATGACAAGACCCTGAAGCTGAAAAAAGTGATCAAAGACAAGCGATTGATCACCCCAACTGGTAAATTCAACGTAAACAATACACAGCACGACGTTTACTGACGTAGACTGGTTTCGCAGGCAAATTGCCTGTATCCCTTAATGCCTTGAGGATGCACCAAAATGAAAAAAGTACTGATCCCACTGTTCTCTGTTGCTGCCCTGCTTGCTTTCCAGAATGCCAGCGCTGCTGATGCTGAAAGCCTGCTCAAGAGCAAGGCCTGCCTGGCTTGTCACAGTGTTGACAACAAGCTGGTTGGCCCTTCTTACAAAGAAGTGGCCGAAAAGCGTGCGGGCGAAGAAGATGCGGTTGCCACCCTGGCTGACCACATCAAAAACGGCAGCACAGGTGTGTACGGTCCTATCCCCATGCCACCTAACGCAGTGACTGAAGAGGAAGCTACCATTCTGGCTGAGTGGGTACTTTCCCTGAACTGATAGTTGCGCATACAAAGGAGACGCCATGAGTACGTTCAATAAACGCCATGTACGGCGCCTTGTCCTCATGGCGTCTTTTTTTGTGCCACTGCTGGCTTACGCAGGCGTGCCGGATGCGAGCCGGCAAGCCGAGTTGAAACATCTCCTGATTCAGGACTGTGGCTCCTGCCACGGTCTGCGCATGAAAGGCGGACTGGGTCCGGGGTTGACGCCGGATGATCTGGCTGGCAAGCCCAAAGACAGCCTGGTCGCCACCATCATTCATGGTCGCCACGGCACGGCAATGCCGCCCTGGAGTGCCTTGCTCACTGAAAATGAAGCAGAATGGCTGATTGACCAGTTGTTGCAGGGAGTTACCCCATGAAAAAGATTCTACTGACATCGCTGCTGGCGTTGTCACTCGCTGCCTGTAGCCTGTCTGGCGTACAGGAGCAGCAATTGCGCGGTACCGGTGATCTGGGTGTGATCATCGAGCGTGCCGATGGCAACGTACTGATTGTCGAGCACAGCAACAACCAGGTACTGGCCCGGGTCGAAGGGCTGGGCGACCTGTCCCACGCCTCGGTGGTGTTTTCCCGTGATGCACGTTTCGCCTATGTATTTGGCCGTGATGGCGGCCTGACCAAGATCGATCTGCTCAAACAGCGTATCGACAAGCGCATCATCCAGGGCGGCAACAGCATTGGCGGTGCCATTAGCGAAGATGGCCGCCTGATTGCCGTGGGCAATTACGAACCTGGCGGGGTCAAGGTGTTTACCGCCGACACCCTGGAACTGGTTGCCGACATTCCGGCTACCGCGCTGGCTGATGGCAGCAAAAACTCCCGCGTGGTCGGCATGACCGATGCGCCCGGCCAGAAGTTCATGGTTAGCCTGTTTGATACCGGCGAGATCTGGATCATTGATTTTAGCGACAAGAACAGCAACGAACCGCAAATTACCAAATTCGAAAACATCGGCAAGCAGCCCTACGATTCGATGCTCACGCCCGAAGGCCGCTACTACATGGCCGGCCTGTTTGGCGAAGATGGCTTGGCAATGCTGGACCTATGGCACCCGGAAAAAGGCGTCAAGCGCGTGCTGGACGGCTACGGCAAGGGCGAGCAGCCACTGCCGGTCTACAAGATGCCACACCTGGAAGGCTGGACTGTAGCCGATGACAAGATCTTTGTTCCTGCCGTCGGCCGTCACGAGGTGCTGGTGATTGACCAAAAAACCTGGCAGCAAAAAGATCGGGTTGAAATGGTCGGCCAGCCGGTCTTTGTTATGGCCCGTCCTGATGCACGCCAGATCTGGGTCAACTTTGCCGTGCCCGATAACCAGTATGTGCAGGTGATCGACAGCGAAACTGCCAAGGTCGTCAAGACCATTGAGCCGGGGCCGGGCGTGCTGCACATGGAGTTTTCTCCCCGTGGCGATCAGATCTGGATCTCGGTGCGTGACCGCAACGAAGTACAAATCTGGGATACCGCAACTCTGGAGCACCTGCAAACGCTTGATGCAGACAGCCCCAGTGGCATCTTCTTCTCCAACCGGGCCCACCGCATCGGGCTGTAAAAACGTATGGATTTATTGACACAACGCTTGCTGGATCGCTTCCAGCACGGCGTTCCTGTTTGTTCCCGCCCTTATCAGGCGATGGCCGACGAACTGGGTTGTAGCGAGCAGGATGTCTTGCAGCGCTTGCAGCAGTTGCATGACATGGGCGCACTATCCCGTGTCGGACCGGTCATGGAGCACAGCAGGGCCGGCTCCAGCTCACTGGTGGCACTGGCGGTACCGCCCGAATCTATCGAACAGGTGGCCGCTTACATCAACAGCCTGCCGGAAGTGAACCACAACTACGAGCGTGAGCACAGCTACAACCTCTGGTTTGTCCTGACCGGGCCCAGCCGCAGCCATCTGGATGCCGTGCTGCTGGATATCCGCCAGCATACCGGCCTTGAGCCACTGGATCTGCCAATGGTCAAGCCCTACCGCATTGATCTGGGTTTCCCTATGTTCCAGGGGGCGGAGGTACCGCAATGAGCGAACAGCTGACCGGGCCACAGCGCGAGCAGCTCTGGCGTCTACTGGAACAAGGCTTGCCGCTGGTGCCGCAGCCCTATGCGGAACTGGCACGGCAGGCCGGCTGCACTGAAGTTCAGGCTCTGGCGCAGGTGCAAGAGTGGCAGCAGCAGGGCATGTTTCGCCGCTTTGGCGTGGTGGTCAGGCACCGCGCCCTGGGCATTAATGCCAACTGCATGCTGGTGCTGGACATCCCTGACGGGCAGGTTGATCAGGCCGGCGAGCAGCTGGCCGCTTCGCCGGGCGTAAACTTGTGCTATCAGCGCCCGCGTCGCCCCGGCTGGCCCTATAACCTGTTTTGCATGGTGCATGGCCGCTGCCGCGAAGCGGTCGAGCGTCATGTAGCCCAATTGCTGGTCAAGCACGGCCTGAGCGGGCACCCCCACCATTTATTATTCAGCACCCGTGCCTTCAAACAGCGCGGTGCCCGTTATTCCATGCCGGAGGTTGGCAATGGCTGAACTGGATGAATTTGACCGCCGGCTGCTGAATCGCCTGCAGCACGGCCTGCCGCTGGTACGCTACCCCTGGCAGGAACTGGCACAAGAGCTGGATGCACCCCAAGAGCAGATTCGCCAGCGCCTGCAAGAGTTGCTGGATGACGGCACCCTGACCCGCTTTGGCCCCATGTACGATATCGAGCAGTTGGGCGGTGCTTTTACATTGGCTGCCATGGTTGTTCCGGCCGAGCGTTTTGAAGAAGTGACCGAGCTGCTTAACCGGATTCCCGCCGTGGCACACAACTATCAGCGCGAACACGAGTACAACATGTGGTTTGTACTGGCTACCGCAACCCCGCAGGGCATCTGCGACACCATCGATGAAATTGAACGCCTGACCGGCCTGAGTGTGCTCAACCTGCCCAAGGAGAAGACCTATCATGTCGGACTGCATTTCCCCCTCTGACCAGGAGCTGGCGCAGCGCCTGATGTCCTTTACCGAGGCCGGCATGCCGCTGGTGGCTGACCCCTGGGCCTGGCTGGCCGAGCGCATGCAGTTGCCGGTGGAAGAAACGCTGGCACTGCTGCAGCGCCTGCAAGATAGCGGTGCCATTCGCCGCATCGCTGCCGTGCCCAATCATTACCGGCTGGGTTACCGCCACAATGGCATGACCGTCTGGGATGTGGCTGATGAGCATATCGATCGCCTGGGCCAGGAAGTGGGCAATTTCCAGTTTGTCAGCCATTGCTATCGCCGGCCGCGCCGCGAGGGCTGGAATTACAACCTGTTTGCCATGGTGCACGGCCTGAGTGCGGACGAGATTGAGCACGAGCGTGATCTTATTCGCCGTCATTTGGGCGAGCACTGTCGTGCTGATACCATGCTGGTCAGTAGCAAAATTCTGAAAAAAACAGGTTTGCGCATTCACAGCCAGCCCAAGGAGTAGCCGCCATGATGAGGATCAGCACCTATTTACGAGCCATTGCCGGCCAGGCGCCAGAGCCGCGGGCCGCCAAACCGGGCAGTACCCGTGCGCCGGTGGTGATCTGGAACACGCTGCGCCGCTGCAACCTCACCTGCAAGCACTGCTACTCCACCTCGGCAGACATCGACTTCAAAGGTGAGCTGGATACCGCCGAGGCACTGGATGTGATCGACCAGCTGAATGAAGCTGGTGTAAAAGTGCTGGTGCTCAGTGGCGGCGAACCGCTGATGCGGCCAGACATCTTCCAGCTGGCCAAGCATGCGCGCCAGTACGGTTTTTATGTAGCCCTGTCCACCAACGGCACGCTGATCAACGAGAGCAATATTGAAGAGATCGCCGATTGCGACTTCGACTATGTTGGTATCAGCATTGACGGACTGCCGGACATTCATGACGAATTTCGACGCATGCAGGGCGGCTTTGCTGCCGCCATGAATGGCGTACGCCTGTGCCGCGAGAAAAATCTCAAGGTTGGCCTGCGCACCACACTGACCCAGTACAACTATCCGCAACTGCCGGCGCTGCTGGACCTGATGCGCGAGTATGACGTACAGAAATACTACCTGTCGCACCTCAATTACAGTGGCCGCGGCAAGCGCAACCAGTCGGTGGACGCGCATCGCAGCATGACGCGCTCGGCCATGACGCAAATTTTCGAGCGCGCCTGGGAAGATGTGCAGCGCGGCGTGCAAACCGATTTTGTCAGTGGAAATAACGATGCCGACGGTATTTTGCTGCTGCAATGGGTGCAGCAAACCATGCCCGAACACGCCGAACAGATGGAGCGCATGTTGCGTGCCTGGGGCGGCAACGCGTCCGGTGCCGGCATTGCCAATATCGACAACCTTGGTGACGTTCATCCCGACACCTACTGGTGGCAACACACGGTGGGCAACGTGCGCGAGCGCCGCTTTGCCGACATCTGGCTGCAAAACCCTGACCCGCTGCTGGTTGAGTTGCGTCAGCATCCGCGCCCGGTCAAGGGGCGCTGTGGCCAGTGCCAGTGGTTGCCAATTTGCAATGGCAATACCCGCACCCGCGCCTGGGCACAGGGTGACATGTGGGCGGAAGATCCGGGTTGTTACCTTACCGACGAAGAAATCGGCTTGAAGCAGCCGGACCTTATCGGTGCGGTAGAGCTTTAGGTTGCAGGAAAACACTTTGAACAAGGGGCCCAAGGCCCCTTGTGTCGTTTTGGGGGCTTTCGGGCTCAGGTATCAACCTGGCCAGGCCGGACGTTGCAAGGCGGATGGTTTCCAGATTGGCTGACTTTGCTTTGCTGCCATGCTGATGCATCCGGGGATGCAGGGGTGCCTGTATCGGGTTGGCAGGTTTTCTGAATAATGCCCGGCATGAAGCCCGGGCATAAGATAGGTCAAGTCTTTTGCCCGGCTGTTCTGTCTATGCTGGGTACACACAGATGCAGCATAAACTGCCTGTTTCCATGAGGCCGGGCCATCAGGTGTGGTCTGCTGTTGCCGGCCGCTGCACAGGATTATCGATTAAAAATAAAGACATAGGCCCCAGGAAGAGTTCTTGATTAAAATCATGTGACACCAGCTGGGTGCTGGATAGTATTAAGACAGCATTAAGGGGAACAACTAGATTTTTAGCTAGGGAGCCTATCCGAGATGCCAACCAATCACCCCCCAAAGAACTCTGAAGAAGCCAGGTTGCTTCCAAGGAAAGATCGTATGACTATCGCAGGTAAGTTTTCCAAAGCTGGCTTTGTGGCTGCTTTTTCGTTGCTGGGCCTCGCAGTGTCACATGCCAGTGCCAACGAAGCGCCCGCCATGACCGATGCAGAAAAAGAAGCTGCCAAGCAAATTTATTTCGAGCGCTGCGCAGGTTGTCACGGTGTATTGCGCAAGGGCGCAACCGGTAAGAACCTTGAGCCGCACTTCACCCAGACCCTTGAAGACGGCACCAAAGTGGAAGGTGGCACCCTGCGCCTGGGTACCAAGCGTCTGGAAAATATCATTGCATACGGTACCGAAGGCGGGATGGTCAACTATGACGACATCCTGACTCCTGAAGAAATCAACATGATGGCCCGTTATGTCCAGCACGAGCCGCCGGTACCCCCCGAGTTCTCCCTGCAAGACATGAAGGATAGCTGGAACCTGATTGTTCCGGTCGAAGATCGTCCGACAAAGCAGATGAACAACATCAACCTGGCCAACGTGTTTGCCGTAACCCTGCGTGACGCAGGCAAGCTGGCACTGATTGATGGTGATACCCACAAGATCTGGAAAATCCTGGAGAGTGGTTACGCAGTACACATTTCCCGCATGTCTGCTTCTGGCCGCTATGTGTACACCACCGGTCGTGACGGTCTGACCACCATCATTGACCTGTGGCCTGAAGAGCCAATGACCGTAGCCACCGTTCGCTTCGGTTCCGACATGCGCTCGGTTGACGTGTCCAAGTACAAGGGTTACGAAGACAAGTACCTGATCGGTGGTACTTACTGGCCGCCCCAGTACGGCATCGTCGACGGCCTGACCCTGGAGCCAATCAAGATTGTCTCCACCCGTGGCCAGACCATTGATGGTGAATACCACCCCGAGCCACGTGTAGCGTCCATCGTTGCCAACCCGGAAAAGCCGGAGTGGGTCGTCAGCGTGAAGGAAACCGGTCAGATTTTGCTGGTTGACTACACCGACCTGGACAACCTGAAAACCACTACCATTGCATCGTCCAAGTACCTGCATGACGGTGGCTGGGATATGTCTCACCGTTACTTCCTGGTGGCTGCCAACGCGTCCAACCAAGTGGCTGCGGTTGACACCAAGACCGGCAAGCTGGCCGCCATCGTGGATACTGCCAAGATCCCGCACCCGGGTCGTGGTGCCAACTTTGTACACCCGGAGTTTGGACCGGTCTGGGCAACCGGACACTTGGGTGACGATGTTGTATCCCTGATTTCTACCCCGAACGACGATAAAAAGTTCAAGAAGTACAAGGAGCACAACTGGAAGGTGGTTCAGGAGTTGAAGATGCCGGGTGCTGGCAACCTGTTTGTCAAGACTCACCCGAAGTCCAACAATTTCTGGGCTGATGCCCCGATGAACCCCGAGCGTGAAATTGCCGAGTCCGTTTATGTCTTTGACATGGATGACCTGAGCAAAGAGCCTCGAGTTCTCAATGTGGGCAAGGATTCCGGCCTGCCCCAGGGCGATGCCATTCGCCGTGCGGTACAGCCCGAGTACAACCAGGCGGGTGACGAAGTGTGGATTTCCCTGTGGGGCGGCAAGACAGACCAGTCCGCGATTGTTGTTTACGACGACAAGACGCTGAAGGTCAAAACCGTGATCACCAGCCCTGAGGTCATCACACCCACTGGCAAGTTCAACGTCTATAACACCATGTTTGATGTGTACTAAGCCTGGTTGAACAAGTGACCAAACCTCCCCTCGCCGATCATGGCGGGGGGAACTCAGAAGGAATAAGCCAATGGCAGATAAAGACAGCAGTAATACAGGAGCCAGGGGCCTTTCCGGTCTGATTGCTGCCCTGCGTCGTCCAAGTGTCCATTACTCCCTTGCCAGCTTGCTGTTGATCGGATTTGTAAGCGGCATCATTTTTTGGGGTGGCTTCAACACAGCCCTGGAAGTGACCAACACCGAACAATTTTGCATCTCGTGCCACGAGATGCGCGATAACGTATATCCCGAATATCAGGAAACCGTCCACTACTCCAACCGTACGGGTGTACGGGCAACCTGCCCGGACTGTCACGTGCCCAAAGAGTGGGGTTACAAGATGGTTCGCAAGATCCAGGCATCCCGCGAACTTTGGGGCAAGATGGTTGGTAGCATCGATACTCCGGAAAAGTTTGAGGCGAAGCGCCTGACCCTTGCGCGCAGCGAGTGGAAACGGATGAAAAACTCCGATTCTCGTGAATGCCGCAACTGCCACAGTTTTGACAGCATGGATACCGGCAAACAGAAAAAGCGGGCCAGCGTTCAGCACGAAATGGCGATCGAAGACAACATGACTTGCATTGATTGCCACAAAGGCATCGCCCACCATCTGCCGGAAGACATGACAGACGAAGATTGGGACTAACATGGTTTTCCAATCCACTGGAGAGTAAGCAATGATGAAAAAAATGATGATGACTGGTGTTGCCAGTGCTGTATTTGCTCTTGCCACGGGAACAGCAATGGCTGCCGCTCCGGCAGACTGGAGCAAGATTGAGGCAACCGATGTGGACTTGCTGTATCCGGGCGTATCGCCAGTGGAGTGGATCATGCGTGGTCCGTCCCATGGTGGTGCCCGTGTACTCAAACGTGGCGAGACATGCATGGGGTGTCACTCTGAAGAAATAGGCGACATGGGCCAGCTGATAGCCAGCGGCGGCAAGATTGAGCCAACCCCGATTCCCGGCAAGGCTGCTTTTATCAACGCCAAGGTACAAGCTGCTCACGATGGTGAAAACCTGTATCTGCGCTTTACCTGGAAGCAGCCGGCAGCATCCGGCGCGCCGAAGATGGACGAAGCCAACCCGGTTAAGCTGGCCTACATGCTGGAAGAAGGCGGCAAGGTTGAACTGGCAGAACAGGGTGGGTGCTGGGGGAGCTGCCACGGTGACGTCCGCACCATGCCTGATGGCGACCAGAGCAAAACCAAGTATGTCAAGGACGGCTCCCTTGCAGAGGGTGTGTTCTATGACCTGAACCAGTGGCGTAGCGGTGAAAACAAGGTGTATGACGGCTATGTTGCCGACAAGCGTGTCATGGAAGGCGGTGAGGCCCTGGTTGGCGCCGAAGGCAAGCTGGAGGACGGCACCTGGACTGTGGTGTTCACCCGCAAGCTGGCCGGTGGTGAAGGTGACGTGACGCTGAAACCAGGCAATACCTACAACTTTGGTTTTGCGATTCATGATGACAACGCCGAAGGCCGCTTCCACCATGTGTCCCTGGGTTACAGCCTGGGTATTGATGCAGACGCGGACATTAATGCCAAAAAGCAGTAAACCCGAACGGATTGCCTCCTGACTTGTAGCCCGCATGCGGGCTACAAGTGTGTCTGGCTGATGAGTTCAGGTTTCCAGTGCAATTCTGGCTGCCAGCCTGCAGGCTGCCTGTTCGTCGAGCATGCCGATACGCAGGCGCCGCAGCAAGATGTCTTCATTTGTCATCGCCATCTCGCGTTCGCGCGCCCAGGCGATTTCAGCCCTGATATAAGGATGGCCAGCCAGCAGTCGCCGGTGGCCCTGCTGACCTGCGTGTTCCAGCAGCGTTTGTGCCAGTCCGCCATAGGCGTGTACCAGGTGCAGGGCAATATCTTCTGCCAGCCCGAACCCGGTCATCAGCTGCCCGGCCAGCCCGGGGGTATAGCCTTCAGTACCGAGCAGCTTCAGTGTTCGTGTTACGCAGGGACCGGAAGGCTGCAGCCTGGCGGTGACGATGGCGTGGTCAACCGCTTCTTCGGCCATTTTCCGATAAGTGGTCCATTTGCCGCCCAGTACGCTCACGAGGCCCTTGCGGCCGGTCTCAACAAGGTGCTCGCGAACGATACCCGCAGTATCAGTGGCGGATGTGGCAATCAGTGGTCGCAAGCCGGCCCAGCGAGCCAGAATATTATGTGTACAGGTGTCCACGGCAAACCACTGTTGCAGATGGTCTAGCAAATACTGCTCTTCTTCGCGAGCGGGCAGCAGATCATCCTGTATGCTTGCCGGCACATCGGTGGTACCGATCAGGGTATGACCCTGCCAGGGCAGTACAAACAGCACGCGGCCATCACTGGTGGAAGGTATCAGCAGTGCATCGTTTGCTGGAGACCAGCTTTTGTCCAGTACCAGATGACTGCCACGGCTCAGGGTCAGTCGTGATTTGTTGGCCGGGTGCTCCAGCTGGCGCAGATGATCGCTGTATGGGCCGGTGGCGTTGATGATGACCCTGGCGCGAACCTGGTGCCGGCTGCCGTCCAGCCGGTTGGTCACCCGTGCCGCGCTCAGGCGGCCGTTGGTTTCTTCAAACCCTTCGGTTTCCATATGGTTGGCAATGACTGCCCCCCGTTGTACCGCAGTCAACAGCAGGCTGATGACCATGCGCGCATCGTCAAAGCTTGCATCATGATAGGCAACGCCCCCTTTCAGGCGGGTGCTTTCCAGGTGTGGAAAAGAAGCCAGCATTTGTTGGCATGAGAGCAATGTACTGGGTGCGATCAGGGTTCGGCCGGCCGCACGATCGTACAGCCAGAGGCCGATACGGTGCCTGAGAAGCTGGTACCAGCTGCGGGCCGGTACCAGCGTGCGCAAGGGTCGAATCAGGTGCGGCGCGATATCAAGCAAAATGGCGCGCTCACGCAGCGCTTCCCGTACCAGCCGCCATTGGGCCAGGTCCAGGCGGGTGACGGCTGCCTCCAGGTAACGCACGCCGCCGTGAATCAGTTTGCTGGAGTGGCTAGAGGTGCCGCTGGCAAAGTCGTTACGTTCGACCAGGGCCACCGACAGGCCACGGCTGGCAGCATCAAGGGCAATCCCCGCACCCGTGGCGCCACCACCGATTACCAGGATGTCGAATGTTTGACTGCCCAGCTGCTTCAGTTGCTGGTTGCGACAGAGTTTTTTCATGGCTGGGGCCTTTGCGCATGATGTGCCGTCAGACTTTATCAGCTGCTGGCAGTGATTGAAATTACGCGTTAGCCAATCCACGTCAAGGTAATTTCCGGTACAGTTCCCTATCGTTGGTGCAAACCTGCTTGGAGAGATTTGTATGTCCAGAAAGATGCTGTTGCCGGGTGTCTTGACCACGTTACTGGCGTTGTCGGGGCCTGCTGCGCAAGCAGTGGATAAAGAGGCAGATGCCATGTATCAGGAACACTGTGCACTTTGTCATGGCGAGCAGCGTATCGGCGGGCTGGGTCCGGCGCTGTTGCCTGAAAGTCTTGGCCGCCTGAAAAAACACCAGGCCATTGACGTGGTGGCCAATGGCCGTCCGGCCAGCCAGATGATCGGCTATGAAACCCAGCTCGGTGGCAGTGACAAGGTGGAGCAGCTGGTGGAGTATTTGTATACCCCGGCAGATGTACCGCCAACCTGGACAGTTGAAGATACAAAAGCCACCCACAAGCTATTTGTTGAGCAGAAGGATCTGCCCGATACTCCACAACACAATTCCGACCCGCTTAACCTTTTTGTGGTGGTTGAAGCCGGCAATCATCATGTCACCATTTTGGACGGTGATGAGTTCGAACCAATAGACCGCTTCCAGAGCCACTTTGCTCTGCATGGCGGGCCCAAATTCTCGCCGGACGGGCGCTTTGTGTACTTCGCTTCCCGTGATGGCTGGGTCAGCAAGTATGATATTCACAACTTGACCATGGTCGGTGAGGTGCGGGTGGGCCTGAACACCCGCAACCTGGCGGTGAGCAATGACGGCAAATGGGTGATGGTCGGCAACTACTTGCCCGGGACCCTGGTGGTGCTGGATGCAGGCGACCTGTCCTTGGTGAAAGAAATTCCGGTCATCAGCGAGGATGGCAGCGAGTCACGGGTCAGCGCAGTGTATACCGCGCCACCACGCGACAGCTTTGTGGTGGCATTGAAGGACAGCCGTGAAGTGTGGGAGTTTTCCTATCTGGATAACCCTGACTTCAGTCCGCGCCGTATCATTGCCGATGACTTTCTTGATGACTTTTCTTTTACGCCGGATTATCGCTACCTGCTGGCCACCTCGCGCCGGGCCAAAGGTGGACAGGTGGTGGACATGGACACTGGCAAGAGCCTGACCGATATTCCATTGCCGGGCATGCCGCACCTGGGGTCGGGCATTTACTGGCAGCGTGGTGACCAGTGGGTGTTTGCTACGCCGAACATCAGCCAGGGGCTGATTTCGGTACTGGATATGTCCAGCTGGCAGCTGATCAAGGAAATACCTACCGAGGGCCCGGGTTTTTTCATGCGCAGCCATGAAAACTCAAAATATGCCTGGACCGATGTGTTCTTTGGCCCCAACAATGAAGCGGTGCACGTGATTGACAAGCAGACGCTGGAAGTGGCTCACACGCTGCGTCCGATGCCGGGCAAGAATGCTGCCCACGTCGAGTTCAGTCGCGATGGCAGCCATCTGATCCTCAGCGTTTGGGATGCGGAAGGGGCGCTGATTGTGTATAACGCCGAGACGCTGGAAGAGGTCAAACGCATTCCGATGAACCTGCCATCTGGCAAGTACAACGTCTATAACAAGATCAACTTCGCCGAGGGCACTTCGCATTAGTGGCCTGTGTGGATTTGGTTAACTCCAGCCCGGGCGGCGAGAGCGGGCGGTGCAGGGCATTGCGGCGGGCTGTAGCAACGGTGACGGCAAACAGCAACGCAGCTGCGGAGCCACAGAGCACGGGCCTGCCGCTGGTTGAGTCAGCAGGCCAGCGTGGCCTGTCCGGAGGTTGCGGCCAGGGAAGGAGGGGCCAGGCAAGGCCAGTGGCGGGAAACGACAATACGCGTGCCGAGGGTTTCAGCTGAGGGGCAGAGTGCCCCGGCGCTGCAACCTGTGTACAGGCTGCAGCTCAAACAGAACTGTGTCGGTGTGATGCAGCCTGAAACCCCGCGCGATACTGTGTTTGCAAGCTTCCCGTGGCACTGGTAGTGGCTAGTGCAGTTTCATTTTCGGGTGTGTACGTTTTCCTATGCGGTCACCAAGCATCAGCAACAAGGTGCGGAAGCGGCCATACAGAACCATCTGGTGCATGCGGTACAGCGAAATATAGAATATGCGGGCCATCCAGCCTTCCAGGTTGACGTTATGCATGAAACCGCCCATCAGGTTGCCCACGGCCGTGAAGCTGGAGAGTGAAATCAGTGAGCCATAATCCCGGTACTGATAATGGGCCAGGGGCTTGCCTTGCAGGCGCAAGGCAAGCGACTTGACCAGCAGTCCGGCTTGCTGGTGTGCACTCTGTGCACGGGGAGGAACATTGTGCGGGCTACCGGGTTCCAGCGGGCAGGCAGCGCAGTCGCCCATGGCGAAAATGTTTGCGTCGCGTGTGGTCTGTAACGTGGTTTCCACCACCAGCTGGTTGATGCGGTTGGTTTCCAGCCCGTCCAGTTCGCGCAGGAATGCAGGTGCACGTACGCCGGCTGCCCAGACCTTGAGGGTAGCCGGAATCAATTCACCGTCGGCCGTAATAAAGCCTTCAGCGGTCACTTCCTTGACCTGGGCTCCCAGTCGTATGTTTACCCCGAGTTTGAGCAGCTCCTGGTGTGCCGTGGTGGCCAGTTTGTCCGACAGTGCTGGCAGGATGCGGGGGCCGGCCTCCAGGATGTTGATGTGCATGTTTTCTGGCCGGATATGATCCAGTCCGTAGTCGGACAGCATGCGTGCCGCATTGCGCAATTCGGCAGCCAGTTCCACGCCAGTGGCTCCGGCACCAACAATGGCCACACTGACTTGCTCGTTGTTGCCGTCACGGGTGTGGGCGCTGAGGTATTCACCAAGCAGACGCTGGTGGAAGTGTTGCGCATTCTGCAGGCAGTCGAGAAAAATGCAATGCTCGCTGGCACCCGGTGTGCCGAAATCATTGGTCAAGCTGCCGACGGCCAGTACCAGTGTGTCGTACTTCAGACTGCGTGCGGGTACCAGCTCGTTGCCTTTATTGTCCAGAGTGGCGGCCAGCTGGATGGTGTTGGCATTGCGGTCCAGCCCGGTCAGGCGGCCCAGTTGAAAGTCGAAATGGTTCCACTTGGCCTGGGCCAGATAGTTCAATTCGTTATCGGTGGTGTTCAGTGAACCAGCGGCCACTTCATGCAGCAGTGGCTTCCAGATATGCGTGAGGTTTACATCGACCAGGGTGATGCGTGCCCGTTTGCGTTTGCCCAGGGTACGACCGAGACGGGTTGCCAGCTCCAGGCCACCTGCCCCGCCGCCGACAATGACGATGTGATGTTGCATGGATTTCTCCTTGTGACGTTAAATTTCATACCTGCCAGATGTGTGTGCTTTGGCTTGGCCTGGCCTGTTGTTTGAGGCAAGGCTGCATAATTTTCTGCGTTGCCAGGCTGTTGTTGAACACCGGCCCACTGCTCTCGGATTGAACGTGCTTGAGCACGGCCACAAAGCGGAGAGCGAAGCGAATAAAATGCCCATTGGCTACAAGTAAACTGCACTTTTCCGTTACTTTCCGCCTGGGCCTGGCTGCCCACCAGCATTTTGCGCACCCTTAATGTCGGGCAGGGGGCCTGTATATAGTCGTGATCCGGGTTCTGTGGGTGCTGTACTGAGTCACGGACTGATGGTGCTGACATCTCTGGGGGCTCTTTTCTTCATGGTCGCAGGGGCAAGCATGGGGGCGGCAAGTACCGGCTGCCACTGTGCTTTATCAGCTGCGGGTTGCTGTTTGAGTCGTGGTACTTTGTGACAACAGGGTAGTCAGGGCGGGCTCCAGGTAGCGAGCAACGGCCGCAGGCCGTGCAGATGGCAAGTGAGGTATAACGGCCAGGCAGGGAGCAGGCATCAACTGTTGCAGGGTCCTTATGTTGTCAGCCTGGCAAGCCATGCCGGGATCGGTCCCGTTGGCAATCCAGCCCGACAGTGTCAGGCCGTCGCGTAAAATCGCTTCTGCACTGAGCAGGGCGTGGTTGATGCAGCCCAGCTTCATGCCGACTACGAGAATTACCGGCAGCTGCACAGCGATAGCAAGGTCCGCCAGGGTTTCGTGCTCATTGATGGGGACACGCCAGCCGCCTGCTCCTTCGATCAGGGTCAGACTGGCACGGTGTGCCAGAATGCGGGTGACATCCCGCTGCAACTCTGAACACTCAAGCAAGACACCGCTGCTGGCTGCTGCCAGGTGCGGGGCAATGGCCGGTATAAACGCATGCGGATTGAGGTGTTCGTAAGGTACCTGGATACTGCACTGGGCAGCCAGCTGAAGGGCGTCATGATTGCGCAGAC
Source organism: Gammaproteobacteria bacterium (assembly GCA_012728415.1). Classification (GTDB taxonomy): domain Bacteria; phylum Pseudomonadota; class Gammaproteobacteria; order Pseudomonadales; family Pseudomonadaceae; genus Thiopseudomonas. Next base: position 29,901 of record JAAYFD010000022.1, read on the forward strand.
CTTCGCGGGTGTTGATTGAGCCGGATGCGACCGGCTTGCAGGCCAGGGTGCTGAGCCCTTGTTCGCGAGCTGAGGCCAGCAGCCCGGCAGACAGGGTCGTTTTGCCGGCATCGGTATCGGTTCCGGAGACAAAAAAGGCCAGAGGGCGGGTGGAATGCATAGAACGCCTATGGGGTACTCGGGGTTGGCTGAGCAAAAGCTGGTTGCTGGTGCTGTGACAGCAGGTTGATACGGCGCAAATCATAGCTCCGGCTGCAGATAATGTGTGGCGGCAAATTGTTTCAACATGTGGATACGCAAAGGAGCTGTGGAGACACACCGGCAGATGCAAATTGAAGCTCGTCTGTGTCCGCCGGTGTGAGCGGGGCGGGAGTATCCTGCTGCTCTGCTGGCAGTCTGTCCGCTTCGTGTGTTGTTCAGGTCTGGATGATGGGGTTTCCGAGGCAGGCCGCTGCTCCCCGGGGGCGGCGCGGAGCAGCCACTTGACATCGCATCCCCGGGCAACACAGCGGGCTACCGTGGAGTTAATCAAACAGGCTGCTAGTCCTGCTTGAAGCTGATGCGGCCGTTGAGCATGGTGTAGCGTACGCGGCCAGGCAGGCAGTGGCCGATAAATGGACAGTTGCTACCTGTAGATAGCCAGTTTTCGCCGGCTATGGTCTGGCCATTCGGGTCAAACAGTACCAGGTCTGCCTGTGCACCCACATTGAGGCTGCCGGCGTTCAGCCCCATGGCCCGGGCTGGTCCGCTGGTCAGGCGTGCAATAGCTGTCGGCAGATCCAGTACGCCTTCCTGCACCAGGCTCATGGCGAGCGGCAACAGCAGTTCGATGCTGCTGATACCGGGCTCGGTAGCAGCAAAGGGGTCTTGTTTGGCGTCTGCTTCATGCGGCTGGTGGTGGCTGGCAATGGCGCTGATGACGCCGCTGCGCACGGCTTCACGCAGGCCTTCCCGGTCAGCCAGCGAACGCAAGGGGGGCTGGACGTGATACAGGCTGGAAAAATCCAGCAAGGCTTCATCAGTCAGAATTAACTGATACATGGCCACATCAGCGGTTACATTCAGGCCGCGTTGTTGTGCCCTGGCAATCAGTTCTGCGCCGCGGGCGGTGGTAATTTGGCTGAAATGGGCGCGTACGCCACTGTGCTCGACCAGCAGCAGGTCGCGCGCCAGGGCTACGGTCTCGGCGGTTTCCGGAATGCCGCTCAGGCCGCGGAAGTTGGTCGCCGCACTTTCGTGAGCAATGCCGCCTTCGGCCAGGTCACGGTCCTGTGGCTGGAAAATGACCGTCAGCCCAAAGGTTGAGGCATACTCAAGGGCGTGGCGCAGTAAGCGGTTGTTGGCAAAGGGCACAAGGCCGTTGGTAAAAGCAACGCAACCCGCATCGCGCAAGGTAACCAGCTCGGCCAGATGATCACCGGCCAGCCCCTGGGTAAATGCACCCAGTGGATAGACGCGGCTGGAGCCGTGATCGCGGGCCTGATCCAGGATCAGCTCAGCTACAGCCGGTGTGTCCAGTACTGGCTTGGTGAAGGGCGTGCAGCACAGGCTGGTCACGCCGCCGCCGGCAGCGGCGCGGGTTTCGCTGGCGATATTGCCTTTGCGGCCATAGCCGGGCTCACGCAATGAAGCGTTAATATCGACCAGGCCCGGAGCGGCAATCAGGTTACGGGCGTCAATCAGTTGCTCCACCGAAAAGCCTGAAGGTTTTTCGCCCAGTGCAGCCACTTTGCCACCCTCAATGAAGATGTCGCAAATCTGGTCGATGCCGCTGGCGGGATCAAGGAGCCGTGCCCCGCTGACTTGAATGCGCATTAGTGGGCCTCCTGTTGTTGTGCGGCTTTTTCTGCATCCAGCTGGCGCTGTTCGTTCTGACCGCTCATGGTCATGGACAGCACCGCCATGCGTACGGCAATTCCATAGGTGACCTGATTGAGAATCATGGCGCGGGGGCTGTCTGCGACGCTGGACTCAATCTCGACACCACGGTTGATCGGGCCGGGGTGCATGACGATCGCCTCGGGATGAGCCAGTGCCAGACGCTGCTCGCTCAGGCCAAACAGCCGGTAAAACTCGCTTTCGCTGGGCAGCAGGCCAGAGCGCATGCGCTCACGCTGCAGGCGCAGCATGATGATGACGTCAACATCCTTCAGGCCCTGCTCGATGCTGTGATAAACGTTGACGCCATACTGGTCCAGGCCGGCCGGCAACAGCGTTTTGGGTGCAATCACCCGGATGTCCGGGCAGCCCAGGGTTCTCAGTGCGATCATGTTGGAACGGGCCACCCGTGAATGCAGGATATCGCCGACAATCGCCACTTTTAGCTGGCTGAAATCGCCCTTGTGACGACGGATGGTCAGCATGTCGAGCATACCCTGGGTCGGGTGGGCGTGACGGCCGTCTCCGCCATTGATGATGGCAACATTGGGGCTCACGTGTTCGGCAACAAAATGGGCGGCGCCCGAGTCGGCGTGGCGCATGACGAACATGTCGGCGGCCATGGCTTCAAGGGTACGCAGGGTGTCGGTCAGGGTTTCCCCTTTGCTGGTCGAAGACGTGGAGACGTTCAGGGTGATGACGTCCGCTGACAGCCGCTTGGCAGCCAGCTCGAACGTGGTGCGGGTGCGGGTGGAGTTCTCGAAGAATACGTTGCATACCGTCATGCCGCGCATCAGGGGAACTTTCTTGACCGCACGTGCGCCGACTTCAAGAAAAGAATCGGCAGTATCAAGAATTTCGGTCAGCAGTTCGCGAGGCAGTCCGTCCAGTGACAGAAAATGTCGCAGGCGGCCGTGATCGTTTAGTTGCAGGGGGCAGGCGGGGGTCATCAGCGGTTACTCGTCTCAACGGGGTCCAGGTACCGGAGGGGAAAGGAGCGGACTGGTCCGCTCCCCATGAAGTTACTCTTGGTCCAGGTTGCGCAGCTCAATGGCAAGCGGCTCCGGGCCGGTCAATTTTACCCGTTGATTTTGTGGCAGGGAAAGAATCTGGCCGACAATATCCGGGCGAATGGGCAGCTCGCGGGCGTTGATTTCCAGCAGGCACACCAGGGTTACGCTGGCCGGGCGGCCATAGTCAAACAGTTCGTTGAGGGCGGCACGGATGGTACGGCCGCTCATCAGCACATCGTCAATCAGCACCAGGTGCTGATTTTCGATATCGAACGGCAGTTGTGAAGGGCGTACCTGTGGATGCAGCCCTTTGCGGCTGAAGTCATCACGATAGAACGATACGTTGAGGATGCCCAGGGGCTGGTCGGCCAGATCCATGGCCTGCAACAGGGAGTTGGCGACCCAGACGCCACCTGTGTGAATACCAACAAAGCGTGGATCCTGGATGTCACGTTCGGCCAGGTGACGATTAAGGCCGGCGGCCATTTCTTCGATCAATGATGCAGGTTGCGGCAACATGAGACTCTCCTTGTAACAGCAGGCAGAAAACTTCTGATGATCTGCTGTTAGATTAGCAGAAAATGGCGGCTGTTAATTGATTTGCTGGCGTGATATTGATGTTGTCAGGGCAGGGCTTCGAGCCAGCCTTGCAGCAACAGGCTGGCGGCCAGGGCATCAACCGGGTCGTCGCGGAAATTACGGGAGTAATCGCCCCGACGCATCCGCTCGCCTTTGGCTTCAAAGGTGGTCAGGCGTTCATCATGGGTGTGCACTGGCAAACCGTAGCGGCCATGCAGGCGGTTGGCAAACTTTTGTGCACGCAGGCTCATATCGCTGGTTGTGCCGTCCATGTTCAGAGGCAGGCCGACCACCAGCGCCTGTGGCTGCCATTCGGTTAGCAAGGCTTCGATTTGCTCCCACTGCGGAATGCCGTCACGGGCCGGCAGGTTGCACAGGGGGCGGGCTTGCCGGGTCAGGGTCTGGCCGACTGCTACGCCGATCTGCCGGGTGCCAAAGTCGAAACCCAGCAACAGCTGCTGCGTTGGCTGACTCATGAGTGGCCGGCCAGATGGCTCAGCCGGGATAGCTGAATGCCCAGGCTGCGTGCGGCTGCAGAGCGCCGCTCTTCCGGCGGCGTGCTAAAAATGATGGTATGGCTGGCCGGGCAACTGAGCCAGGTATTGCTTTTCAGTTCCTCTTCCAGCTGGCCAGCTCCCCAGCCTGCGTAACCCAGAGCAATGAGGAATTTTTCTGGCCCCTTGCTTTGGGCAATGGCGGTGAGAATGTCTTTTGAGTTGGTGATGCTTAGGGCACCCAGGTCTACGGTGCTTTGATAGCTGCTGCCAGGCGGGTGCATGACAAAGCCGCGCTCGGTTTGTACTGGGCCGCCTGCATAAATGGGAATGTCGCTGGTATGGGCTGGTGGCTCCTGTTCAGGCCGTAGCTGGCTTAATACATCTGCCAGGCTGAGATCGACAGGCTGGTTGATGACCAGTCCCATGGCGCCTTCTGGGTTGTGCTCGAACAGATAAACCAGTGACTGGCCAAAAAACGGGTCCTGCAAGGTAGGCATGGCGATCAGGAAATGATCGGCCAGGGAGGTGAAGTCGGACATGAAGCAGATTCCTTATAAGACGCCCGTGTCAGTGGCTGGACAGACGGTCACCGCGCTCAAAACGCCAGGTGCGAATGATCTCGACCTGGTCGTAGCGGGCTGCCAGCTCGCCGCTAAAGGGGGCGAAAGGGGCTGATAAACGTACGATATTCAGAGCGGCCTGATCCAGAACTGCCTGGCCGGATGATTCCAGGACGGCCATTTTATCAATACTGCCATCGCTGCGGATCACGACCAGTAATCGCAGGCTACCATAGATGCTGTTGCGGCGAGCTTCGTCCGGGTAGTTTAGGTTGCCGATGCGTTCGACTTTCTTGCGCCAGTCGTCCCGGTACCAGGCGCTGATGTCACGACGTGTGCTGGCGGTGTGTTGGTGGCTGATACGTGGGCGCTTGGCATACTGCTGCCGCTCGCGGGCGAATTCGGCCTCCAGGCTGGCAATGTCTGCGGCCAGCTGGTCACGGTCCAGCACAGGTGCCTGGTGGTGCGGCTCTTCAGGCGGTTGCGCTGTTTTTGCTTGTATGACCTTTTGTGGACTGGGCTGCTGGGTAGCGAGCACCTGGGGCGGCGTTTCTACCGGTTTGACAGGCTGGACTGCACTTTCCACGCCGACTTCGCGGACCTGTTCGTCCTGTATGACGGCTGGCTGGTCGGTGCTTGGCGTGGCTTCGTGCTCAAGTGTGCCGCTGCCCTGCTGGTCTGCTTGAGCAATGTAGTCGGCTTTTTCGGGGGGACGTTCGCTGGCAAAGCTGGCCAGTGTGACTTCCAGTCCGCGACTTTGGGCCGGCAATTCCTCTACCGTAAAGCCGACCCCGAGAATGACCGCAACATGTAACAGGGCGGCCACCAGCAGGGTGAAACCAAGGCGGTCACCGGGACGGATGTCGGGTTGCTGTGTAAGGGGCAAGTTGTCGTTCATGGTGTTTGCTGCTGGATGTGTGGCCGAAGTCTGTCCCGACCGGGAGCAAAAGTCTACTGCTGCCAGCCTGGGCACGGGGCGGTGTGCCGCCCCGTGCCCGCGGATCAGGCGTTGTGGCGCTGCTGCAGCTTGCCCTCAATGGCTTGCATCAGCTGGCCGGCAATGTCGGTATCATAGGCAGCATCGATTTCGCGGATGCAGGTCGGGCTGGTGACATTGATTTCGGTCAGTTTGTCGCCGATTACGTCCAGGCCAGCAAATAGCAGGCCGCGTTTACGCAGCTCTGGACCGACGCGCCCGGCAATATGGCGGTCACTATCGCTTAGGGGCTGGGCCACACCGCGGCCGCCGGCGGCCAGATTGCCACGGGTTTCGCCGCTTGCCGGGATGCGAGCCAGGCTGTAAGGGACTGGCTCACCGTCGATCATCAGTATGCGTTTGTCACCGGCACTGATCGCGGGCAGGTAGGTTTGTACCATGATTTGCTGGCTGCCGTGGCCTGTGAGGGTTTCCAGGATGACCGACAGGTTGGGATCGCCTTTGCGGTGCCGGTAAATCGATGCGCCGCCCATGCCGTCCAGTGGCTTGAGAATGATGTCGTCATGTTCGGCGGCAAATTCGCGAATCAGGTCGGCACGGCGGCTGACCAGGGTGGTCGGTGTCAGGTCGGGAAACAGGGTGGCAAACAGCTTCTCGTTACAATCGCGCAGGCTTTGCGCTTTGTTGACAACCAGACTGCCGCTTTTTTCGGCCATTTCGAGGAGATGGGTGGCATAGAGGAACTCATTATCGAAAGGTGGATCCTTGCGCATCAGGATGACGTCCAGGTCGCCCAGCGGCATGTCCAGCTCTTCACCAAGGTCGTACCAGTGATGTTCGTTACGGTGCACGTGCAGCGCGCGCGCGCGGGCCCTGGCCTGGCCGCGTATCTGGTACAGGTCCTGCATTTCCATATAATGCAGTTGCCAGCCACGGTCCTGTGCGGCCCACAGCATGGCCATTGAACTGTCTTTTTGGTAGGAAATCTCAGAAATGGGATCCATGACAATGCCAAGACGAATACTCATGTGTATGCTCTCCATAAATATCCGGCATTATGCGTTGTGGATGCACTCTGTGCCAACCCTGTGCCGGTCAGGATAAAACCACTGTGTTACAGGGGGTTTATAGATTGCCAAAGGATATTGTGCTAAAAAGGCTCTTCGCCTGTATTAAGCGTGCAATTTTGGCATGGCCCGGGCTGCCGGTTTGCCGGCAGGTTCAGGCATGGCGTCCGGGCAGGCGCTGGCTGGCGTGCGTTGACGGTACAGGGCTGGCTTCAATAACTGCAAGCTATTGCGACCCCACCAACAATTGAGCAGGGCAAACATGGAACAGAACTCAGACAGCTTGAAAGTAATGGTAATCGACGACTCCAAGACGATTCGTCGCACAGCAGAAACATTGCTGAAAAAAGTCGGCTGTGAAGTGATCACAGCAGTTGATGGCTTCGATGCGCTGGCCAAAATTGCCGATACCCGTCCCGATGTGATTTTTGTCGACATCATGATGCCGCGTCTGGACGGCTATCAGACTTGCGCATTGATCAAGAACAATAGTGAGTTCAGAAGTACGCCGGTGATCATGCTGTCCTCCAAGGATGGCCTGTTCGACAAGGCTAAAGGGCGTATAGTGGGCTCGGACCAGTATCTGACCAAGCCGTTCAGCAAGGACGAGCTGATTGGTGCGATCAAGATACATGTGCCGGGCTTCGAGCCTGCTGCCGATGCCTGACGGCTTTATTCATGGCCGACCGCAGTGGTCGGAACTGGACAAGATAGATAGAGGAAGACCATGGCTCGTGTGCTGATCGTTGATGACTCGCCAACCGAGGTTTATAAGCTGGCTACCATGCTGGAAAAAAATGGCCATCAAGTCTACAAAGCCGATAATGGCGCTGACGGTGTAGCGTTAGCCCGGAAAGAGCTGCCGGATGCCATATTGATGGACATAGTGATGCCCGGCCTGAATGGCTTTCAGGCCACACGGCAACTGACCAGGGATCCGGATACCAGTCATATTCCGGTCATTATTGTGACCACCAAGGACCAGGAGACCGACAAGGTTTGGGGTAAGCGGCAGGGTGCGCGCGGCTATTTGACCAAGCCGGTTGAAGAAGCCGTGCTGGTGCGTGCCCTGGCGGATGTATTGAGCTAGGAGTCATCGTATGGTCAGCTTGCAACCCTTGCAGCAACTGCTTGACCTTGATCAGCGCTATCGTAGCCGGGCGCTGGCGCTGCCGGCACGGCAAGAGACCCGCCAACTCTGGAGTGGCATCGGCTTTCGCCTTGGCCAGCAGTATTATGTGGCGCCCATGGGCGAGGTGACCGAAATTCTGCCGGAACCGCGTTTTACCCTGCTGCCGGGTGTGAAGAGCTGGGTCATGGGGGTTGCCAATGTGCGGGGCCGCTTGCTGCCGGTAATGGACCTGGGCGGTTTTCTCAAGTTGAAAACAGCAGACAGTCGCAAGACCCGTCGTGCCCTGGTGGTCGAATACCAAAGCCTGTTTGCCGGGCTGGTGGTGGACGAAGTGCTGGGTATGCAGCATTTTGAAGTAGGCAGCTTTGATGAAGCTGTGGACGGGGTCCCCGATAGTGTCAGGAACTATGTGCATGGCACTTTTCGTCGCGAGCGCAACTGGGTGGTTTTTAGTCCTCATGTACTGGCCAGTGATGAAAGGTTTCTTGATGTCGTGGCTTGACCGGCAAACAGCAATACAGCAAACACCGGAGCGGGCCGTGAATACCGGCCCGTACAATCAGACAACTTGGAAAGAAGGGTCCGGGTGGGGGCCAACAAATGAAAAAACTCAACATTAATAACCTGCTATCAGGTACACGCAGTGGTGCCATGACAACCCTGTTGTTTGTGGTGTTATTCGTTTCGGCCATCCTGCTGCTGATCAACTTCCTGTATCTGAACACACAAACCCGCAACGACAAGGAATACCTGGCGCATGCCGGTGAACTGCGGGTGCTGTCGCAGCGCATTGCCAAGAACGTTACCGAGGCGGCGGCCGGTAACGAGGAAGGATTCAGCTTGTTGCGCGAAGCCCGTACCGACTTTGATACCCGCTGGAACTACATCCAGAATGGTGATTCGGAGAACCGGCTGCCGGCCGCACCGATGGATATGAGCGATAAAACCAGTGCGGTGGCACAAGACTGGCAACAGCTGCGTCGCCATACCGGCGTGATTCTGGACAGTCAGGCCACGGTGAGCTCCCTGCACGAGCTGGCATCCAGCCTGGCCGACACCATTCCACAGCTGCAGCTCGAATATGAAGAGGTTGTTGATATCTTGCTGCGTGTGGGTGCACCGGCAGACCAGGTCGCCATTGCCCAGCGTCAGTCCTTGCTGGCCGAGCGGATTAACGCTTCGGTGACCCGTGTACTGGCCGGTGATGAAAACGCAGTGTTGGCAGCGGACATGTTTAGCCGTGATGTCAGCCTGTTTGGCCGGGTACTCAAGGGTATGCGTGAAGGCGACCAGGCCATGCAAATCACTCCGGTCGTGGATGAAGAAGCCACTGAGCGCCTGGAGGAAATCAACGAGCTGTTTGCCTTCGTGGCCGACTCGGTTGACCAGATTCTGGAAACCTCGCCGGAGCTGTTTGGTGTCCGTGAGGCGGCAGATGGTACTTTCAGCGTATCCCAGAGTTTGCTGGACAATACTTCACGCCTCGTGGAAAGCTTCGAGGCACGTGCCGATGGTCGCGTATTGAATACCCTGGCCGGTTACCTGCTGGGTGCGCTGATTCTGGCCACCATTATCCTGATTGCGCTGGTCAACATGCGTGAGACCCGCCGTCGCCTGCAGGAAACTGCCGAAAAAAATGACCGCAACCAGGCAGCCATTTTGCGACTGCTGGATGAAATTGGCGACCTTGCTGACGGTGACCTGACTGCAGAGGCCACGGTAACCGAAGACTTTACCGGTGCGATTGCAGACTCAATCAACTTTACTATTGACCAGTTGCGGGACCTGGTTGGTACGATCAATACCTCGGCGGTACAGGTATCGGCTGCTGCCCAGGATACACAGTCGACAGCCACTCACCTGGCCGAGGCATCGGAGCACCAGGCGCAAGAAATTGCCGGAGCGTCTGCCGCCATCAACGAAATGGCCGGGTCGATTGACCAGGTATCGGCTAACGCTGCCGAATCGGCTGCAGTTGCCGAACGCTCGGTAGAAATCGCCAACAAGGGCAGCCAGGTGGTGCACAACACCATTGCCGGCATGGACAAGATCCGTGAACAGATTCAGGATACGTCCAAGCGCATCAAGCGGCTGGGTGAGTCGTCCCAGGAAATTGGTGATATCGTTAGCCTGATTAACGATATTGCCGACCAAACCAATATTCTGGCTCTGAACGCTGCCATCCAGGCGTCTATGGCGGGTGATGCCGGTCGTGGTTTCGCTGTGGTTGCCGATGAAGTACAGCGCCTTGCCGAACGCTCTTCGGCTGCCACCAAGCAAATTGAAGTGCTGGTAAAAACCATTCAGACCGACACCAACGAAGCGGTCATTTCGATGGAGCAAACCACGGCAGAAGTTGTGCGTGGTGCCAGTCTGGCGCAGGATGCCGGTGTCTCGCTGGGCGAAATTGAAAATGTATCCAGAAGCCTGGCCAGCCTGATCCAGAATATTTCTAACGCAGCCCGTCAACAGGCTTCTTCTGCAGGTCATATTTCCAACACGATGCACGTGATTCAGGAAATTACTTCACAGACCTCCTCGGGCACCATGGCAACGGCCCAGAGTATTGGGCACCTGGCGAAGCTGGCTAATGAAATGCGTGACTCGGTGTCCGGCTTTACCTTGCCGAACCAGAGCCAATAGCGGGTGCTGGCCATGGCCTACAGGCCTGGCCGGCCTCTGCAGGCACAGGTAGCAATGGCGTCAGTAAGCCGGCCAGTGGCTGTTGCGGCGAACAATGACAGGACTTTGCTTTGGTCCGAAAAGGATAGCAAGCATTATGGGTGAGTTAGCCATGGGTGATCGTCACGACTATGTGGCGCTGGAATGGGTCAAGGGTGAAATTTCCGAAACCCTCAAACAGGCACGCCAGTCGCTGGAAGACTATGTGGAGCAGCCCAAGGGCAATGCCGGTCTGAATTACTGTCTGGCATACATTCATCAGGTCAACGGCATCTTGCAGATGGTGCAGTTTTTCGGTGCTGCACTGCTGGCCGAAGAAATGGAGCTGGTCGCTCACGCTTTGCTGGAAAAAAAAGTCGTCAACGTCAATGAGGCGCAGGAAGTGCTGATGCAGGCAATCCTGCAGCTGCCACACTACCTTGAGCGCATCCAGAGTGCACGACGTGACCTGCCGATGGCGGTGCTCCCCCTGCTGAACGACTTGCGTGCGACCCGGGGTGAAAAATTTTTGTCGCAGTCCGGTTTGTTCAATCCGGTTATGCCTCCCGAATTGCCTGGCATGACGCCAGGGCGATTATCCCAGCTGTCCGGCCCGCAGCTTGAAGGCCTGTTGCGCAGGATACGTCAGACCATGCAAGTGTCGCTGATTGGCCTGTTGCGCGACCAGCAGACCAGTCAGAGCCTGACTCAGCTGGCCCGGGTGTTTGCTGGCCTGGAAAAACTCAGTCAGGGCACCCCGATCCTGCCCTTGTGGCAGGTGGCATCGGGGCTGGTGGACGGTTTGGCCAACCGGAGCCTGAGCCTGACTACTGCGGTGCGCTCACTGTTACGTCAACTCGATGGTCAGCTGCGTGAGCTGGCCCGGGAGGGTGCGCAGGGACTCAACCGTCCAGCGCCTCAGGCGTTGCTGAAGGATATTTTGTTTTATGTGGCCAAGGCACAGCCCAACTCCGAGCGCTTGCAGCGCTTGCATCAGAGTTATCAGCTGGCTGATGCGTTGCCGCCCGAGTCGCTGGACGACGGTACTGTTGATCGCGGTGCCATTCGCTCGGTGGTATCAGCCCTGTGTGAAGAGCTGGTGCGGATCAAAGACAGTCTCGACCTGTATGTGCGCAGTGATCGCAGCTCTACGGAAAAGCTGGATGCATTACAGCTGCCGCTGAAACAGATTGCCGATACCCTGGCAGTGCTCGGCTTTGCACAGCAACGTAAAGTAGTGCTGACACAAACTGCGGTGCTTGAGGAAATAGCCAGTGGTGACCGTGAAGCCAGTGATGCCAACCTGATGGACGTGGCGGGTGCGCTGCTTTACCTGGAAGCAACGCTGATCGGCATGGTAGGCAATGATGAGGCGGCCAGCGCTGCAACAGAGGCGATGGCGCCAACCGACCTTGTCCAGGTTCACCGCATGGTCATTCGTGAGGCGCGTACCGGTCTGGAAGAAGCCAAGGATGGCATTATTGAGTTTATTGCATCCCAGTGGCAGCATCAGCACTTGGAGCCGGTTTCCGCATTGCTCAACCAGGTGCGTGGTGGTTTGGCGATGATTCCATTGTCGCGCGCAGCGCAGCTGGTTGATAGCACCAAGCGCTATATTGACGAACAATTGTTGGCGCCCCTGGCTGTGCCGGGCTGGCAAGACCTGGACACTCTGGCCGATGCCATTACCAGTGTTGACTACTATCTGGAGAGACTGTACGAAGACCAGGTTGGCGACAGCGAGCTGGTTCTGGACACGGCCGCCATGAGCATGGCTGCGCTGGGCTATCCGATCGTAGAGGCCGATACGGAAGATGAGCCTGGCACAGTGGCTGGCGTGCCGGCAGAGGAGTCCCTAGGCCCGGACCGGATGGAGGAGCAAGAGCTGCCGGCTTCTGCTTCAGGCGCTGCCACAGATCCTCTGTTTCAGCCGGCAGATGAGCCGGAGGCTGAGGGGCTTGCTGACCGTGGCGACAGCAGCAAAACTCATCAAATGCTGCAGGATGACCTGGATGCAGCAGTGGCTCCGCTTTTGTTTGACACCCTTGCAGGGCCGGATGCTGCGCCTGCTGCCACCTTGTCACTGGACAGCTTTGAGCTGCCGGCGGTTGAGCTGCCAGAAGCTGCTGTAAGTGAGGATGCAAGCACCGGCCCGGCTGAGACAGAGGAACAGGGCGGTCTGACGGTTACCAGCCAGGTAAACCCGCCAGCCCGGGAGGTGCTGGATCGTTTGTTGCCACCTCCGGCTGATGAGGAACCGGTCGATGCAGAGCTGCAGGAAGTCTTCGTTGAAGAAGCCGGAGAAGTGCTGGATACACTGGCTGAGTTTTTCCCGCAGTGGCAGCAGAACCTGGAAGATGCCGGGTCTCTGGGGGAAGTGCGCCGGGCTTTTCATACGCTGAAAGGCAGTGGGCGCATGGTGCGTGCGCTGGTCGTGGGTGAACTGGCCTGGGCCATTGAAAACATGCTTAACCGGGTCATTGAGGGGAGCGTCGACCCGTCAGCGGTCTTGCAGCAGGTTATTGCCGATGTTATTGCATTGCTCCCGGAGCTGGTTGAGGAATACGCGACACAGCGCCAGCGCCAGCGGGATGATGTGGATCACCTGGCGGCGGTTGCCCATGCACTGGCAAGAAAAGAGCCGCCGCCGACCCTTGCCGCTGCCGACGAAGAGCAGCCAGACGCAGGGGCTGCGGCTGAGAGCGAAAGTCATGACCTGGACCCGGTCCTGCTGGAAATTTTTCACAGTGAAGCACTGGGGCATTTGCAAGTACTGCAGGACTTTGTTGAAGCTTGTGGAGAGTTTTTGCCGCGCTCGGTCAGCGAAGAGCTGCAGCGGGCCATGCATACCCTGAAGGGTAGTGCCCATATGGCCGGCATAACACCTGTGGCCCGGTTGGCGACTGTTTGCGAGCGGCTCGTCAAGGAATATCGCGCGCACCTGTTCAAGATAGATGCACAAGAAGCCAGCCTGTTGGAGCGTGGTGCAACTTTGCTGGAGCGGGGGCTTGAGCAGCTGGACAGTCAGCCTTTGCAGCCGCTGGAAGGCGCAGCCGAGCTTGTTCAAGAAATAGAATCGCTGCTGGAACAGCATTTGGGTAGCGAGCAAAAGGCTGGCAGCACAGCGGATCCGCTACTAATTTCACGCTTCCTGGCAGAGGGCATGAATCTGCTGCTGGACATGGAGGATCAGCTGCAGCGCTGGCGCAGTCATCCGGCCGAGCACGATCAGCTGCCCGAACTGATTGATGAACTGGCGGCCTTGAACAAGGGCGCGCAAATGGCTGAGCTGGAGCCAATTGAAGCCCTGTCGGAAGGCTTGTCAGCTTTTTACCAGCAGGTGCATGCTGGACGTCAGCAGCTGGGTGATGAGCAGTTTGATCATGTTGCCGAAGCCCATGAAGCGCTGATCAACATGATGGACGAGGTGGCTGCCGGGCTGGATGTGACACCGCAGCCGGAACTGGTTGAAGGTCTGCAGCAGCTGGCCACCACGGTGTGCCAGGGCCGGCTGAGCGAGGGCACAGCAGATGATGTTGAAGCCGGCCCAGGTGTTCTGGAGGCGGCTGATCTGCGCATCGAGAAGCCTGCTGCGGATCCAGCCGGCACCGCAGTCATGGCAGCACATGCCGGACTTGATCCGGACATGGTAGAAATTTTTCTGGATGAAGCTCTGGAGTTGATAGAGAGCGCCAACCACAATCTTGAGCAGTGGCTCGCAAGTACCGATAGCCGGGACAGACTCGAGGCGCTAATGCGCGATTTGCACACTCTCAAAGGTGGCGCGCGCATGGCTGAAATCAGCCCGGTTGGTGATCTGGCTCACGAGCTGGAATCTATCTATGTGGGGTTGCTGGATGGCCGCTATGAGGTAGCGCCGTTGCTGGGCAACTTGCTGCATGCCGGGCACGACCAGCTGACAGACCTGCTGGAACAGCTGCAGGCCGGTAAGGAGCTGTTTGCGCCACAGGAGATGATCGAGCGCTTGTTGGCATTTCGTCGTGGTGATGTTGACGTGCTTGTTTCTGCAGGCAGCGGGGGCCAGCAACCCGGGGCTATTGTACCGGCGGCGGAAACTGCTGATGCCGCAACCCCGGAGCGGGTTGCCGATAGTGGTCAGGACGAACTGGTTGATATTTTCCTCGAAGAAGCTTTTGAAGTATTAGAGCAGATGGCTGAGCATCTGCAGGGGTGGCTGGCGGAGCCGGACAGCCCCGCTCATATGGAAAGCCTGTTGCGTGGTTTGCATACCCTCAAAGGGGGGGCACGCATGGCCGAGATCAGTGAGGTGGCTGATCTGGTCCATGAGTTCGAGTTCCTTCATGAAGATTTGCTTGCCGGCCGCATTTCTTATAGCGAACCGCTTGGCGACTTTATGCATCAGGTCAGTGACAAGCTGAGCGAGATGCTGGAAGCGGTACGTGAGCAGCAGCAACTGAGCCCTGCTACGGCAGAAATCAGCCAGATTCATGACTGGCGGCGCCTGGCTGTAGGCGGTCATGTACCGGCACAGGATATAGAGCCTTTGACTGCCGGGAGTGTGGCGTCGGAAACAGCCTTGCCAATTGCCGGGGATCAGATTGCGCCGGGTACCTTGGATGCTGTTCTGGCTGAGGACGAGGCAGCTCATGCTGTTAACCAGATACTGCCCTTTATGCGCAAGGACGTGCGGGAGGACAGTATCCGCAGGCAGCAGCAGGGACCGCAGGAAATGATCCGGGTTCCGGCAGAGCTGGTCGAAGCATTGGTTAACCTGGCAGGTGAAACCTCAATTTTTCGTGGCCGGGTTGAACAACAGGTCAGTGACTTCGGGCTCACCCTGCATGACATGGAAACCACTCTGGACCGCATCCGTGATCAGCTGCGCCGGCTGGATACTGAAACCCAGGCACAGATTCTCAGCCGGCTGCAGACCGAGACCGAAGGAGCCGACTACGCTGAGTTCGATCCGCTGGAAATGGATCGCCACTCACACTTGCAGCAGTTGTCACGCTCGTTGTTCGAGTCTGCGTCAGACTTGATGGACTTGAAAGAAACCCTTTCGGCCAAGAGCCGTGATGCAGAAACCCTGTTGCTGCAACAGGCGAGGGTCAATACCGAGCTGCAAGAAGGGCTGATGCGTACCCGCATGGTGCCTTTTGAGCGGCTTGTGCCGCGCTTGCGCCGGATTGTACGCCAGTTGTCTGCAGAGCTGGGCAAGCAGGCCGAGCTGCAGGTTGCCAATGCTGAAGGTGAAATGGACCGTAGTGTCATGGAACGCATGGTCGCACCACTGGAGCATATGTTGCGCAATGCGGTAGGGCACGGGCTGGAAGAACCTGAAATACGACGTGCCGGAGGCAAGCAGGAAACCGGGCGGATTCGTCTTGAGCTGAGCCGCGAAGGTGCCGATATCTTGCTGGTGCTAAGTGATGATGGCGCCGGCATCAATGTGGCTGCTGTACGCAAGAAAGCCATCGAGCGTGGCTTGATGCATGAGGATAGCGGGCTGAGCGACCAGGAGGTCATGCAGTTTATCCTGCATGCCGGCTTCTCGACAGCAGAGCATGTGACCCAGGTGTCGGGCCGTGGTGTCGGCATGGACGTGGTCAGCTCCGAGATCAAGCAGTTGGGCGGGGCAATCAGTATCGAATCGGAAGAAGGCAAGGGGACCCGCTTTCTGATCCGGCTGCCTTTCACTGTATCGGTTAACCGGGCCCTGATGGTGTTAACCGGCGAAGATCTATATGCCATTCCGCTGAACACCATTGAAGGCGTGGTTCGGGTTTCGCCGCATGAGCTTGAGACGCTCTATGCCCAAACCCGGCAGGGATTGCCAGCCCGTTACGAGTATGCTGGCCAGAGCTATGACCTGAAATACCTTGGTGACTTGCTGGGCAACGGCCAGCAGCCCAAGCTGGTTGGCCAGACACTGCCGCTGCCGGTGGTGCTGGTGCGTTCGTCCGAGCATGCCGTGGCGGTGCAGGTGGACAGCCTGGCGGGCTCGCGTGAGATCGTGGTGAAGAGCCTGGGGCCGCAATTTTCCGGTGTGCCCAGCCTGTCGGGAGCGACCATTCTCGGTGATGGCCGGGTGGTTGTCATTCTTGACTTGCTGGCTGCCATTCGCAGCCGTTATGCACTCGCAGGGCTTGTAGACAGCAGTACCCAGCATCGATTATTGCCGCGCCAGCCGGCTGCAGATAGTGAGCGGGCCCTTCATGTAATGGTGGTGGATGACTCGGTGACTGTACGCAAAGTTACCTCACGCTTGCTGGAGCGTTATGGCATGCACGTAACAACTGCAAAGGATGGTGTCGATGCGATCAATCAGCTCCAGGAGCAGCAGCCAGACATCATGTTGCTGGATATCGAGATGCCACGCATGGATGGTTTCGAAGTGGCTACTCTGGTGCGTCACGATGAGCAATTGCAGGATTTGCCGATCATCATGATTACTTCACGGACTGGTGACAAGCACCGTGAGCGGGCGCTGGCTATAGGCGTCAATGAATATCTGGGCAAGCCGTACCAGGAGGCACAGCTGCTGGAGACTATCCGGGAGCTGAGCGGTCGTGACGAGTTGTAAGGGTGTGCTGCATACTGTTGGCGCGGTAGCCAGGGCCAGGCGAAAATCAGTGAAGAAACGCAGATTATTTGTATTAAATGAGCATTTTATCCGCTTCGCTGTCCGCTTTGCGGCCGTGCTAAAGCATATTCAGCCCAGGGACTGTGAGCAGATTTTTAGCCCAGCCCTGGCAACGCAGGTAATCATTCAGTATTTCCGTAACCCTGGCTGGAAAGCTGTTGACAGGAGAATATAATGCCGGAACTGAATCCACTGGAGCATCAGGGGAAGCAGCAACAGTTGACCGGACTGGTTCTGGAGCTGGACGGGCGTAGTCTGCTGGTGCCAAATACAGCGGTAGCTGAGCTGGTTGCCTGGCAGCTGCCTGCCGAGGTACCCGGCGGTGTGCGCCAGGATGACGGCTTGATCGGCAGTATCAGCTGGCGCGGCCAGCAGTTGCCGCTGGTGTCCTTCGAGGTGCTGGGCGGGGAGGCTGAGCCGGACGTTACCGAAACAGCACGCATTGCCATTTTCAACAGTCTGGACCCGTCAGCCGGACTGGAGTTTTATGCTGCTTTGTTGCAGGGCATTCCGCGGTCGCTTCAGGTGGACAGCCGGTTGTGCAGCAGCCATGAGCCATTGCGTAACGGTGAGTCGGCCGCAGTACAGCTGGATGGCCGGCTCCTGTTCATCCCGGACCTGGAAGGTCTGGAGCACAAGCTGATCAGGGCGCGACTTCAGCAGCGCTTCTGACCCGGTTTCTTCCTTCCTGCTTGGCTGTATAGAGTGCTTGGTCAACCCGGGCGAAGGTAGCAGCTGGCTCTTCGTTTGCCTGCAGCTGGCCAATGCCGGCAGAGAAGGTAATTTGCACGGGCTTGCCCTTGAAGTGAAACGGACAGGCGGCGATGTGCTCGCGCAGTTTGTTGATCAGGCTGATGCCATCGGTGAGCTGGGTATCCGGCAGCAGCAGAACAAACTCTTCTCCGCCGTAGCGGGCGAGAAAGTCGGTTTTGCGGACGCCTTGCCGCAGCCTGTCAGCAAGTATTTTCAATACCTTGTCACCGGCCAGGTGGCCGTAGGTATCGTTAACCTGTTTGAAGTGATCAAGATCGATTACTGTCAGCAGCAGGGGCTGGCCCTGGCGCTGCATGCGCTGATACTCGATTTGCAGGCGCTCATTCCAGGCTGTGCGGTTGGGCAGGCCCGTCAGTGCGTCCTGTCGGGCCTTGGTATGTTGTTCGACCAGCTGGCTGGTCAGGAACGCTGCCTCGTTTTCGACCAGGTGTACTTTTTCGTTGAGCTCGTCCAGTCGTTGCAGCAACTGTTGCTCCGACTTTTTGCGCTGTTGCTGGTGCTGGGCAAGGGTATCCAGAAACTGGTTGAGACGCTGGTCCACCCGCTGCTTCAGTGTATTCAGGTCAGTGGTGTGCTGTACGTCCTGGTGCAGCTCACTGACTTGATTGTGCAGGTGCTGGTCCAGGCTGGCTGCAGAGTCGACATTGCTTTGATGGCTTTCGCGCGCATGGCCAACACTGCTGGTAATCAGGGTCAGCTTGCTATTGAGCTGTTGCAGGTAGTTGCCGAATTCTTCTTGTCGACGGGTGCTGATGCGGATGATGAGATCGGCCAGTTGCTCCATGGTCTGGCTCAGTGTTTGCCAGTCACTGCTGGCAGACAGTTTGTCACGCAGCTCATTGACCGTATCTGCATCCTGCTCGGTTACTGAAAGCTCGCTCAACAGCCGGGTCAGGGCGCCTCGCAGGGGTTCTGTGTCGATTGTGCCGGTGCTGGCAGCTACTGCCGGGCCAGTCACTGGCACAGCAATTTCAGCTGTGTGCCGCGTATTGCCTGATGCCGGGGTGGGCTCCGGTTCTGTTGCTTCTGGCTCGTGTGGCAGCTCCGCCGGCTCGGGGGCGGCGGCTGGGGTTTCGGCGGTGCTTTTGCGGCTAAACAGCTGGCTCAGCAGCCCGGGCCTGGCTTGCGTAGCGGGCTGCTGTAAAATTTCGGCCTGTAGCTGACTAAGCTCGGACAGCCAGTTGTGCAGGTTAAAGCTGAGCTGCTGGCCGTCTTTGACGGCCGCTTGCAGTTTGCGCAGGGCTTGCAGTGCAGGCTTGTCCGGGTTGCAGGCCTGCAGTTGGCCAATAAAGCTTTGCAGGGCCTGCAAAAGGCTGTTATGGCGCTCTTGGCGCTGGTGTTCAGTGGCCAGCAAATGTCGCTCGATATTATCGACCACCTGCTGCAGTTGCTGGCTGTCAGTTGTGCGAATACTGTCACGCAGGGCCTGCAACTGCTTGTCCAGCTTTGGGTCGAGGCCCTCGGCAGCCAGACTGCTGCGGACCAGGCCACGTTCCAGCAGGTTGGAGCGTCGCTTGCAGTACTCTTCAAGACGCTCATAGTCATCCAGCAGTTGGCTGTATTTTTGTTTCCAGCGGGAATCGGAAGCAGACATGGTCAGTGCATCTTTTGCGGGTACAGGGCTGAGGGCAGAATCAGTTCGGTAGCCACTGGCAGATGGTCGGAAATTGGTTGGTCAACAACCATCGAGCGGGCGACTTGCAGGTCTGGGCTGAGCAGAATGTGGTCCAGGCAGCGCTGGGGGTTCCAGCTGGGAAAAGTAGCTCGCAGTTGCGGTGCTTGCAGTTCGAGTGAGCGCAGTGGAGAGCGGTAGAGCAGTTCGTCCACCTGGGTGTTCAGGTCACCCATCAGCACATAATGGCGATAATCCTGGAGCAATTCGCGTACATAGGCCAGCTGCAAGTTGCGTACACGGGTACCCAAAGCCAGATGCATCATGACGATAGCCACTGCATCAGCACCCTGGCCAATGCGCAGCAGTATGGCGCCGCGGCCGGCCGGACCTGGCAGTGGATGGTCTTCGATCAGGTCCAGGGGGATACGGCTGAGCAGACCGTTGCTGTGCTGGGCAAAGGGTGCCAGGTTGCGGTTTAGCTGTTGATACCAGTATGGGAAGCGGGACATGCGGGCCAGCTGTTCGACCTGGTTGACATGGGCGGTGCGCAAGCTGCCGCCGTCAACTTCCTGCAGTGCCACCAGGTCGAAGTTGTCGAGCAGCCTGCCAACCCGCTGCAAGTTCATTTGACGCCCGCGGTGAGGCAGCAGGTGTTTCCAGCAGCGGGTCAGGTAGTGATGGTATGCGCTGGTGCTGATGCCTACTTGAATATTGAAGCTGAGCAGGCGTAGCCGTTGCACCGGTTGTGCCGGACGCAGGAGGTCGGGCAGCATGGTGCTTTTTGCACTGCATTCGAGAGTTTGGCGTGGTGTTTGCCTGGGCGTCAGCAGCATCTCGGAATGCCTCCCGCTGTTTTACTTATTGTGCATCACGCTCTTTGGCGATCAGGGCGTCGGCCACGCTGGCGGTTTCCTGCAGGCCGCCGGCCATGCCGATATCAAAGCGATATTTGCCATTGACGACCAGGGCCGGAACACCGCTGACCTGATAAGCAACAGCGAGTTTCTTGGCTTTTTCCAGCTGGCTTTTTACACCGAAGGAGTTCCAGGTTTTTTCAAAGTCTGCCTTGTCAATACCAAGGCCGGCAACGAAAGTGGTGATTTCAGGCAGTGAGGCCAAGCGGCGGTTTTGCTCGTGCAACGCCTTGAAAATGGCATCGTGTACGGAGTCATCGGCCTTGAGTGCCTGCAGCGTATAAAAAAGCTGACCATGCAGGTTCCAGATGCCGCCAAACATGGCAGGAATCTTTACGAAGTTGACATCTTCAGGAAGCTCCTTCTTCCAGTTGTTGATGGTAGGCTCCAGCTGGTAGCAGTGCGGGCAGCCGTACCAGAACAGCTCAACCACTTCGATTTTATCGGCCTGGGAGGTGGTGACCGGGTTGTTCAAAACAGCATAGTGTTGCCCAGCGATCAGGTTGTCGGCCATGGCGTGATGGGAAGTCAGGCTGCCCAGGGCAAGCAGGGCGGAAAACAGAAGTGTACGCATGGTGTCTCCAGTGATGGAAAGTGTTGTTGTACGCGATGGTAGACCGCAACCATCTCGGGTTGTTCAGCTGATGGCATTATAGGATATCTGGGTTATGGCGTCATGACCGGGCCTTGCCGGTCAGCGGCTGGTCCAGACACCTTTGCTTTGGCGTTCACATGCCGGCTTGAGGAAACGGGCGTCTGATTCTATCCCGTAATAGTGGATGTCCTGCTGATAGGGCATGCCGCCAACGTGAGCATTGCGACAGACGCCAAAGGCGCCAGGGGGGCATTGCGCGGCAAAGGTAACAGTGGTTTTTTGCCCGGCCAGCTGTGGCTTGCAAAAGCCGGTACGGAACAGGTTTGGCGGGATGCTGCGGTTTTGTTGGCACAGCCGGATTTCCATCCTGTCGGATTCGGCCTTGATGATACAGGCCTCGGCAAGTGCGGTGGCTGGCAGCCAGCTGCCCATGACGAGGAGGCAGGTGGTAGCTGACAAGAGTGGCTGGCGCATCGTTTGGGCCTCCTAATGGGTGAACTGTTCTGATAGCAGGCGCAATGCCTGCTCAGCGGCCATGACCCGGTCCAGGGCGTGACGTGCCTGTGAAGGTCCGAGCTGCAGGTCGTTGCACAGTCTGCTTAGCTGGTCGTCAGCAAGGCTGGCACCATTCACTTCGGTCAGCAGCAGCCGGGCTAGCTGCAGCAGACGGCAATAAGTCAAGAAGGGGCCGCTGTAGTTGGGGTTATGCTGCTGGGCAATCGCTGTCGTCAGTTCTTCGGGCATGCGCCACAGGTGCAGCAGGCTGACACAGATGTCGTCACGGGTCATGCCCAGCAACTCCATCTCGACTTCTTGTGGCGACTGTTGCGGGTTATGGTCAAGCTGTTTCTGCAGCAGCTGGAAGTAATGTGGAAACAGGTAGGCCAGCAGCAGGTTGCCAAAGTTGTGCAGCAATCCGGCGAGGTAGGCAAGCCCGGGTTCGGGGCGGCTGGCAGCAGGCATTTGACGCACCAGCCCTTCAATCAGCGTGGCGCTGTACAGGGCATGTTTCCAGTGGTTGATATTGGCCTGTTGCAGCTCGCTGGGCAGTATGAGCTTTTTGCCCAGGGCCAGACCTAAAGCCAGATTCATGACCAGATCGAAACCCAGTGCACGGACGATTGCATCTTCAATGGAGCAAATGCGGACTTCAGTTGCATATAGCGGTGATGCTGCCCAGCTCATCACCTGCGCAGCCAGCGCAGGATCTGACTCAATGATGGCAGTGAGCTGGTCGACATGGATGTCCGGCTGGCTGCGTAGCTGCAGGATTTTTTGTGCCGTTGGCGACAAGGGCGGGATTTCCAGGGTTTTGCCCAGACGCTGCTCGATACGGCGGATGGTCAGGTTGACAATGTCGGCGGTGGCTCGCATGAGGTCTCCGGAAAGGTATGCTACTGGTTGGAGTTTAGCCTGAAAACTGTATGGCTGCACCGAGTGAGCGGGCTTGCCAGACAGGTGATCAACAAACCAGCGGACCGGGGCAGGCGGCACGCAGTGTGCTTCAGAGGACGGCAGTCCTTGCCGCAGCTCTGCCCATATGGCACGCGCTGTATGGTGTATGTGTTCGGGCCTGCATGACTGCGTGCCCCGGAGCATGAGCGCTACAGTGCGGATATGTTCAGACTTGGGCATATTGCTGGCCATGTCGCAGCCAGCGGTTGAGTAGCGGGCTGACATGACCGGGGTGTTGTTGCAGCAGTTGTACAGAGGCATCTCGCACGGCCGGCAACAGATGGCTGTCACGCATCAGGTCAGCCACCCTGAACTGCAGCAGGCCGGTCTGGCGGGTGCCGAGCATTTCGCCCGGGCCACGCAGCTCCAGGTCCCTTTCGGCAATCACAAAGCCGTCATTGGTGTCACGCATGATGGCCAGCCGTTCGCGGCCGATCTGTGACAGCGGTGCATGGTACAGCAGCACGCAATGGCTGGCGGTGCTGCCACGACCGACCCGCCCGCGCAGCTGGTGCAGCTGGGCCAGTCCCAGACGCTCGGGGTTTTCGATAATCATCAGGCTGGCATTGGGTACGTCCACACCCACCTCGATTACCGTGGTAGCCACCAGCAGCTGTAGCTGACCGTCTTTGAACTGTTGCATGATACCGGCCTTTTCTGCCGGCTTCAGGCGGCCATGCACCAGACCGATACGCAGCTCCGGGAGTGCCAGCTGCAGCTCGTCAAAGGTGCTTTGTGCCGCCTGGCAGGTCAGCTCCTCGGATTCCTCAATCAGGGTGCAGACCCAGTAGGCCTGGCGGCCCTGAAGACAGGCAGCCCGTACCCGTTCGACCACTTCGGCGCGGCGGCTGTCACCCAGTACCACGGTATTCACCGGGGTGCGGCCGGGCGGCAGCTCATCCAGGATGGAGGTATCCAGGTCGGCATAGGCGCTCATTGCCAGGGTGCGCGGAATGGGGGTGGCGGTCATGATCAGCTGGTGTGGGCTGAGCTGGCCGTTGACGCCCTTTTCGCGCAGGGCCAGGCGTTGCTGTACGCCAAAGCGGTGTTGTTCGTCAATGATCGCCAGTGCCAGGCTATGAAAGTGCACCTCGGCCTGAAACAGGGCATGGGTGCCCACCACCATCGGTGCGCCGCCAGCAATTTGTTCCAGTGCTGCGGTGCGTGCCTTGCCCTTGAGCTTGCCGGCCAGCCAGGCAACCTCAATACCCAGAGGTTCGAACCATCGGCTGAAATTGAGGAAGTGCTGCTCGGCAAGAATCTCGGTCGGTGCCATCAGGGCAGCCTGATAGCCGGCTTCGATTGCCTGTAGCGCAGCCATGGCAGCGACCAGTGTCTTGCCGGCACCGACATCACCCTGCACCAGGCGCAGCATCGGCAGGCTCTGTTGCAGGTCGTAACAAATTTCTTCGCTTACACGTTGCTGCGCCCTGGTTGGCTGAAAACCGAGGCCGGCCAGCAGCTGTTCAGGCAGGTGGGCCGGAGGGGGCAGGGGCGGTGCTTTTTGTGCCTGCATCTGCTCGCGCATGCGTTGCATTGACAGCTGATGGGCCAGCAGTTCCTCAAAGGCCAGGCGCTGCTGGGCCCAGTGTGCGCCTTCCTGCAACAGGGCCGTATCGGCATCCGGCGGTGGCTGGTGCAGGTAGCGTACCGCTTCGGCCAGTGGTCCCAGCCGGTACTGCTGGCGCAATGATTCAGGCAGCCAGTCGGGCAGGCTGGCGGGTGACAGAAACGCCAGTGCCTGCTGCACCAGGCTGCGCAGGCGTAGCTGGGTCAGGCCTTCGGTGGTGGGATAGATGGCAGTCAGCCGTTCTTCGACAGTGACCGGTTCATCGGCGTTCTGGGTACGGTATTCGGGATGGTAAATCTCCAGCCCGCTGGCTCCCGGACGCACTTCGCCATAGCAGCGTACCCTGGTGCCCGGGGCCAGTGCGGTTTTTTGTGCATGGCTGAAATGGTAAAAACGCAGGCTGAGCGCGCCGGTACCGTCCTGCAGGCGTACCAGCAGGCTGCGGCGCCGGCCCATGACGACATCAGCGGCGACCACGCTACCCACCACCACGGCATCCTGGCCAGGACGCAGGGCACCAATGGGGATGATGCGGGTGCGGTCCTGGTAGCGTGATGGCAGGTGAAACAGGATGTCCTGCAGGTTCTCCAGCCCGACTTTGGCCAGCTTTTGGGACAGTGCTGGTCCTACACCTTTTAGGCTGGTGAGCGGAATGTCTGCCAACAACCGCATGATGCTCAGGCCAGCAAGCCTTGGGCTAACGGACATTGACGGATGGCGTCGACCAAAGCGTCAATGGCTTTTGGGCGCGGAAAGGTAGCACGCCAGGCGATTGCCACAGTACGGCTTGGTGCCGGTGCAGTGAAGGGGCGTACCTCAATCACGCCAGCGGTGTATTGATGGCTATCGACTGCTGACTGTGGCAAAACAGACACACCCAGACCCGAAGCGACCATGTGGCGAATGGTTTCCAGTGAGCTGGCCTCAACCGTGGTGTAGCGGTTATGGCTTTCCTGGATGCCGCCGCTGGCCGGACAGGCTTCCAGCACCTGGTCGCGGAAACAATGGCCTTCACCCAGCAGTAGCAGGCTTTTGTCGTTTAGCATGTTGCTGTCGATAGTTTGTTTGGCGGTCCAGTGATGCTGGGCCGGAAGCAGTACGCAGAAGGGTTCGTCGTACATTGGCTTGGTGAGGATATCGATTTCTTCGAACGGCAGGGCGATGATGATTACATCAAGCTCGCCATTGCGCAGCTTGTCGCGCAGCACGTGAGTAAAATTTTCCTCGATATACAGCGGCATTTCAGGCGCGCTCTTGTGCAGCAGCGGGATCAGCTGGGGGAACAGGTAGGGACCAACGGTGTAGATGGCGCCGACCCGCAGGGGAGCGGTCAGCTGGTTTTTGCCGGCCTGGGCCAGTTCGCGGATGGTTTGTGCCTGCTCCAGTACCCGCCGGGCCTGGGCTACTATGCCTTCACCGACCGGGGTTACCCGCACGGCGCCCTTGCTGCGCTCGAACAACAGCACACCAAGCTCTTCTTCCAGTTTTTTTACGCCAACCGAGAGCGTAGGCTGGCTCACATGACACCGTTCGGCAGCACGGCCAAAATGCTGCTCCTGGGCCAGGGTAACAATATAGCGCAGCTCGGTAAGAGTCATAGTAGAATTCCATGGAAAAAGCAGAAGATATAGTTTTATTCGAACGAAGCATACCTGAAATCAAGAGTGAAACAACAGGGGGAGCGATGGCCGAAAGCAGTATTCTATACGTGGGCGCAGGTTCGCTGGCGCATCAGGTGGCAGCACTGTTGCCGCGCTGGCATGGATGGGCACTACGGCGCTCCGCCGGCAGTGTGTCCAGGGGGCTGCAGCTGTTGCAGGCGGATGTTACTGATGCGGCTTGTCCGGCCGGCTGGCCGCAGTCCTGTCCAGACTATGTGCTGATTACACTGGTGCCGGCAGCACGCACTGCTGCAGCTTACCGGCAGGCTTATGTGGAGGGTGTGCGCAATGTGCTGGCCTGGTTGCAGCAGCATGGGCAGCGGCCACGGCGCATCCTGTTCGCGTCCAGTGTAGGGGTTTATGGGCAGTCAGGGGGGCAGTGGGTGGATGAGCAGTCTGTCACACACCCTGAGCGCTGGTCCGGGCGCGTGATGCTGGAGGCTGAGCAGCTGCTGTCCGCTTCCGGCTTGCCAGTAACCATGGTACGGCTGGCTGGAATTTATGGCGGAGTGCGACGTGGTTTTCTGGAACGGGTACGGCAGGGCTACCACACTGGAGGTAACCTGAACCGCTATACCAACCGGATCCATGAAGCGGATGCGGCCGGGCTGTTGGCACATCTGTTGCGGCTGGATGCTGCCGGTACGCCGCTGGCGCCGGTATATGTCGGGGTTGATGACGAGCCGGTGGAACAGGATGAGGTGGTGCGCTGGCTGCAGCAGCAGATGAAGGTGTCTGGCGACCCGCAGTTACTGCTTAATCCGGCGGGCAGCAGCAAACGCTGCAGTAACCGGCTGGCACGCAGTACCGGCTGGGTGCCGCGTTATGCGGGATATAAGGATGGTTATGCAGGGATGCTTTAGAATAATGCGGGACAGGTCCACTTTGCAGAGCAAGGCGGACCTGCCCCTTTATTCCTGATTTCCTCTTGGTTTCGTGCAATCAGCTTGCCAGTTTTGCGGCAAACTCTACCAGGCGACGGGCCTGGAAACGCACCGAAGCCAGCTCTTCTTCACTCGGGCCACCCATGGTGATGCTGGCACCATAGGGGTTGCCGCCGGAGGCGAAAATCACCGGATCCGCATAACCCGGAGTGACAATGATCGAGCCCCAGTGCATGAAGGTGGTATAGAAGCCGACCAGAGTCGACTCCTGGCCGCCATGGATATTCTGGGCGCTGGTCATGGCGCTGACTGCCTTGTTGGCCAGGCTGCCTTTTTGCCAGATGCCGCCCAGGGTGTCGATGAAGGCACGCATCTGGCTGGCCACAGTGCCGAAGCGGGTGGGTGCGCTGAACAGGAATGCGTTGGCCCACTCAAGGTCATCCGCAGTGGCTTCCGGGATGTGGGCGGTGGCTTCGGCCTGTTTGCGCCAGGCTTCGACCGAGTTGACGATCTCGGCCGGTACGGTTTCGCGGGCCTTGCGCAGGCGCACTTCGGCACCGGCTGCTTCGGCTTCGTCCGCGGCCGCTTTGGCCATGGCATAGTTGGTACCGTAGGTGCTGTAGTAAACGATGGCCAGTTTGACGTTGTTCATGGCAAATCTCCTGTTGCATTGATAGTAACCGGCGGCCGGACATGCCGGCCGGGACGGTCGTGGTCGCCAGCATCGGGCTGGTATCGTGCCGGCTGCGTTCAAACTCCGTGGATGACAACTGGCCCAAACCGGTCGCGCCCGTGCGTTGTAGTGAAGTCCTGTTGCGGGCCAGTGGAAATGATGCCATGCGGGTTGATGGTCGGGTGGCTGCGGAAATAGTGGTGGCGGATGTGATCCATATGCACGGTGCCTGCCACGCCGGGCAGCTGGTAGATGTCGCGCAGCAGGCCACTCAGGTTGGGATAGTCGGCGATGCGCTTGCGGTCGCACTTGAAGTGGGTCACGTACACGGCATCGAAGCGTATCAGTGTGGTCCACAGCCGCAGGTCAGCCTCGGTCAGGGTATTGCCGGTGAGGAACCTGTGGCCGGCCAGCCGCTCTTCGAGCTGCTCAAGCATGTCGAAAACCTCATGCACCGCTTCGTCATAGGCGTGCTGGCTGGTGGCAAAGCCGGCCCGGTAAACGCCGTTGTTGAGGCTCGGGTATATCATGCCGTTGAGCCTGTCGATTTCGTCACGCAGGGGTTCAGGGTAGTAATCGCCGGCCCGGGCACCTGTGCCGTCAAAGGCGCTGTTGAGCATGCGGATGATTTCCGACGATTCGTTGCTGACGATGGTCTGGCGTTGCTTGTCCCACAGCACAGGTACAGTCACGCGCCCGGTAAAAGCCGGGTCGGCTTTCTGGTACAGCTGATACAGCATGCCCAGACCATACAGCGGGTCGCCGTCGGCAGCGTTGAAGTCACTGCGCAGCTCCCAGCCATTTTCGAGCATCAGCGGGTGCACGCTGGAAACGCTGATATGCTGCTCCAGGCCTTTCCAGGCTCGCATGACCAGGGTGCGGTGGGCCCAGGGGCAGGCGTAGGAAACATAGAGGTGATAGCGTCCGCTCTCGGCAGCAAAGTTGCCTTCGCCGCTGGGGCCGGCACTGCCGTCAGGCGTGATCCAGTTGCGGTACTGGCTTTCTTTGCGCTCAAAGCGGCCATCGGTGCTTTCGGTGTCATACCAGTGGTCGTGCCACTGGCCATCGATTAAAAGTCCCATTTGGTTCTCCCGAAACAAGAGTTGGCAGATGGTGTGGCTGCACAGTGTTGATAGGTGTTGCCCCCTGTTCTGGCTTGCTCCCGCCAGGCTTCATTGTCAAGGCCGGGCCGGGCAGCATTTATCGGCTGGCGCGTGGCCGGCCGCTGAGCTCCGGTGCCGGCAGCCGTTCGCCCCGATAGGCCGTGACCGTGCCGAAGCGTGTGCCGGCCTGCCAGTCGGCACGGGCCTGGGTGATGTCCTCGGCACTGCGCCCGACAAAGTTCCACCACATGACGATGGCTTCTGTAAATGGTGCGCCTCCAATCAGGATGGCGCGGGCAGCAGTGTCGCTGACAAGGTCGAGCTGCTGTGCACCAGGTGCAAGATAGTGCAGGGCTTCTGTGCCCAGTGATTGTTGTGTGCCGGTAACCTGCAACTCACCCTCGACAATAATCAGCGCGTATTCCCAATCAGCGTTCAGCGGCAGTCTGGTGCCGGCACCGGCTTGCAGGCTGATTTCGGCGGCTACAACAGGTGAAAATACCTGGGCCGGGGAATACAGCTCGCCCAGTGAGCCGATGAATACCTGCAGTCGGCTGCCATCTTCATCTAGCTGCGGTAATTCCCTGTGGTGCTGAAAAGAGGGCTCGCAATTGCGCTGGTTGTCTGGCAGGGCCAGCCAGAGCTGCAGGCCGTGCAGGTTGTTGCTGTGCTCTGGCGGGGTTTCTTCTGCATGGCTGATGCCATGGCCGGCGGTCATCAGGTTCAGCTCACCCGGGCGTATGATGGAGCGGGAGCCAAGGCTGTCGTTGTGCAACAGCTCGCCGTCCAGCAGCCAGGTAACGGTTTGCAGCCCGGTGTGAGGATGGGGTGCCACATCCATGGCTTTCTTGCCGGGCGGTACCGGGCTGGGACCAAAGTGATCGGCAAAACACCAGGCGCCTACCATACGCTGCTGGCGTGACGGCAGCAGCCGGCTGACCCACAGCCCCTCACCGAGACTGGCACGTCGTGCCGGGTGGCTGTACAACTCCGGTGCTGCAATGGTCGAGGGTGAAGCTGCCATGATGTTGCCCTCCTGGTCGCGCCAGGCACGGCTGTCCGCCCTGTTGTCCGGGCAGCCTGCTACAAGCGGATGCTATAAACGCTGGAACCGGCTGTGGGTATCACATGCCGGAAGCCAGACCGTCAAAGACAATGCCGCCAGCGTCGGCTGGCTTCACTGTCAGAGCACGTTCATGGTATAGGGTATGGTGGTGCCGGATAAAGGGGATAAGTACAACAGACTGTTGCACAGGCGGGAAAGCAAACTAGTGAAATCCGGGCCGTGTTGTGTTGGCCCGGGACAGGGTGTCAGCGCTTACTGGCGGTTTTCGATGTGCATGATGGCGTCCATTTCCACTGCAGAATCACGCGGCAGGGAGGCCACGCCAATGGCCGCGCGGGCCGGGTAGGGGGGGTGGAAATAGCGAGCCATCAGTTCGTTGACGGTGCCGAAATGCTGGAGGTCGGTCAGGAAAATGTTCAGCTTGACTACATCGGCCAGACTGCCACCGGCGGCTTCGGCAACTGCCTTCAGGTTTTCGAATACCTGGATGGTTTGTGCTTCAAAACCTTCAGCCATTTCCATGGTTTGCGGGTTCAGCGGGATCTGGCCGGACAAGTAAACTGCCGGGCCAACCTTGACCGCCTGGGAATAGGTGCCAATGGCCGCAGGTGCCTGATCGCTGTTAATGATGACTCTGCTCATGGGGTCTCCGTTAAGGGTTAGGTGCGGGCACGGGCGATGCGGGTGACGCCGCTCAGGGTGCGCAGCCGGCGTATGACACGTGCCAGGTGAATCCGGTCATGCACGCTGACGACCAGCTGTACGACGCTGAGGCGGCCATCTTTTTCGTCCACGCTAATTTTTTCGATATTGGCATCCGCTTCACTGACAGTGCCGGCCAGCAAAGCAATCAGGCCGCGCTGGTGGGTCAGCTCAATGCGCAGCTCGACATTGAACTCGCCACGGATGTCTTTGGCCCAGCTTAGCGGGATATATTTTTCCGGCTGGTTGCGAATGTCGGCCAGGTTGCGACAGGACTCGCGGTGCACCACCATGCCCTTGCCGGCTGACAGGTGACCGACAATGGGGTCGCCCGGAATTGGACCGCAGCAACGGGCGTAGTTGAGCACCATGCCTTCGGTGCCGTGAATGACCAGTGGCTCGTCCACTACAGGGTGTTGCTCGGCATTGGCGTCGGCCAGCAGGCGCCGGGCTACGATCTGGGCGGTACGGCTGCCGAGGCCGATGCTTTCCAGTACGGCATCAAGACTTTCTTGCTGGTATTCATCCAGTAGTGCGTCAATGCGGGCCACGGGAATGTCATCCAGTTTGACGGCATGAATATCCAGGGCTTTGTCCAGCAGGCGACGACCCAGCTCGACCGATTCATCATGCTGCTGCTGTTTCAGGGCGTGCCGGATGTGGGTGCGGGCCTTGCCGGTGACGACGAAATTGAGCCAGGCCGGGTTGGGGCGGTGGTTGGGTCCGGTAATGATCTCGACTGTGGCACCGCTGGCTAGTGGTTGTGACAGGGGAGCCAGGCGGCGGTTGACGCGACAGGCGATGCAGGCATTGCCGATATCGGTATGTACCGCATAGGCAAAGTCGACCGGGGTTGCCCCTTTGGGCATTTCCAGAATGCGGCCATTGGGCGTAAATACGTAGACTTCATCGGGGAACAGGTCGATCTTGACGTTCTCGATGAATTCCAGCGAGCTACCGGCGCTTTGCTGCAGCTCCAGCAGCCCCTTGACCCAGCGTCGGGCGCGGGCGTGACTGGTGCCGCTGTCTTCGCTGTCGCTCTTGTATAGCCAGTGTGCGGCAATACCGTTGTTGGCCAGTTCTTCCATGTCACGGGTGCGGATCTGGATCTCGATGGGCACACCGTGCATGCCAAACAGCGTGGTATGCAGGGACTGGTAGCCATTGGCCTTGGGAATGGCGATATAATCCTTGAAACGGCCCGGAATCGGCTTGTACAGGCTGTGTACCGCACCCAGCACGCGATAGCAGGTATCCACCTTGTCAACCACAATACGGAAAGCATAGACGTCCATGATCTCGTTGAACGACTTGCGCTTGGATTTCATCTTGCGATAGATGCTGTACAGGTGTTTTTCGCGTCCCTTGACTTCGCCGGGCAGATTCTCGCGTTCGAGGCAATTGATGATTGACGCTTCGATCTTGGTGACAATTTCCTTGCGGTTGCCGCGGGCCTGGCGTACGGCGGCCTGGATGCGTTCGGCACGCATCGGGTGCATGGCGCGAAAACCCAGATCCTCGAATTCAGAATACATGCTGTGGATGCCCAGCCGCTTGGCAATGGGGGCATAGATTTCCAGGGTTTCCTTGGCAATGCGGCGGCGTTTTTCGGCGTTAAGGGCACCCAGAGTCCGCATGTTGTGCAGGCGGTCGGCCAGCTTGACCAGAATGACGCGAATGTCACGGGCCATGGCCATGGCCATTTTCTGGAAGTTTTCTGCCTGGGCTTCGGCCTTGGTGCCAAACTTCATTTGTGTCAGCTTGCTGACACCATCGACCATCTCGGCCACACTTTCGCCGAACTGTGCGGTCAGTGCCTCTTTGGGAATGCCGGTATCCTCGATCACGTCGTGCAGCATGGCGGCCATCAGGCTCTGGTGGTCCATGTGCATTTCGGCAAGGATGGTGGCAACCGCCAGCGGGTGGGTAATGTAATGGTCACCACTACTGCGCAACTGGCCATCGTGAGCCTGTTCGGCGTAATAGTAGGCCCGCCGGACCAGGTTGACCTGATCCGGGCCAAGGTAGTCTCCCAGCTGTCCGGCTAGACGTTCAACAGCAGGCATGCAGGTCTCCTGTGGATGCGTGCGGCAGCAAGCGGCCTGGCTGGCTGCAGGCAGAGCGGCTGGCCTTGTTTTTGGTCACAGGTTCAGCCCGGCAGTGGTGCAGGGTGGCGCCGGCTGCGGACGGATCAGTTGATGCTGTCGTCAAAGGCTGCAAACAGCGGCTCGTCAATGATGCTGGCTTCCTCAATGGCAACAGACTCGGCGTTGATCAGGCCTTCAGCAATTTCGCGCAAGGCCAGCACGGTTGGCTTGTCGTTTTCCAGTGGAACCTTGGGCTCCAGGCCACCGGTGGCAATTTGGCGGGCACGCTTGGTTGCCAGCATGACCAGTTCAAAACGGTTTTCTACGTTTTCCAGGCAATCTTCTACGGTAACTCGGGCCATGTCAGTCCTCTTGTCTGTCAACAGCCCGACAAGGGCTGCAGGGTATTGGAAACACCAGAGCAGGCCTGTGCAGTACCAGCTCTTGTGCGGTCCTGCCGTTACGGGACCGTTCGGTATTTCGGGTGTGTGAACATAAGTGTAAAAAAATGCTTCCGATAAAGGAAGGGCTGCCTCGTGGGGCGGGTCGCCGGTCCAGGAAGCGTCTGGCACAGGCGCTCCATTCTAGCACAGCCCGGAGCGCTCCGGCAGCAAGCTGGATGCGGCCTGTCAGGGCTTGTCAGGCTGGTGCTGCAGTAGCCGGCTCAGTAGCTGACTGTAGCGTTGCTGTTGGGCTGTCTGGGTCAGGCGGCCACTGATGAAAATCGACTTCAACTCGTTGAGTGCGGTCTTGAAGTCATCGTTGATGATCAGGTAGTCGTATTCGACGTAGTGACTCATTTCTGTGGCGGCTTCCTGCATGCGGCGGTCAATGGTGTCGCCGTTGTCCTGCCCGCGGTTGTTCAGGCGCTGGCGCAGGGCCTCGGTGCTGGGTGGCAGAATGAAGATCGAGCGTGCCTCGGGTAACAGCCGGCGCACCTGCTGGGCGCCCTGCCAGTCGATTTCCAGAATCAGGTCATGGCCGCCAGCCAGGGTTTGCTTTACCCAGGGGTGAGAGGTGCCATAAAAGTTGCCAAACACTTCGGCATGCTCAAGAAATTCGCCACGGCCGACCATGGCGCCAAAGCTGTCTACGCTGGTGAAGTGGTAGTTGACGCCGTCGATTTCGCCGGGGCGGGCGGCGCGGGTGGTATGGGACACGGATACGCGGACAAAGGGCAGGTCTTCCAGCAGTGCGCTAACCAGGCTGGTTTTGCCTGCGCCTGACGGGGCCGAGATGATGTAGAGAGTGCCTGTGCCTTGTGTGCTCATGTGCGTGCTCGTTTCTGTCTGGAGTGGGGCGGTCGCTGCCGGGAAATGCTGTATTCTACAGCATCATGGCAACACTAAAAGGCTCTGCAGGGCATTTGGCTCGCCGCCCGGCGTTTTTCCGCAATATAACTCTGGAGGCATGCATGGACCTGAATTTGGCCAAAACTTTTTTGACTGTGGTGTACGGTGGCAGCTTTGTGCAGGCCGCCGAGCGACTCTGCGTCAGCCAGACCACGGTGACAGCGCGGATCAAAAACCTTGAGGAGCAGCTGGGTACCCAGTTGTTTTTGCGCAGCGGGGGTGGCGTCAGCCTGACACCGGCGGGTGAGCGTTTCATTCCCCAGGCCCAGCAGTTACTGACGATCTGGGAAGATGCTTTGCGCAGTGCTTCGGCTACAGAAGGCAGCGAACCTTTGCGCATTGGTACCGAGATCAGCCTGTGGCAGCCCTGGCTAACCCATTGGCTTGGTGTGTTGCGGACCGGGCAGCCAGAGCTGAAGCTGCAGCTGGTCATGGGGCAGTGCGCCGAGCTGCTGGATCGGCTGGAGGCCGGGCAGCTGGACATATTGTTGAGCCACCAGGCGCGTTACCGTCCGTTCTTGCAGGTGCGTTTGCTTATGGAGGAGGTGCTGATAAAAATACGCAACGCACAGCAGCCCGGGCCACTTATCCATACCGACTGGGGCGAGGCGTTTCGTCAGCAGTTTGAGCTGGCGTTTCCCGGGCAGCAGGCACGCGTAGAAACCAATGTTGGCCAGCTGGCGCTACAGATGCTGCTGGAGCAGGGTGGCAGCGGCTACTTCCGCAGTCAGGTAGTAGCGCCCTGGCTGGCTGGTGGCCAGCTGGTTCGTGTTGAGGGTGCGCCCGAGTTCTCTCTGCCGGTGTACCTGTTGGTCAGTCAGCATTGTGAACATTCGCAGTTGCAGGTGGCACTGCATACTCTTGAGCAGGCTGTCAGGCAGCCACAGTCGCAACATGGCAGCGTTGTAGCAGGAGTCGGTACATGGCATGGATCAGGTCACTCTGAGAAATGATACCTATCACGTGCTGGTACTGATCAACGATTGGCAACTGGTGCAGACCGTTTTTTGACAGCAGCTGAACCAGCTCAAGAATCGATGTATCCGCTTTGGCGCTGATCACTGGCTCGGTCATGAGGCGTTTCAGGGGCCGGCGCTTGCTGCCCCGGCTCAGGTTCCAGCGGCGTCTGGGCATTTTGGCAAAGGAGCGCTGGTTGACAAGGTCCACCAGCGAAACAATCCCCATCAGCCTGTGTTGCGAGTCAATCACAGGAAGAGCCTCCAGCTTGTGCTTGGCCAGCAGTCCCCAGGCAAACTCGACAGGGGTGTCCGGTGTTGCGGTAATCACATCGCGGGACATGATGTGCGCAGCCGTCAGGTTGCTGGACATGCGGGAAAACGCCTGCTGTTCGGTCAGTTGCAATAATTCGACCAGGTCTTCGATGCGCACGTCAACATAGCGGCCGAGCTGGTTCAGTGCCTGGTTCAGGTCTTCTTTTTGCAGCTGGGTGCGCTGCCAGCTGGGCAGGTCACTGGTTTGGTGGCGATTAACCACGGGCTTTGGCTGGCGTGGATAGCGCTGGCCGGTGAGGTTGTTGAAAACGGTGGCAAAGCCGAGCAGAAGCAGTGAATTTAGCGCTACCGGCCAGAGCAGCATGTAGCCCCACTGCAGGGTCAGGCTGCTGTTGAGGGCAATCGCCACCGCCAGCGCGCAGCTGGGCGGGTGCATGCAGCGCAGCGATAGCAGACATAGCATGCTGCCAGCCAGAACCAGGCCGATGCGCAGGGCCGGCTCGTCAATCCAGATACCGACAGTGATGGCAATGGCTGCTGCCAGCAGGTTGCCAGACAAGAGCGACCATGGGTGCGCCAGTGGTGTGGCGGGTGTCAGAAACACCAGCACGTTGGATGCCGCCAGTGCTGCCATCAGTGCTGTGGTGGTTGGCTGGTCGAAAAATTGCAGGCAGACCAGCATCACCAGTGACATGGACAGAAAAGCCCCACAGGCTGCACGGACGGCTTCTTTTGGGGGGATATTAAGGGCGAGGGGTTTAAAGGCTTTTAGCCAGGGCAGGACGTTCACTTTGCTCCTTGAGATTGTGGGTTGAGGTTGTGGACAGGGGGCTAGTGCCCGGGCTGTGCCAAGGGCAGAATTTGCCTCGCCATGGCCGAATGCTGGTATGGGGTATGACCGTATCAGGCAGGGCAGGTATCGCTTTGCAGCATTGAAGCCAGGGTAACGCTGAATAGTTACCTGCGTTGCCAGGGCGAGGTTGAACGTCAGCTCAAAATGTTCACTTGCTCCAGGCAGGCTGTGCTTTTTGTTGCTTTTAGCCGGGCTCTGACTGCCTCGCCAACACCCTTCTGCGCACCCTAAAGCATTTTCGTCCGGCTTGCGCCAGACGAAAATGCTGTTCACGGCTCATGCACTATGTGGGTGGCAGGGCCCTGCTATTCGGCGATGCATTAGCCGGCCAATGTGGTTTGCTGCTCCAGATGTTCCGGCAGACAGGGCAGGCCGGTTTCCCGTTCAACTCTTAGTGCCAGCTCGGGGTCGTCAGCAAAGGGCAGCATGGCCGCCTGCAGTTCTTCGTTGTGGCTGGAATAACGCTGCCATTGCCGCCACAACCAGGGGCTGATCAGCAACAAAATTACCAGATTAAGCATGGCTCACCTCTGTTTCAGGTTGACGGGTCGGGGCAGGCTGGGGGGTACGCAGGGTCAGCCAGCAGTTGATGGCCAGCAGCAGCATGCCGGAAGCAAACAGGCTGCCGCCGACCAGGCGCACTACATAACCGAAGTGGCTGGCTTCCAGCGCCTCGACAAAGGAGTAGCTGAGCGTGCCATCATCGTTAATCGCGCGCCACATCAGACCCTGGGTAATACCGTTGACCCACATTGACGCGATATAGAGCACGGTGCCGGCGGTGGCCAGCCAGAAGTGCAGGCTGATCAGTGCGGTGCTGTACATGGTCTCGCGCTGCCACAGGCGCGGAATCAGATAATACAGGCTGCCGATGGTGATCATCGCCACCCAGCCAAGGGCTCCGGCGTGTACGTGGCCAATGGTCCAGTCGGTGTAGTGTGACAACGAGTTGACTGTCTTGATGGCCATCATTGGGCCTTCAAAAGTGGACATGCCGTAGAACGCCAGCGATACCACCAGAAAGCGCAAGATGGGATCACTACGCAGTTTGTGCCAGGCACCGGACAGAGTCATCATGCCGTTGATCATGCCGCCCCAGCTGGGCACCAGCAAAATTACCGACATGACCATACCCAGACTTTGTGCCCAGTCAGGCAGGGCGGTGTAGTGTAAGTGGTGTGGGCCGGCCCAGATGTAGATCGAGATGATGGCCCAGAAGTGCACAATCGACAGCCGGTAAGAATAGATCGGGCGTCCGGCCTGCTTGGGCACGAAATAGTACATCATGCCCAAGAAGCCCACCGACAGGATGAAGCCGACCACGCTATGGCCGTACCACCACTGGATCATCGCATCGGTGGCGCCGGAATAGATCGAATAGGACTTCATCGCGGTCACCGGTACGGCGGCGCTGTTGATGATGAACACCATGGCCGTGACGATGATGAAGGCGCCGTAGAACCAGTTGCCGACATAGATGTGGGACACCTTGCGCCGGGCGATGAGGGTAAAGAACAGCCAGGTGTAAACCAGCCAGAGGAAAGTCAGCACGATCGACAGCATCCATTCCATTTCGGCATATTCTTTGGTGGTGGTATAGCCCAAGGCGTAGCTGATGATGATGGCTACCAGCATGGCTTGCCAGCCCCAGAACAGCACCGAGGCCATAAAATCGGATGGCAGCCGTGCCTGACAGGTGCGTTGCACTACATAAAAAGAGGTGGCGAACAGGGCGCTACCGCCAAAGGCAAAAATCACCAGACTGGTGTGGATTGGCCGAATACGGCCGAAGCTAGTCCATGGCAGGTCGAAGTTTAGTGCCGGCCAGACCAGCTGAGCCGCAATAAACACTCCCATGCTCATGCCAAGCACGCCCCAAACGATAGTCGCCAGTGTGAACTGGCGCACGACCTGCATGTTGTAAGCAGATTCCTGTACTGTCTTCATGATATCTGCGCGCCGCAGCCAAGAAAATCCTGCTAGACTCGGTACGCGCCCTCCTGCAATGACTTAAGTCAAGGTTATGGGTCGTTGAGTCTGCTTGCCAATGAATAATTTTGTAGTGCCAGTGCAAGATTATTCATTGCAGGCAGTTTTGTGCTTTTTGAGCCATAAGCCGGGCATTGCGGCAGGCAGGGTTGTGCGGGTCGGCCAGTGTATGGGCTTGTATCTGTCAAGGCTGTCTTGGGCAGAGCCGAAAACATGTCTTTACTTGGCTTGTGATCAATGTATATTGAGTGCAGATGCACTCCAAAAGTCTGCACAATAAAAACTAAAAAAGAGGGAATAGCACCATGAATGCGATTTTCTTGGCTCTTTTTGGCCTAACCGTCATGTTCCTGGGGTTCTTTTTTTATTCGCGCTTTATCGCTGATAAAATTTACCAACTTGATCCTGACTTCGAAACGCCGGCACACACCATGCAAGATGGTGTGGATTACGTGCCCACCAACAAATTTGTCCTCTGGGGACATCACTTTACCTCTGTAGCAGGTGCGGCCCCGATCGTCGGGCCAGCCATTGCCGTGATTTGGGGCTGGTTGCCGGCGCTGCTTTGGGTGGCCTTTGGTACGGTATTTTTTGCCGGTGTGCATGACATGGGTGCAGTCTGGGCCAGTGTGCGCAACAAGGCTAAATCCATGGGTGCATTGTCTGGTGATGTGGTTGGCAAGCGCGCCCGCTCCCTGTTTATGATCGTGATTTTCCTGGTGTTGTTGATGGTCAACGCGGTGTTTGGTGTAGTAATCGCCAACCTGCTGATTAATAACCCGGGCTCGGTTGTCCCGGTATGGGGTGCGATTGCTGTGGCCATGGTGATTGGCCAGGCTATTTACCGCTTCAAATGGAACTTGCCGCTGGTGTCCCTGGTGGGTGTCGTGGTGCTCTACATGCTGATCTGGATTGGACCGCAGGTGCCGATTGCATTGCCGGAGACCACTTTCGGCCTGTCTGCCAGTGCTACCTGGATCCTGCTGTTGTTTGCCTATGCCGCGGTAGCGTCTCTGCTACCGGTGTGGATGCTGTTACAGCCCCGTGACTACATCAATGGACTGCAGTTGTTTGTTGGCTTGGGTCTGCTGTACATTGCGGTGTTTGTGGCCGGCCCGACCGTGGTTGCGCCGATGATCAACCCGGATGTACCGGCTGGCACGCCTTCGCTGTTCCCGCTGCTGTTCGTGACCATCGCCTGTGGTGCGATTTCTGGTTTCCACGGTATTGTGGCCTCCGGAACCACATCCAAACAGCTGAACCGTGAGCCGGATGCCCGCCTGGTCGGTTATGGTGGTGCGCTGGGCGAGGGCACTCTGGCTTTGGCTGCGATCATTGCCGCCAGTGCAGGCTTTGCCACCTATGGTGAATGGAAAGAGGTTTACTCCAGTTTTGGTGGCGGTGGCCTGAAGGCCTTTGTTGACGGTGGCGGTGCCATCCTGCATGCCGGTACCGGCATCAGTCCCGAGGTTTCGGCAACCATGCTGACAGTGATGGCTGCGCTGTTTGCAGGAACCACCATGGATACCGGTCTGCGCCTGCAGCGCTATATCTTCCAGGAGTGGGGCGAAATCTATAACCTGGGCTGGATGAAAAAGGCCGCGCCTGCCACTTTCCTGTCAGTGGGGAGCTGTCTGGCGCTGGCTTTTGGTGCCGGCGGTGCGTCCGGTAGCGGTGGGTTGCTGATCTGGCCGCTGTTCGGCACCACCAACCAGTTGATGGCCGGTTTGACCCTGTTGGTGATTGCCGTCATGTTGGTGCGCCGTAAAACCAATGCGATTTTTGTCATTGCGCCGATGGCGTTTATCCTGGTAATCGGTTTGTTGGCACTGGCCATCCAGATATATACCTTCTTTAGTCAGTCCAAGTGGTTCTTGTGCGGACTGGCGATTGTGGTGCTGGTAGCCGGTGTGCTGGTGACGCTGGAATGCGCGGCAGTGTTGCGCAAAGAAAAGCAGGCGGCCGCAGCGACCGGTTAGTGCGTTGTCAGCCTGGTTGAACAGCGCCATGCGTCCGTAGCCGGGCGCGTGGCGTTGCCACATATGGCCTGTGTTACCGGAGGCGTACAATGAGCAAGCTGGGCAATATCAAGGGCTGGATCCTTCGCGCCAATACGGCGCTGAATACCTACTATAACGCGCCTTACCGGGCAGCCATCGCCCGGGCCAAGCGTGATGAAGATGACTTGTTCATGCTGCTGGTGTTTTCCGAGATGATGGGCATTCCAAATCCTGCTTCGTGGTATACCCTGGAGCTGCAGCCCCTGCTGCTTGAACGCTTTCACGACTGGCATGTGCGCATGGGCATGGAAAAATCCCCTTTTGACCATATTTCTTGCTGCTAGTGGCCTGTGTGATCAATTGCTTCATTCGAGCCAGGGTGCAGGGTCTTCAGTCAGCCATGACAGCGTGACAGAGAAACAACAACACAGCATTGACGCTTTTAAATATCGAAACTGGCCAGCCAGCAGGTCATTGATATGCAAGACGTCAGTGTGGTTGCGTGATGATGCGGCTGCGCCTGGTGCGTGGCTTTTTAACACTTTTGCTTCGGGGTGGCTATGTTGAAGCTAGGGCAGCTGGTACAAGAAAGGCGCGTGCTGTTTTGTGGCGGCAAGGGTGGTGTGGGCAAGACCACGCTGTCTTGCGCCATTGCAGTCAAGGCAGCGGCTGCAGGACGGCGCACGCTGCTGGTATCGACCGATCCGGCCCACAGCCTGTCAGACGCCTTTGCCCGTCCTGTAGGCAACCGTGAGTTGTGCCTGGCAGAGAACCTGTTTGCCCTGGAGCTGGACCCGGATGCCGAAGTGGATGCCTATCTTGAACGGGTATTGTCACACATGCGGCGTTATGTAAACCCGGATCAGGTCAGCGAGCTGCGGCGGCAGCTGCAGCTATCCAGACAGTCACCCGGAGCGCAAGAGGCGGCTATTCTTGAGCGGTTGGCGCGCCTGCTCGATGACGGACTGGAGCAGTACGACCTGATTGTCTTCGATACAGCGCCTACTGGTCATACCCTGCGCTTGTTGACTTTGCCGGAGGTCATGTCTGTATGGACCGAGGGGCTGCTTAAGCATAACAGGAAGGCCGAGCACCTGGGCTCGGTGCTGGAGCACTTGAGCCCCGGACGCAGCATCGACAGCCTGACGCAAGACCCGGCCAAGCATGCAGTGGAAGGGCTGGATGATCGCCAGCAAAAATTGCTGAGTACCCTGCTGGAACGCCAGCGTCTGTTTCATCGCATGCGACATTTGTTGACAGACGCAGGAAAGACCGGTTTTTTGTTTGTGCTGACACCCGAACGCCTGCCAGTCATGGAGACCGAGCGGGCTGTCCGCGCCCTTGAAGAAGGCAAGATCGGTGTTGCCGGGTTGCTGGTCAACCGGGTGATGCCCGGGCAGGTCATGGATAACGAGTTCTGGCGCAGCCGCTTGCAGCAGCAGCAACAGTATCTTGCCGACATTGGGCAGCGTTTTGCCGGTTTGCCGCGACAGCATGTGGAGCTGCAGCAGCATGATATTCAGGGTCTGGAGGCATTGCAAGCACTGGCCCGGCAGCTGGTCTGAGAGCTCCGCCGGAGCGGGGTTTTACTCTATGTTTTGAATTTGTTCGCGCATTTGCTCAATCAGTACCTTGATATTGACTGCAGCCTGGGTGGTGCGTACGTCAATTGCTTTGGAGCCAAGGGTGTTGGCCTCGCGGTTTAGCTCTTGCATCAGGAAGTCCAGCCGGCGGCCGACCGGCTGCTTGCTATTGAGTACACGGCGCACCTCGTTAAGGTGGGTATGCAGACGATCGAGTTCTTCGGCAACATCACTGCGTTGGGCCAGCATGACCAGCTCTTGCTCAAGCCGCTGTGGATCGATTTCCAGGGCAATCTCCTGGCAGCGGTCGAGGATTTTCTGGCGCTGGGCGTCAAGCATGCCGGGAATGGCATCGGCCAGTGTGCGGGTTTCCTGTTCGATGCTGTCGAGCCGCTCGCTGATCAGGCGGGCCAGCTCAGCGCCTTCACGGGCGCGGCTGTCTTTTAGCTGCGCCAGTGTCCGGTTGAACAGCTGCAGGGCGTCTGTCTGCAATTGTTCGCCATTGGCTTCCGGTGGGCTGAGTACACCAGGTTGCAGCATGATTTGTATTGGGTCCAGTGGTGCGGGCTGACTTATCAGGGCGGCAATCTGTTCGGCGGCAGTGACCACTTCACGGGCACGCTCCAGGTTGAGACTGCCGCGGGTATCTGCGTGTGCTTCGGTTAGCTGCAGGCTGCACTCGATCTTGCCGCGTGACAGCCCCTTGCGCAGCAGCTCGCGTATCGTGCTTTCAAGGGTACGCAGGCTTTCCGGCAGGCGTAGATGGGGCTCCAGGAAGCGATGGTTGACCGAGCGGATTTCCCAAGTCAAGGTGCCGTAGGGGCCGCTGTGTTCTTGGCGGGCAAAAGCGGTCATGCTGTGAGCCATGGACTGTCCTCGTGATGGTAAAATAGGCATTCTAGCGAAAATACAGGCTGTGTGCCCTGTTCCCGGGCAGTGCCTGGCCGGACGGGCTGGTGGTGCTGTCTGTGCGTTGTTGCTCAAGTTGTCAGCGAGTGTCTGCATGTACCGGGCCGCACGGAATAGCCGCATAGGGCATGTGGTGTTTCAGTGCATAACAAACCAGGCTGACTCAACGGTTTGTGGCTTGTACAGCGGACAGTAACCGAATCCTTTATACTGCCTGTAGTGTATAGCGGCGAACCTGGTTCGCCGCTTTTTTGAAGCTTTGAGGGGGAGGCACCCATGATCCGTCCTAGTGGCCGCGCAGCTGACCAGCTGCGAGAAGTAAAGATTACCCGCAACTATACCTGTCACGCCGAAGGTTCGGTACTGGTGGAGTTTGGCCAGACCAGGGTGATTTGTACCGTTAGCGTGGAAAGTGGTGTGCCACGTTTTTTGCGTGGCCAGAACCAGGGCTGGTTGACGGCCGAATATGGTATGTTGCCCCGGGCAACGGGTGAGCGTACTCGTCGTGAGGCAACCAGTGGCAAACAGGGCGGCCGCACGCTGGAAATTCAGCGCCTGATTGGTCGTTCGCTGCGTGCTGCAGTAGATCTTGCCGCACTTGGCGAGTACACCCTGACCGTAGACTGTGATGTTATCCAGGCTGACGGCGGCACCCGTACCGCAGCTATTACAGGTGCCATGGTGGCAGTGGAAGATGCCCTGAAAACCATGCAGGAGCGTGGCTGGTTAAAAGCGGACAAGCCCTTGCCGCTGAAACAGCGCATTGCGGCGGTGTCGGTTGGCATCTACCAGGGTGGGGCGGTGCTCGATCTGGACTATCCGGAGGACTCAACTGCAGAAACCGACCTGAATGTGGTAATGACAGATGCGGGTGGTTTTATCGAAGTGCAGGGTACGGCAGAGGGCTCGCCGTTTAGCGCGCCAGAGTTCAATGCGATGCTGGCACTGGCGGAAAAAGGCATCAGCGAGCTGTTTGCCATTCAGCAGATGGCGCTGGAAAGCTGACTCTTGTTGTGTTCAGTGAGCGGCCATCCTTACCCCGGCCTGTGTCCTGCCGGAAGGCGTGATGCACATGCGCGGCCAGGAAGCAAAGTCCGGCGAGGTGTTGCGACTATCAAGGGTGGCGCCTGCCGTGAGCGGAGAGGCGGATTGTCATGTTGCAGAACGACAGGCTGTATCTGGTGGGTGGCAGGGTAGCACTTAAAAGCTCAGTGTCCAGTCATAGTCAACCTGCAGGGGTGCGTGCCCGGAAAAGCGCGGCTGGCGGAACAGGCGGGCGGTGCGCACAATACGCTTCAGCCCGGGGGTGAGCAGCTGGTAGTCGAAACGCCAGCCCAGATTAAGCATTTCTGCTTGCTCGCTGTCGGGCCACCAGCTGAACTGCTCCCCCTCGCGTGAAACTTCACGTAGCGCGTCAATGTATCCCATGTTGTGTATCAGTTCGTCCAGCCAGGCACGTTCGGCTGGCAAAAAACCAGGTGTTTGCTGACAGTCGCGCCAGTGTTTGACATCAAACTTTTGATGGGCAATGAAAGCAGAAGCACAGTAGATGTAGTCGCGCCGCTTGCGTCGCTGCTTGTCCAGATAGCGGCCGAGGTCTTCCATGAATTTGAATTTGTCGTTGAGTTCGTGGTCACCTGCAGTGCCGTGGGGAAACAGCAGGCTGCCGATGCTGATTTTATCGAAGTCCGCCTGGATGTAGCGCCCATGGCGATCTGCGGACTCAAAACCCAGTGTGGTGATGATTGCCCGGGGCTGCACCCTGGTATAGAGGGCCACGCCCCCTTGCTCCGGCTGCTCGCCCGAAGCGGCGAATGCTTGGTAGCCGGGTAACTGAAACCCGGGCAGTTCAATGTC
This sequence comes from Gammaproteobacteria bacterium, assembly GCA_012728415.1. Lineage (GTDB taxonomy): Bacteria > Pseudomonadota > Gammaproteobacteria > Pseudomonadales > Pseudomonadaceae > Thiopseudomonas. Next base: position 73,724 of record JAAYFD010000022.1, read on the forward strand.
TGCGGCATCGATACGGGTATCCTGCAGGCAGATGACATCGGCATCTTGCCGGATGAGCCAGTCTTGCAGGCCGCAGGAAACAGCGTGGTGCAAGCCGTTAACATTGATGCTGATAATGCGCATGGTTCGCCTCTGGGTAAAAACTGCGCATATGATACCTAAGCCGTATGGAATTGGCTAAGTAAAAGAGAATTGCTGAAACACGTGCTTTATGATGTGGGGCAGTCAGTGCGGTTTGCTGCAGGACAAAGTAAAATGCAGTGCTGGCCCGTATACTGGCAAGATGACAGAGTACATCACCGCTGGTTAAACAGGGTGTTCATCCAGATTTTGGCAAGAGTCCACTATGCAAGATTACCAGGAACAGTTCATTCGTTTTGCCATCGAGCGCGGCGTGTTGCGCTTTGGTGAATTCCAGCTCAAGTCGGGCCGGGTTAGCCCGTATTTTTTTAATGCCGGGTTGTTCAACAGTGGGCAGGCGCTGAGTAAGCTCGGTCAGTTTTACGCCCGGGCGCTGCTGGAGAGCGGCGTTGATTACGATGTGCTGTTTGGTCCGGCTTACAAGGGCATTCCACTGGCAACCAGCGTGGCGATAGCGTTGGCGAACGGGCATGACCAGGACCGTCCATGGTGTTTCAACCGCAAGGAAGCCAAGGCGCATGGCGAGGGTGGCACACTGGTTGGTGCACCGCTGCAAGGCAGGGTGATGATTGTTGATGACGTGATTACCGCAGGTACGGCCATTCGAGAAGTCATGCAGATTATCAGACAGGAAGGAGCCCGGGCTGCCGGTGCCCTGATAGCCCTGGACCGGCAGGAGCGTGGGCAGGGTAAGCTGTCGGCCATCCAGGAAGTTGAGCGGGATTTTGCCATGCCGGTAATCAGCATTGTTTCCTTGCAGCAGATTATGCAATATCTGGCAGAGGACAGGCAGCTGAAGGCGTACTTGCCTGCTGTACAGCGCTACAGAGACACCTATGGCATAGCCTGATACCAGGCCAGGAACACAAGGAGCGCGACATGACCATCAAATACGGCTGGGTTGCAGGGTTGTTTTTGCTGGGCTGTGCATCGGCACAGGCGGTTGAGTTTTATCGCTATGTGGATGCCAGCGGAGTGACCGTAATTTCCCGCCAGGGGGTGCCGTCCGATGTTATTGGCAATGGCTACGAGGTCATTAATGAGCATGGACGGGTTGTGCGGGTCGTTCCAAGAGCCTTGACCCCCGAGGAGCATCGCCTGTTGCAAGAGGAAAGGCAGCAGGCTGAAATTGACCGGCAGCTGTTGCGCCTCTATCGTCAAGTGTCTGATGTGGAGCGGGCTGAAGAGCGCAAGCAGGCCGAAGTTGACAGCTTTATTGCTCTGGTGCGCCGAAATATCGAAGACATCAGGGAAGATAGGTCGGCGTTGCTGAAGCAGGCGGGCAACCATGAGCGGGCCGGCCGGGAAGTGCCGGCAGAATTGCTGGAAAAGATTGCCCAGCTGGAACAGAGAGAGCGCGGTTATCTTCAGGAAGTCGAACGCTATCAGCAAATAAAGGTTGATATTGCGCAAGAGTTTGCGCTGGATAAAGAGCGTGTTGAGTTTCTGCTGAATTCGCGTTAAGCGCTAAAAAAAGCAGAAAAAATTGAGTCTGCGGATGAACTGCAGTACCCTTCCAGTCCTTTTTGATTAAAAAGGCGTCTTTCAAGCCGGAGCATTTCCGGACTTTTTGGGAGCATTGTTCCCATGTGATTGGCCACAAAGGCAGACCTTCTGCCCGGCCGCTTTTGATTACCCTGTTGGTAATTGTCTTCCCTGCGGGGGATACCCAGTCGGGCAAGCTTTGTCGTGCCGTTTTTTTGGCGTTTATGCTTGCCATGGATATGGAGACTACCCATGACTCAACTGATAAAAACAAAAACCTCAGATGAGGTTTTTACACGTAACACCAAATTTACCGTTTACACCGAGCGGCAGCTCGACCGGATCGAGCCGCTGCAAAGTTTGACACCCGAGCAGCGTTTCGAGATGCGTGTGGTGGCCAATGTGCTGCCGTTCAGGGTCAATCAGTATGTGATTGACGAACTGATTGACTGGACCAATATTCCGGCTGATCCGATCTTTCAGCTTACTTTCCCCCAGCGTGGCATGCTTGCGCCGGAAGACTACGACCGCATGGCTGATGTGCTGCAGCGTGAGGCAGAGCGTAGCGAAGTCCAGGCGGTTGCCAATGAAATCCGTGAAAAGCTCAATCCGCACCCTGCGGGCCAGCAGGAAATGAATGTGCCCATGCTTGACGGCGAACCTCTGCCCGGCATGCAGCACAAATATCGTGAGACTGTGCTGTTTTTCCCCAGCCAGGGCCAGGTGTGTCATACATACTGTACGTTCTGTTTCCGCTGGGCACAGTTTATTGGTGACAAGGAGCTGCGCTTTGCCAGCAACGAGGCTGACACGCTGCATCGCTATCTGGCCAAACATAAGGAAGTGAGCGACCTGCTATTGACGGGGGGGGATCCCATGGTGATGAAAACCCATCACCTGAAAGGTTACCTGGATGGTCTGATGCGTCCGGAGCTGGATCATGTCCAGAATATCCGCATTGGTACCAAGTCCCTGACGTTCTGGCCACAGCGTTTTGTGACTGATCCGGACGCTGATGAGCTGCTCAAGTTGCTGCGCCGGCTGGTAAGGGGCGGCAAGCATGTGGCATTGATGGCGCACTTCAATCATTGGCGTGAAATGGAAACGCCGATCGTACGTGAGGCGATCAGGCGCATTCAGGCAACAGGTGCCATTATTCGTGCCCAGGCGCCTGTGGTGCAGCACATTAATGATGATCCTGATGTTTGGGCCCGCATGTGGCGTACCCAGGTCGGACTGGGTATTGTGCCGTATTACATGTTCGTTGAGCGTGATACGGGTGCCAAGCGTTATTTTGAAGTGCCGCTGGAGCGCACATATAAAATTTATCGTGAGGCCATTCAGCAGGTGTCTGGTCTGGCGCGTACCGCCCGGGGGCCATCCATGAGTGCGGGCCCTGGCAAGGTGGAAATTCAGGGTATTACCGAGCTTAATGGCGAGAAAGTATTTGTCCTGCGCTTTATTCAGGGCCGCAACCCGGACTGGGTCCAGCGCATTTTCTTTGCCAAGTACGATCCTGAGGCTACCTGGTTCGATGATCTGGTACCGGCGTTTGGTGAGGAAAAATTCTTCTTCACGGACGAGTATAATGCTATGCAGGAGCAGGCTGGCGCCTGACTCTGGCAGAGCGGACGAAAAAGGCTGCAGTCTTTCGGGGTTGCAGCCTTTTGTGTCTGGTCGTTACCGGTGTAGCGGTGCAGTCTAACTGTTGGTGATCAGCGTACCCACACCAGAGTCGGTGAAGATTTCCAGCAGGACGGCATTGGGCACCCGGCCGTCAATGATATGGGCGCTGCGCACGCCGGCCTGTACCGCATCCAGTGCACAACCGATTTTTGGCAGCATGCCACCGTAGATGGTGCCATCTTCGATCAGCGCATCCACCTGCTCAGTGTTAAGGCCGGTCAATACATTGCCTTGTTTGTCCATCAGGCCTTCAATGTCCGTTAGCAGTAACAGCTTTTCAGCGTTTAGAGCCTCGGCCACTTTGCCCGCGACCAGGTCGGCGTTGATGTTGTAGGACTCGCCGTCAGCACCTACACCGATGGGTGCGATCACGGGAATGAAGTCGCCCTGCACCATCATGTGCAGCAACTCCTTGTTGATGCTGGCCACTTCGCCGACCTGGCCGATATCGATGATTTCCGGCTTGGTCATTTCGGGTGTCTGGCGGGTCACTTTTAGTTTGCGTGCACGAATCAGGCGCGCATCTTTGCCAGTCAGGCCGATAGCACTGCCGCCATGGCTGTTAATCAGGCTGACGATGCTTTTGTTGACCAGCCCGCCCAGCACCATTTCTACCACGTCCATGGTCTGGCTATCAGTGACGCGCATGCCGTCGACAAAACGGCTTTCAATATTCAGGCGTTTAAGCAGGTCACCAATTTGTGGGCCGCCACCATGTACTACCACCGGATTGATGCCAACTGCTTTCATCAGCACGATGTCACGGGCGAAGCCGTTTTTTAGCTCTTCGCTTTCCATGGCGTGACCACCGTACTTGATGACGAGGGTCTGGCCGACAAAGCGGCGGATGTAGGGCAGGGCTTCGGTGAGTACTTCGGCCACATGAGCTGCGTCTTGGCGGTTAAGGGTCATGGTTGGCTCCGTGTCAGAAAGGCCAGTGAATATCGGGTGCGACCGCCAGAAGCTGGTCGCGGAACAGATTCTGGATTTGCTGCAAGTCTTCTTCGCTGTCGCCTTCAAAGCGCAATACCAGCATGGGGGTGGTGTTGGAGGCGCGGATCAGGCCCCAGCCTTTGGGGTAGTCAACCCGGATACCGTCCAGGGCGGTTACACTGCCGTCACCCCAGTCGGCTGATTCCTGCAGCGCTTGTATGATGGAAAACTTGCTGGCCTCGGTCACTTCGATGTTCAGCTCGGGCGTTGAAGGGCTGGCCGGATAGCGTGCAAACACCTGATTGACACTGTCACTGTCCATGCTGAGGATTTCCAGCAGGCGGGCAGCCGCATAGATGCCATCATCAAAGCCGAACCAGCGTTCCTTGAAGTAAATGTGACCGCTCATTTCACCAGCCAGCAGGGCGCCGGTTTCCTGCAGCTTGGCTTTCATTAGCGAGTGACCGGTTTTCCACATGATGGGGCGGCCGCCACTGCGGCTGATCAAGGCCGTCAGCTTGCGAGTGCACTTGACATCGTAAATCACGTCACACCCGGGGTTGCGCGAGATTACGTCTTCGGCAAGCAGCATCAGCAGGCGGTCAGGGTAAATAATTTCGCCCTTGTTGGTGACAACACCAAGACGGTCACCATCCCCGTCGAAAGCTATGCCAAGGTCAGCTTCGCTTGTCTGCACTGTGCGGATCAGGTCCTGCAGGTTTTCCGGCTTGCCGGGGTCCGGATGATGGTTGGGGAAGGTGCCATCTACCTCACAGTAGAGCGGGATAACCTGGCAGCCGATACTTTCCAGCAGACGGGGCGCGATCACGCCGGCAACGCCATTACCGCAGTCCACCACTACTTTGAGCGAATTGCCCAGAGCCACATCACGCCCAATGTAGTCGACATACTGGTCGAGCAGGTTGACCTGTTGCATGCTGCCCGTGCTGTGCAACAAATCCTGGCTGATGATGCGCTGATAGAGTGCAGTGATGCGCTCGTTGGCGAGGGTTTCGCCGGCTATTACTATTTTAAAGCCGTTGTAACTAGGCGGATTATGGCTGCCGGTGACCATTACGCCAGACGTTGCATCCAGCTGATGGGTCCCGAAATAGACCAGCGGGGTGGGTACCATGCCAAGATCCAGAACGGTACAGCCGGTATCGACCAGGCCGCGAATCAGGGCTTCCTGCAGCTGTAGGCCGGACAGGCGGCCATCACGGCCAACGACAACACGGGCTTCGCCGCGAGCGATACTTTCGCTGCCAACAGCGCGGCCAATCCAGTAGGCGGTATCGCTATCCAGGTTGGTATCGACAATGCCACGAATGTCATAGGCACGGAAAATGCCCGGGTCAGCCTTGGGCAAACTGTTCATTGCGGTATTGGCCGAGTGTAATGCGTTGTCGTCCAGCTCCAGGTCCAGGATGTCGATGTCCAGGGCATCGGCAAAGGCGTGTCCAGACTGTTGTGTGGCATCTGTGGCTCCGGTTGATTGTTTGTGTGCTGCTGGTTTGGACGAAGCAGTGCTGGCAGCAGGCCGAGCTGTGTGGAGCAGCAATTTGCGTACAGGTTCGGTCAGGGGTTGCAGGCCGGTTCGGGCCAGCTGCTCCAGCAACTGTGGCTGCTTTTCCTGTATAGCCTGTAGCAGCACATTGACATCGAGAGCCTGCAGTTGACGCAAGTGGTTACGCAGTAACAGCAGTGCAGCCAGTGCACTCAGCAGTGCGGCCAGCAGCAAGCCGGCATAAAGCGGCAGCCATGGGCTGTGCAGTAGTTGTGGCTGCTCCATGCCGACTGACAGTTGCCAGTAAGGGTGCGCAGTCGTCAGGCTTTGAGGTGTGCTGCCTGCCAGGCCGGGTCCCGCCTGATAAAATGTAAGCTGGGGTGCTTGGGGCAGTTGTTGTTGCAGGCTGACCGTCCAGCCACCCTGCAGCTCAGGCTCGACAAAACGGGCCAGCATGGCTTGCGCATCATAAACCAGCAATAGTGTACCAATGACCCTTGACTGTTGTGGATGAAAAACCGGACTGGCCTGGTAAAACAGGGCGCCATCCGAGCTGTTGACATATTCAAGGGAAGACTGCTGACCGGTTGCGGCCAGACCCAGGTGGTCCAGGGCGGCAAAACTGAGCGACTGATCGGCGTGGTTGCTGCCGGACTGCATAATGAATACACGAGTGAGGTAGGGTGATTGCACCCACTCACGTTCCAGCCTGCGCAGGGCTTCAGCATCCTGCAGCAATAGTGCATTGATCAGCGATGTGTGGGTCGGCAAGTGCCTGATATTCGTATTGGCAACATCGAGCAAGACCTCAAGCTGCTGGTTATAGGTAGTGGCCAGGGCGTGTACTTGTTGACTGTTTTGTTCTGTATCGTAGGCCTGCTGCAGACGAACAAGCAGAGCAGCCATGACGGCCATACCCAGCAAAACCGGTAGCAAAACCATGGGCGGGAGGGAGCTGCGCTGCTTTTGCTTCCTGTTTGGCTGGGCTTCGCTGGCTGGATGTGCGGCCTTGCTTTTGCGTTTCATGAAACCTCCGTGCCGGCCTGGCTGCCGGTGTTACTCTTGACCGGTATGGCCAAATCCGCCAGCGCCACGCTGGCTGGCGGCAAAATCATCGACCAGTTGCAGTTGTGCTTGCACCACAGGTACCAGTACCAGCTGGGCGATACGTTCGCCCGGTTCAATGGTGAAAGCGCTGTCGCCACGGTTCCAGCAGGATATCATCAGCTCTCCCTGGTAGTCCGAATCAATCAGTCCGACCAGGTTGCCCAGCACTATGCCGTGCTTATGGCCGAGCCCGGAACGTGGAAGGATCATTGCGGCCAGGCTGGTGTCGGCAATATAAATTGCCAGGCCAGTGGGAATCAGCAGGGTTTGGCCTGGCTGCAAGCAGGTTGCCTCCTGCAACATGGCCCGCAGGTCAATCCCGGCAGAGCCCGGTGTCGCATGTGCGGGCAACGGAAACTCATTGCCCAGGCGCGGGTCGAGAATTTTGGCTTGAATGGCGCGCATGTCAGTTTGCCTCCTTGGACAGATATTGATGAATAAGCTCAATCAGTTGGGTGGCAATTTTGCTTTTGCTGGTTTGGGCAAAGTGGGTCTGGTGGTGTTTGCGGTCAATCACGGTGATGGCATTTTCTTCGCTGTCAAAGCCGATACTTGAGTTGGAAACATCGTTGGCAACGATCAGGTCAAGGTTTTTGTCACGAAGCTTGCCTGCTGCGTAATCAAGCAGGTTTTGTGTTTCGGCAGCAAAGCCGACACTAAATGGGCGGTCGCTGCGCTGTGCAATGGAGGCCAGAATGTCTGGATTGCGTACCAGCCGTAACTGCATGCCGTCGTCACTGCCGGGGGTTTTTTTCAGCTTGTGCTCGGCGGGAAGCTCGGGGCGGAAGTCGGCGACCGCGGCAGTGGCAATCAGGATGTCACAGGGCATGGCCGACTCGCAGGCCAGCAGCATTTCACGTGCACTGGTCACGTTGATCCGCTCTACCCGCTGGGGGGTGTCCAGCTGGACCGGACCGGTAATCAGGGTGACCCGGGCCCCGGCTTCGGCTGCAGCGCGAGCCACGGCAAAGCCCATTTTGCCGGAGCTGTGGTTGGTGATGTAGCGTACGGGGTCGATGGCTTCACGGGTGGGGCCGGCGGTAACCAGCACGTGCTGGCCGGTCAGCAGACAGTGCTCGAAACACTCGGCTGCTTCCAGCGCAAGCTGGTCTGGCTCAAGCATGCGCCCCGGGCCAACATCGCCACAGGCCTGGCTGCCGGCCGCCGGGCCGAATAGCTGAATGCCGCGCTGCACAAGAACTTCAGCGTTGTGTTGGGTGGCCGCATCGCGCCACATGGCCTGATTCATCGCCGGTGCCAGCGCCACAGGTGCATCGGTGGCCAGTATCAGGGTTGTCAGCAGGTCGTTGGCGTTGCCCAGGGCCAGGCGTGCCATGATTTCTGCAGTAGCAGGCGCCACCAGGATCAGGTCAGCCCAGCGTGCCAGTTCAATATGACCCATGGCTGCTTCGGCAGCGGGGTCTAGCAAGTCGAGGTGGACCGGATGGCCGGATAGCGCCTGCAAGGTTAGTGGCGTAATGAATTCGCGTGCGCTACGGGTCATCACAACACGGACGTCGGCGCCCTGGTCCTTGAGACGGCGCACCAGCTCGGCGGCTTTGTAGGCAGCGATACCACCGCCAATACCCAAAATGATGCGTTTGCTGGCCAGACGCTGCATGGAATCGCCTCGTAGGAAGATGTGTATGGCAAAATAAAAAAACGGCATTAAGATAGCACAAGACACCTGGCGACACAGCACTGCCTGTGCTGCCAGGTGTACCATCAGGATCGGCGGCAGATTGTCCGCATGCATAGGGAGATGCGCATAGCATGAGTATACGTTTATGGCCGGAGCAAGAACGGCCGCGTGAAAAATTGCTCCAGTCAGGCCCCGGAGCCTTATCGGACGCAGAATTGCTGGCGATTTTTTTGCGCACTGGCGTCAAGGGTTGCAGTGCAGTAGAGCTGGCGCGCCGGCTGCTGGGTGAGTTTGGGGGCTTGCGTCAGTTGCTGGAGGCGAATCAGGACGAATTTACCTCGCACATAGGTTTGGGGCCCGCCAAGTACGCCCAGCTGCAGGCGGTACTTGAAATGGGTCGCCGGCATCTGGAGGCAACCATCAAGCGTCAGTCGGCGCTGGAAAGCCCCGAGGCGGTACGTAATTTCCTCAAGGCGCAATTACGCCATGAGCCGCACGAAGTGTTTGCATGCCTGTTTCTTGATACAAAGCACCGGGTGCTTGCGTTTGAGCCGCTTTTTTACGGTACCATTGATGGTGCCAGTGTTTATCCGCGGCAGGTCGTCAAGCGCGCTCTGGCGCATAATGCGGCAGCCCTTATTTTGAGCCACAATCACCCGTCGGGCATCGCAGAGCCTAGCCAGGCAGACCGGATGCTGACCGAGCGCCTAAAAGAAGCATTGGCTCTTATTGATGTGCGCATACTGGATCACTTTATCGTGGGCGATGGCGAGCCCCTGTCGATGGTGGAGTATGGCTGGATGTGATGTGAAGTTTTGCTGCAAGGCTTGCTGTTGCTGACAGTTTTTGTTATAAAGTGCGACTTCATTCCGGGCCTGATCTATGGCCTTGTGCGCCTGCAGCCTGCAGGCAGCGCTGCAGGTCAGGGTTGCGGAATGGCTAGCATCATTGAATACACTGCAGTTTCAATGGCTTACAAAACACGTTTTCAACAGCCAACCCATGCCGGGTTGGGCATGTGGTTCTAGAGGGCTGAGGCATGTCAAGAGTTTGTCAAGTAACCGGTAAGGGTCCGGTTACGGGAAATAACGTTTCCCACGCCATGAACAAAACCCGCCGCCGTTTCCTGCCAAACTTGCAGTACCATCGTTTCTGGGTCGAGTCCGAGAAGCGTTTTGTACGTCTGCGCGTATCTGCCAAGGGCATGCGTGTCATCGACAAGCGTGGCATTGACACTGTTCTGTCCGAGCTGCGCGCTCGCGGCGTCAAATATTAAGGGGTAATTCCATGCGTGATTTGATTCGTCTGGTATCCAGCGCCGGTACAGGCCATTTTTATACCACTGACAAGAACAAGCGTACTACGCCGGAAAAACTGGAAATCAAAAAATATGACCCGGTTGTCCGCAAGCACGTGATTTACAAGGAAGGCCGAATCAAGTAACTGAACGGCCCTCCAGAGAAAGCCCGCTCAAGCGGGCTTTTTTGTATGCCTGTCTTGTGCAGGCCACTTTATTTGAGTGGGAAAGTTGTCAGGACGGATGTAACAGTCCGTAGTACAGGCGACGCTGGTTAACCCGTTGCTGACTGTTTCACATCTTGGGCTGACTGGTTATACTAGGCGGCAATTTGCATGCGGCTGTGGCAGAAAGGCAGCTGTCGGCACTGTGCGCTGGCTTCAAGCCTGAAATCATGCCGGGCTGGGCGAAATATTAAACCTAATGCTAAGAGGGTACCCCGTGAACCTGATCAAAAAAATTCTGGTCGCTCAGGCGACTGCATTGTTTGTCCTGGCGGGCACTGCTGCCCATGCGGCGGTTGACGAAGAAGTGGCTGCGCGCCTCAAGCCGGTTGGCGATGTCTGCATTGAAGGCCAGGAGTGTGCAGCAGCGACTGCGGCAGTCGCGGAGGCTGGTGACTCTGCTGGAGAAACTGCAGCAGCGGCGGGTCGCAGCGGCGAACAAATTGTTACCCAAAGCTGTGGGGTTTGCCATGGTACCGGTCTGCTGGAAGCTCCGTTGACTGGTGATGCAGATGCCTGGGCAGAGCGTTTCGAGGCTGGGGGTGGCATGGATGGCTTGCTGGCCGTGGCCAAGGGTGGCAAGGGCGCCATGCCCCCGATGGGTACCTGTGGTGACTGCACAGATGACGAGCTGGTGAGCGCGATCAAGTTCATGTCCGGTCTCTGACTTTGTAATCGGCACATGGAAAAACCCCGGGCATTTCCCCGGGGTTTTGTTTTTCCGGGAACAGGGTTGTCAGGAGCGTGGCACCATACCGGGTGGCCGCTTCATGGGTGCTGGTGGGCCGACACATGGCAATAGCCGATCTTTGTGATAGTATTTGTCACTCAGGAGAACGCCGGTTCCACGGTGTTTTCGCACAAATACCCGGGCACATGCATGCCCGGGAATATCTGAACTACTAGCCTGCACGATGCAAAAAAGGAGAACCTTATGGCCTTTGAATTGCCTGCACTGCCGTATGCGCAGAATGCTCTTGAGCCACATATTTCCGCTGAAACCCTGGACTTCCACCACGGCAAGCACCACAACGCTTATGTCGTTAACCTGAACAACCTGGTGCCAGGCACCGAGTTTGAAGGTAAAAGCCTGGAAGAAATCATCAAAACCTCAAGTGGTGGCGTGTTCAACAATGCTGCCCAGGTCTGGAACCACACTTTCTACTGGAACTGCCTGAGCCCCAACGGCGGCGGCGAGCCAACCGGTGCCCTGGCTGATGCCATCAACGCTGCTTTTGGCTCCTTTGACGCATTCAAAGAAGAGTTTACCAAAACAGCCATTGGTACCTTTGGTTCCGGCTGGGCCTGGCTGGTGAAAAAGCCAGACGGTACAGTCGCCCTGAGCAGCACCATTGGCGCTGGCTGTCCGCTGACCACTGAAGACAAGGCGCTGCTGACCTGTGATGTGTGGGAACATGCATACTACATCGACTACCGCAATGCCCGTCCGAAGTATGTTGAGGCGTTCTGGAATCTGGTCAATTGGGACTTTGTAGCGGCCAACTTTGCCGACTGACAAGCAGTCTTCCGGGGGCCCTGAAGTTTTGGGGCCCGACACATGCGGCAGGTAAGTACCCCTGTCGCATGTGTTTTTTCAATACACCACAGCTTTAACCGCAAGCGTACAACACCAGGGCTTTGCATGACTGCCAATGAAATCGCCCCTGCCGCCCGTCCTGCCCGATTGTCCAGCATGCTGTTGCGCTGGGTTTTGCTGGTAGCGCTGGGCGTTGGCATCACCATGAGCCTGGTGCAGATAGTACGGTGCGCAGTTGTAACGAAAGAGCAAGCCCGTGAAAAGGCCCATCAGCTGCTGGACGTCTCTGCAGGCGCTGCCCGGCAAGCGCTCGAAAACAACAATGCAGCTGTAGCCGGCCAGGTCGTTAGCAGCCTGCTGGCCCAGTCCTCTCTACGCTATGCACGCCTGGCCAGCCCGGACGGACTGCCATTGGCCGAGCGTGTCCGGCCGTTACAGCACTCGGCGTTACGCTTCCTGACCGACCGGCTGTTTGGTGCAGAGCAGCATTTTTACCTTGATCTGGACAGTAAGCGGGATGGTGCCCGTCTGGGTCGACTGGAAATTAGCCTGGACATGGCAGCTTCGGGCGCAGCTTTCATGCGTGAGGCCGGCGTGATTTTACTGACCGGCATGCTGGGTCTGGTCATTTTGGTGACGGGGTTGTCGTTGGTGTTGCAGGCCTTGTTGACTCGTCCCCTGGCCAGAATGGTGGTCGGGATGAGCTATATCGATCCGCAGCGGCCGGGCAAGCATCAGCTTGGTATCGCCAGGGAGCACCGTCACAACGAGCTGGGCCTGTGGGTTGACCGGGTCAACCAGCTGTTGCGCGCCATCGAACATATCAATGAATTGCGTGAAGAGGCTGAAGAAAATCTTCAGAACCTGTCCCATGTCGATTTTTTAACCGGGCTGCCCAACCGCCTGGGCTTGCAGGGCAGGCTGGACAGCATTCTGACCAGGGCGCGACAAGAAAACAAAGCGGTTGCTGTCATGTGCATAGGCCTGGACGGCTTTAAATCTATCAATGAGCGTTACAGCTTTCAGCTGGGTGACTGGGTGCTGCGCTCTTTCGCCCAAAGGGTTGGCGGCCAGCTATCCGCTGAGCTGGACAGCTTTGCCCGGCTTGGCGGTGACCAGTTCATCCTGATCCATTCCGGGCTGGAAAACTCGTACCAGGCAGCTGTGCTGGCCCAAAAGGTTCTTTTCCTTTTGCATCAACCCTTTCGTGTGCCACAGGAGGGCAAGGGAGATGTGATGATCCGGCTTGGCGCAAGCGTGGGAATTACTTTATTTCCCAGTGATGCGCAAACCAGTGAGCTGCTATTGCAAAAGGCCGAGCAGACCATGCGCTTGTCCAAAATGGGGGGGCGCAACCGTTATCAGTTCTACGTCGCAAGCATCGACCAGCAATTGCGTGAGCGGCGTCAGATGGAACTGGACCTGGAAACGGCGCTGGCTAAAAAAGAGCTGTTTTTGCTGTATCAGCCACAAGTAGAGCTGGCTACCGGCAAGGTTATAGGGGCTGAGGCCCTGTTGCGTTGGCGCCATAAAAATGGTGAAGTGGTCTCGCCAGATATCTTCATTCCACTGGCAGAGCAGACTGGCGCCATCGTCAAAATGGGTGAGTGGGTGCTGGAGCAGGCCAGCGAGCAGCTGCGCATCTGGACTGATATTGGTTGGCAGGATATGCGCATGGCGGTGAATTTGTCAGCTGCGCAGCTGCACTATGACGGGCTGGAAGGCTCGATACAAAGAATTATCGAAACGTACCAGATTCCAGCAGGTTGTCTGGAGCTTGAGATTACTGAGACCAGTTTGGTTCAGGATGTAGAAATGGCCCGCAAGAAGCTGCTGTCTCTGCGCCAGCTGGGTGTTGCGATTGCCATTGACGACTTTGGTACGGGACACTCTTCACTGGCCTACCTGAAGCGCTTGCCACTGGATAAAATCAAGATTGATCGCAGTTTTGTACAGGAAATGGAGAGCAGCACCGAGGATGCAACCATTGTGCGCACAATTGTCGAGCTTAGCCATAGCCTGCAACTCAAGGTACTGGCCGAGGGTGTTGAAACCCGGGCAACAGAACACCTGCTGGCCGAGCTGGGCTGTGATGAAGGCCAGGGCTATCTGTATGGCAAGCCGGTAACAGGAGAAACATTGCTGGATCATTACGGACGTTTTAGTGACTGACAGGCTGTTTGCTCCAGGCATTAACCCGGCACTGGCCTGGGCTGGCATTTTTGGTCTGCTCGCTGTGGCCATGGGTGCCTATGCTGCTCATGGCTTGCGGAGTGTGCTGGCAGCAGCCGAGCTGGCTACAGTGCAAACTGCCGTGCAATACCAGATGTGGCACGCACTGGTGCTGCTGGTGGTGGCCGGACTGCCACCTGGACGCGCCAGGGCGCTGGCCACTCTGTTTTTTGTGACCGGTATTTTCGGATTTTCCGGCAGCCTTTATATACTGGTTTTTACCGAATTGCGTCCCGGTCTGATGACTCCGTTAGGCGGGCTGCTGCTGATGGCCGGCTGGCTGACTTTGCTATTGGCGGGCCTGGTCCGCAAGCGCGCAAACCCACATTGAATTGAGGAAAACCATGACTATACAAATTGTATTGAATGGCAAGCCCCTGACCATTGATGAAGGCAGCACGGTTGCGGGGCTGTTGCAACAAATTGAATTGCACAACAGGCGTGTTGCCGTAGAATTGAACCGGGATATCGTGATTCGTAGTGAACATGAAACAACCATGCTGCAAGCTGGTGACCAGGTAGAAATTGTGCACGCCATTGGTGGCGGCTGATATTCCCCGATGTCGCAGAAGCTGTTCTGACAGCAGACTCCCGCATTTGCCATCTTTCACACCAACCAGGATACCCTTGCATGACACAACCACACATTGACCAGCCGTTTGTTCTGGATGGCACAACTTACCAGTCCCGTTTGCTGGTAGGCACCGGAAAATACCGTGACCTGGAAGAAACCCGCCAGGCCATTGAAGCCTCAGGCGCCGAAATCGTCACAGTGGCGGTGCGTCGCACCAATATCGGCCAGAACCCTGATGAGCCCAACCTGCTGGATGTTATCAGTCCGGAGCGCTATACCATTTTGCCCAATACAGCTGGTTGTCATACGGCCGAGGAGGCGGTGCGTACTTGCCGTTTGGCACGGGAGCTGCTGGATGGCAAGTCATTGGTCAAACTGGAAATCCTTGCCGATGACAAGACGCTTTTCCCCAATGTGGTGGAAACACTCAAGGCGGCCCGGATGCTGGTCGATGAAGGGTTTGCGGTCATGGTGTATACCAGTGATGATCCCATCATCGCCCGCGAGCTGGAGGCCATCGGCTGTATTGCCGTGATGCCATTGGCCGGCCTGATTGGCAGTGGGCTCGGCATCTGCAACCCTTATAACCTGAAGATCATTCTGGAAGAAGCGAGTGTGCCAGTGTTGGTGGACGCCGGTGTGGGGACCGCTTCCGATGCCACCATCGCGATGGAAATGGGGTGTGCCGCAGTGTTGATGAACAGTGCGATTGCCCATGCACAAAAACCGGTGCTGATGGCCGAGGCCATGCGTAATGCAGTGATCTCCGGCCGTCAGGCATATTTGGCTGGCCGTATGCCCAGGCGTTTGTATGCCACTGCCTCTTCTCCTTTGCAAGGTCTGATTTGACGTGAACGGGCAATCACCGCAAGCGGCTGCGCAGCGCCGCGAAATCAAGAGCTTTGTCATGCGTGCTGGCCGCATGACGCCGGGGCAGCAGCGTGGACTGGATGAAGGCTGGCCACAGTATGGCCTGGAGCTTGAAGATGGCCTGCTGGAGCCTGCTGACTTGTTTGGTCGCAGCGCACCCTTGACACTGGAGATCGGCTTCGGCATGGGACAATCCTTGCTGGAGATGGCGGCTGCCGCGCCCGAGCAGGACTTTATCGGTGTCGAGGTGCACCGGCCTGGTGTTGGCGCACTGCTCAGCGGCCTGCTCAAGCAGAAGCTGAGCAATGTCCGTGTCTACAGCTGTGATGCTATCGAAGTATTGCGTCACTGCATTGCGGACAGTAGCCTCGATCGCGTGTTGTTGTATTTTCCCGATCCATGGCACAAGAGCCGTCACCACAAACGCCGTATCGTCAATGAGAGGTTTGCCGAGCTGGTGCGACAAAAGCTCAGGCCTGGCGGAATTTTGCATATGGCAACCGACTGGGAGCCCTACGCCGAGCATATGCTGGAGGTGCTGCAGCAGGCACCAGGGTATGACAACCTGTCCACAACCGGCAGCTGGGTTGAGCGGCCGCCAGAGCGGCCGGTAACCAAGTTTGAGCGGCGTGGTGAACGCCTGGGGCATGGGGTCTGGGATCTGAAGTTTGTCCGTCAGGAGCAGGACGGGTAGATAAAAAGCAGGCTGCAGGTACAAGCAACGGAGCATGCACACCCTGTGTGGGGACAAGAGTCTGAAAGCTGGAGCATTGCGTTGATGTCACGTATCGGTTTGAGACAGTTACTGGTGTTGCTGGCGCTGACCAGCACGCTGGCGGTCAGCATGAATGTGCTTTGGGTCAGTAACTCGCTGCATCAACAGGCCCTGCTTGAGCACAGCCTGAAAAATCAGCAGGGATATGCAGCCCTGTTAGCCAGCAAGCTGCAGTGGCGTTTACAACAGGGCGCACAAACTGCTCCTTTCGACAGCCTGGAGCCGACGGGGCAGCAGCGGATCTGGGTCATCAGCAATGACGGCAAGGTACTGTTCCCGGCAGGCTCGGACCTGGCGCCTGCTCAGGAGCGCGGGCTGGATGGACGGTACAGGGAGCATTCTGCCCTGATACGAGACGAACAGGGTGTGGAACGGATGACCAGCGTGGTTGCCGTTCCCGGGACGGACTGGTTGCTGGTGCTGCAGACAGAGCTGTCAGAGCGGCCCAGGCTGCAGTGGGCGCTTGTCGACATACTGGCTGCTGTTTTGCCTGCCAGCTTGTTGTTGATTCTGCTGGCATGGCTGGCGGGCGGGCGTGTGGCCCGCCCGCTTGGTTCGCTGGCTGTTTATGTCCGCAACCTGAACCGTCCGGAAAGCATGGCCGCAATCAGGGCAGTGCAGCCGGCCTTGAAAGAGACAGCCGAGCTAAAAAAAGGGTTGCTGCAAGGCATCAGGCAGCTGCAGCCAGTGTCGTCGCCAGGACAGCCAGAAGGCGAATATCTGGATCCGGTTACAGGGCTGAGCAGTCCAGATATTTTGCCGGAGCTCGTGGCCAATATCAGCCAGGGCGACATAGGTTTTACTGCGATGGCCTTGGCGGTGGATGACTATGGGCAAGTGCAGGAGTATTTTTCTCAGCCGTTGCGCGACCAGGCACTGAAACATTTGGCCGAACTGCTGCTGAACCATTCCCGCGAGCTGGACATCAGCGTACGTTTGGGTGAAGAAGTTTTTTTGTTGCTGCTGCCACAGTGCCCTGTAACCATTGCCCAGCGCATCGCTGAGCGCTTGCGGTGCAAAGTTCAGGAGAGTTTGTTTCCTGGTGTGGGGCACATGACCATTTCAATAGGCGTAGCCGGCTATCAGCCAGGCAGTGGTAACCCGCTGGATACTCTGAAACGGGCACAACAGCTGTTGATCAGTGCACGGCGTGAGGGGCAAAATCGTGTTCATGCTGGGACAAGCGAGTAGGGGTTCGGCACTGCAATAAAGTCAGTTGCGGTCGGCAAAGATACCGATGAGGGCGAAGAGCACCAGCAGCACGGGGAACAGGGTGTAATTGTTTAGCTGGGCCAGCAGCAGTTTCAGCTGTGGCGTCAGGTAGATCATGGCCAGTCCATAGCCGATGGCAGATACCAGAATAAAAATTAGTGTGCGAAAGATGAAGTTTAATGTTGCAGTCTGGCGGCGCAGCCAGCGGTTGACGTGTGGGCCGGCCAGCACCAGAGTGGCTGCCATCAGTGCCATACTGATATCGGACAGATGACTGCGGGACCATTGTGACAGGCTGACAATCCAGCTGATGAACATATCCATGATAATTCCTGTTTGAGTGACCAGATGGGTTGGGTATAACGGTTTGCTTTAAAACTCAGGGCCACGATGGTTGCAAGCCTGGACCTGTCGGTCATTGTGATATGACTGGGCCTCAGCAGTATGTTTGGCGTTGCTGAAAATAATGGCGCAAGCTGAGTCTCCGGTGAGGTCGGCAAATACGCTGGCCTGGATTATAGCGCTGGTTCCAGAAATATTTGCAGTAGATCATTCAGAAACAGCTGTCCCTGGTGTGTGGCCGTCAGGTGCTGCGGGTTGGCAGACAACAAGCCGCGTTGCTGCGCCTGTTGCCGGGCCTGTGTCAAGACCTCCAGAGACAGGCCGGTACGTTCGGCAAACAGGCTGGTCGGCACACCTGCCGTAAGGCGCAATGCATTCATCATGAACTCGAATGGCAGCTCGTCATCACTCAGTAGCTGTGTGCCGGCCCGCTGCGGCCGGTCGCCACGCAGATAGTCATCTGGCTGACGGGTTTTCCAGTAGCGCTCAATACGGCCGTCATTGTGGCTGACCTTGCCATGAGCACCGGCACCGATGCCGAGAAAGTCACCGAATTGCCAGTAGTTCAGGTTGTGCCGTGCCTGTTGTCCGTCGCGGGCATGGGCGGAGACCTCGTACTGGTGGTAGCCATGGCTGGTCAGCAGTGCCAGTCCCTGCTCCTGAATGTCCCATAGGCAGTCGTCTTCTGGCAGCAATGGTGGTTTGCTCCAATATACTGTATTGGGTTCGATGGTTAGCTGGTACCAGGAGATATGGCCCGGATCAAACGCCAGTGCTTGCTGCAAGTCGTCCATGGCGTGTGCCAGGGTCTGGTCCGGCAGGCCGTGCATCAGGTCCAGGTTGATGTGCTCAAATCCGGCTTGCCGGGCTATCTGTACTGCACGCAGGGCCTCGTCACCGTTATGCACTCGGCCCAGCAGTTGCAGGTGATTATTGTTAAAACTCTGCACACCGATCGACAACCGGTTGATACCCAGTGCGCGATAGGCGGAAAACTTGTCTTGCTCGAAGGTGCCGGGGTTGGCTTCCAGGGTGATTTCGATGCCAGCTTGCCAGTCCGTACGCGCCTGAATGCCCTCCAGCAGGCGCTGGAGGGCTTCGGCAGAGAACAGGCTGGGAGTGCCACCGCCGATGAAAATTGAGCTCAGCGGGCGGTTGGCTGCCAGTGGCAGGTCCTGCTCCAGATCCTGCAGCAGGGCATCCACATAGGCCTGTTCCGGCAGGCTGGCCGGGGCTGCGTGTGAATTGAAGTCGCAATAGGGGCATTTGCGGATGCACCAGGGAATATGCACATATAGCGCCAGGGGCGGCAGCTGGGGCAGAGGGCGGCGGCTGTCGGTGGTCAGTAGCTGGTTCATTTTTTTACGGCGTTATCCAGTGCATGCTGTTTGTAGGGGCTCTTGGCTACGATGTTGCGCGGGATGGGGCGCCCTGCAAAGCTACGCTGCCAGTCCCGCTGTAATCTTTGAAGCTGTTGTTGATGCTTTGCGGTGGCCCCGCCCCGCCTGTGGATACACCTTGCCGTTTGCGGAGAGTGACCAGGCTGTGCCGGGCTGCTGCCGCTTGTGTGAGGAGCTGGGCTGATATGGACCCACTCCCCCTGCTGGTGCGCCCCAGCACCGGGAGACAGCCTGTACGAGCCACTATTTTAGTGGCGACCCGCATTACAAAAAAGGCGCCTCAGGTCGCGGCTGAAGCCGTTCGTACAGGGCCGGTGCCGCAGCGCAGCGTTACGTCGCGCTGCACCGGCTCTGCCGTACATCGGCAGGCAAAAGAGTTACAGCCCCAATCGTTGTCTAAACTGCTGCATGGCCAGTGCCCGGTGGCTAATGCTGTTTTTCAGCTCCGGCTTCAGCTCGGCGCTGCTGCAGTTGTGCTCTTCAACCCAGAACAGCGGATCATAGCCAAAGCCGTGTTTACCCTGCGCAGTGTGCAGGATGCGGCCCCGCCAGAGACCTTCACAGACAATCGGCAATGGGTCCTCTGCATGGCGTACCAGTGCCAGTGCACAGACGAATTGCGCGCCACGCTGGGCATCAGGTACATCAGTCAGCGCGGCCAGCAGCTTGCTGTTGTTGGCCGCGTCATCCCCGCTGCCTGAGTAGCGGGCCGAGTGGATGCCCGGCGCACCGCCGAGAAAATCCACCGCAAGACCGGAGTCGTCAGCCAGCGCCGGCAGGCCTGTTATACGCGCGGCATGACGGGCCTTGAGGATGGCGTTTTCAATAAAAGACAGACCGGTTTCTTCCGCTACTTCACTGCTGAACTCGGCAATCGAACGTACTTGGAAAGAGTCGCCCAGCATGGCTTGCAGCTCTTTCAGTTTGCCGGCGTTATGGCTGGCCAGAACAATGGTCTTCATGGGTCGGGAAACACTTCCTGGTTGAATTTCAGGCTGTGGCTTTTGCCTTCAGTGTCCACTAGCTTGATGTCGAATTTAAGCAGCTCGCGGCTGTCGATCGGAAACTGGGCAATGTAATACACCGCCTCGCCCTCATCAATTTCGCGGAACTCGAGGCTTTTCACCTGGCCAAGCAGGTTGGTCAGGGTGCCACTGACGCTGCTTCTTTCGCCCTTGCCGTCACGCAGCGGCGAGACGTTGAGCACCGCGATATTCTTGCCGCGCTCAAGACCGCTGGCCTTGGCAATTTCCGGTTGCAGAAAGCTGGAGTTGAAGACGATGTAATGGATGTCCAGCGCTCCCGAGGTGATTTTTTGCTCAGCGGCAACGCCCAGGCTCAGCAGCAGGCCAAGGGTCAGGGTAATCAGTTTGTGCATGTCCAGAATCCTCCGTCAGGCGGTTTTGACAGTATTGCGGGTGACGCGGTAAATGCCGATTTCGCCCAGCAGGTTGGGCCACAGTTTGCTGCCCAGGTGGTCGCGGTGCTGGTTGTCCACGGCCAGCCGGTCGAGTACCTGCATTTGCATCTCGCTGCACAGGGCTTCGAAGTCCTTGAAGGTGCAGAAGTGAATATTGGGTGTGTTGTACCAGGTGTAGGGCATGAAGTCTGATACTGGCATGCGGCCACGGGTGGCCAGATACCAGCGGCAACGCCAGTGGCCGAAGTTGGGGAAGGTAATGATGCAGGTGCGGCCTACACGCAACATTTCTTGCAGAATGCGGTCGGGGTAGTGTAC
This sequence comes from Gammaproteobacteria bacterium, assembly GCA_012728415.1. Lineage (GTDB taxonomy): Bacteria > Pseudomonadota > Gammaproteobacteria > Pseudomonadales > Pseudomonadaceae > Thiopseudomonas. The sequence goes on from JAAYFD010000022.1 coordinate 94,426, forward strand.
GACCTGCAGGGCCTGGGTCATCACCACCACATCGAAGCTGTTGCTGGCAAAGTTGCCCAGCCCCAGGTCCAGGTTTTGCTCGATTACGTTGACGCCCTTTTCTATACAGGCGTTGATTTTGTCCGGATCGATTTCCAGTCCATAGCCGGATACGTTTTTGTGCTCCTTGAGCCAGGCCAGCAGCTCGCCGTTACCACAGCCAAGGTCCAGCACACGGCTGTTTTCGGGAATCCATTGCTGGATGATTTCCAGATCGGCTCTCATGCTTAAATCTCGATACGGTTCATGTAACTGGAAAACGCCTGCAGGTAGCGCGGATGCGGAATCAGGAAGGCATCGTGACCGTAGGGTGCGTCAATGTCTACATAGCTGACTTCCTTGCCGGCGGCGATCAGGGCATTGGCTATTTCCTGTGAGCGCTCTGGCGAGAAGCGCCAGTCGGTGGTGAAGGAAATCAGGTAATAGCGGGCGCTGACATGTGCAAAGGTTTGGGCCAGGTTGCCACCATGGGCAGCAGCAGGGTCGAAGTAATCCAGCGCCTTGGTCATGATCAGATAGGTATTGGCGTCAAAGCGGGTGGAAAACTGCTCTCCCTGATAGCGCAAATAGCTCTCGACCTGGAATTCGACATTATTGACATCGAAGTTCAGCTGGCCGGTCTTCAGCTCGCGACCAAATTTTTGCCCCATTGAGTCGTCCGACAGGTAGGTTATATGGCCGACCATGCGGGCCAGCTTCAGGCCGCGGCGGGGCAAGGTGTTGTGTTCGAGGAAGTGGCCATTGTGAAAGTCGGGGTCACTGATAATGGCCTGACGGGCCACTTCGTTAAAGGCAATGTTTTGTGCGCTCAGGCGGGGTGCGGCGGCAATCGCGACGCAGTGGCGCACCCGGTCGGGGAAGTCAATGCTCCACTGTATGGCCTGCATGCCCCCCAGGCTGCCACCAATCACGGCAGCCCATTGTTCGATGCCGAGACGGTCGGCCAGCCGGGCCTGGCTGCGCACCCAGTCTTGTACGGTCATCATCGGGAAATCGGCACCATATGCTTTACCGGTGGCCGGGTTGGTGCTGGCCGGGCCGGTGGAGCCGTGACAGCCACCCAGGTTGTTCAGGCTAACCACATAAAAGCGATTGGTATCTATGGGCTTGCCCGGCCCTATGCAGGCCTCCCACCAGCCTGGTTTGCGGTCGTCTGCACTGTGATAGCCGGCGGCGTGGTGATGCCCGGACAACGCATGACAAATCAGCACCGCATTGCTGCGCGCCTTGTTTAGCGTGCCGTAGGTTTCATAGACCAGCTCGAACTGCTCCAGCTGGCGGCCACAGGCCAGCTCCAGGGGAGCGGTAAAGTGCGCGACCCTGGGGCTGACCAGACCAACGGAATCTTCTGGAAAATCGCGGGACACCTGATGCTCCATGCGTGAAAGTGAAAGTTTGCAACAGCTTGCTGGCTGCCATGCTTTGCCGTGCCTGGTGCACCGGGCGGCAGCCTGTAAAAACCTTGAGTCAGCCCCGGGGCATGCTTTTCTGACTGCCTGCGGGCTGGTCAATACCGGTGGGCCATTGTACAGGATTCTGGATGCGTACGCGCTTTTGCCGGCTCAGCTCACCGCTTTCTATGCTGACTGCATTGCGTGGTACGGCAAACAGCTTGCTCAGAAAGCGGATCAGTTCGGTATTGGCTTTGCCGTCCACTGGCGGGGCCTGCAAACGGATTTTCAGGCGCTCACCATGCTCGCCTGCCAGCTCGCTGCGTCTGGCCCCTGGCTGGATATGACAGTGCAAAACCAGGTCGGGGCCGTCAAATCGGGCATAGCTGCTCATTGCTTACATGAACGGGCTGATGATGGCGGGCATGCGTGCCATCACCGCCAGGTTGGCAATCACGAACTTGTCCAGCAAATTGAGCGCCAGAAAGGCAAAAATCGGTGAAATATCAATGCCGCCCAAGTCCGGGATAAAGCGCCGTATGGGTGACAGCACAGGCTCGCATACCTGATGTACCAGCTCAACAGCCGGGTGACGGCTGCCCTGGGCTACCCAAGACAGGATTACGCTGATAATCAGGGCGAAGAAAAATATTTTCACAAACAGGCTGGCCAGGCTGATCAGGCACCAGAGGGCCAGTATCGGCAGGGCCGACACCAGCTCGGCGCTGGAAGCACCGGCAATCAGCAGTACAGCCAGTGATAACGCCATATGCACCAGCAAAGCCAGCACCAGCGAGGCAAAGTCGATACCGCCAAGGCCGGGAACGATACGGCGCAGCGGCAGTAGCAGTGGCTGGGTAGCCTTGACGACAAACTGGCTCAGCGGGTTATAGAAATCGGCGCGAACCAGCTGCAGTACAAAACGCAGCAAAACCAGCAGAATGTATAGTTGTCCCAGGGTCTGCAGGACATAAATCAGGGCTTGGGGACCGGACATAGGCATCTCTAAACGGGTGTGTTGTCAGCAAGTGGGTACATTAGCCTTTCCGTGGGGGTGTTGGCCAGTTTTGATGCACAAACAATGATGAGTATTGCCCATGCGCGCCCCAGATGTAAGTTTATTTGCAAGTACTGCAGTGATGCTGGCCATGTTTAAACCTGTACGGCATCGTTCTCTGACTGTCGACAGCCACATCTGGGGCAAATGGCCCGGGCAACAGCTAGCCGCTCCCCAGCTCGCAGGACAATTCTGCCGAGCGGTTAGCGGCAGCCTGCAGGGCGCGCTCGACCATCGGGCGGAAACCGTCTGCCTCGAAGCTGCGGATGGCCGCATCGGTCGTGCCTTGCGGAGAGGTAACCTGTGCACGGAGGCTGGCAACATCCACATCGCTTTGGCAGGCCATGTGCGCGGCTCCCAGAGCGGTCTGGCAAGCCAGCCTGGCGGCGGTGGCGGTATCCAGCCCGAGGCGGACGCCGGCATCGGTCATGGCCTCGATCAGCAAGAAAAAATAGGCCGGGCCACTGCCGGAAACTGCAGTAACGGCATCCAGCAGCTGTTCTTCGGCTACCCAGACACTGCTACCGACAGCGTTCATAACGGCAGTTGCCTGCTGACGCTGGGTGTCGCTGACCTGAGCAGCTGCATAGAGCCCGCTAATGCCTTGCTGCAGCAGAGCAGGCGTGTTGGGCATGCAGCGTACTACCGGCAGGTGCCCTAGCCATTGCTGCAAGCTGGCACAGCTGATGCCGGCCGCGATGGAGATTATAAGCTGGCCGGGCTGAAGTGCCGGTGCCAGTGCCAGACATACGTCACGCATAATTTGCGGTTTGACCGCCAGCAGTATGATATCTGCCCTGGTGCAGGCAGTTGCGTTATCGGCATGCACATGGATGCCAAAATCGTCGGTCAGTTGCTGGCGTCTCTGGCTGGACGGTTCGCTGGCGTGGATATTGCCAGATGGCATGCCCTGGGCCAGCAGGCCGCCGATCAGGCTGGCGGCCATGTTGCCGGCCCCGATAAATGCAATACGCAAATTGTTCATGAGTAATCCATTGTCTGGTGTGGAAAAGTGTTTCGCAAAAGGATGCAGTGTCCTGCCGGGCGCAGCTAGGGCCGCGCGCCAAAAATTGCCGTACCTATGCGTACCCAGGTTGCGCCTTCAGCCACGGCAGCTTCCAGATCGCCGCTCATGCCCATCGACAGGGTATCCATTGGGTGTTGCAACAGTTCGTTGACGTGTTCCAGCAGCTGTCTGGCTTGCGCAAAAGCTGCATGTTGCTCCCTGATGTTGTCGCTGGGCTGCGGAATGACCATGAGTCCGCGCAAGCACACATTGTCCAGTTTCTCTACGGCCAGGGCCAGCTCTGGCAGCTCCCCAGGCGTGCAACCGGACTTGCTGGCCTCGCCACTGATGTTCACCTGCAGGCAGATGTTCAGTGCGTTGCGCCCGGGCGGGCGCTGATCAGACAGGCGCCGGGCGGTGCGCAGCCGGTCTACAGAGTGTACCCAGTCGAAGTGTTCTGCTACCGCACGGGTCTTGTTGGACTGGATATGGCCCAAAAAATGCCAAGTCAGTGGCAAATGTGACAACTGCGCTTGTTTTTCAAGGGCTTCTTGTAGATAGTTTTCACCCAGATCATGTAGCCCAGCGTGCCAGGCCTCTTCGATGGCCCTGGCCGGCTGTGTTTTGCTGACAGCCAGCAGGCCCACCTGTTCTGGAGAGCGTCCACATGCCAGCGCCGCAGCGGCAATACGGTTGCGAACGAGGCTGATATTCTCTGTTATGGTAGACATTACTTGTCCCGTTGGTTGTAATGACGGCGGCTGCTTATGTTAACTGCTTGTGCATCATATTTGGGGGGGAACCATGGATATTACCGAATTACTGGCGTTCAGCGCCAAGCAGGGGGCGTCCGACCTGCATCTCTCTGCCGGCTTGCCACCGATGATTCGTGTCGATGGCGACATTCGTCGCATCAATGTGCCGCCGCTGGATCACAAGGGTGTACACACCATGGTGTATGACATCATGAATGACAAGCAGCGCAAGGATTTTGAAGAATTTCTGGAAACCGACTTCTCGTTCGAGGTTCCAGGCATTGCCCGCTTCCGGGTCAACGCCTTCAACCAAAACCGCGGTGCTGGTGCTGTGTTCCGGACCATTCCCTCCAAGGTGTTAACGCTTGAAGACCTGCAGCTGGGAGAGGTGTTTCGCCGTATTGCTGATGTGCCACGCGGACTGGTCCTGGTCACGGGGCCGACCGGCTCGGGCAAATCGACCACGTTGGCAGCCTTGATCGATTACCTGAACAGTACGCGCTACCAGCACATTCTGACCATTGAAGATCCGATTGAATTCGTCCACGAGTCGAAAAAAAGCCTGATCAACCAGCGAGAGGTGCACCGTGACACTCTGGGCTTCAGTGAAGCACTACGCTCTGCCCTGCGTGAGGATCCTGACGTGATCCTGGTGGGTGAGCTGCGGGATCTGGAAACCATCCGTCTGGCGCTGACCGCGGCAGAAACCGGGCACCTGGTGTTTGGTACCCTGCATACCACGTCAGCCGCGAAGACCATTGACCGTGTTGTTGACGTCTTCCCGGCTGAAGAGAAGTCCATGGTGCGTTCTATGCTTTCCGAGTCATTGCAGGCGGTGGTGTCGCAGACACTAATGAAGAAAGTTGGCGGCGGACGGATTGCCGCACATGAGATCATGCTGGGCACCCCGGCCATCCGCAACCTGATTCGTGAAGACAAGGTGGCACAGATGTACTCGGCGATCCAGACCGGCGGCAGCATCGGCATGCAGACTCTGGACAGCTGCCTGAGCAAGCTGCTCAGCAGTGGCAAGATCACCCGCGACAGCGCGCGGGAAAAAGCCAAAAGCCCGGAAAACTTCTAACCCAGCCCAAAACAAACAAAGGACACGGATATGGAACTGGAAAAACTGCTGCGCCTGATGGTTGAAAAGGGAGGCTCTGACCTGTTCATCACGGCAGGCGTTGCGCCGTCCATCAAGATCCACGGCAAGGTCATGCCGGTTGGCCGTACGCCGCTGTCACCCGAGGCGACCCGCGAACTGGTTCTGGGTTCGATGAACGAGCAGCAGCGCCGCGAATTTGCCGAGACCCTGGAGTGTAACTTTGCCATTAGTGCGCGTGGTATCGGCCGCTTCCGGGTCAGTGCCTTTTATCAGCGTAACCTGGTTGGCATGGTGTTGCGGCGCATTGAAACAAGAATTCCGACAGTCGACGAGCTCAGGCTGCCGGAAGTCGTTAAACAGATAGCCATGGCCAAGCGTGGTTTGGTGCTCTTTGTCGGGGCTACAGGAACGGGCAAGTCAACTTCTTTGGCAGCAATGATCGGCCATCGTAACGAGAACAGCACTGGCCATATTGTTTCGATTGAAGACCCGGTTGAGTTCATCCATCAGCATAAGGGGTGCATTGTCACCCAGCGTGAAGTCGGTATCGATACCGAATCCTTTGAGGTGGCACTGAAAAATACATTGCGCCAGGCACCGGACGTGATCCTGATTGGTGAAGTGCGCACGCGTGAGACCATGGATTACGCGGTCACTTTTGCCGAAACCGGGCACCTGTGCCTGGCCACCCTGCACGCCAACAATGCCAACCAGGCACTCGACCGGATTATCAACTTTTTCCCGCCTGACCGGCACCAGCAAATTTGGCTCGACCTGTCATTGAACTTGCGTGCGATTATTGCCCAGCAGCTTATCCCGACTGTGGATGGCAAAGGTCGCCGCGCGGTGATTGAAGTGATGCTGAACACACCGCTGGTTGCCGACCTGATCCGCAAGGGAGCGGTAGAAGAAATTAAGCCACTGATGACCCGCTCTACCGATCTTGGCATGCAAACATTTGATCAGGCGTTGTATGAACTTTATCAGGAAGGTGCCATCAGTTACGAAAATGCGCTGGCTTACGCCGACTCGGCCAACGACTTGCGCCTGATGATCAAGCTGGGGCCGGAAATTAACCAAGACAAGCTGGGCAAGGCGGCACAAAACCTGTCGCTGGAAATTTCTGACGAGCCTGGCGGAATCACCAACTTCAAGCTGGAGTAATGCAAGCATATGTCGAAGCAAATCAGGGTATGGGACTTGCCACTGCGCCTTTTTCATTGGCTGCTGGTGGTTGCGGTGGCTGTTGCGATTTTTAGCGGTTTGAAAGGACGCATGGGCCTGCATGAGCAAGCAGGTTTGGCTGTGGTGACGTTACTGGCCTTTCGGCTGGCCTGGCTGTTTTTGGGTTCAACCTATGCCCGCATAGGTGCGCTGCTCTGCGCCTTGCCAAAAATCCCCGATTATTTGCGTGGCCACTGGCGTAATCCCGGGCATAATCCGTTGGGTGTGCTGTCGATGGCTGCCATGTTGTTGTTGCTTGGCTGGCAAGCGGTGAGCGGGCTGTTTACCAATGATGACAGCATCTTTACTGGTCCGCTGTACCGCTTGATCAGCAAGGCCGACAGTTTGTGGTTGACGGGGCTGCACCGGCAGACTTTTTGGTTGCTGGTTGGGCTCATAGGGCTGCATGTGGCGACTGTGCTGTTCTATTGGCTGGTAAAAAAGAACAACCTGATCAAGCCGATGGTTACTGGCAAAACCGAACAGCTGAACGAGACGTACAAGCCGGCCACCGGCGGCCGCTGGCTGGCGTTTGTTCTTTCCTGCCTGTTTGCTGCCGGTGCTTTTTATGTGGCCCAGGGCAGCTGGGTGCCCAAGCCGCCGCCACCGCCTGCTACGGCGTTGCCGTTTTAGGTGTGGTTGTTTTGTAGTTTTCTGCTGTGCTGTGCTGTGCTGTGCTGTGGCGGCGGGGCGGGTGAGGCGCTCCGTTAGTCTACGCTGGTTCGGTCCGGCCAGCCGGCCCAAACCGCGAAGGCCTGACTCCGGCCTCACCCGCCCCGCCTGTTCAAACTCTGAGGAATCCGCAGCTGGGTTTATACCTGTCGAACGCTGAATAAGTACGCCCGCGAACTGGGGTGATCATGTGGAGTCAATGGGCTGCTGTGATGCTGAGTGTGGCGACTCGATTGTTCAGCACCTCCCTATGGTGTCATTCTGCGCGAAGCGAAGCGGAGTCGCAGAATCCATGGAAAAGAAAATTAAGAATGCGCTGAATGATGCTGGCAAGGCAGTAGCAATGTGTTGCGCCAGACATAAAAAAGCCGGCATCCAATGGATGCCGGCTTTTTGTAGCGCAAGACTGAAAATCAGTCCATGCGGAACTTGTCGTGACAGCCTTTGCAGCTTTCACCAGTAGCTGCGAAAGCCTTGGCTACTGCTGCCTTGTCGCCGGTTTCAGCAGCGGCGGCCAGCTCGGTGGCGGCGGTGTGGAAAGCCATGCCGACCTCGGTGACACCTTCAATGTCAGTGAACATTTCAGGCTTGACGCGGGTTTTGGTGTTGCCCACATCTTGTTCAGTGCCGGGAATGAACAGCGCACCCATGCCTGAGTTGGCGGTGGCTGCGATGCTGTTGGCGGCAGCCTGAACCTGCTGTGCGTTCCACTCCATGTCGCCATCAATGGCCATGGCCTTGATTTTGGCCATGTTCCAGGCCATGAACTTGTAGCCAGCCTGGCGGAATTCGATGGCTTCCTCGGCGTCCATGGCAAAAGCGTTCAGGCTGGTAGCCAGAACAATGGCAGACAGGCTGCCCAGTACGGTTTTTTTCATATTAGTCTCCCAGGTTGAAGTATGTTTGCTGCGGCTGACATGAAACAGTGGCAGCCGGGCATCCAGCAGACGATTTGCCAGCCTGCTTGGGCTTTTTTTGATTCGTCCAAAGCGCAAGCAGCTGTCAGCCAGTTTGCAGGCTTCCGTATGGAGTGCAGAAAGGCTGTTGGGTTCCATGCTGTAGCTGCTTCAGCTGCCGCAAATAGTGGTTATCCAGGCCTGCTGCAGGCAGGTCGCAAGCAAGATGGTTTCGTATTATATAGATGAAAGCTGCCAAGGTATATCTATAGACGGGAAATCACCGGTTGTCGGAAAAAATCTTTGCCCCTTGCGATACAGCTCAATTGAGCGTACTTTATGCGTCCTTGTCGGCATGGACTGAGTTTGCAGCCTGCCGATATTGTCTTAAGTGCGCAGGTAATTGGTACTGTCGACTGCCAGAAGCATGGCACGTCTAAGTCTGTGAACAAGATTTTTTGAATGTAAACAAATCGTCCATTATGAACGATTGCCCAGACGCAGCTGGCGTCTGTGCAGGATGTTACAGTCACAAAAGCTTGTTTTGGTTAAAACATTGCTTTGCCCGAAACGGGCAGATTATTGTCCGCCTCCGGTGGCGGCCCATACAGACTGAATACAGGAGCTGTGCGCGTGAAAAAGCGTTTTCTTTCCTTTGCTGCCATTTCACTGGCAATTACCATGACCACTCAGGCGCAGGGCGCTGGCGAGCGCACGCTGCATGTGTATCATTGGTCAGACTACGTCGCCCCAGACACCATCAGCAACTTTGAAAAACAAAGTGGCATCAAGGTAGTGTTTGATGTTTACGACACTAACGAAGTGCTGGAAGCCAAGCTGCTCTCCGGTCGCTCCGGCTATGACATCGTAGTGCCGTCCAACCCCTTTCTGGCCAAGCAAATCAAGGCGGGTGTGTATCAGAAGCTGGATCGCAGCCAGTTGCCGCAGTGGGATAACCTAAACAAGGATTTGCTGAAAACCCTGGAAGTCAGCGATCCGGGCAACCAGTACTCGATTCCATACATGTGGGGCTCGATTGGTATTGGTTATAACCCAGCCAAGGTCAAAGCGGCGCTGGGTGTAGAGGCGGTGGATAGCTGGGAGATGATTTTCAATCCGGAAAAAATCAGCAAGCTGGCCGAGTGTGGTGTGGCTTTGCTGGATTCTCCGACCGAGATGATTCCAGCAGCCATGCATTACCTGGGCTTGCCGCCGGAAAGCGAAGATGCAGGGCATATCAGGCAGGCTGAAGAGCTGCTGCTGAAGGTGCGTCCGTACATTACCTATTTCCATTCGTCCAAATACATCTCGGACCTGGCCAATGGCAATATCTGCGTAGCGGTTGGTTACTCCGGTGATATCTACCAGAGCAAGGCGCGTGCCGAAGAGGGTACCGGCAAGGTGAGGGTTGAGTATCAGATCCCGCAAGAGGGCGCCGGTACTTTCTTTGATATGGTGGGCATTCCGGCTGACGCGAAGAATGTCAAAGAGGCCCATGAATTCATTAATTACCTGCTGCAGCCGCAGGTGATGGCGGATCTGACCAACTATTTGCAGTTCCCCAACGCCAACAGCGCGGCAACGCCACTGGTGGACGAGGAATATCGCAATGATCCGGGCATCTATCCGAGTGACGAGATGCTGAAAAAACTGTATGCCTTTCCGGACTTGTCAGCCAAGGGGCAGCGCGCCATGACCCGTAGCTGGACCAAGATCAAATCTGGCAAGTAGTTTTGCTCTGCGGCGGCTGGGCCGGGTGGGGCGCTGCGTCAGTCTGCGCTGGTTCGGTCCGGCAGGCCGGCCCAAACCGCTAAGGCCTGACTCCGGCCCCGTCCGGCCCGAATCTGCCTTGAGCGGGCGGGGAGGGTTTGGCCCGGCGTTACCGGGCTGCTGTCGCGGTGTGGGGTTTTGCTCTGTGGCGGCTGGGCCGGGTGGGGCGCTGCGTCCGGCTGACGCTGGTTCGGTCCGGCAGGCCGGCCCAAACCGCTAAGGCCTGACTCCGGCCCCGTCCGGCCCGAATCTGCCTTGAGCGGGCGGGGAGGGTTTGGCCCGGCGTTACCGGGCTGCTGTCGCGGTGTTGGGTTGAGCGTAGCGGAAGGTTTTACCTGTAGGTACGACTCGTACAGGTTTTGGTAAGGCATTTGTGCCGCATGTTTAATTTCGCCGCTTGCATGGTGCGGGTGGCTTTGTGAACTGGTCCGAGGTGACCCACGAAAAAGCGAGGATGTACTGTTGAGAAAAATCACTTCATCTGTGTTGCTGGGCGCTGCCCTGTCACTGTCTGTAAGCGTTGTCGCCAGCGCGGATACTGTGCATGTTTATAACTGGTCTGATTATATCGGCGAGCAAACTCTGGATGATTTCAGGGAGCAGCATGGCATCCGCGTGGTGTACGACGTGTTTGATTCCAACGAAACCCTGGAAGGCAAATTGCTGGCTGGTCGTAGCGGTTATGACGTGGTGGTGCCGTCGGATCATTTCCTGGCACGCCAAATACAGGCTGGTGTGTTCCAGAAACTGGACCGCAGCAAGCTGCCCAACTGGGGCAATCTGGAAGAGCACCTGATGAAGCAGATTGCCGTTAATGATCCGGGCAATCAGTATGCGGTTCCTTACCTGTGGGGTACCAACGGCATTGGCTATAACGTGGACAAGGTCAAGGAAGTGCTGGGTGTGGATGTGATCGACTCCTGGGCTGTGCTGTTTGAGCCGGAGAACATGGAGAAACTCAGTACCTGTGGCGTGGCTTTCCTCGATGCGGCGGACGAAATGCTGCCGGCTGCGCTTAATTACATGGGCCTGGATCCGAACTCTACCAATGCTAAGGATTATGATGCGGTGGTGGAGAAGCTGAGCAAAATACGGCCGTATGTGACTTATTTTCATTCGTCCAAATACGTGACCGATCTGGCCAATGGTGATATCTGTGTGGCGGCAGGCTTTTCCGGTGATGTACTGCAGGCCGCTGATCGTGCTGAAGAGGCCGGTAATGGTGTAAACATCGCCTACAGCATCCCGCAAGAAGGCGGCAACCTGTGGTTTGACGTGCTGGCGATTCCCGCGGACGCAGGCAATGTCGATGAGGCCCATGCCTTTATCAACTATTTGCTGGAGCCGGAAGTGATTGCCGGCATCAGCGATTATGTGGGGTATGCCAACCCCAACAAGTATGCGGACGAGCTGATGGATGAAGAAGTGCGCAACGATCCGGGCGTGTATCCGGCGCAGGAGGTTTTGGACAATCTGTTTATTTCCAAACCTCTGCCGGCTAGTGCGCAGCGGGTGAAGACGCGGGCTTGGACTCGGTTTAAGTCTGGGCGGTGATTTTTTGCTCGGCGGCGGCTGGGCCGGGTGGGGCGCTGCGTCAGGCTGACGCTGGTTCGGTCCGGCAAACCGGCCCAAACCGCTAAGGCCTGACTCCGGCCCCACCCGGCCCAAAGTCTGCCTTGTGCGGGTGGGGAGAAGGCTCGGCAAAGCCGCCCCTTATCCCCCCAGAAAAGGGTTGCGACCCACGCAGAGCTTGCGAGGCGGACGGGGTGGCTGGATGTAAAGCCTATGCGGCCATGGATGGCCGCATGGAGCCTACAGGGCAGTTTTTTGCTCCTGCAAAAACTGCATTTCCGCCATCCATGGCAGTCAGATGTACTTGCGGCGTCTTTACAATCCAGCTACCCCGTCCGTCTAAACACCACACAAACCACCAACAGCAACCCGTAAAAAGCAACCCCCTCCAACATAAAGGAGACATAAATGGCTATACCTTCGGGCGCATATAAAAAAGCGCTGGCCAACATGCAAAAGCCCAAAGACGTTTTGGTCGAAATCCGCAAGGTGTCGAAGAGCTTTGATGACACAGTGGCCGTGGATGAGGTCAGCATCAAGATCAACAAGGGCGAAATTTTTGCCCTGCTCGGTGGTTCTGGCTCCGGCAAGTCCACTTTGCTGCGCATGCTGGCCGGGTTTGAAACCCCTACCGAAGGCAAAATTTACCTCGATGGCGTGGACATCACCGACATGCCGCCCTATGAGCGGCCAATCAACATGATGTTCCAGTCCTATGCGTTGTTTCCGCACATGAGCGTGGAGCAGAACATTGCGTTTGGTCTCAAGCAGGACGGCCTGCCGAAAGAGGAAATCCGCGAGCGCGTGGATGAAATGCTGCGCCTGGTACACATGACCAAGTACGCCCGGCGCAAGCCGCACCAGCTGTCCGGCGGCCAGCGTCAGCGCGTGGCACTGGCCCGTTCGCTGGCCAAGCGGCCCAAGCTGCTGTTGCTGGACGAGCCGATGGGTGCGCTGGACAAAAAGCTGCGCTCGCAGATGCAGCTGGAGCTGGTGGAAATCATCGAGCGTGTCGGTGTGACCTGCGTGATGGTGACCCACGACCAGGAAGAAGCCATGACCATGGCCGAGCGCATCGCCATCATGAACCAGGGCTGGATCGAGCAGGTCGGCTCGCCGGTGGATATCTACGAAACCCCGGCCAACCGCATGGTGTGCGAGTTTATCGGTAACGTGAACCTGTTTGATGGCGAGCTGATTGTGGAAGAGCCGGACCATGCCATCATTGCCTGCCCGGACATGCCGCTGCCGATCTACATCGGCCACGGGATTGCCTCGCGCGAGGAAAACAAGCGCGTAACCTTCGCCCTGCGCCCGGAAAAACTGCTGTTGAGCAGCGAAAAGCCGGACGACCTAGAGTACGAAGACTACAACTGGAGTACCGCCATCGTGCACGATATCGCCTATCTGGGCGGTCACTCGGTGTACTACGTCGAGCTGCCGTCGGGCAAGATTGCCCAGGCCTTCATGGCCAACTCAGAGCGCAACGTCAAACGCCCAACCTGGGATGACGAGGTGTTCGTACACTGGGTCGATGACAGCGGCGTGGTGTTCCAGCAATGAAAACTTTAACCGGATTGCATTTGCGCCGCTGGCTGCCCAAGGGCCGCCATGCGCTGATTGGCGTGCCTTTTCTGTGGCTGCTGGTGTTTTTCCTGCTGCCGTTCGCCATCATCCTCAAAATCAGCTTTGCCGAGGCGGACATTGCCATTCCACCCTACACCAGTCTGGTGGAGTGGGCCGACCAGCAGCTGACGGTGCTGCTCAATCTGGGCAACTATATTCTGCTTAGCGAGGACAAGCTGTACATTGCGGCTTATCTGGGCTCGGTGAAAATCGCGCTGATCAGCACTTTCTTGTGTTTGCTGGTCGGCTACCCGATGGCCTATGCGATTGCCCGCTCCAGCGAGCCGATGCGCCCGGTGTGGCTGCTGCTGATCATGATGCCGACCTGGACCGCGCTGCTGATCCGCGTTTACGCCTGGATGGGCATCCTCAGCAACAATGGCATTCTGAACAATTTTTTGCTCTGGACCGGGCTGATCAGCGAGCCGCTGCAGATTCTCAACACCAACATTGCGGTGTATATCGGCATTGTCTATGCCTATCTGCCGTTTATGGTGCTGCCGCTGTACGCCAACCTGGCCAAGCATGACCTGTCCCTGCTGGAGGCGGCGGCTGATCTGGGCGCACGTCGGCATACCACTTTCTGGAAGATCACCTTTCCGTTGTCCAAAGGCGGCATTATCACCGGCTGCATGCTGGTGTTTATTCCGGTGGTGGGCGAGTTTGTCATTCCCGAGCTGCTCGGCGGCCCGGAAACCCTGATGATCGGTAAAGTGTTGTGGCAAGAGTTCTTCAACAACCGCGACTGGCCGGTAGCCTCTGCGCTGGCGGTGGTGATGTTGCTGATCCTGATTATACCGATTGTGCTGTTCAACCGCGCCCAGGCAAAAGAGCTGGAGGGGTAGGCCATGGAATTTCTGAAAAAATACAGTTTCTCCCGCTTTATGCTGGTGCTGGGTCTGCTGTTTATCTACGTGCCCATGCTGGTGCTGGTGATCTATTCCTTCAACGCTTCGCGGCTGGTCACCGTGTGGGGTGGCTGGTCAACCAAATGGTATGCGGGCCTGCTGGACAACAAGCAGCTGATGGGTGCGGTGTTGCGCTCGCTGGAAATCGCCAGTTACACCGCCATTGCCGCCACTGCACTGGGCACGCTGGCCGCGCTGGTGCTGACCCGTATCAAGCGCTTCCGTGGCCGCACGCTGTTTGGCGGGCTGGTCACCGCACCGCTGGTGATGCCCGAAGTCATTACCGGCCTGTCGCTGTTGCTGCTGTTCGTGGCCATGGCCCAGCTGATCGGCTGGCCGATGGAGCGTGGTGTGACCACCATCTGGATTGCCCACACCACCTTCAGTACTGCCTATGTGGCGGTGATTGTGGCGGCGCGCCTGCGTGAAGTGGACCGCTCCATGGAAGAGGCAGCAATGGATCTGGGTGCGCGGCCCTGGCAGGTGTTTTTCCTGATCACCGTGCCGATGATTGTGCCCTCGCTGGCCGCCGGTTTCATGATGGCCTTTGCCCTGTCGCTGGACGACCTGGTACTGGCCAGCTTTGTCTCCGGGCCCGGCTCCACCACCTTGCCGATGGAAATCTTCTCTGCGGTGCGTCTGGGGGTAAAGCCTGAAATTAACGCCGTGGCCAGCCTGATCCTTCTGGTGGTGTCACTGGCGACCTTTCTGGTCTGGTTCTTTACCCGTAACAAGGAAGAAAAACGCCGCAGAACAAGCAAGCAGATTGAAGCACTGGAACGCGCCAGCGCAGCGGTGCGGCTAGGGCCCTGAGACTCTCCGGGCACTTTTAATAAACCAAGCGCTGTGCTTTTGTTTTATGTCGGCAGACTTTGTTTTTCCGTGCGCGCGGGGGCAGGGCTTGCTATGCTTGTATCCGTATTGGCATTTGTTCGCTTGAGCGGTAGGAGGAGTTTATGCAAGGCAATTCCAAAGTAGTCGCCTGCCTGGTTGAGCTGCTGCGTGGCGAGCTGGCGGCGCGTGACCAGTATTTTTTGCACTCCAGGCAATATGAAGACCTGGGGCTGATGAAGCTCTACGAACGTATCAACCACGAGATGGAAGAGGAAACCCAGCACGCGGATGATATTTTGCGCCGCATCCTGTTTCTGGAAGGCAGGCCGGATATGCGTCCTGAGCCGATCGAGCCGGGCACTGATGTACCGTCCATGCTGCGCAGTGATCTGGCGGTGGAATACCGAGTGCAGAAAAACCTGGCTGACGCCATTGCCCTGTGCGAGCAGGAGCAGGATTATGTCAGCCGTGACATGCTGCTGGCCCAGCAAAAAGATACCGAAGAAGACCATCTCTACTGGCTGGAAAAGCAGCTGGGCCTGATCGAACGTATTGGTCTGCCCAATTATTTGCAGTCGCAGATGTAAAGGCTCTGGCTGATTTTGCGGATACACACCCTGCAAGCCTGCGTGCAATCGCAGGCTTTTCTATCATTATCTTGAACCTTTGCCATGCAAAATCCGGCTCCGCAACCCCGTCATGATTTTTTCACCCGTTTGTTGCACTGGCTGATCGCCCTGTTGCTGGGGGTGACTTTTGGCCTGGGCTTGTGGCTGGCCAGTTTGGGACTGTTTGACAGCCGGCAGGCCGGTGTTGGCCTGTGGCATAAAAGCCTGGGTGCGCTGGTGGCTGTGCTGATGCTGCTGCGTTTGCTGTGGCGCTGGCGACTGTCGGCCTTGCCGGCCATCGGCAGCCGGCTGGAGCAGCGTCTGGCCCAGCTGGTGCAGGGGCTGATGTACGTGCTGGTGTTTGTTGCCGGAGTCTCTGGCTACTTGTTGGCCACCGGCTCGGGCCGCGCGCTGGAGTGGTTTGGCGTACTGCATGTGCCTTCTTTGTTCGCATTGGGCTCCGGCATGCTGGATCAGGTTAAACAGGTGCACGAGGCTGCCGCATGGCTGCTGGTGGCACTGACCGTGCTGCATGTGCTGGCTGTATTCAAGCACCAGCTGCTGGACGGTGATCCGGTGCTCAGGCGCATGCTGGGAAAGAAATGACAAGGCGGTGATCCGCTACAGACCCGGGTTTGTCCGGATAAAGCCAGGCCGGGCATGTCCCGTTGATGGTTGCCAATCCGTTTATGCAGGGCTGGAAGGCTCATCTGTCTCGGCGAGGCAGGCCTCCAGCTGCCGGCACACCCCGAAAAAATCACCAATATCAGCAAACTCGCCACAGTCTTTGGCCGGTTTTTGGCTGTCTGGTGTGGCTACGCAGCGCAGGTGGCCGATTCCGTAGCGTTGTGCGCTACGCAGCACGCTCAGGCTGTCGTCAACAAACAGTGTGCGCTGCGGATCAAAGGCAAACTGCTGTTGCAGCTGCTGCCAGAACTGCTGGTTTTCTTTTGGCTGCCTATAGTCATGGGAGCTGATCACGGCATCCAGCCAGGGTGCCATGGCGACCCTTTCCAGCTTGATTTCCAGCGAGTGACGGTGTGCATTGGTCACCAGTGCCACCCGTTTGCCGGCGGTCTGCAGGGCCTGCAGAAACTCCAGCGCATGCGGGCGCGGTGCGATGCGGGCGGCCTGTTCGCGCTTCATTTCGCGGATCGGCAACTGTAATTGCTCGCTCCAGAACTCCACGCAATACCATTGCAGCTGCCCCTGATGGCGGGCCAGTAGCGGTATCAGCCGTTCGCGTGCCGTGCTCACTGTCAGGCCATGTTGCTGTGCATAGCGCTGGTGCAGGTAGTCGAGCCAGAAAAAATTGTCAAAATGCAGATCAAGCAGGGTGCCATCCATGTCCAGCAGGACGGTATCAATGGCGGACCAGGGGAGTTCAGACATGTCAGCTTCAGGGGTTGGAGGTTTGGCGTTATCATACCCATAATTGCCCGTTGGAGTTGAATATGCGCATCAAGCCGGAAATCCTAGCCTGTGAAGAAGTAGCCCGTACCCATATTTTTCGTGTCGAACAGCTGCAGCTGCGCTTCAGCAATGGCCAGGAGCGTACCTATGAGCGCCTGCGTGGCAGGGCCGATGGCCATGGCGCGGTAATGGTGGTCGCGCTGACACAGGATTTGCAGGCAGTGCTGATCGAGGAGTATTGCGCTGGCAGCGCCCGTCATGAATGGTCATTGCCCAAGGGTTTGATTGATGCCGGTGAAACGCCGGAACAGGCGGCCAACCGCGAGTTGCAGGAAGAGGCCGGTTTTGCCGCCCGCTCGCTGGAGCATGTGTGTGAGCTGAGCCTGTCCCCCGGCTACATGACCCAGCGTATCACGGTGGTGCTGGCGCGCGAGCTGTATCCGTCGCGTTTGCCCGGGGACGAGCCGGAGCCGATGGGTGTGCGTACCCATGATTTGCGGGACTTGCTGGGCCTGCTGCGTGATCCGGACTTTTCCGAGGGGCGGGCGCTGGCGGCGCTGTATGTGGTGCGCGACCTGCTGGCCGAGCGGGGTGAGCTATGACGCAGCAGCAACTGCAAGTCCTGTTGCAGCTGGTGGCGCAGGCCGGAGCGGCTACTCTGGAGTACTGGCGCAGCGGGCTGGTTGTACAGCAGAAGGCGGATGACTCGCCGGTAACGGCTGCGGACCTGGCCGCCCATCGCATTCTGGCTGCTGGCTTGCCGACGGTGCTGGATATTCCGGTATTGTCGGAGGAGGCTTGTGACATTCCCTTGACCGAGCGCCGGCAATGGCAGCGCTGGTGGCTGGTCGATCCGTTGGACGGTACCCGGGAGTTTGTTGCCGGCAGTGCGGAATATACTGTTAATGTGGCGCTGATCGAGCAGGGCCGGGTGGTGTTTGGCGTGGTTGGAGTGCCGGCGGACGGGCAGATTTATTATGGCGGCCGCGGGCAGGGTGCCTATAGGCAGGGCGACGGTCAGCTACAGCGGCTGCAGGTGGCGGACACGCAACACCCGCTGCGGGTGGCCGGCAGCCGCCGGCATGGCAGTGAGGCACAGCAGGCTTTTGTGCAGGGTTTGCAGCAAAAGCGGGAGCTGGAGTTGATCAGTGCTGGCAGCTCGCTCAAGTTTTGCTGGCTGGCCGAAGGGCGGGTGGATTTTTATCCGCGACTGGCGCCGACGTCGCAGTGGGATACCGCGGCGGCCCAAGCCGTGCTGGAAGGGGCCGGTGGGCAGGTGCTGGATACCCGGGGGCAGCCACTGGAATATGCCCAGCGGGAGAACTATCTGAATCCGTATTTTCTGGCGGTAAATGCCGATCCTGTTTTGTGCCGGCTGGCTGTGGAGCTTTGTGGTGCCCTGCAGGTAAAATCAGGGCCTGGCACGCTGCCCTGATGGAAACCGTCAGGGCATAACCATAATCCCACTTCAGGCGCGACATGTTGGTACGCGCCTGTTTGCACCGACAGGGAAGGTTAAGGTCGTGGCTGGGGTGGTCTGAGGTGCAGTGTTTGGCCGGAGGTTGGCGGTTGAGTTGGCTGGGCTGCTGCTTGGTCGCGGCTGAAACCGCTCGCATAGGCCCTGCAGGACTTGCAGAGCATACAGCTGGGAGGTCATGCGAACTGTGAGTGGAAATATCGTACCCGACTATGGTCTGAAAGCAGGGCGGATAAAAACCAAGCACACTAAGCAAAACAAAAACCGGTTCTGAACGGCTAATGAACAATAATAAGACACCTGACCTGCTCAAGGTCATTCTTGCTGGCGCCCTGGTGCTGTTGGTTGTCCACACACTGGGGCGCTTCATTTATACTCCCTTGCTGCCCTTGCTGATCCAGGACGGTGTACTGACGGTCAAGCAGGGAGCTGATATTGCCAGCTGGAATTATCTGGGCTATCTGACCGGTGCAGTTTTGGCCATGCGCTGGCACCGGATTGAACAAATTCGCGGGGTATTACCTTGGGCGCTAGGCATAAACGTGCTTTGCACCCTGCTGCAAACCCAGACCGAAAACTTTGAGCTGCTATCTTTTCTACGGCTGGTGAACGGTATCAGTAACGGTATCGTATTTGTTCAGGCTCCGGCATTGATTCTGGAGTGGCTGGCCCGGAATGGGCGTGCCAGTGCCAGTGGCCTGGTGTATCTGGGTGTGGGTGCCGGGCTGATTGTATCCAGCGGGCTGGTCAGCCTGCCGGCAGACTTGCTCGAAGGTGCGCAACGCTGGTGGCCGGCTTTTTTGTTGAGCGTGCCATTGGCGCTCTGGGGCTGGCGGCAGCTGTCACTGCTGGATGTGCCAGCACCTGTACAGATCGACAGGACGGGCGCACCACCCAGCACCCGGCTGCTGGACCGTGATAGCACGCCACTATTTCTTTCTTATGCCGGTGCGGGCATGGGATACATCCTGCCGATGACTTTTTTGCCGACACTGGTTTCGCAACTGGAGGGTTTGCCTGATTTTTTGGTTGGTGGCAGCTGGCTGGTTGTAGCGCTGGCAACTTTGCCGGCACCCTGGATCTGGAATAAAGCCGGCTCTTTGCTGGGCGACAGCCCGGCCTTGCGGCTCAATTATGCGTTGCAGTTGCTGGGTGTGCTGGCGGTTTTGCTCATGCCCGGTACCTGGGGTGTTTTACTGTGCGCCCTGCTGGTCGGCAATACATTTTTGGGTACCGTGCTTCTGTCCCAGCGGCTGGCGCGCACATTGCATCCGCATCAGGGGCCACGCCTGTCCGCTGCGCTGGTTGCTTTGTATAGCGTGTTTCAGCTTGGCGGCCCCTGGCTAACCAAGCAGTGGCTGAATAATGGCGGCACCTTGCAGGGTGCATTCTGGCTGGGTGCCGGAGCGCTGATCTGGGGCTTGTTTTGGGCACTTTGGGTACCCAATAAAAACTCCTGACAGCGGACCGGCCGGGTGCTGCAGGGTGTTGGAACTGTGCAAATGCCAGCAAGTATAGCCTGACATGAAGAGCAATTGACTGTTTACAGATAGGTCAGGATCAAGTTTTTGGCAAGCGTACTGCGGCAATTTGCCACAAATAACGGAATCTGCGATAAAATTTAAACACTAAATAAATAAAAATTCTGCCGGCTGTGGGCTTTTGCCTGCATATGGTCGCCGCAGGATGACAGATTGAGATTGCCGGTCGAGCGGTATGACAAGCCTGGCCGCAAAGAACACTCTTTGCGGGCCGGTGCTTTTCGCGGGCCGGCCATTGACTGGATGGTTGATTTCATGACTGATATCGAAAACAGAGTGTTTGATTTTGAGAAGCTGCGTGAGAATGCTGCTGACGCAGCACAGTTTCTCAAGGCCCTTGGCAATCCCGACCGCCTGCTGTTGCTCTGCCAGCTGGTAGAGGAAGAAATGAACGTGGGCGAGTTAGAGCGTCGGCTGGGTATTGTGCAGCCAACGCTATCACAGCAGCTGGGCGTACTGCGTCGTGAAGGACTGGTGGACACCAGGCGTGAGGGCCGGCAAATTTTCTATAGCATCAGCAGTCCGCAGGCGATGGCGATTATTGAAACGCTGCATGGGCTGTACTGTGCCGATCAGGCTTCAGTAACCGGTAGTTAATGACAGATGTAACAGTTTGTTTATTTATTGTTAATCTCTTTGCAGTTTATTTGCGACCTGACTAGAATGCCTGTGTGCATTCGATAGGGAGGGCGTAACAATGAAAGTAAACATGGCACCCTGGGATCGTGCAGCCAGAGTTGTGCTCGGTCTGATACTGATTGTGCTGGGCCTGACTGGCACCATCGGGCTGTGGGGTTGGATCGGCGTGGTACCCGTGCTGACAGGGCTGGTTGGCAGCTGTCCGCTGTATTCAATTCTTGGTATCAAGACTTGTAAAAGCTGTAGCTGAATCTTGAGACACAAAAAAGCATCCGCAAGGATGCTTTTTTGTGTCTGGTAAAGTTTCCGGGCAACTGGTGAGCGAGCTTGCCGTACGGCTTGCACGCGCTTTGATTATTTGCGTGAATGGCAAAACCCTGTATCTTGGGCAGGGTAATTTTTGGCAAGGAACAACCACCGTGGAAACCTTTAGACACTTGACTTCAGGGCTTGCTGTGGCTGCGCAGCTGCAGCCGGCAGATATGGCAAGAGCGGCTGCCGATGGCTTTACCAAGGTTGTCAACAACCGGCCTGATGATGAAGAGGCTGGCCAGCCACATAGCTCAGTCATGCGTGATGCGGCAGAGGCTGCAGGGCTTGAGTATGAATATTTGCCAGTGATTGCTGGAAATCTGACGGACGACAATGTGCTAGAGTTCGACCAGTTGCTGCGAGCGTCTAATGGGCCGGTTTTAATGTTTTGCCGCTCAGGGACCCGCTGTACCCACCTCTGGGCGTTGCAGCAGGCGTGGACCCGGCAGCAGCCGCTGGAGTGTATTGTGGCAGCAGCCGCACAGGCAGGTTATGACATTCAGGCGCTGATACCCCGCATGCACAGGCGCTGACTGGTTTATCAGGTGCGTTTGCGCACTCTTTGGCCAGTAGAATAATTTTATTAACTGATTATGAAATAGCTATTACCCAAAAGCCCCCGCCTTCGGCTAATGTGAGTCGTGCTTGATCAGGATCAAGTAGCTTGAGTCCGGAATCAAGCAAGGTATAGCCATAGAAATTACTAGACTAAAGAAGGGTGACCTTTATGAATAAACTAACCGTGTTGGCCTTGAGCATTGGTGTAAGTGCCTCCGCCATGGCGGCACCAAGAAATGAGCCAATCCAGCCTATTGAGCCGGCGCCGATAACTGATGAGGCCAAAGTCGAGCTGGGCAAGCAGTTGTTTTTTGATCCGCGCCTGTCCAGATCGGGTTTCATATCCTGTAACTCGTGCCACAACCTGAGCATGGGCGGTAGTGACAACCTGCCGACCTCTATTGGTCATAACTGGCAGGAAGGCCCAATCAACTCGCCCACTGTTTTGAACTCCAGCCTGAACCTGGCCCAGTTTTGGGATGGGCGTGCTGCTGACTTGCAGGAGCAGGCTGGTGGCCCGATCGAAAACCCGATGGAAATGGGTTTCACTCACGACCTCGCGGTCGGCGTGATTGCATCCATTCCGCAGTATGTTGAGTCGATCAAGAATGTTTACAACGTTGACAAGGTAACCATCAACGAAATCACTGACGCCATTGCCGAGTTCGAGAAAACCCTGGTAACCCCGAACGCCCGCTTCGACCAGTGGCTCAAAGGTGATGACAACGCCATTACTGCTTACGAGCTGGAAGGTTACGAGCTGTTCAAGAGTGTAGGTTGTACCGCCTGTCACAATGGTGTGAACATCGGTGGCAACTCCTTCCAGAAGATGGGGCTGTACGAAGAGTACGTGACCAACAACCCGGCTGAGGGTGTCGCTGGTCTGAGCGGTGAAGATGCTGACCGCTTCAAGTTCAAGGTTCCGACCCTGCGCAACGTTGAGCTGACCTATCCGTACTTCCACGACGGTGCTTACTGGAAGCTGGAAGACGCTGTTGACGTGATGGCTCGCCTGCAGCTGGGTCGCAAGCTGGAGAAGGACGAGATTGACAAGATCACCGCCTTCATGAAGACATTGACTGGCGAGCAGCCCAGCTTCCAGATTCCGATGCTGCCACCGTCCAACAACAACACGCCGATTCCTGAGCCTTTTGCCAAGAAGTAACAGGGACAGGGCAGTGTGAAACCAAAGCCGGGCCGCTTATGGCGGTCCGGCTTTTTTATTTCTGGGTGTGCCTGTACCCATGGAAGTATGCAGCATGCCGGCTTCTGGGCTGTGCATGCTTTTGTTATTGCGGAGAGTTCGGGGAAGGCTGCTGTGCTGCGAGCATGGCAGCAAAGTCGGCTGCCGGCATGGGTTTGCCATACAGATAGCCCTGCGCCAGCACTTGTGGATACTGTTGCAGGAACTCGGCTTGTTCCCGGGTTTCTACCCCTTCTGCCTGTACTTGCAAGTCCAGGCTTTCGGACAGGGAAATGATGGCGCGGATAATGGCGATGTCGGCCGGGTCGTGGGGCAGGTTCATGACAAAAGTACGGTCAATCTTGAACTTGTCGACCGGCAGGTGTTTCAGCCGGCCCAGTGATGAATAACCAGTGCCAAAATCGTCAATGGCCAGGCGTACTCCGGTACTGCGCAGCTCATGCAGCAGTTCAATGGACTGGGCCGGGTTGCCCATCATCGAACTTTCGGTGATTTCCAGCTCGAGGTGGTGTGCCGGCAGGCCGCTTTGCAGCAAGGCTTCTTGCAGGTTGGCTTTTAGGGTGCCGCTGCGGTCAAACAGACGGCTGGATATGTTGACTGATATGAATTCAAGCGCCAGGCCCAGCTGCTGCCACTGTTGTGCCTGTATGCAGGCCTGATGCATGACCCAGTTGTCTATTGCTCCGATAAGACCAGAAACTTCGGCAATACTGATAAATTCAGCTGGCATCAGCAAGCCTTGTTGCGGGTGTTGCCAGCGCACCAGAGCCTCACAGCCGATAATTTTCTTGTCATCCAGTGAATATACCGGCTGGTAATGGATGGTGAGCTGACTGTCGTCGATGGCAGTACGCAATTCATTGGCAATACGCAATTTTTTGGCAGCGGCTTCCGTGAGGATACTGTCATAAAAAGCGTAGCTGTCACGACCGCTGTCCTTGGCTTTGGATAACGCGGTGGCAGCATAACGAAGCACTTCTTCGGCGGTAAGGCCCGTAAGCGGGTACATGCAAATCCCGATGCTGACGGTGACAAAAATATCCTGCTGACCGATCAGGAAAGGTTTTCTGAATACAGTGAGGATTTGTTCGGCAGTATTGGCCGCCTGTACGTTGTCGTTGCAGCTGTCGGCAACAATGGCAAACTCGTCGCCGCCGAAGCGGCTAAGGGTGTCTTGTGGGTCCAGTACTTGCTGGATGCGGGCTGTGACCTGCTTCAACAGTTCGTCACCATTGATATGGCCCAGGCTCTCGTTGATGATTTTAAAGTGGTCAAGGTTGATCATCAGCAGGGCTGCCATGGACTGGAACTTGATGGCGCGCTGTAACGATAACTTGAGGTGTTCATGCAGCAGGGCGCGGTTGGGCAGGCTGGTCAGCGGGTCGTAGTGGGCCAGGAAACTGATTTCTGATTGTGAGCTTTTTAGTAGTGAAATATCGGAAAATACGGCAACCCTGTGGGTAATCAGGCCATGCTCGTCACGCAGCTGGGTAATGGTTTGCAGCTGAGGCAGAACCTCGCCGTTTTTACGGCGATTCCAGATTTCTCCGGTCCAGCTGTCCGTGTTGTCGAGCGAGCGCCACATTTCGGTGTAAAACTCTTTGCTGTGACGGCCCGACTTGAGTACGCGGGGGCTGTTGCCAACTATTTCGGTATATGAGTAGCCGGTGATATCACTGAATGCACGGTTGACGAATACTACAATATTGTTGGCATCGGAGATCAGGACCCCTTCATGCGTGCTGTCAAACACCACATTGGCCAGGCGCAGGCGCTCGTTATTGTGACGTTCTTCGCTGATGTCGGCGGCGATACCGATAAAGCGTACCAGTTTGCCCTGGTTGGTAAACAGGCGGCCACGGGAGTGAATCCAGCGATAACTGCCATCCTTGTGGCGCATGCGATACGTGTTTTCATAGGTGCTGTCCTTGCCTTCGGCAAATAGCCGGGTCAGGCGGCGCAATACATGTTCGCGTTCGTCCGGGTGTAGCAGTTCTTGCCAGCCTTTCTGGTCATGGGCAAATTCTTTGCGCGTATAACCCAGCATCATGCAATAGGGCGTGGAAAAGTGGATGCTGGTGGCTTTATTTGCCAGTTGCCACTCCCACAGGCATTCGCCGGCAGAGTCGAGAGCCAGTTGCAGCTGTTGCTTTTCATTGCTGGCGTGCTTTTCATTGTCCAGCTTGAGGATGTGGTGCAAGACATAAAAAATACCGGTACACACCATGATCACTGCTGCCAGCAAAATCACCAGCAAGGCTGGAGGCAGGCGGGTACCCAGAACGAGTCCGGCACAGGCGGCCACGCTGATGGCGGACACCACAAGATGAAGCATGCTGGTTTTCAGCAACAGGTTTTGATTCATGAAGGGTCACTGCGTCAGGCTGGAGAGTGGCATCACTGCAGAAACAGGGCGGTGTGCATCA
>JAAYFD010000023.1 GCA_012728415.1 Gammaproteobacteria bacterium
AGGCCAGCTGAAACACCGGATCTTCACCCAGCAGCTGGGTGTCGCTCAGATCATCCCAGCCCTGAGCTTGCTGGATCATCAGTGTGCGCAGTTGACTGGTCAGGCTGTGCCGCACTTTGGACGGGTCACGATGGTCCTGCAGTTGCTGCCCAAGCCGTTCACACACACCGCTGCGATCCATGATTTCACGAAGCAAAAAGGCTCCACCATCACTACTGGTTTTGCGACCACTGAGGCGTACAGAAACAGACGGGTTGCAGGTGCTGTGGGTGGTATATTTGCCGGAACTGTGGGTGTTATCATCGCGCTGGCTGTTGTATCTTATTTACTGTCACAGTTTTACAATGGATTGATAGATGGTTTACAAAAGGTTTCCGGAGCATGTCCTTAAAAAATAGATCTAAAGACGAAAAATTTTATATAATTTCTATATTTGTTCCATTTTATGGAGGACTAGCTGCTTACAAAAAAAATTATATGAATGAATTTGAGTTGTATAGTTATTTTTTTGTGATGGTTGTTTTTTTGGCAAATATTTTTCTAAATGAAGACGGTTTTGATAGTTTTTTAGGAATGTTTATGATTATTTCGATTCATTTTGTTTTTCCATTTATTTTAATTGGTAACGCTGAAAGAAGAAAAAAAATGAGTAAGGTTTTTTTTACTGAATCATTTATTTTTCTATTGGGGTTTAGTTATTTATTTAATTGGATAATAGGCCCAGATACAGTGTTTGGCTTTCCTGTTGTTGCAGGTGTTGGGTTGCTAGTATTTTTTCTAGCCAGTGTTATCGGTAAATATCAACGAAAATATTTGGGTTATAAGGAGAGATTTTCTTTTGATTTAACTTTTTTTGGCAATGCTCTTGTTGTTTTTTATGTGCTAGTGTTGTGCGGTGTACCCAGTGTTTTGTATTTATTCGGCCCGGAACTTAATGGTTTTTTTATAAAATAGTGTTTCCTGTAAATGCAGTGTATATTGTCGAGTATGGTTAGCATGTTACTGGCTGCTTGTTTGTGTTCTGGGTTTTTAAAATTATTAATTGTTTGATAAAGTTACGGTGTTGCTTATGCCCAGACAAGGTTTGTACAAATTGATTGTTTTTGTGTTTTCATTGTCAAT
Organism: Gammaproteobacteria bacterium; assembly: GCA_012728415.1. Lineage (GTDB taxonomy): Bacteria > Pseudomonadota > Gammaproteobacteria > Pseudomonadales > Pseudomonadaceae > Thiopseudomonas. Next base: position 1,123 of record JAAYFD010000023.1, read on the forward strand.
GATTTATTATGTTTTTAGTAACGGGTCGGGTAGAGATAAAGGAGAAAATTACAGTATAAAAAACAGCAAAAATTTTGTTCGCCTGCCTTATTTTTTAAATTATAGACAAGACGTTATTTATGTGTTTACTCACAAGAAGTACTCGCAGGAAACAAATTTCCGTACAATGCGACTGGTTGCTAGATTAAATCATAATGACTTACCTGTTATCTGGGTTAAAAATATGGATTTCTTCGCTTCACATGCTGACAATGAGAGCGTAGCCCGCATTATGGACGGCCTGCAACCAATAATATTTATAAATGGATATGTAAAAAATAGTCCGTTTTATTCAGAGATTGTTTCAGAGTATCGGTTACGCACAGCTGAATAGCCCGCCTTATTCATGAGCACTAAAAAATACGGTCCAGCTTCGCTGGATCTCTGCGCTGGCACACACAGACGAGCCCAAGCCTGATTTTTGCTCTTTAAAAACACAGTTTCCTCATCGTTTCTGGCAAAAACCAGCCAGATTTCGTCTCATTCGCTGCTTTTCCAAGCACAAAGGTGAGCATATCCCTCAGCACCTGGCTGATTCCGTCATGAGTCCGGCAAAAAGCGATATTTATGTCGGCGCTTGATGCAGCCAGGATAGATGCCTGAGCAGGACTGGCCACCATTTGTTGCCCGCCCGGCCAATATGCACCTGGATGCGGCGGGCATGCACAGCAACGGTGGCAGCTATTTTCAGGATCTGTTCACGCACCTTGCGCAAGCTCCAGCCTTGATGCGTGATGTATTCCATCAACACTCGCAAGCAGTGCATGAGCTGATAGGCATACAGATCCAGCAGCAGGTTGACCTGATTGCGTCCCATCATGTCCTGCACGGTCGAAGCGCCGCGGCAGGTCGATGACAGATGCACATTCAACGTGTCCTTGAGTTCGCCCATGTGGCCTTCAGCCTTGCCACGCTTGCGGTACAGGCTCAAAACCTCATGGCCATGCCAGTCTTTGCTATCCAGGCTGGTCACCAGAAAAAAGTGATGTAAAAACAGGTCGTCCGGTCGTTCACTGACCACCAGCACAATGCGTCGGTGTTGCTCCCAGCTTTCGGCCTTGTAGTAAAACTCGTGGCACCACTCCCGCAATTGTTGCGGTGGCCGTCCCGCCGGTCGTTTTAGATAGGGCTGAGCCATGCGGTCCAGCACGGCATTACTGGCAATACGGCCAACAAACGGGATGTTTTCTGCATCCAGCGCTGAAAGGGTGCGGCCACCGGTAAAACCGGAGTCAAAACGAACCTGTACGTGTGCTCCTGTGGTTTGCCGTATCCGCTGAACCAGCCCGGGAATCCATTGATCGGCCTGAGCAGCATTGCCGCTATTCCCCTCGCGCAGCAGCCCGCCCACCATGTCGCCGGTTTCAGCGATGGAGGCCACCAGGGGTGAGTAGTGTGTGCAGCCAACATAGCGGTTGTAGCCAGTACCTGCCTGATTGCCAAAGGTTTCGATGGGCAGACCGTCCACGTCCAGCGTGATCGAAGGCAGCGGCTTGCCAGCGCGCATGGAAGACAAGCGCCACATGGCCAAATCCAGCAAACCATCGTGCAATACAGCCCGGTTGGCATCCTGGGCCAACAGGTTTAACAAACGGGACAGAGTGGGCTGGGAAGGCCGCTGTTGCGTCAACGGTGTGCTACTGCGTTGATCGCTGCAGGCCAGCTGAAACACCGGATCTTCACCCAGCAGCTGGGTATCACTCAAATCATCCCAGCCCTGGGCATGCTGGATGATCAGCGTGCGCAATTGACTGGTCAGGCTGTGCCGCACTTTGGACGGGTCACGATGGTCCTGCAACTGCTGCCCAAGCTGCTCACAGATACCGCTACGATCCATGACTTCCCGCAGCAAAAAAGCGCCGCCATCACTGCTGGTTTTGCGACCACTGAGGCGTACAGAAACAGACGGGTTGCAGGTAGGTTTCCAGGTCGGTATTGTTTCACCCATGGCGAGCGGTCCCCTTTAATCAAGTTCTTTTCGGAACATATTGATTATAAAGGATAAAACCGCTCGCCTTCTTTGTTTATGGGCAAGTTTCATGAATAAGGCGAGATCAGCAGCCTGCTCGATTACAGTACGCTCAACAGTCACCCCGGCAACTACATCACGCCGTTGTTTGAAGAAAAAATCGAAGATGCCGTCTGGTCGCTGCAATTCAAATCCGGCGGCAGGCAGGGCAACCGTGCGCGGTTGTACCTGTATATCCTGCTGGAGTTTCAGTCCGGCGTAGACCAGAACATGCCGCTGCGCATGCTGCATTACAGTGCTGCTTTTTATCATCAGCTGCTCAAGGAAGGAGGAGTTACTGCCCGGCAAGGGCTGCCACTGGTGTTTCCGCTGGTGCTCTACAACGGTGAGCGGCGCTGGACACCACCCACCAACATGCTGGATATGCTGCATCCGGCACCGGCAATCTTGCAGCATTATCAGCCACAACAAGAGTATTTTTTGCTCGATGTCAGTCACTGCACCAACAACCGCAACAGCGGTGACAACCTGCTACAGCTGGTGTTTAATGTAGAAAATGCCCGTACCGCCGATGATATGCAGCAAGTGGCCTGGCAGCTGGCCAACAGCATCCGGCAACACCCCAAGCGCGAGCGCATCGACCGGGTATTGACTCGCTGGTTCAAGCGCTTTTTACACCACAATAGAATTAACATTGATTACGCGGCAGTAGAAAAACTGCAGGAGATACCACCCATGTTAGCTAACCGTGTTGAAAGCTGGTTTGAAGAATGGAAACAACAAGGCCTTGAAGAAGGCCGTGCGAAAGGTCTGAAACAAGGTCTGGAACAAGGCCTGCAAAAAGGTCGTGCAGAAGGCCTTGCAGCCATGTTGGAAAAGCAGTTGCGTTTGAAGTTTAACGACCTCGACGGCCCACTAATTCAGCGCCTGTATAACGCCAGTCCCGAAGAGTTGGACTGCTGGGCCGAGCGCGTACTTTTTGCCAGTACGCTGGAAGAAGTCTTCCAATAATGGACAAAAAACATCAGAGCTGCCAGGTTCATTGTGCTAAATGGGCCTGGCTCTTTAGCTCAATGGCCGTCCAGTCACTGGCTGGGCTGCCTATCCACAGACCCTGTGGATAACCTCGTGGATAAACTGATAGCAAACAGGGCCACACTCCCGTTTTAAAGGGATCCACACAAGCTGGTTGTTTTTTGTACACCCGCCACCAGATCAAGTAAAATCAATAACTTACAAAGACGGGCGAGTTGGTTCCGGTAAGCCGTCAGATCAACTTAAAGTAAAGCTTCAGTTTTTTTTGCCATGTGCACAAGTGCTGCCCTGCTATCAGCTTTTCAGTCTCGGGTCCAGCTGCCTTTACGATAAACTGCTCCCCGCCAGCCAGGCCCGTCAGCCCTTGCTGTTTTTTATTCCGCCTGCCTGTAGAGCTGGTGTCATATTGTTTATATACTGCGCGCTTTTGACTTTGCGAAAACTGGCATTATGGCAAACACGCTTACTACTCCCTATTACCTGATCGACAAGTCCCGTCTGCTCCAGAACATGGAGAAAATGGCGTATGTGCGCACACACTCGGGTGCCAAGACTCTGCTGGCGCTTAAATGCTTTGCCACCTGGTCGGTATTTGACCTGATGCGCGAGTACATGGACGGCACCACCTCGTCTTCCCTGTACGAAGTGAAACTGGGCCGGCAAAAATTCGGCGGTGAAACCCATGCCTACAGCGTGGCCTACGCCGATGACGAAATCGAAGAAGTCTTGGCCAATAGCGACAAAATCATTTTCAACTCGATCAGCCAGCTGACCCGCTTTGCTGATGCCTCGGCCAATCATGTGCGCGGTTTGCGCATCAACCCGGGGCTGAGCACTTCGGAGTTTGCCCTAGCCGATCCAGCGCGCCCGCACAGCCGTCTGGGCGAGCACGACCCGGCCAAAATCGAAGCCGTACTGGACAAAATCTCCGGCTTTATGCTGCACAACAACTGTGAAAATGACAGCTTCGAGCGTTTCGATACCATTCTTGGCCAGATCGAGGCCAAGTTTGGTCATCTGTTCCATAGGGTTGAGTGGATCAGCCTGGGTGGCGGCATTCACTTTACCGGCGAAGGTTACCCCCTGGAAGCCTTCTGTGCCCGCCTGAAGCAATTTGCCGAAAAGTACGGCGTGCAGGTTTACCTGGAACCGGGCGAAGCCGCCATTACCAACAGCACCAGCCTGGAAGTGACCGTGCTGGACACGCTGTTCAACGGCAAGCATCTGGCGATTGTGGACTCCTCCATCGAGGCACACATGCTGGACCTGCTGATCTACCGCGAAACCGCCAAGATTCAGCCCAACACCGGCGAACATGAATACATGGTGTGCGGCAAGTCCTGCCTGGCCGGTGACATCTTTGGCGAGTTCAAATTTGACAAGCCATTGCAGGTTGGCGACCGCCTGTCCTTTCAGGATGCCGCCGGCTACACCATGGTGAAGAAAAACTGGTTTAACGGCGTGAAAATGCCGTCAATTGCTGTAAAGCAGCTGGATGGCCGTATCGAGCTCGTCAAGGAGTTTGGTTACGGCGACTTTGTCGACGGGCTCTCCTGAGCCCCTAACCTCAAGAACCTGTTGGCGCTGGCTGCTTGCAGCCCTGCCCAACCCCGGTTCAGCTAGACGTGGAGTCTGAATGTAAATGAAAAAAAACGTTTTAATAATTGGTGCAGGGGGTGTTGCACAGGTAGTGGCGCACAAATGTGCGCAAAATAATGTGGTTTTGGGTGAGATTTCCATTGCGTCACGCACGCTCGCCAAATGTGAGGCCATAGCCGCCAGTGTAGAGGAGAAAAAATCCTGGCAGCAGCCCGCCAAATTGCATTGTTATCAGCTGGATGCGCTTGATGTGGCGGCCACCGCTGAACTGATCCGTGCAATCAACGCACAAATTGTTATTAACGTGGGCTCCGCCTTTCTCAACATGTCGGTCCTGAGCGCCTGTATCGAAACCGGTGCCGCTTACCTGGATACCGCGATTCACGAAGATCCGGCCAAAATCTGCGAAACCCCGCCCTGGTACGGCAACTACGAGTGGAAGCGCCTGCAGGAATGTGCCGACAACAAGGTCACCGCCATTCTGGGTGTCGGTTTTGACCCGGGCGTGGTCAATGCCTATGCGGCGCTGGCAGCCAACCACTACTTCGACACAATCGACTCCATCGATATTATCGACATCAACGGCGGCGATCATGGACGCTACTTTGCCACCAACTTCGACCCGGAAATCAACTTCCGCGAATTTACCGGTCGTGTCTGGACCTGGCAAAACAGCCAGTGGCAACAAAACAAGATGTTCGAGATCAAGCGTACCGATGACCTGCCCGTGGTCGGCGAGCGCACCAGCTACCTGACCGGCCACGACGAGATCCATTCGCTGTCAAAGAACCTGGATGTGCCCAACATCCGTTTCTGGATGGGCTTTGGCGATCATTACATCAACGTGTTTAACGTGCTGAACAATCTGGGCCTGCTGTCCGAGCAGCCGGTGAAAACCGCTGAAGGGCTGGAAGTGGTGCCGCTGAAAGTGGTCAAGGCCGTGTTGCCCGACCCCAACAGCCTGGCCGCCGGCTACACCGGTAATACCTGCATCGGTGATCTGGTCAAGGGCCAGAAGGACGGCAAGGAGCGCGAAGTGTTCATTTACAACGTGGCCAGCCACGAGGAAGCCTATCGCGAAGTGGGCACCCAGGGCATTTCCTACACCGCCGGCGTACCACCGGTTGCCGCCGCCCTGCTGGTCGCCAGCGGCGAGTGGGATGTGGAAAAAATGGTCAACGTGGAAGAGCTGGATCCGCGCCCCTTCCTCAACCTGCTGAACAAGATGGGCTTGCCCACCAGCATCCGTGACGAACAGGGCGACCGGCCACTCAACTTTGAGTAAAACGAGCTGTGAACGACACACCCGCCAACGGCAAACGCCGCTGGCGGGTTTTTGTTGCGTGCATTGGCCTGCACTTCGTGCCATGCTGGTAGCCGCAACAACGTAACCCACCTGGAGAACACATCATGGCGACCAAAGCAAAAACTGCCAAAGACACTGAAAAAGACTCCATCGTTGAAGAAGCCGTTGAGCAACTGCACGAAGCCAAAGAGCAGTTGACAGAAGCTGTCAATGCAGGCCGCAAGGCCGCAAGCGAGGCAGGTGCTGCCGCTTCTGCCGAGATCGACGAGCTGGTAGGCAAGGGGCGTAACGTACTCTGTGAGGCCCAGGGACTGATTCGCAAACATCCGGTTGCCGCCTTTGGTGTTGCTTTTGCCGCCGGCTGGATGTTGTCTCGCCTGACCCGCCGCTAACCGGCCATGCATAACCAGGATGCCGGTGCGGCCGATCCCTTGCCGCTGGACGAAGCAGCACAGCGTCTGAAGGATGAAGGCGGGCAGCTGGGCGGCCAGCTACTGCGCCTCTGGCAGATTCTGGGCGAGCTGTTCCGGGCCGAGCTGGCGTTGTCACGCAGCGCCCTGCTGCGCATCGGACTGTACACCCTGCTGGCACTGATGCTGGCCGGCTCCGCCTGGGTTTGCCTGCTGACTGCACTGGTTCTTGGCCTGTACGCCCTGGGTTGCCCGGCCTGGGTAGCAGCCCTGCTGGCCACCCTGCTGTTGCTGGGCGCCAGCCTGATCTGTGCCCTGCTGGCCAGACGCCTGTTGCCGGACCTGGGCTTTCGGCATAGCCGGGATGCCCTGGGGCAGATACTGACCCGTGCCGGGCTGCAACAGGAGCCGGCGTCCAAGGAGCACACCACAGATGAGCCATCTTGAACGGCGTCAGCGCGTATTGCAGGCCAAAGCGCAGCTGGCCAGCCAGCTTGAACACACATGCCGGCAAGCCGACAGCCTGCAAAACACCATTGGGCAATCCCTGAGCCCGGCCCGGGTGATCACTGCCGGAGCTGCCACTGGCTTTTTGGCCGGTTTGCTCGGGCCCGGCCGTTTGCCGCGCAACGCCTTGTTGCATGCCAAAGCCTTGGGTGCCCTGCCTGCACTGGTGAGCAGCCTGCTACCGGTTTGGGAGCAGCTTCAGGCTTTCCGGCAACCGGCAACTAACACTGCACCGGCTGCACAGGCCGATGACATCCCGCCCGGAGTGCCCTGAGGCTGAAAGCTCGTGCCTTATCCCTTGTTTTCCAGTCCACAGCCGCGCTCACGCCCCCAGATCACTGCCGCACTGCGGTTATTGACACCAATTTTGGTGTACAGCGTAGCCACATGGTTCCGTACTGTATTGGTAGACAGCTCCAGCTGTCCGGCAATTTCGCCATTGGTCTTGCCATTGCAAATCAGTTCCAGCACCTCATGTTCCCGTGGCGTCAGGCTGTCAATGTCTACCGTATCGCTATGTGGATGACGCAGCTGTGCCAGTTTGTCCATGATGATCCGGCTAAACCAGCTGGCGTCCTGCATGACGGCCTCAATGGCTTGCAACAGTTCGGTTTCTGTGTGTTTGCGCAACCTGTTGTCCTGCACCACATAAAGTGCGCAGGCTTCTTCCTGAATCATTACCCCCTCAACCGCCAGCAGTCCATCCGTCCGGGTACCATCCGGCGCACACAGCTGAACCTCCAGGTTGCGCACTGGCAACTCTTCATCCAGCGCTTCGCGGATACGCTGTTGCACACTCCGTTCCAGTTGCAAACCGGTAGCAATAAGCGGAAAACCGATTATTTCCTTGCGGGGCCGGTCACAGGCCGCTGCATAGGCTTCGTTGGCCTCGATCACACAACCATTGGAGCGCAGGCAGACCACCATGGGCACTGGCGCCATACGGAACGTGGTGGCAAACCGCTGTTCGCTCTGGCGCAAGGCTTCTTCAGCCCGTTTGCGCCCTTCCAGATCAATAAAAGTGAACAGCATACAGGGTTCCCCCGCAATGGAAACAGGCTGGCCTGAAACCAAAATGGCCCGCGTATCTCCGTTGCGGGTCTGCAGGCTGGACTCCTGGGTCGGAATCACCTGGGCAGCATCCAGTGCCTGCAATGCCTCGCTGGCATGCTCGGCATGGTGCAATATATTGATCTGGTGAAACGTCTGTCCCAATACTTCAGCCTCAGTGTAGCCGCTGATTTCACAGAAGCTCTGGTTAGCCCGCACATAGTGGTAGCTGTTCAGGTTCAGTATCACTGCCGGCATCGGTTTGGCCTGAAAAAACCGTTCAAACAGCTCACCCAGACCAATGGTGTCAGTTACATCACTAAGCAGGAGAATGGATAGCTTCTGCTGGTCTTCAACTTGCTGCAGTGCCATCCCGCGGCAACGCAAAACCCGGCAACCGTGCTGATGCTCCAGCTCAAGCTCGACCAGCTCATTGGTAAAGCTCTCACCGCCTGCCAGCCGTACCAGCGGGTATTGCCCGGGAATCAGGTGGCACTGATGCGAATCGTAAAGCACGAATTGCTCGGCATACCCGGAAGCAGTCCCGCCCAGCGCCTCAAGCTGTTCACAGCCGTGCAGCTGCAGGGCTTTCTGGTTCGCCCAGATTATTGAGCCACGCTCATTAAGCAGGATGACACCTTCATCCAGGTGTGCCAAAACATCTTGCAGCAAAGATTTCTTCAGGGCATGGGCCATCACATGTTTTCCACGGCAAGGACAGGGCTGTACGGCAATATGACAGGTTTTTTCGGCATATGCAGTCAAATTTGATTGGCAAGTACTAGTTGTACTAGTGCATATGACTCTGGCTGCAGTTCGCAAGCAGCCATAGCATAAACCCTGCCTGGCAAGAAACTCAGCGCACCCCGCACCAGGCGTCGTCCAGTCGGGGCACATGGCTCCGTGACGAAAATTTGATACAGCGGAAGCGCCTCGTACTTACCGGTGCGAGCAACAAAAAGGTAACACATATGAGCACGCTGAAAACAATTCACGCAACCGTTCTGGCAACAACCCTGGCCTGTGTTACAGGTGCCGGACTGGCAGTCGCGGCCGACCAGTCTTCCAGCTTGAAAGAGGCGGTCAGTGACACCTGGATCACCACCAAGGTCAAAGCCGAGCTGGTCGCTGCCGACAAGGTCTCCAGTGCGGACATTTCCGTTACCACAATCGATGGAGTGGTCACCTTGACTGGTGTTCTCCCTGACAAAGCAGAACTGGACCGGGTAGTCGCATTGACGCGCGGTATTGACGGGGTTAAAGACGTTGACAGCGCCGGTTTGAAAATCGGTGATGCGGCCAGTCTGAATGGCAACACGGCCGATGACGACAAACGCAGTGCTGGTGAAGTGGTGGATGACACCTGGATTACCACCAAACTGAAAGCCGACCTGGCCACCACCAAGGGTGTACCCAGCCGCAACATCAAGGTCAGAACTGAAAATGGTACCGTCACCCTGACCGGCGCCCTGCCCGACCAGCTGGCTGTTGACAAGGCAGTTGCCACAGCCCGCGCCATCAAAGGTGTCAAGCATGTCGATGCTGACGCCCTGGTGGTTGAAGGCAAATAGCACGCCCATACCCGGCCCGGTAATACCGGGCCAGCAGCTTCATACACAGTCCGGAGGCAAAAATGAACGAAGATCGCATCAAAGGACAATGGAAACAGCTCAGCGGCAAACTCAAGGCCCGCTGGGGAAAACTCACCCATGATGACGTCCAGGCAGCCGAGGGCGACGCCGAATATCTGGCAGGCAAGTTACAAGAGCGTTACGGGCTGGCCAAAGAAGAAGCCTTAAAAGAAGTCAGCGAGTTTCTCGATTCGCTATAAATGCAGCGGCTGGCGCTGTCCATGCAGGCAGGCCAGCCCGGCCGTACGAAGCGGCACGGAGGACCCCATGCTCTATTACGCCGTGGTATTTTTTATCATTGCCCTGGTGGCCGGATTTTTCGGCTTTTTCGGCATTGCCGGAACTGCTGCCTCCATCGGTAAAGTCCTTTTTTTCATCTTTCTTGTCCTGTTTGTGCTGTCCCTGGTTACCGGACGCAAACCCAGACTCTGACCCACCCTTCATTTCATGCAGGAGTTCATCATGAACCATGCAACCTCCAACACCACCGCCCTGCAGCTTGACGAAGCGGCCATTCGCCGTGCAGCCGAGTCCAGCCATCTCGGGGAAGGTGCTGTCACCCCCGGCATTCAGCCTTATGCGGGTGAAATCTGCAAACTGCTCAACGACGCCCTGGCAACCGAGTGGGTATGTGTGCTGCGCTACAAGCGGCATTATTTTACCGCCAGCGGCCTGACCTCGACTCCGGTTGCAGAAGAATTTCTGGTCCATGCCAACGAAGAAATGGCCCACGCCGACCGGCTGGCCGAACGCATTGTCCAGCTGGGTGGTCAGCCGCTGCTGGACCCGGCCGAGCTCCATGCCCGCAGCCATGCCGAATATGACGACTCACTGGATCTGAACTGCATGATTCGCGCCAACCTGGTGGCAGAACGGGTTGCCGTTGAGGTTTACCGCCAGATGATTCAGGTGATTGGTGACAAGGACCCGACCACCACCAGGCTGTTGCAGGAAATCCTGGCGGACGAAGAAGAGCATGCGGACGAACTGTCGGACTGGTTGGACCATGCCTGAGCAACCCTTGCCGGGCAGTGTCCAGGGAGACATGTGTGGCTGTTTCGACTTTTTATACCATCGGACACTCCACCCTGGCACTGGATGACTTTCTTGCCTTGCTAAGCAATTCAGCCATCGAGTGTGTGGTTGATGTGCGCCGCCTGCCCGGCTCCAGCCGTTATCCGCAATTCAACCTGGAGCCGTTGCGCCAGTCACTACATGCCGTCGGTATTGGTTATTGTCACCTTGAGGGGCTGGCCGGCCGCCGGGGCCGGCAACCGGTTGATCCCTCTGTCAACTCCGGTTGGCAAAACCAGAGCTTTCACAATTACGCGGATTACAGCCTGCAGCCGGAGTTTGCGGCTGCCCTGGGCCGCTTGCTGGAGCTCGGCCAGCGGCAGCGGGTCGCCATCCTCTGCGCCGAAGCCGTCTGGTGGCGCTGCCACCGCCGCATCATCAGTGATTACTTGCTGGCCGCCGGCCAAGTCGTGTTACACATCATGGGCAACCATAGCGAAGAAGCCCGGCTGACTCCTTTTGCACACCTGAGCTCGAAAGGCTGCCTGACTTATCCTGCAACAAACAGTAATTAAAGGTATGCTGAGCCCCCACAGGCAGACCTTGAGGCGCACAATGACATCCCCTTTTTTGACTTTTTTACTGCCAGTCCTGCTACTGGTAGCATCGCTATCCGGTTGTAGCAAAAAGGATCCCGGCTCGGCACTTGAAGAAGCTGCCAGCGCACTTGAACAAGGTATCTCCCAACGTCAACCCAAAGCAGTGATGAAGCTGCTGCATCAGGATTTCAGCGGTAACCAGGGGCTGGACCGACACACTGCACAGCAACAAATGCTGGCGTTGTTTTTACGCTATAAGAATATTGGAGTCATGGTAGTCAACCGCCAGTGCCAACTGGACAAAGGGTTTTATGACCGTGGCCACTGCAGCGCTAGAGTGGGTATCAGCGGTGCCCAGGGTTTGATCCCCGAGCGGGCCGAACTATATCGGGTAAAAACCACCTGGCAATTGCAAGGCAAGGACTGGCAGCTGCTCAAGCTAAAGTGGGAGTGAGCTGTCCTGCTTCCCGGCGCAGATCAGTCTTTTGACCACTACGCCACTTTGAACTCTCCTGCAACATCCCGGCCACTGCCGACTGGCTTTTTGTGTCCAGTCGGCGACTTTCAGATCATTCACCCAGCCTGACGGAGGCCCCATGGCACCCTCTTACATTCAGATTTGCCTGACACCATCACCGGGCAGCACTGCCGGCCAGCAGCACATTTTCCACCCATGACAAATACCCGCAAAGCAGACAACCTGCTGCTGGGGATTGTCCTGATCATAATTGCCGGGGCCATGCTGGCCAGCCACGATGCCATGACCAAATCCCTGGCTCTGGGCTACCCGGTTACCCTGATCATTTGGGTTCGCTATACGGTGCAGTCAGTGTTGTTGCCCTTGCTGTTCCTGCCGAAAATGGGCAAAAGGCTGCTGCATACCTACCGACCAGTCCTGCAGCTGTTGCGCGGTATCAGCCTGCTGGGTGTCAGCCTGTTGTTGATCACCGGCCTGCGATTCATCCCATTGGCCGAAGCCACTGCGGTCATTTTTCTGGCACCGGTATTTGTTACTCTGCTGTCAGCTTTGCTGCTGCGGGAAACCGTTGTCCAGTCCCAGTGGCTGGCGGTCGGTCTTGGCTTGCTGGGTGTTGGCCTGATTGTGCGTCCGGGCGGCGCACTGTTCAGCTGGCCAATCCTGCTGCCGCTGGCGGCTGCGATCTGCTTTGCCATCTACCAGCTGCTCACCCGCATGCTGGCCGGCAAGGATCATCCTGCAACCAGCAACTTCTATTCCGGCCTGATCGGCAGCCTGTTGCTGGCTCCGGTTGCGTTGCTCCAGCTTGATGAGCTGCAACAAATGAGCACCCCGACCCTGGGCATGCTGCTGGCGCTGGGTGCCATTGCGATGACTGCGCACATGCTATTGACGCTGGCGTTTCGCTACGCCTCGGCGGTGGTGCTGGCTCCTTTTACCTATGTCCAGATTATCAGCGCCGTCGTGGTAGGCTGGCTGGCATTTGACCAGCTGCCCGATGTCTGGGCACTGCTCGGCGTATTGATCATCATGGCAGGCGGTGCCTGGAGTGGCTGGCAACAGATGAAACGCTCCGCTTCCTGATAAGCTATTGGCCGGTTCGCTGCCCATCAGCGACAATAGCTCCCGCTTTATCATCAATTGAGTCCTGCATGAAGAACACTGCTACCCCCGTCCTGAACCGGCGCATCTGGATGCTGGCTTGGCCGCTGTTGCTGTCCAACCTGACCGCTCCGCTGCTGAGCCTGGTCGACACCGCTGTGGTGGGTCACCTGGACTCGCCACGCTATCTGGCGGCGGTCGCCATGGGCGGCAACTACTTTATGTTCCTGTATTTTTCTTTCAATTTCCTGCGCATGGGCACCACCGGCTTTACCGCCCAGGCCAGAGGTGGCAGCCAGTCCACCCTGATCGTGATTTGCCGCGCACTGTTGCTGGCGGCGGTTCTTGGCGGCTTGCTGATTGCCATCAATCCCTGGTTGCGCGACCTGGGTCTGCTGCTATTGGGCGGCAGCGACGAAGTGCAAACACTGGCGGCACAATACATCAATATCCGCATTCTGGGCGCACCGGCGGCGCTGGCGAACTTTGCCCTGATCGGTTTTGCCATCGGCGTGCAGCAGACCCGTGTGCCCTTCAAGATGACCCTGCTGATGCACGGCAGCAATGCAGTGCTCAGCTATAGTTTGGTGTATATCTGGCATTACGATGTGGGCGGTGTCGCCGCCGCCAGCGCCATGGCCGACTACCTGGGCCTGTTTGCCGCGCTGTACTGGCTGCGCGGAGAGTTCAATCCGCAGGCGCGACGTGAAGCGCTGGAGCTGGGCTTGCTGCGGCTGCAACCCATGTTGCAACTGGTGGCTGTCAACCGTGACCTGTTCATCCGCAGTCTGGCGCTGCTCAGCGTGTTCTTTTTCTTTACCGCCCAGGGCGCGCGCCTTGGTGATACATTGCTGGCCGCCAATGCGGTGCTGATTACCTTTCTGCTGATCCTCAGCAACCTGCTGGACGGCTTTGCCAATGCTGCCGAGGCATTGGTCGGTGAAGCCGTGGGGGCCAAAGACCAACCCGCCCTGCACAGGTCAGTCAAGGCCACCGGCCTCTGGTCCGGCTATATTGCGCTGGGTTCCTTTGTCGGCTTTTTGCTGCTGGGTGCGCCGCTGATCAACCTGCTGACCGACCTGGACAGCGTGCGCGAGGTGGCTCTGGAATATCTGCCCTGGATGCTGGCCCTGCCCTTTACCGCCAGTCTGGGTTTCTGGCTGGATGGCGTTTTTGTCGGCGCCACCCGCGCTCACGACATGCGTAACACCATGCTGGTATCGGTAGCCATGTTTTTTCTGGTCTGGTGGCTGGCCCGCCCGCTGGGCAACCACGGCCTGTGGCTGGCCATGAATGCCCTGATGCTGACCCGTGGCCTGCTGATGGCGCTGGTCTGGTGGCATGGCAGCAAAACCGGTACCGGAGCGCTACCTGCAGCCACTGTGGACAATAAAACAGGTTAACCACAATAACTGTGGATAACTCTGTGTACGAGTTGCTGACAAATCGCGCAAATGCACAGTTAATCAAGACTCCAGCCAAACTGGTGAAAAATCAACCAGACAAATTAAGAACAATCAAATCAACAAGTTACATTATCAAAAGCAACTATCAAAGATTCTACCTGGCTGTCAACAACCAGCCTGCGGCTTCCTGAGTCAGGCTGTGTACAGATGATTGCAAGCTTAAGGATTTCCCATGCCATTACAGATTATCCGTAACGACATTACCCGACTGGAAGTTGACGCAATTGTTAACGCCGCCAATACCTCGCTGGCCATGGGCGGCGGTGTCTGTGGTGCCATTTTCACCGCTGCCGGCCCGGAACAGATGCAGCAGGCCTGCGCCGGTCTGGGCCCAATAGCTACCGGGACAGCCGTCATTACACCCGGCTTTGCCCTGCCGGCCCGCTACGTCATCCACACGGCAGGCCCGGTTTACAGCCAGCACACAGCCGGACGCAGTGAACAGCTGTTGCGCAATGCCTACCTGAGCTCGCTGGAACTGGCCGTAAAACACAACTGCACCAGCATCGCCTTTCCACTGATCTCATCCGGTATTTACGGCTATCCAAAAGACCAGGCGCTGGAAGTGGCCCGCAGCAGCATTCTGCAGTTTCTTGAGCAGGAAAACATCGAACTGGACGTCTATCTGGTGGTGTTTGATAAAAGTGCTTTTCGGCTCAGTCAGCAACTGCTGGGTGAAGTTGCCAGCTTTATCGAACAACACCTGGTAGAACACATTGAGCACACCTACAGTCGTGGCCGCAGGCGCTATCAGGTAGACGAACAAACCATCGCATTTGAGTCCCCCGCAGCCGAAGGGTTTGAACTGCAGCTTGGCCAGCCTTTTGAATATCACCTGTTGAAACTGATCCGCAACAGCGGCAAAAGCGAAGTCGAGGTATACAAAAAAGCCAACATCAGCCGCAAACTGTTTTCCAAAATACGCACCGGCAAAGGCTATGTTCCCAGCAAGCGCACCATTCTGGCACTTGCCCTGGCCCTGGAGCTGGACCTGCAGCAAACCCAAACCCTGCTCAACCATGCCGGCTACGCGCTGACCCGCAACCAGAAATTCGACGTCATCATTGAATATTTTATTAGTCGGCGCCAATACGACATCCACAGTGCCAACACCATGCTGTTCTTCCATGACCAACCCCTGCTCGGTGCCTGAATTGTCGCCTGGCAAGCGACCTTTGCCCAACCGGCTTTGACTACAGTTGTCCTCACTGAAAACAGGAGAACAACCATGAACACCACAACCGAACTGATCTTCATCCTTGACCAAAGCAGCTCGATGCAGGGTCTGGTACAAGAAACCCTGGAGGGCTACAACAGCTTGCTGGCCAGTCAGCAGCAACTGGACAGCCCGTGCCGTCTTACCACGGTACTGTTTGCCGACCAGCCCGGTATCGTGCATGACCGCGTCGATATCCTGCAGGCAAAACCCATGACTGCATGGGACTACCAGCCCCGTGGATACACTGCCCTGCTTGATGCGCTGGGCATGTCCATCAACCGGATTGGCTACCTGCAAAAATACAGCCCGCAACACCAGCGTGCCGGCAAAGTGATGGTGGCCATCATCACCGACGGCCAGGAAAACGCCAGTCGCCATTACCGGCTGCCACAAATTCGCCGCATGATTGAACATCAGCGGCAACGCTTTGGCTGGGAGTTTATTTTTCTTGGCGCCAACATGGACGCCATGCACGAAGCGGCCAGCTACGGCATCCAGCCGGAGCACGCCAGCGACTATATCGCCGACAGCCAGGGCACAGATGTCAGCTTCAGCGCCCTGTCCGAAGTCGTGGTCAACTTCCGCCAGCAGCGGAAAGATTTCACCCGCCAGCTCGACCGCATCCGGCAGGATCAGCATGCCCGCAGGCAACAGTATTTTTTCAGGGAGCAAGCTCCAGCGCACAAAAGCCAGACAAAACACCGCGACAGCAGCCCGCCATCGGCGGGCCAACCCTCCTGGCAGAGATAATTTTGCAGCTTGGTACTGGGCAAGACCGGAGCAAGCCTTGGCTGCCAGCTTTGAGCCTGCTCAAAGTGGCAGCCACAGCTTGCGGAGCGTCTAGCCCAGCTCCATGGCGCAAGTCATCAGCAAAAAACTAATAATAGTCATCTTCCCGCTGATGCCGCACCGCAAGCACCGTCACACTTTGCTCCGCATCAATCTCAAACAGTGCAACAAAGCCCGAACGGCCAAAAGAAATTACCAGCTCCCGCAACAACGGTCTTGACTCGTCCGGCTTGCGACAGGAAAACGGAAACTGCTCCAGCAAACCCCATGCGCTATCAATAACCTCCAGCGCATGGCTGGCAGCAACAAAGTCCTGCTCCACCATAAATCGAAACAACCGCTCCAGCTCTGCCTTTGCCTCAGGCGTAAAACGCAGTCGATACCTCATGCCTGATTGCCACAACGGGCAAGAATCTCGCGTAGAGAATCCATCACCTCATCCCTGGAAACATACGCATCCTGTCCCCTGGCACTACACCCCGCAGCCAGCCCGCGCTCAATAAATTCCTGCTGCGCCTTGCGGCGATAAACGGAATGACGCACAGCCTCCTCGACAAAACCGCTCAGGCTCTCGCCCTCAAGCAACACACTCTCGGCCTCTTGCCGAAACTCAGGCGTCACCCGTAACGATGGCAAAGTTGATGTTTTCATAGCAGCCTCCAACAGCGCAATGCATATGCGATGCAAAATACCATCTTCCTGTTCGGCTTCCTACCGGAAAACACAACAAGCCGCTCCCTCACCCGGAATAAGCGTGCATCTCGGCACCGGGCAAGACGGGAGCAAGCATTAGCTGACAGCTTTGAGCTTGCTCAAAGTGGCAGCGTCAGCTTGCGGAGTATCTTGCCCAGTTCCATGGCAAATTAGCTCAACAACCAACTGACGCACACCAGCGTAGCCGGATGCAGGTCTAACCCAACCCAGCCGCCGCAGTGCAAAAATCAAACCCCTCGCTCATTATTCCAAACCAACACATGCAACTGCGGCAACACCCGCGCGGCAAACCAGCGATCTGCCGCCACCCGCTCCACCAGCCAGCGATACTGACTATTCAACTGCACCAGATCTGCCTCCAGCTCCGGCTGCTGTGGCGTCGCCGCTTGCAAATTGCAGGGCTGCAAACACAGCGGCAAATGCGCAAATTCCCGCGCCACCTCCCTGGCCCACTGATAATCCACCTCATCCGCCACCACCAGCTTCAATTGCAATTGCGTATCCGCGCCAGCGGCAGCAATACACTCACGCAAGCGATCAGCAGAAAAACGCATACCAGAAGACGGCGGCTTGGGGCTAAGCGTTAAATAATCCAGCTCGGCAAACCAAGCTTGCGCACGGCTGCCCTGGGTTTCTAGCGCAAAGCGATAACCTTGCGCATGGCCAAGCTCCAGCAAAGGTGCCAGCGGCTGCAAAGCCGGATTACCCCCCGACAAAGTAACCAGCAACGGCACACCACCACTGAGCTCATTCACCCGCTGCATAATCTGCCCAGCAGTCATCGCCTGCCACTGCGACTTAAACTGCGGCTCCACCGCATACAGGGTATCGCACCAGCTACAACGAAAATCACAGCCGCCGGTGCGCACAAACACCGTCGGCACGCCAATCAGCGCACCCTCGCCCTGCACTGTCGGGCCAAAAATTTCGCTAATTAAAATCATGGCTGATAACGCGCCCAGGTTTTCGGCGTTTCTGACACTGCCACCGCACACACCTGCGGCCAGCGGGCTTTGGCCCAGTCATACAGGTGTCTTGCCAGCAGCTCGGCAGTTGGCAAGTCCGTCTCCAGCACTTCATTAAGATGGCGGTGATCCAAATGATCGTCGATATAGTCCTTGAACGGTTTCAACGCGGTGTAATCCACCACAAAGCCGTACTCATCCAGCTCATCGCTGGCCAGCTCCAGCCGCACCACATAGTTATGCCCATGCAAACGCGCACAGGGATGACCTTCGGGCATACGAACCAGTTGATGGGAGGCGCTGAAATGAAATTCTTTACTGATGTGATACATGGATTATGCCTCCTGAATCGCATAAACCGTGGGGTCGGCAACACCAGCCTGCGCCATGGCCTGCATCCGCTCAAGGCAAGTGGCACAACGGCCACAATGCAGCTCGCCGCCTTCATAGCAGGACCAGGTTTGCGCAATGGGTACGTCATAACGGGCGGCATCACGGGCAATCGCCGTCTTGTCGGCCTCGACATAGGGCGCAAACAGCTCAATGACGGTCTGATCCGCCAGCGCCAGCCGCTGCATCTGCGCCATGGCATCAATGAATTCCGGACGGCAATCGGCATAAACAAAGTGGTCACCGCCATGCACGGCAATTGCTACCGTGTCCAGCTTGCGCGCCGCCGCCACGCCAAAGGCGATGCTCAGCATGATTGCATTACGGTTGGGCACCACGGTTAGCTGCATATTGTCCTGGTTGTATTCACCATGGGGCACGGCAATGTCACTGGTCAGCGCCGAGCCGGACAATTGCCTGCCAATGCCGCTGATATCTAGCAGGATAAAGGGCACATCCAGCCGCTGGGCGCACTGGCGGGCCGAGTCGATTTCTTTTTTGTGGCGCTGGCCATAATCAAAGCACAGCAATGCGCCGAGCTGGCCATTGGCGTGCAAACGATGGGCGAGCGTAACGGAGTCGAATCCGCCGGAGCAGATCAAAAGAGCATTCATGGAGGGGGTTCCTTGTTTTGTTCGGGTAGGCTGCGACCGAGTATAAGGTGTGAATTTTAATGCCTGGGCAGGACAAATAACAGGGCTGGCTACAACCCTGCCTGTGATGTGGGTTGTGGACACGCTGCAGATCATCGCCGAAAAAACGTGCGAAAAACTGGCTGTGAACATCTGTGACCCTGATCCACAAAAGCTGTGGATAACTCTGTGGAATAGCTGCATACGAATGCGGCAAATGCACAGCGATCCAGCGCTGGCAGCAATCTGTATGTTTTTTCGCCACCTCAAAGTTTGTCATGAAGAATCAAGTACTTACACGCAACTAGCACAATCAGGGAGCTTGTTGCAAGCTCAGCACCCTGCTTGACAAAGGGAAATTGGCAGCTTGTGTACAAGGCATCGGGGTTGTAGCTAGGAGCTTCCTGTTTTGACCTGCATAGAAGTCTGTGAGTACTCAAAAACTGCCTTAGCGAAGGCTCGCTGAGCCTGGTAGCGGTTTCTGTAGGCGAAAAAAAGCGCCCCGAAGGGCGCAAAGCGGAAAACGTATTCTGTTCTGGCGGCAAAGACAACAGGCCGCCAGAAACGGGTGCTGCGGCCTTGACGGCCGCTGCACGATATTGTGTTTAGAAGCAGTCACCCGGCACATGCACCGAACCGCTCATCAGCACGCGGGCACTGCGGCTCATGATGGCTTTTTTTGCCACCCACTGGCCGTTTTCTTCAGCAGCCTCAGCGCCGACACGCAGGGTGCCGGACGGATGGCCAAAACGCACAGCATTACGCTCGCCACCACCTGCAGCTAGGTTGACCAGGGTGCCAGGGATCGCCGCTGCGGTACCAATGGCCACGGCCGCGGTACCCATCATGGCATGGTGCAACTGGCCCATGGACATGGCGCGTACCAGCAGGTCGATATCCTCTGCCTTGATGGTCTTGCCGCTGGAGGAAGTATAGGAGGCCGCTGGCGCAACAAAAGCCACCTTGGGTGTATGCTGGCGGGCTGCTGCTTCAGACACATCTTTGATCAGGCCCATCTTTACTGCTCCGTAGGAGCGAATCAGCTCAAACTTGGCCAGCGCTTCGTTATCGCTGTTGATGTCAGCCTGCAGCTCGGTACCTGTGTAGCCGATATCGGCAGCATTAACGAAAATGGTCGGTATACCGGCATTTATCATCGTTGCCTGCAGGCTGCCCACGCCAGGTACTTCCAGGGTATCCACCAGGTTGCCGGTAGGAAACATCGAACCTTCCCCATCGGCCGGATCGAGAAACTCGATCTGCACTTCCGCTGCCGGAAATGTCACACCGTCCAGCTCGAAATCACCGGTTTCCTGCACCTGGCCATTGGTAATGGGCACATGAGCAATGATGGTTTTTTGAATATTGACCTGCCAGATGCGAACGGTACAGGTGCCATTTTCCGGAATCTTGTCGGCATCGACCAGGCCATTGCTGATGGCAAAAGAGCCCACCGCTGCCGTCAGGTTGCCACAGTTGCCGCTCCAGTCAACAAAGGGACGGTCAATTGCCACCTGGCCAAACAGGTAATCCACATCGTGACCGGGCTGGCTGCTTTTGCTTAACAGTACGCTTTTGCTGGTACTGGAACTGCCGTTGCCCAGACCATCAATTTGCTTGCCGTAAGGATCCGGGCTGCCAATGATGCGCAGCAGCAGGTTGTCACGGGCTTCGCCGGCAACCTGCGCACGCTCGGGCAAATCCTGCACGCGCAGGAACACGCCCTTACTGGTACCGCCACGCATATAGGTAGCGGGAATTTTTACTTGAGGTACAAAAGACATAGTTATTTTCCGTGCAATTGCTTGTTTGGAGATTTGTGTTGGGGCTGATGGTTGGTGAAGGCTTCCGCAAGCTGACGCAGTCAGTTTGAACAGGTTCAAACCTGACAGCTAAGGCTTGCTACAGCCTTCCCCAGCCCGCCCTGCGAATTCTGTGTAAGCCGCAATTTTCGGGGATGAAAGGGGGTGCGCTGGAGTCCGGCTGAGACGCTTCGCAAGCTGACGCAGCCGTCTCCAACCCAGCCTGCGGATTTTATACAAGCCGCAATTTTCGGGGTGGTGGGGGTGAGGTGTGCGTTGGAGTCCGGCTGAGACGCTCCGCAAGCTGACGCAGTCAGTTTGAACAGGTTCAAACATGACTGCTGATGCTTGCTCCGGTCTCCCCGGACTCCCCGAAACCGCTGCGTAAAATTCTTCCGACGCAAAGGCGTCTGAAGAAACTGGCGACAGCAGCACGGCAAATGCATACCACTCCAGCGCTGTGTGTCTTGGTGGCTGGTTTGACCGAAGTAAAGCATTAGCTGACAGATTTGAACTTGTTCAAATTGGCAGCGTAGCTTTACGGAGTGTCAAACCAGTCACCCCACACACCAAAACCAAAAACCTCACCAACCACACAAAAACATCAGAAAAACCCCGCGACAGCAGCACGGCAAAGCCGTGCCATCCCCTCCCCACAGCACGGTGTGAATTTGGGTGCCGGGCGCGACCGGAGCAAGCATCAGCTGACGGGATTGAACTTGTTCAAGCACGGCAGCGTCAGCTTGCGGAGGCCGCACCCGGCACCCCACACACCAAAGCTAAAAAACCCTTACTCCCCCAAAAAGTCCTTGGCAAACTTCTGCAACACACCACCTGCCTCGTACACATCAACCTCATCCGCAGTATCCAGACGGCAGGTCACAGTCACCCTCTCGCTCTGGCCATTGGCACGGTTGATCACCAGTGTCAGGTCAGCCAGCGGCGCAGGAGTGCCTTCAACGTCATAGGTCTCGGTGCCGTCCAGCTTCAGCGTCAGGCGGTTGGTGCCTTCCTTGAACTGCAGTGGCAACACACCCATGCCAACCAGGTTGGTGCGGTGGATGCGCTCAAAGCCCTCGGCCACGATGACCTCAACACCGGCCAGACGCACGCCCTTGGCGGCCCAGTCACGGGACGAGCCCTGACCGTAGTCGGCACCGGCAATGATGATCAGCGGCTGCTTGCGATTCATGTAGGTCTCGATGGCTTCCCACATGCGCATGACTTCGCCTTCCGGCTCGACACGGGCCAGCGAACCCTGCTTCACGCTGCCATCCTCGTTGCGCACCATCTCGTTGAGCAGCTTGGGGTTAGCCAGGGTGGCACGCTGGGCGGTCAGGTGGTCACCACGGTGGGTAGCGTAGGAGTTGAAATCCTCCTCCGGCAGGCCCATTTTGGCCAGGTATTCACCGGCCGCCGAGTCCGCCATAATCGCATTCGAAGGCGACAGGTGGTCGGTGGTGATGTTGTCCGGCAGCAACGCCAACGGACGCATGCCTTTCATGGTGCGAGGCGCGGCCAGCGCACCTTCCCAGTAAGGCGGACGGCGCACATAAGTACTCATTGGACGCCAGTCATACAACGGGCTTGGCGCACGCTCGGCGGCTTCCATGTCAAACATCGGAATGTAGATCTGGTTGAACTGCTCCGGCTTGACGTATTTGTTGACGATGGCGTCGATTTCTTCATCGCTGGGCCAGATGTCTTTCAGGCGGATTTCCTTGCCATCCACCACGCCCAGCACATCCTGCTCGATATCAAAGCGGATGGTACCGGCAATCGCATAGGCCACTACCAGCGGTGGCGAGGCCAAAAACGCTTGTTTGGCATAGGGGTGAATACGGCCGTCAAAGTTGCGGTTACCCGACAGCACCGCGGTGGCGTAGAGGTCGCGGTCGATGATTTCTTGCTGAATCACAGGGTCCAGGGCACCGCTCATGCCGTTACAGGTAGTACAGGCAAAACCGACGATGCCAAAGCCGAGCTTTTCCATGTCACCCAGCAGATCGGCCTCTTTCAGATATAGCTCGGCTACTTTGGAGCCTGGCGCAAAAGACGACTTGACCCAGGGCTTGCGGGTCAGGCCCAGCTCGTTGGCTTTTTTCGCCAGCAGGCCAGCCGCCACCACGTTGCGCGGGTTGGAGGTGTTGGTACAGGAAGTAATGGCGGCAATAATCACCGCGCCATCGGGCATCAGGCCCTCAGCTTCCTGTGCGCGCGCGGCCTCCAGATTGCCGGCAATGCCTTTGGCCGCCAGATCGCTGGTGGAAACACGGGCGTGCGGGTTGGACGGGCCGGCAATGTTGCGGCCAACAGTGGACAGGTCAAACTTCAGCACACGCTCGTATTCGGCAGTTTTTAGGCTGTCAGCCCACAGGCCGGTGTGTTTGGCGTACTGTTCAACCAGCTCGATCTGCTTGGGGTCGCGACCGGTCAGGCGCAAATAGTCGATGGTCTGGCCGTCGATGTAGAACATCGCCGCAGTGGCACCATACTCAGGCGTCATGTTGGAGATGGTGGCACGGTCACCGATGGACAGGCTGTCGGCACCCTCGCCAAAGAACTCGACATAGGCACCCACTACACGCTCGGTGCGCAGGAATTCGGTCAGCGCCAATACGATGTCAGTTGCGGTAATGCCCGGCTGGCGCTTGCCGATCAGCTCGACACCGACGATATCCGGCAGGCGCATCATGGAAGGATGCCCCAGCATAATGGTTTCAGCTTCCAGACCGCCCACGCCGACAGAAATCACACCCAGTGCATCCGTATGGGGGGTATGACTGTCGGTGCCGACACAGGTATCCGGGAAGGCCACGCCTTCACGCACCTGCACCACGGGCGACATTTTTTCCAGGTTGATCTGGTGCATGATGCCGTTACCGGCCGGAATCACATCCACATTGTCGAACGCGGTCTTGGTCCAGTCGATAAAGTGAAAACGGTCTTCGTTGCGACGGTCTTCGATTTCACGGTTCTTCTGGAAAGCATCGGGGTCAAAACCGCCACACTCAACGGCCAAGGAGTGGTCAACAATCAGCTGGGTCTGTACCACTGGGTTGACCTTGGACGGATCGCCACCCTTGGCGGCAATGGCATCACGCAGGCCAGCCAGGTCCACCAGCGCGGTCAGGCCGAGAATGTCGTGAGTCACCACACGGGCCGGATACCAGGGGAAGTCCAGATCACGCTTGCGATAAATCAGCTGCTTCAAGGAATCGGTCAGCGCGTCCGGCTCACAGCGGCGCACCAGCTGTTCGGCCAGAATGCGCGAGGTATAGGGCAGCTTTTCATAGGCACCTGGCTCAATGGCATTGACCGCCTCGCGTGCATCAAAATAATCCAGCACACTGCCGGGCAGGTTTTTACGGTATTGGGTATTCATAGTCATGGTTATCTTTTCCAGCTGGGGGTGATTCGGTTTTCTAATCAATTGTCATCGCCATTGCGCGCAAAATGCTCAAAGCGGCACCAGTGTCATTCCGTGTGAGGCCGCAGAATCCATATGCAAACTGCATGGATCCTGCGAGTCCGCTTCGCTACGCGCAGGATGACGGTAGTGAACACGCTTTATTCAAAAACTCTTTGTCTGACACCCATTCAAATATCACTCAGATGACACACAAAGAATTCCTGCAAGGAATTCAGGCGGGCAACGCCCGCCCTACTCTTTCCAACAGGATTGAGGTGCTGCGTGCACGGACTACAAAGTGCGGCGGCCCATGTGCAGCAAAGCCTATGCGGCCATGAATGGTCCATGGAGCCTACAGGGCAGTTTTTTGCTCCTGCAAAAACTGCATTTCCGCCATCCATGGCGGTCAGATGTATTCACGGCGACTTTGCGGAACATGAGCCGCCGCACATACCTCCAGCACACTACTCAAACAAACGCAGCAACCTCAATCAAACCCGGTCAGCGCTCGCTGATGGGTGGTACCGGACGCTGCTCTTCACCGATGTAATCCGCACTCGGACGGATAATACGGTTGTTAGCACGCTGCTCAAACACGTGGGCGGCCCAGCCCGTTACGCGTGAACAAACAAAGATCGGCGTAAACAGCGGGGTTGGAATACCCATAAAGCGGTAGGCAGAAGCATGGAAGAAATCCGCGTTGGGGAACAGCTTCTTCTCATCCCACATCAGCTTCTCGATGGCGCAGGAAACCGGATAAATCACGGTATCGCCAACCTCGGCTGCCAGCTTCTCAGAGTACGCCTTGATCACTTCGTTACGCGGATCAGACTCGCGGTAGATAGCGTGACCAAAGCCCATGATCAGCTCTTTGCGAGCCATCATCGCCTTCAGCTCAGCAACGGCTTCATCAGGGGTCTGGAAACGGTCGATCAGGTCCATAGCTGCTTCGTTGGCACCCCCATGCAGCGGGCCGCGCAGCGAACCGATGGCACCGGTAACACAGGAGTACAGGTCAGACAAAGTAGAAGCACAAACGCGACCAGTGAAGGTAGAGGCGTTGAATTCGTGCTCCGCGTACAGGGTCAGCGACACATTCATCACTTCGCGATGCAGGTCGCTGGGTGACTTGCCGTGCAGAAGGGCCAGGAAGTGACCGCCCAGATCCGGCTCGTCAGTGACGCACTCGATACGCTTGCCGTTGTGGCTGAAGTGGTACCAGTACAGCAGCATGGCCGGCATGGACGCCAGCAGGCGGTCGGCCACATCCAGTTGCTGGTCAAAGCTCAGCTCGGGCTCCAGGGTGCCCAGTACGGACACACCGGTACGCATCACATCCATCGGGTGCGCATCGGCAGGAATGCGCTCCAGTACTTCTTTCAGCGCCTGTGGCAGGTCGCGCATGCCTTTCAGGCGCTCAACATAGGCATCAAGCTCGGCCTGGTTAGGCAGTTTTTCGTACCACAGCAAATAAGCAACTTCTTCAAAGCTCTTGCAGTTCTTGGCCAGGTCGCGCACGTCATAACCACGATAGGTCAGACCTGCACCTTCCTTGCCGACGGTGCACAATGAGGTTTGACCGGCAATCTGCCCGCGCAGTCCGGCTCCGCTCAATACTTTTTTCTTCTCTTCAGCCATGAGTGTAGTCCTCTAGGTTTTTATAATGATGCTTACTACTTCAGTGTGTGTTCCGCAGAACAACTTGGTGGTGCAATAGCAGCGTTGTCTTTGCTGGTTTTATCCATAAAGCCACGCTGTTGCAGCTATCCACCGATCTCTCGTTATTCCGCGCGTAGTCGCGGAATTCAGCTCTAGATCCTGCGACTTCGCACAGGATGACGACTTTTGCACGCGCAGGATGACTAAAATTTAGCGTACTACTTGCCTTTTTGCTGGGCAAACAGCGCATCCAGGCTTTGCTCGAATGCGTGATAGTTGATGCGGTCGTACAGCTCCATGCGGGTCTGCATGGTATCCACCACATTTTGCTGGGTGCCGTCACGACGGATCGCGGTGTAAACATTTTCTGCCGCCTTGTTCATGGCACGGAAAGCGGACAGCGGGTACAGCACCAGGGAAACGTCCACGGAGGCCAGCTGCTCAGTGGTGTACAGCGGAGTGGCACCAAACTCGGTAATGTTGGCCAAAATCGGCGCCTTCACGCGGTCAGCAAAAGTCTTGTACATGTCCAGCTCGGTGATGGCCTCCGGGAATACCATGTCGGCACCGGCCTCGACGCAGGCCGCAGCGCGATCCAGTGCTGCGTTCAGGCCTTCTACCGCCAGCGCATCGGTACGCGCCATGATGACAAAGCTGTCATCGGTACGCGCATCAACTGCCGCCTTGATGCGGTCAACCATTTCCTGCTGGGAAACGATTTCCTTGTTCGGGCGGTGACCACAGCGCTTGGCACCCACCTGGTCTTCGATATGGATGGCCGCAGCGCCAAACTTGCTCATGGACTTGACGGTACGTGCCACGTTGAAGGCAGACGAACCAAAACCGGTATCCACATCCACCAGCAAAGGCAGGTCACAGACATCAGTAATGCGGCGCACATCGGTCAGCACATCGTCCAGGGTAGAAATACCCAGATCCGGCAGACCGAGCGAACCGGCAGCAACACCACCACCCGACAGATAAATGGCCTTGAAGCCGGCACGCTGGGCCAGCAGCGCATGGTTGGCATTGATCGCACCGACCACCTGCAGCGGGCGTTCTTCGGCTACGGCATCACGAAACAGTTGTCCTGGAGTTTTACGGCTCATAATTAACCTCGTACAGATAATGGGGTGCCATTGCTGGCCTGATAATGTCGCTCTACGTTACGTCTGGATGTTGCGATATGCCGGCGCATCAGCAGCTCGGCCAATTCGCCATCGCCGTCGGCAATGGCATCAAGAATGCGGTGATGTTCCTTGAACGCCTGCTGTGGCCGGTTGGGTGTGGCCGAATACTGCAAACGGTACATCCGGACCAGCTGGTACAGCTCTTCTGTAAGCAGCTTGGCCAGCATCTGGTTGCGGCTGCCACGGATGATCTTGTAATGAAAGTCGTAATCGCCTTCCTGCTGGAAGTAGTCGATACCGGCCTGGAACGCAGCATCCCTTTCGTGGGTAGCCAGAATTTCGCGCAGCTCGGATATTTCCTGCTCTGTCATGTGTTTGGCCGCCAGCCGACAGGCCATTCCTTCCAGTGACTCACGGATTTCATACAACTCAATCAGCTCTTTGTGCGACAGCGAAACAACCCGGGCTCCGACATGCGGCACCCGCACCAGCAGCCGCTGCCCCTCGAGACGGTGAATTGCCTCGCGCAGCGGTCCACGGCTAATGCCGTAAGTGCGAGCCAGTTCCGGTTCGGAAATTTTGCTGCCCGGAGCTATCCTTCCGGTAACAATCGCCGCCTGTATGGTACGGAACACCTGCTCAGACAGGGTGTACCCTTCTCCGGTTGTGCTTTCGACAGTTTCAGCGGTGCCTTGCAACATTTTGTTAACATCCAGTCCTTCAATCGACCACAAAGTTACGCAAACCCCCCAACACTGTCAACACATCCCCCGATATTGTTAACAATCCTGCAACCAAGGTCGTATATTCTGACCTTTATCTCCAGTCACAGCCTGCAGCGCAGGAACCCTTTACTCATCATGTGGTCAACGCAAACTGAAAAAAGGGTCACCCCGCTCTCCACAAAAGCCTAATAAATGAAAAATGCGGTTTACAGACATGCCCGGCACGAAATAAATGCTGCACACCAAGAGTATGACCGGCTTCATGCATAACACTTCCTTTATGCCAGCCTGCGGGCAGGTTAAGCTTTCTACTTAAAAAGACATGTTTTTCCATGTACACTGCGCTGGCTGTCGCTCCGGGCTGCAATATCTGTCGGTCCAGCGCCAGCTTCTGCTTTATCTCCGATTGATTGCAAGGAACTCCATACAGTGTTTCAGAGTCTTTTACGTATTCTGTTGCCCCTGCTGGGTGGACTTTTTATGACCAGCGCCATTCATGCTGCTACCTATGTCAACAAGCAAATTTTTGGCCTGCACGAACAGGTTTACCTGTCCGACCTTGGCATCGGCCTAAAAGCAAAATTGGATACCGGTGCAACCACATCTTCCCTGAGTGCCCGCAACATCCAGCGTTTCAAGCGTGACGGCGAACCCTGGGTACGTTTTCAGCTCGCTTTCGATACGGCCCCTGAACAGGTCTACGAGCTGCCGATAGCCCGCGTCTCACGCATCAAGCGCCGTGCCGACGACTTCGATCCCGAGGAAGAAAAAACCTATAGCGCCCGGCCCGTTATCAATTTGACTGTGCATATTGGCAATCGTCAGCAGCAAATCGAGGTTAACCTGACTGACCGCAGCGCCTTCAAGTACCCGTTCCTGCTCGGAGCGCGCGGTCTCAAGTCGTTGGGCGGGATTGTCGACCCCGACTTGAGCATGACCGCCGGCGAGCCGATACTGAACCACTCCGACCCCAGCCTTTCCGAGTAAATTACCCATGCGTTCATTAACCTTGCATTTGAAGCTACTGATCACCGCACTGGTCGGACTGGGCGTACTGATCACTGCCTACCAAATTTTTGTGCTCAAGATTCCGGTCACCGAGCACGAAACTGACAACCTGTGGAACGTTGATGCCAAAATAGAATTTCAGGCGGCCGGCAATACGCCAGTCAAACTGCAAATGTTTGTGCCTCCCCTGAGTGACAGTTACACCAGCCTGAACGAAAGCTTCATCTCGAAAAACTACGGTGTCAGTGTTAATCATCAGGGAGAGAACCGTCTGATCACCTGGTCGGCAAGGCGCAACACCGGCAAGCAGACCCTGTACTACCGTATGGTGCTAACCACCCGCTATGGTGCCGACCAGGCCAAACCCAAAGGGCCGACGTTTCGCGAAAGCCTGCCCATTGAAGGTGTCGAAAAAATTGCCGCCGAAGCTCTGCTCGCCCCAATTCGCCAGCATTCGGCAGATATTGAAACCTTCATCAGCGAGACCATCAAGCGCGTCAACAACAAAGATGACGACAACAGCAAACTGCTGCTCGGCGGCGACAACAGTCCCGGCCGAAAGGCGGCGGTGATCGACCTGGTACTCTCCATTGCCAAAGTGCCCATGCAGCTCGTACACACGCTGCGTCTGGATACCGGTGCCAACCAGGAACCCGAGTTATGGATCCGCAGCTTCAACGGCAAAAAATGGCTTTATTTCAACCCGCAAACCGGCCAGCAGGGGCTGCCTTCCGACCGCTTGATCTGGTGGTATGGCGATGCCCCCCTGCTTACCCTGGAAGGCGGCAGCCGGCCACAAGTATCTTTCACAGTCAACAGCAGCGAAATCAACGCTATTCGCCTGGCACAGCTAACCGGCAGCGCCAGCAACGCAACCAGTTTCCTTGACTACTCACTGTATGGTTTGCCGCTGAGCACCCAGCAAACCTACCAGGTGATGATCATGATCCCGATTGGCGTGCTGGTCATTTTAATCTTGCGCAACCTTGGCGGTCTGCAAACCCTGGGGACTTTCACACCGGTCCTGATCGCCCTGGCTTTCCGTGAAACCCAGCTGGGCTTTGGAATCCTGTTGTTCGGTCTGATCACAGCACTGGGCCTGTCACTACGCTCCTACCTTGAGCACCTGAAATTACAAATGCTGCCACGCCTGTCGGTAGTGTTAACGTTCGTAGTAGTCTTGATCGCCGTGATCAGTCTGCTCAGCCACAAGCTGGGACTGGAGCGCGGTTTATCCATCTCGCTATTCCCAATGGTAATTCTGACCATGACCATTGAGCGCCTGTCGATTACCTGGGAAGAACGTGGCGGCAATACAGCCTTCAAGGTGGCCATCGGCACACTGTTCTCAGCTTCTTTGGCACACTACCTGATGAGCATTCAGGAGCTGAACTACTTTGTCTTCACCTTCCCGGGGGTCCTGTTGATTATGGTTGGCTTCATGCTGGCAATGGGCCGCTATCGAGGCTACCGCCTGACCGAGCTATTCCGCTTTAAAGCGTTCCTGAAGGACTGATGTCATGTTCGGCCTGATCAAAACCTGGCGTGAGCTGGAAGCCAAAGGCATCATGGGCATCAACCGCCGCAATGCCGACTACGTTCTCAAGTACAACAAGCGCAGCCTGTACCCCGTGGTGGATGACAAAATCCTGACCAAGGAGCGGGCCCTGGCCAACGGCATCAACGTACCGGAAATGTACGGTGTCATCGAAACTGAAAAGGACATCGGCAAGCTCGAGCAAATCCTTGCCGGCCACGAAGGCTTTGTCATCAAACCGGCCCAGGGTGCAGGGGGCGACGGCATCCTGGTCGTCGCCGACCGTTTCGAAGGCCGTTACCGTACAGTTTCCGGAAAAATCATCACCCATGAAGAAATCGAGTACCAGGTTTCCAATATCCTGACCGGTCTCTATTCACTGGGCGGCGGTCGTGACCGCGCACTGATCGAATATCGCGTAACACCCGACCCAATCTTCAAGAGCATCAGTTATGAGGGTGTTCCAGATATCCGCATCATCGTACTGATGGGTTACCCGGTGATGGCCATGCTGCGCCTGCCCACCCGGCAGTCTGGTGGCAAGGCCAACCTGCACCAGGGTGCTATTGGCGTTGGTGTCGACCTGGCCACGGGCATCACCCTGCAAGGTACCTGGCTAAACGACAAAATCAGCAAACATCCGGATACTACCCAGCCGGTTGCCGGGGTCCAGCTGCCTTTCTGGAAACAGTTCATGGAGCTGGCGGCCAACTGTCACGAGTTATGCGGGCTGGGCTACATTGGTGTCGACATGGTGCTGGACCAGGAAAAAGGCCCGCTGATTCTGGAGCTGAATGCCCGTCCCGGGCTTAATATCCAGATTGCCAACAATGCCGGCCTGACACCGCGCGCCCATGCAATTGAAGAACATGTGGCCCGGCTGAAAAAAGAGAAACGCACGGAAACGCCCGCCGAGCGTGTTTTGCTGGCTCAACAACTGTTTGCCGCGAAATAACCAATGGAAGAACGACAGCCCGGCCTTTACTCCCTGCCCTGGCAGGCTGACATCAGCCTGCGCTTCTCGCACTTTCACCATGCGCCCGGCGCCGTTTTGCTCGACAGCGGGCAACCAGCTTCCGCCGCTCCGGCCCGGTTCGATATCGCCAGTGCCTGGCCGTTGCAGCAGATCAGCCCGCACGCAAAAGAAACATCGACCGACTTCCTTGAGCGCGCCCGGCAACTGTTGCGCCAGCTGCCTGCCGATGGCTCCACCCGGCATGACCAGCTGCCCTTTACCGGTGGCCTGCTTGGCTATCTGAGCTATCATTTCGGCCAGCCGGCCAGCCGTCATCCGCGCACGTTGCCAGGCGCCCGGGTTGGCCTGTATGACTGGGCGCTCATCAACGATCACCAGCATCAGCGCAGCTGGCTATTTTGTCATGGCAGCATGGCACATGAGCGCCGGCAATTTCTATTACAAATGCTGCAGACACAGCAGCAGCCGGTTAGCAGCCGCTTTCGCCTGCTAAAATGCTTCCAGCCACTGATCTCTGCAGAAAAATATCGACAGGGCATCGAGCAAGTTCAGGCTGAAATTCGTGCCGGCACCTGCTTTCAAATCAACTTTACCCAGCGTTTCGACACCCTTTATGAGGGCGACCCCTGGACCGCATACAGGGTTTTGCGTCAGCATTGCCCTACCCCCTATGCCGGCTTTGTCAGGCTGGGCCCGCAAGACGCCATCCTCAGTGCTTCGCCGGAACGTTTCCTTGGCATCATCAATGGCCAGCTGGAGGCACGCCCAATCAAGGGAACCCGACGCCGCGGGCATACCCGGGAGGAAGACCGCGCACTGGCCGCCGAACTGCTGGCCAGCGCAAAAGACCGGGCAGAAAACCTGATGATCGTCGAGTTGCAAGCAGCCGAGCTGGCCCCATTGTGTACTGATGTCAGCACGCCACAACTGGCTCAGCTGGAAAGTTACCCCAACGTACACCACTTGGTCAGTTGCGTGCAGGGACGGCTAAAACCGGGCACGGATGCACTCAATGTTGTTGATCAGTGTTTTCCCGGTGCATCCATTAGTGGTACGCCCAAACAGCCGGTAGTGCGGCTGATTGATCAGCTGGAAGCCTGCTCACGGGAAATTTACTGCGGCAGCCTGTTTTATCTGGACAACCGGGGCCGTTTTGACAGCTCCATTTGCATTCGCACACTCCTGGCAGTGAATGGCAACATTCATTGTTGGGGTGGTGGCGGGATCACCCTGGCCTCGGAGTGGCAAGCCGAATATCAGGAGTCAGTTGATAAAGTAAATCTGCTCATGCAGTCTTTGCAGGCGATGCATAACCTGCCGGTGCGCAACGGCGACTAACCGCCGGGGCATGCGGTCAAAAGTCTGCTTTCCCTGTATACTTGTAACCTGCCCCACAGACAATGCAAACATGCGACAGGGAGAACCCATGAGCCTCATAATTGTTGCTTTCTTAACCATCATCGCCCTGCTGATTTTCTGGGGCATAGGACTGTACAACGGTCTCGTTCGTCTTAAGCATGGCGTAGGCAAAGCCTGGGCAAATATTGACGTATTGCTCAAACAACGCCATGAAGAACTGCCCAAGCTGGTAGAAACCTGCAAGCAATACATGCAGTATGAACAATCGTTGCTTGAATCGGTAATCAGTGCGCGCAATGCCGTACACCAAGCCAGCGAAACTCACGACATCAGCGCCCTCGGCCAGGCAGAAACCGGGCTGCGCGCCGGCCTGGGCAGGCTCTTTGCTCTTGCCGAAAGCTATCCGGAGCTGAAGGCCAATGAAAGCTTCCAGTTTCTGCAGCAACGCATCGCCAGCCTGGAAAGTGCTATCGCCGACCGGCGCGAGCTGTACAACGAAGCAGTCAACCTGAACAACGTGCGCATTGAACAGTTTCCCGACGCGCTGATTGCCCGCCGATTCGGCTTTGGTGCTGCCGAACTGCTGCGTTTCTCCGAAGCCGAAACCAAAGACGTAAATATCCGCGAGCTGTTTGGCTAAGCATGGACTGGCTGGGCCTGTTGGTTACTCTCGGCGTCACCGGCAGCATGGCGGTCGGTGGGGCATGGTGGTTTATAGACTGTCAGCGCCAGGCCCGCTTTCTGCTGGACACTCCAACCTCAAAAGTACGTTCGGCAGCTCAAGGCTATGTCGAACTGTACGGCTTTGTCGGCGAACAGGCTGAACAACTGCAAGCACCCTTGACCGGCGAGCCCTGCGCCTGGTGGAGCTATCGTATTGAGGAGTACCAGCGCAGCGGAAACAACAAGCATCACAGCTGGCGCACACTGGACAGCAAGACCAGCAAGGCTTTCTTGCGTTTTGAAGACGGTACCGGCCACTGCCTGATCAACCCCGAGGGTGCCCGGGTGATTCCGGTTAGTCGCCAGGTCTGGCAAGGAAACGATCGTCATCCACAGACTCCCCAGCCACAACACTGGCTCAATATACTGGTGATGGGCCGGCGGCGTTATCGCTACACAGAAGAGCGCCTGCACAGTGGCGATCCCCTGTATGTCATCGGCCACTTTTATTCGCAGGGTGGCGGACACCAGACTTTTGACATTGACCGCATGCAGTCGGCCATCATTCGCGAGTGGAAACAGGACTTTCCCGGCCTGCTTAAGCGTTTTGACCTCAATCGGGATGGCCAGTTTGATGAGAATGAGTGGAACAGGGTCCGAACGGCTGCCCGGCAACAGGCCAAACAACAGCAGCGACAACAGGCGCAGGCGCCGGTCGCACATTATATGCGCAAGCCTGACGAAAACCTGCCCTTTATTTTATCCAGTCATGGCGAAGACGAACTGGCACGCCGGCTACGCTGGAAAAGCCTTGTTGGTATTTTACTCTGCCTGGCTGGCGTCCTGGCTACAGTCCACGTCCTGAGCAGCCTTTAGAGAAGTGGCCTCCCAGACAGCCTGTCAAGGCTATGGTTGCAGAGCATCAAGTCGCTGCTGTATCCGCTCCTGCGCCCGGGTTACCTGCAAACGAAAGGCTGTCATATCTTCTTCCAGCTGTTGCTGACGCTGCCGTTCACCCTCCATCCGCTGTGCCAGTTTAAGAACCGACTGCTGCAGTTCCGCATAACGCGGATCTTCAACAACACTTTGCAGCTGCTTGCGCAGGCGAGCAAGCTCCTGCTCCAAAGCTGCCTGTTGCGCCGCCTGGTCTTCTTTCTGCTGCTGGTCCAGCGCTTGCCACTCTTGCATTGAAGCTGTCAACTCAAGCGCCAACGCAGACAGCGCTTCATCCTGCTCTGCCATAAGCTGCTCTTGCCGCTCCTGCCTGGCCTGCAGCTTCTGCTGTGCCTTATCCAGTATCAAGGCGGCTTGCTCCACCGCCCGAGACTGCTCTTCCAGTTGCTGTGAAAACCCGGGCAGTAGTTTTTTCAACTGCTCCTGCCCTGCCTGCAGCGCATGAACTGCTGCCGTAGCGCCGGAAACGTCCTGCAGCTGCCGCTGCACGTGCTCCAGCTCCAGCAGAACGCCCTGCACCCGCCCCTGCAGAGCAGTCAGTCCGGCAGTGCGCTCATCCAGTTGTTGCAGTTGCGATAATGATTCTTCTCCCAGTCCGGCAAAACTGTCCTGAGTCGCAACCAGTTGGTGCTGCAAGCCTTGCAATTCATGGTGATGCAGCCTGTGCAGACCGGCAATCATCAGCAACAGCAAAACTATCGCCAACCAGAGTCTGCCCGCATGAGATGCCGGCCTCGGTACATGACGGTTTTCTGTTTTGATTGTCGGCGTGTCACCGCCTGTTACAGGATGTTCCATACATTTCTCCGACGTGCTCTCACCGCTGGACCGGCCTGCAGGTGGGGAGAACCCAGCCCTTCTTATCCACAAAAGGAATCAACATATAAAAAATAATTACTTTATAGAATAAAGAAAGCTTGTTAATGTGCCGTTCGACTCACTGACTAGATCCAGGGACAGTTTTATGTATCTGTATGATTCGTATGACCAGCAACTCGTTGAAGAGAGGGTTGCCCAATTCCGCGACCAGACCCGGCGCTATTTTGCCGGCGAGCTGAGCGAAGAAGAATTTCTGCCCCTGCGCCTGCAAAACGGCCTGTATATACAGCGTCATGCTCCCATGCTGCGCATTGCCTGCCCATACGGCATGCTGTCCTCAAGTCAACTGCGCATGCTGGCTCATATCACGCGCAAGTATGACAAGGAATACGCACACATTACCACCCGCACCAACGTGCAGTTGAACTGGCCCAGGCTGGAAGACGTGCCCGATATTCTGGCCGACCTGGCCAGTGTA
The DNA here is from genome assembly GCA_012728415.1 of Gammaproteobacteria bacterium. Taxonomy (GTDB): domain Bacteria; phylum Pseudomonadota; class Gammaproteobacteria; order Pseudomonadales; family Pseudomonadaceae; genus Thiopseudomonas. The sequence goes on from JAAYFD010000023.1 coordinate 36,558, forward strand.
CAAATGCACTCCATTCAAACCAGTGGCAACTGCATTCGCAACACAACCACCGACCCCTTTGCTGGGGTAGCACCGGACGAACTGGTAGATCCACGACCCTGGTGTGAAATTTTACGTCAATGGTCAACTTTTCACCCGGAGTTTTTGCGTTTGCCGCGCAAGTTCAAGGTTGCCATTAGTGCCAGCCAGACTGACCGTGCTGCGACCGAAGTACATGACATCGGCTTGCACCTGTGCCGCAATGCCGAAGGCGAGCTGGGGTTCCGTGTGCTGGTAGGTGGTGGTCTGGGCCGCACGCCAATGCTGGGTAGTGTGATCAACGAGTTTTTACCCTGGCAGCACATGCTGACGTATAACGAGGCAATCCTGCGAGTTTACAATCGCTTTGGCCGCCGCGACAACAAATTCAAGGCACGCATCAAAATTCTGGTCAAGGCACTTACGCCAGAAGGGTTCGCCGCCAAGGTGGATGAAGAGTGGCAGCACCTGAAAAACGGTCCCACCACCCTGACCGAAGAAGAAGTACAGCGTGTCAGCCAGCACTTTAGCGAGCCGGATTACCTCGAGCTTGAGGACGAGCATGAACTGCTTGCCCGACAAGATGAAGAATACCCGGGTTTTGCCCGCTGGCGGCAACGCAACACCAGGGAGCATAAAAAATCCGGCTACGTTTGCGTGACATTATCACTGAAAAAAATTGGTGTGCCACCGGGTGACATCAACTCCAAACAGCTGGATGCCCTGGCTGATTTGGCTGAACGGTACAGTTTTGGCGAAGTACGCGGCACCCGTGAACAAAACATAGTGTTGGCCGACATCGAGCAGCGGCAGCTGCTGCAGTTGTGGCAGGAAATTCGTGAACTGGGCTTTGCCACTCCGAATATCGGGCTGCTCAGTGATATTGTCTGCTGCCCAGGCGGTGACTTTTGCGCCCTGGCCAATGCCAAGTCAATTCCCGTGGCCGAAGCCATTCAGCAACGCTTTGAAGACCTGGACTACCTGTTCGACATTGGCGACCTGGATCTGAACATTTCCGGTTGCATGAACGCCTGCGGCCACCACCATATTGGCCACATTGGCATTCTTGGTGTGGATAAGAAAGGTGAAGAGTTTTATCAGGTGTCGCTGGGTGGTCACAGCGGTCGCGAAACCGGGCTGGGCCGGATTCTCGGCCCTTCTTTTCCGCAGGACGCAATGCCCGATGTCATCAGTACGCTGATTACCGTTTATCTGGAAAACCGCACCGAAGAAGAGCACTTTATCGACACCTACCAGCGCATCGGTCTAGCACCCTTCAAGGAGAGAGTCTATGCCCCGCATAATTAAGAACCGTGAAGTTATCGAAGACCAGTGGACCCTGCTACCGGCTGAAGCCACCCTGCAGGACGCCCTGGACTGCAAACAGCCCATAGTTCCGCTGGCTCTGTGGCAAGCGCATCCTGCCGAGCTGCGTCAAGTGCCGGCGCTGGGCGTCTGGCTGGACAGCGATGAGCTGGTAGAGGATTTGGCGGAAGACCTTGGCGTGTTTAGTCTGATTGCGCTCAACTTCCCCGCGTTTACTGACGGCCGGCCCTTCAGCAGCGCACGCTTGCTACGTGAGCGCTACGGCTTTACCAAAGAAGTTCGCGCTATTGGTGATGTGTTGCGTGACCAGCTGCTAATGATGCAGCGCTGCGGTTTTGACGCTTTTGCCATACGTAATGACCGCGACCCGCACGACGCCCTGCGGGCGCTGGACGAGCTCAGCGTGCAATACCAGGCGTCCTGGGACGCTCCCCTGCCACTGTTTCGTCGGCGCACAGCCGTCAGCCAGCCTGCGTCTGCCGCTGCGGCCATTTAATACGACACCCGGCGGTTGGCATGCCCTGGCATGTCAACCAACCTCCGCAAACATATATGGCTGCCATGGAGGGCGGCACCACCACATTCAGCAGGCTCTAAACGCCCTGTTGTTCTTCACACACTTGCTCTGGTCATCCGGTCTGTTACTTGGTCAGAGCTTTTGCTGGGAACAGTCACATCAATTCACGCCACATGCCAACAACCTGCAGCTCCGTTTGCTTAAAGCAGGACAAGCATGTTGGCCTAACCGGGGCACACCACCTTAAAGCTCAACAGCACCAATACCTTATGAACTACCACGCCTAAGCCGCTTCGCGGTTAGACATGGTTTCGCGGGGCCGCAGCCCCGCTTCTAGTAGCAGGTCGATGTGCTTGACTGCTACGGGCGTGTCCATAACGCCCTTACCGGCTTCGAGCTGACTAATCAG
>JAAYFD010000004.1 GCA_012728415.1 Gammaproteobacteria bacterium
GCGAACACCGAAGTAATTAAGCAGTACATCCAGAATCAGACAAGGCCGTCCTAGCGGACGGCTCGCTATCCATCCACCCCCAAACGTCCAAAGCTACGCAATGGCCGCTTGGAAGTGGAATTCCGCGAAGAAAGGTTAAACTCACGACTCCGTTACTGCTACTTTCAGGTAGCAGAATGCCGAATCCGCCATGCGCGGTGAATTTTCGGGTTACGGGCAAAGTCCTGGTCGATGGTCTGGGCGCTGATTTCTTCGATGTCGTACAGTTCTGCCAGCTCCGGCTCCAGCTCGAACTTGCGGAAGTTGTTGGAGAAATAGAGCGTGCCATCTTTCGCCAGCAGGCGCATGGCTTCGTTGATCAGCGTGCGCTGGTCACGCTGTACGTCAAACACGTCCTGCATGCGCTTGGAGTTGGAGAAGGTCGGCGGGTCGATAAAAATCAGGTCGTATTCGCCCTGCTCTTTGGCCAGCCACTGCATGACATCGGCCTGCACCAACTGGTTTTTTTCCGAGAAGCCGTTCAGTGCCAGGTTGCGCCGTGCCCAGTCGAGATAGGTTTTTGACAAGTCCACGCTGGTGGTGGTGCGGGCACCGCCAGCGGCGGCATGTACGGTGGCGGCACCGGTGTAACAAAATAGGTTGAGAAAGCGCTTGCCGCGGGCTTCGCTGGCGATGCGCAGACGCATAGGGCGGTGATCCAGAAACAGGCCGGTATCCAGATAGTCGGTCAGATTGACCAGCAGCTTGACCTGCCCTTCGCGCACTTCGAGAAACTCGCCCTGCTCGGCCTGGCGTTCATACTGGCGCAGGCCAGTCTGGCGCTCGCGGCGCTTGACCTGCACGTTCTCGCGCGGGATACCCAGCGCCTGCGGAATCGCCGCCAGCGCATCCAGCAGGCGGGCCTGTGCCTTGTCAGCATCCACCGATTTGGGCGCGGCATATTCCTGTACATGCACATGTTCACCGTACACATCCACCGCCACCGCGTATTCCGGCATGTCGGCATCGTACAGGCGATAACACTGGATGTCGTTTTGACGCAACCAGCGGTTCAGTTGGCGGCGGTTCTTTTGCAGGCGGTTGGCGAACATCTGGCCGCCAGCGGACAACAGGGCCGGGGCTTCGGCCTGCTGAGCAGGAGCATTGTTATCCTGTTGCGGCTCGCGTGCGGTGACAAAGCTTTGCTCCTGCACATCGAACATTAGCAAACGGCACGGGATCGCACCATTGAAAAACGCATATTGTTTGTGGCTGCGGATGCCCATGCGCCGGCCCAGTTGTGGCGCGCCGGTAAACACGCCGGCCTGCCAGCCAAGACACTGGCTGCGCATGCGCTCGCCCAGGTGTTGATACAGATACAGCAGGCTGGCTTCATCACCCAGACGCTCGCCATAGGGCGGGTTACAGATCAGCAAACCGGGCTGGCCCTTGTCGGGGCTGGGCGCAAAGGTGGCCAGCTCGCCCTGATACACCTTGACCCAATCGGCAAGGCCGGCTCGGGCAATGTTGTTGCGGGCGGGCTGTATCAGCCGCGGATCGGCTTCGTAGCCGCGAATCCATAGCGGCTCCTGCTGCAGTCCTTTCTCAGCCCGTTGTCGTGCCTCCTCCAGCAAGCGGCTCCAGATGGACGGCACATGGCTCTGCCAGCCGTTAAAACCCCAGTATTCGCGCTTGAGACCCGGTGCGACATCCGCGGCCATCATTGCGCCTTCAATCAAAAAAGTACCCATGCCGCACATCGGGTCGCTCAGGGCGTAGCCCTGCTTGGCCAGCTCCGGCCAGTTGGCGCGCAGCAAAATGGCGGCGGCAAGGTTTTCTTTCAAAGGTGCCGCGCCCTGCTGCAAGCGGTAACCGCGCTGGTGCAGACTGGTGCCGGACAAATCCAGCGAAACGGTTGCCTCATCGCGACGCAGGTGTACATTGACGCGGATATCTGGGTTGCGCTTTTCCACCGAGGGCCGGTTGCCCATGCGGTCGCGCAGTGCATCAACGATGGCGTCCTTGACCTTGAGAGCGCCGAAATGGGTGTTGTCAATGGCCTTGCTGGTACCGGAGAAATCAATTGCCAGTGTGCCCTTGCTGTCCAGATGGTCACGCCAATCGATAGTTTGGATGCCGGCGTAAAGCTCGTCGGCGCTACGTACTGGGAAGCGGGTCAGGACCAGCAGCACCCGGTTGGCCAGGCGCGACCATAAGCACAGCCGGTAGGCAGTTTCCAGCGTGCCCTGTCCGCTGACCAGCGCCGGGCGCTGGCGGGCATTTTGCAGGCCCAGCTCCTGCGCTTCGGCGAGTAACAACTCTTCCAGGCTTTTCGGGCAGCTAAGGTGGATTTCAAGCAGGTTGTCAGTGGTCATAGATTCACTTTTTAGTCAGCTGGCACATGCAGGTGCGTATTTGCCGGACGCCATGCAGCCCCCCACAACATTAACCTGCAGGAGCGGCTTTAGCCGCGACCCGGGGTGTTCCGTTCAGTCATCGGTCGCCACTGAAGTGGCTTCTGCAGTGTTGCCGGAGCGGTTCGTACCGGCGATGGCATCCACCGACTGACGGATCAGCGCCGGGCCTTTGTACAGAAAGCCGGAATAAATCTGTACCAGGCTGGCACCAGCTTCAATCTTTTCTGCCGCATGCCTGCCTTCGGTGATGCCGCCAACTGCAATAATGGGCAAACGGCCCTGCAGGGTTTCTGCCAACACCCGCACCACATGGGTGCTTTGCGCGCGCACCGGTGCACCAGACAGGCCACCGGCCTCGTCCGCATGCTGCAACCCTTCAACACCCTCACGGGATAACGTGGTATTGGTCGCAATAATACCGTCCATTCCACAGTCGACGACAATCTCTGCCACCTGTACGATCTCCTCATCGGTCATGTCCGGTGCGATCTTGACCGCAATGGGGACACGGCGCTGATGCATCTCGGTGAGATCTTCCTGGCGCTGCTGCAATGTGCTCAGCAGCTCTTTGAGCGAGTCGCCATATTGCAAGCTGCGCAGACCCGGAGTATTGGGCGAGCTGATGTTGACGGTGATATAACTGGCGCTGGTGTAAACCCTGTCCAGGCAGTATAGATAGTCATCCGTGGCCTGCTCGACCGGTGTAGACAGATTTTTGCCGATATTGATGCCCAGCACGCCATCAAAGCGGGCGTTGCGTACCCGCTCCAGCAAGTAGTCAACACCACGGTTGTTGAAGCCCATCCGGTTGATGACTCCCTCGGCTTGCGGCAGGCGAAAGATGCGCGGCCTGGGGTTGCCTGGCTGCGGGCGCGGTGTAACTGTACCAATCTCGACAAAACCGAAACCAAGATCAGACAAGCCACGAATGGCGTCACCGTTCTTGTCCAGACCAGCTGCAAGGCCCACCGGATTGGGGAACTCAATGCCCATGACATTGACCGGCAGCGACGGATGCCGTTTACCTAACAGCCTGCTGATGCCCAACCGGCCAGCCGCACCCAGCAAGTCCAGTGACAAATCATGAGCCGTTTCTGGCGACAAGGAAAACAACAGGGGGCGGGCAAGTTTATACATGGCAATTGATTGTCCGGATGTCGGGTAGGGACAGACCATTACTGGCCCATCCCCCCCTAAGAACCGTACGTGCGAGTTTCCCCGCATACGGCTCAAGTTTATAAAAGGGTAATTTTACACTACCCCGGTTACGGTGACGAGCGACTGTTCCTTATGCCGCTGTACTTAAGGGTCTGTATCATGCGCTGACTATGAAGCTGCGCATGACAGTTCGGATGAAGTACTGCACGGTTTCTCAGCGTGTCCGGTCCGCCATCCACTCGTCTGACGATGTGGTGGTCGTGCCAGCCCGTTTCCTTGCTGATTTCATGGCCGCACAGTGCACATTTTCCTTCTTGCCTGATGAGTAGTTTCAGTATTTCCTTGCTGTAACGCAGCTTGTGCCGCATTCGTTCAGCTCTGAGCTTTTCCCATTTCAGCTCGTGCTCCGGGTCAAAGGGACTGTAAGCCCCTGGTAACCGCTTATGTCGCACGATGTCCGTACTGGCAAGCTCATAAAGCTGCCTGTATTTTACTTCACCCTGCTCATTTTTATAGGGTTTGGCAAACACCCAGTTTCGCCCGCCTATGGAATGGAAGTACTTTTTCCGAATCCATTTGGCAGACTTATTTGGGTGCCTACGTTTTGCCCACCTCCAGAGACGCCAGAAAATGATGTGATCCAGCTTGTTGAAGGTTTCCTTGGCCACTACCGGAGAGTGATAGTTACTCCACCCCCGCAGTATTGGATTTAAGCGCCCAATCAGTGCTCCCTGCGTCATTGCTCCGCTGCTTCCTATCACCTCTCGCACCCGCCGGTAGAACGCTTGCACGTTACCTTTGGCTGGCTTGATTAGTAACTTCGGAACCCTGCGATGTGACTTGGGCGCATATTTACGAAAATTCCACCCTAGAAAATCGAACCCGGTTTCAATGTGTGTAATCTGCGTCTTTTCCGCTGACAGCTCCACACCCCGCTCGGCGAGGAATGTGACTATCCACGGCTTGATGGTTTCCTCCAGCAGCTCTTTCGAGCTGGCCAGTACCACGAAATCATCGGCATAACGCACCACGCTGACCTTGAGCTTGCTTCCTTTCGTTTTTCCGAACTGTTCACACAAATGTGCTTTTAGTCCGGTTTCCAGTCCATTTAGAGTGGCGTTGGCCAGACAGGGGGAGATAATCCCACCCTGCGGCGTTCCGTCTTCCGTTGCCATCAGTGTGCGC
>JAAYFD010000024.1 GCA_012728415.1 Gammaproteobacteria bacterium
ACTGGAAAAACGCTTCAAGCCCTTTGTCGAGGATCGACTGCCCACACTGGCCAACAACAGCCTAAAGCTGGTGGCCCACCCGGGAGACTTTCCCGAGTGCCCGCGCAGTCTGGGCAAACAACCTCTGACTCTGGCTATCGGCCCCGAAGGCGGCTGGATTCCTTACGAAGTTGAGCTGATGCGTCAGGCTGCCGGATTCAAGCCAGTGCAGCTTGGCCCACGCATCCTGCGGGTGGAAGCCGCCGTGCCGGCACTGATCGCCCGGCTGTACTAACCCTGCATAAGCGCCACGCCAACAGCCGAAGCTGCCAGCACAGCGCATGGGGTACCGTTTGCTTAGTGCTCTGTCTGTTGGCCAGCCGCCTGGTCATCATGCTGCTCACTCTCGTGATCAGCCTCGCCATGGGAATCATGCTCTGGCCTGGCATGGTCGTCGCCGCCGTGCATCTGGTGCTGCAGCATCTCGCCCATCTCGGCAGCATGCTCGTGACCGGCGCGCGCGATTTCCTGCAACACTTCCAGGCCAATCTGGTCAAATGCCAAGACACGGCCTCCGGTTTTTTCGGCCAGCTGATCGGCAGCAACACGATCACTATAGGAAGCGATCGACGGCCCCATAGCGCCCATCAGGCCACTACCGACCACATACCAGGCTTCACGGGCATCCATCAGGTGCTCGTCTTCCGGCTGGTCCCAGTGGGTTTTGGCCATGTCGTGCACATAGATTTTGGCCTGCAACGTCTTGTTTTCCGGCTGCAACAGCCAGCTGAACATATCAACAGTGGAACAAAACTTGTGGACTTCACCATTCTGCGTGTTGATACTTTGCCCCTTCGAGCCCGGCCACTCGGTAATCAGCATACCGCACACATGGCACTCATCAGCGGAATGAAATGCCACCGGATCCGTGTTGATCTGTTTTTGGGGCTCATCGCTGCAGGCAGTCAGTAACACGGCTGCTACCACAACCAACAACCAGTTCAAGCCATTTTGTTTCAGTTTCAGCATGGTTTTGTTCCTATTGCTCAATCAAAAGTGGATTGCCTGCACGAAGCAGAAACAGCCACGCACCCCAGTACGCAGTACGTCACTTGTTTCGGCAATCAAGTTCCGGCCATCTTCAGCCGCCGCGCCCAACACCCCGCGCTCCATGATGTCGGGCCTAATCCAGCACCCGTGCCAGGCAAACTCGGGCAGACCGAACGTTGTATCAGGTCTGCCCAGCCGGCCCTGCACAAAGCCCTTACCCGACCCGCTTGGCAAACGCCAGGTGTGCCCATGCCAGAATGACAGCCAGCCAGGCCAGCAAACAGGCCCAAAGTGCGGTCAATCCCATGGGCAGGTCGCTCGCCAATGACATCACTCCCAGGCCCTGGGCACCGGCCTCGAAACCTGCCAGGTTAATCAGCCGGTAGATGTCCGTTGGGTTGAGCAACAGCAACCATGGCAGCAGCTCGGGACTGATGCGGCCCTCTGTGACCACCAAAATGGTCAGCAGGGCCAGATCAAACACCAGTACGAACAGGAACCAGACACCCAGTGCCAGGCCGGCTGCAGTGGATTTTTCTGTGGCCCTGCTGCTCAGAACATATGCAAAGGCCAAAAACACCAGCCCCAGCAGGGTCGACGACAGAATAAAACGGATAAAGGCACTGGCCAGCAAGCCAAGCGAAACATCCGGCACCAGCACAGCAATGGCCACTGCGGCACTGCCAAAGCCCAGCAAAGTAGCCAAGCCAAGAATCATGCCATGACCAAGAAACTTGCCGGTTAGCAGCTGACTGCGGCTTAGCGGATAGGTTAGCAGCAGCATCAGGGTGCCCCCCTCTTCTTCGCCGACAATCGCATCATAGGCCAGCAGCAGGGCAATCAGCGGCATCAAAAAGGTGGCCAGACTGGCCAGACTGGCAATGGTGGCCGGAATCGAGGTAAAGCCAACCTGCCCTGACGCTGCCGCACCAAACCAGGCAATGCCCACCGCCAGCACCGAGAACAGCAGGCTGATTGCCAGCATCCAGCGGTTACGCAAGCCATCACTGAACTCCTTGCGGGCAATATTGAAAATCTGCTTCATTGTTGAACTCCTGCCACGCCTACAGCACCGGCTTTTTCCGTGTAATAACAGTAGAGGTCTTCCAGCGAGGGCGGGCGTACTTCCAGATCCTGCGGTTGCTCCTGCAACAACCGGCTGACCACTTCAAGACGCGACTGCGGGCGCACTGCCAGCTCTTCCCAGCCATCGTGGAGGGTATTCCGACTGTCAATACCTGGCAGCGCCAGCTCACGACCTTCCAGACCGCGCACACGAATGCGTACCGGCAAGCCGGCATGCTCGCGCAGCTGGTATAAATCACCAACTACTTCCAGGCGTCCACGGGCCATGACGACCGCTTTGTCGATATACGATTCAACCCCCGGCAATACGTGGGAGCAGATAATAATGCTGGTACCCTGACTGCGCAGCTGTTCCATCAGACGATACAGGGACTGGGTAGCAATGGGATCCAGCCCGACCGTAGGTTCGTCCATGATCAACAGCCTGGGATCACCCAGCAGCGCCTGGGCGAGGCCAAGACGCTGACGCATCCCCTTGGAGTAGGCCTTGACCCGCTGGCTGCCGGCCGCGGTCAGGCCGACCTGCTCCAGCAAGTCGGCAACCTGGCTCATCGGCGCACCTTTCAGGCGGGCAAAGTGTTGCAAGGTTTCCAGCCCTGTCAGCTGCGGATAGAACATGATATTTTCTGGCAAAAAACCGATTTGCTGGCGGACACGGGCATCGTGTGCCTGCCCTCCCAGCACATTAAGCTCACCGCCACTGGGCCGGATCAGCCCGAGAATCAGGCGAATGCTGGTGGTCTTGCCAGCACCATTATGTCCAAACAAACCCATGATCTCGCCGGGCTGCAGACTCCAGCTGATCTCATGCAACACCTGCAGCTTCCCATAATGCTGATTGACCTTGTTGAGCTCTACTACTGCTGTCATTCCTGTTTTCCTTCTGGCCGTGCATGCATGGTCCGCACAGGGCGCATCAACGGATAGCTATCCTGGACCCCGGGGTATTTGACGACGGGAAACGCTCGCTGCACCAGCCGCAATACCTCGATACCGGGGCTATGCATCAACAGACGTACCTGCGGGTAAGTCCATAGCAGACGGTCCACATTGTCATTGGGTTCGTAGGGAACATCACCAATGCCGTCGTTATTACGATCCCACCCCAGGTAGTCGCTCCAGAAGTTGCCACGCCCTTCGTGGGACCATTCTTGCTCACGCAAAGCAACATATTTGACCTGTTGCTGGTTGTTGACAAAGCTGTTGTCGTAAATCTTGTTGTCTTCGGCGCCGGCCGTCAGGTGAATACCCAGGGCACTGTTTTCAAAATGATTGCCGGAAATGGTATTAAACAGCGAGTTATAGATGAACAAACCCTTCCCCTCGCCACCGGAGATATGGATACCATCCCCCACCCCGGCCTGCACTGCAGTGACAAAGTTGTTCTGCAACGTCGAGTAAGTGACATAGTTCATCAAAATGCCATAGTTTTCGTCATGATCTGAGTAGTTGTCGAGTACGGTCAGCTGACGGCTCTGCATCAGCGCATAACCGGTACGGGTACGGCGAGTTTCGTTGTTGATAACCTTGTTGCGGTTGGAAAACATATAATGGATGCCGTAGCGCATGTCGCGCAGACGGTTGCCATCAATTACATTGTCGTTGGATGCATCAATGTAGATGCCATCACGCACATGCCAGACTTCGTTGTCCTTGATGTTGGCAAAACGTACAGCGAAAAAATGCAAACCGTTGCCGCGGTCCTGGGTGCGCATGCTATTGTCGCCTTGCACTTTGTTGCCAATGACACTGACATGAGGCGTGGCATCAACCCAGACGCCAAAGCCCGGGCCCTGCAAAGAATTACCAATGATGTTGGCCCGCTCGGCTGTTCGCTCAACAAAAATGCCGGCATTCATGTCGGTAAGATTTTTTCCCCAGTCTTCCAGGCGACAATTTTCCAGTGTGGCATCAGCCGCACGGATATTAAGGGTGTTTTTCTGCCCGGTACCGGACAGTACCGCGCCCGGCTCACACTCCAGGTGGATGGGAACATCCAGAACAAAATTGCCTGCATAGAGCCCGGCTGGCAAGCGCCAATGATCACCGCCCTGGTGCTCAAGTGGCAGCGTGGTCACAGACAACAAGGTTGCATCAGCGTCCGGCGGTGCCTGGATGGCATGCAAGTTGAGATTGCTCAGAGAGTCGGGGGTCTGATTGGCGAAAACCTGCATTGAACACGCCAATACGAAAGCGCTAATAGCCAATCTAATGTTCATGTGCAGCCTTATAAAATGAACGCTCTTAAGGAAAACGGCCCGCCACATGGGCGGGCCGTTTCGGAGTTTACACTCAGTTGGCCGGTTTTACATACATGCGGCCGGACATTTCCATGTGCAAAGCATGGCAGAACCAGTTGCAGTAGTACCAGAACATGCCTGGCTTGTCGGCAACAAAGGTGACAGAGGAGGTCTGCTGCGGGCTGATCTCCATGCTGACACCATGGTTAACCATACAGAAGCCATGGGTGACGTCTTCGATCATATCCAGGTTGGTGACAAATACAGTCACCTCGTCGCCCTGGTTCACCTCGAACTCGGTCAGGTTGAAGGAAGGAGCCGCAGAAGTCATGTAGACACGAACCTTCTTGCCATCCCGGATGACCTTGTTGTCGCGCATCAGGTCGATGCCATCCTTTTCGGCAATGGCACGGGTAGTAGCAAAGTATGGGTCGTTGCGGTCCCAAACCTTGCTGGTCTTGATCTGATCACGGCGTGCCATGATGCAGTCATGCGGCTCGGCAAACGTCGGGCCATCGTGAACCAGCTTCATTTCTTCACCGGAAATATCGATCAGCTGATCGTTTTCGGGGTGCAGTGGGCCAACCGGCAGGAAGCGGTCCTTGGAGAACTTGCTCAGCACCACCAGCCACTTGCCGTCCGCCTCGCTGGACTCGGTCAGGGAGGCATGGTTGTGGCCCGGCTGGTAATGAACGTCCAGCTTCTGCTTGATGTAATTGGTTTTCTCGCCGTTGTAGAAGCGGATGGCTTCTTCGATGTTCCACTTCACCACCTGGCTGTCGATGAACAGGGTGGTGTAGGCGTTGCCACGACCGTCAAAGGTGGTGTGCAGCGGCCCAAGACCCAGCTCTGGCTCACCGACAATTACATCACGCTCGTCTTCGTACTTGTCGTTAAACAGGTCATCCAGACGATCAATGGCAATGATCGAGCAGGTTGGCGACAGCTTGCCGTTGGCAATGAAGTACTTGCCGTCTGGTGAAGTGTTCAGGCCGTGCGGGTTCTTTGGAACCGGAACGTAACGGGTTACGCGGGCGTTCTTGCCATCTTTCTTGCGACCGTCAACCACGGGCACCTTCGAGTCACCCAGGGTAACGAAGTTGCCCTTGGCAATTTCTTCTTCAATGCGTGGAATGTTGAACACGGTGACCCAGTCGCGCTCGTTACGCATCTGGCCGGCCAGGTCGGTCGCACCTTCGGAGTTGTAGCAGGTAGCGGCTGCATAGTTACCGGTGTAGCAGGCGTCAACGTTGTCCAGGTTACCGTCGACAATGACCTGCCAGGCCACTTCCATGGTCTCGGCATCCACCGCATTGAACATGGTGAATTTTTCGGCGCTGTCCCAGTTATCAAAGCCGACCGAACCATCGTTTGGCTGTGGAATGATGAACTCGGCGTTGCAGAAAACGTACTTGGTGTGTGGAACCTTCTGCAGGCGCAAGCCGTGGATGGACTGGACGTTTGGAATGGTGGTGATCTTGTCGCACTTCATGATGTCCAGGCGGATACGCGCAACACGGCTGTTGGCCTTGTCGTTAATGAACAGGTACTTGCCGTCGTATTTGCCGTCAGTCATTGAAATATGCGGGTGGTGCGCATCACCGTTAAGGAACTTGGCGCTGTCGCCCAGTACTTCACGGGATTCGTTGGTCAGGCCCCAACCGGTTGCAGAACATACGTTAAACACCGGAATACGCATCAACTCACGCATGGAAGGTACGCCCAGAACGCGCACCTCACCGGAGTGACCGCCACTCCAGAAACCGTAATACTCGTCCAGCTCACCCGGCCCCACGTGAGTTTTCAGCTGTGACTCCTTGACAGCAGCAGCCCAGGACTCGCGGGTCATTACAGTTCCACCCATGGTTGCAGCGCCTGCAGCCAGGGTTGCACCTGTTACGGCAGTAGCACCGAGAAAGCCACGGCGACTAAGGCCAGCTTTTCCTGCTTCTGTAGTAATTTTCTTATCGCTCATGACAGATCTATCTCCATAGTATTTACCTGATCCATACGGTCAGGTTGAAGCATCCAGCTCAACAGCCGGAATGATTTGCGGCTTCCCGGCATCGGGAGCAGCTTTTGTGCGCTCGCGGCGTTTCTTTTTCGCCACCAGCGGCGGGCAACGGTTGTCGTTGTAGTAGGTCACCTGGCAGTCAAGGCAGTGGTGACATTCGTTCGGGTCGATACGGCCATCCGGGTGGATCGCCTGTACCTCGCACTCCACCGCACACAGCTGACACGGGGTGCCACACTCTTTGCGGCGCTTGAGCCAGTCGAACAGGCGCAGCTGGGTCGGGATCGCCAGCGCCGCGCCCAGCGGGCAGATGTAGCGGCAGTAAACCTTGCGCGTGAAGATGTTGATCACCAGCAGGATCACCGCGTACAGCACGAAGCTCCACTCACGCATGAAGTGCAGCGTGATCGCAGTCTTGAACGGCTCCACCTCGGCAAACTTCTCCGCCGTGGCGATGCTGTCCAGCGAGATGGCGAACAGCGCCAGCAAAATGATGTACTTCACCGCCCACAGCCGCTCGTGCACCGCCCAGGGCAGTTCGTACTGTTTGATTTTCAGCGCGCGGGCCGCCTCGTTGATCAGCTCCTGCAACGCACCAAAGGGGCACAGCCAGCCGCAGAACACGCCACGGCCCCACAGCAGGATACTGATCGCAACAAAGCTCCACATGATGAACATGATCGGGTCGATCAGGAACGTATCCCACTTGAAGTCGCCCATGAACGCATGGGTAAAGGCAAATACGTTGACCACCGA
>JAAYFD010000005.1 GCA_012728415.1 Gammaproteobacteria bacterium
CCCCGCACAAGGCAGATTCGGGACGGACGGGGCCGAAGCCGGGCCTTTAGCGGTTTGGGCCAGCCTGCTGGACCGAACCAGCGCAGCCCGGCGCAGCGCCCCGACCGGCCCAGACGCCACAGTGCAAACCCAATACCGCAGGTACAAAAAAGCCCCTGCAGCTGAGGGGCTTTTTGTATAATGAGGCTAAAGCTTATTCATCAGCTTTCTCAACGGCCTCTTTAACCAGCTTGCATAGCTCACCGCTTTCATGCATTTCGGTGACGATATCGCAACCGCCAACCAACTCACCAGCAACCCACAGTTGCGGGAAAGTCGGCCAGTTGGCATAACCGGGCAGATTCGCACGGATATCCGGATTCTGCAGGATATCAACAAAGGCAAACTTCTCGCCGCAGCTCATCAGGGCCTGAGAGGCACGCTGTGAAAAGCCACACTGGGGTGCATTAGGCGACCCTTTCATGTAAAGCAGGACGGTGTTGCTGGCAATTTGTTCCTTGATGGTTTCGATAATATCCACATTTCACCTCTAGACTAGACAGTACTTTGGTACCTGAGCGGTATTTGGCTGCGAACCATTCTAGCCTATACCCCAGCCCGGCAGTCAACTATATTCATGCAGCCAGTGTCCCGCCATCTGCCATCAGCCGCTGCTTCTTGATCCGGATCACTCATTCAGATTTGCACCTGCAACACTCTACCCGATAGAATTCACCACTTTGCCATAGCCTATTTAAAACGGGATCTTCCAGCATGAACATCAGGCACTTTCTGTCGCTGTTTGACTGCTCTCAAGCCGAGCTCAATCAAATCATTCAACGAGCCATTGAGCTCAAGCAGCAACGCCAACAAGGCATAGCCCACGAAACCCTGAAAGGCCGCATGCTGGGAATGATTTTTGAGAAGTCCTCCACCCGTACCCGTATTTCCTTTGAAACCGGCATTTTTCAGCTGGGCGGCAACGCCATTTTCCTGTCTCCGCGTGATACCCAGCTTGGCCGTGGAGAACCGCTGGCCGATAGCGCTCGCGTCATGTCCAGCATGCTCGACCTGATCATGGTCCGTACTTACGCCCACGCCGGACTGGAAGAGTTTGCCGGCTACTCCAGCGTACCGGTAATCAATGCCCTGTCTGACGACTCCCACCCCTGCCAGTTGCTGGCTGATGTACAAACCTTTGTCGAGCAGCGCGGCAGCATAGCGGGAAAAACCGTGGCCTGGATTGGTGACGGCAACAACATGTGCAACTCCTATATCGAAGCGGCCATGCAGTTTGACTTCCAGCTACGTGTTGGCTGCCCCATGGGCTACGAACCCAGTGCCCAGCTACTGGCACAAGCCGGTGACCGTGTACAGATCATCTACGATCCGGCCAAGGCCATCATGGGCGCACATCTGGTCAGTACTGATGTCTGGGCATCCATGGGCCAGGAAGAAGAAGCCAAAGAGCGCATGGAAGCCTTCAAGGGCTACCAGGTAACCGAACAACTGCTTGACCAGGCAGCCGATGACGTACTTTTCATGCACTGTTTGCCGGCACACCGTGGCGAGGAAATCAGCATGACCTTGCTGGACGATCCCCGTGCTGTAGTCTGGCAGCAAGCGGAAAACCGCCTGCATGCCCAAAAGGCACTGATGGAGTTTTTGCTGCTGCACGCCTGAAACCGGCGATCAAATCCACATTTTTGCCCAAGAGTCCGGTCAGCCTGATGGCAACAAGGCCATGGGATTGGCCTGCGCATCAAGACTGTTCTGGCTTTACAGCCACAAAACTGCCCACACCCTTCTGGAAGACAAGAGCGCCGGGAAACTTTAACCCGGTCATCCGTCCTGCAGCGAAGCTGGAGCCTGGCTGCTCAGATGCAGGTCAGCAGGCAGCGGTTCAGTGCCTGCGCCCTTCGGTCCATCATGACATAGGCATCCATGCTGTTGGTGACAAAGCCCACTGCAAGGCCGTGTTCCGGATCGGCACAGCCCAGCGTGCCGCCAGCCCCCGGGTGGCCAAATGCCCGCATGCCCAGCCCGTAGCTGGCATAGGGTTTGCCTTGCTGTTCAAGCATGCAGCCCAGGCCAAAGCGGGTTTCGGCCAGCAGGGTGCGGTCCATGCCGCTGCTGTGCTCACGCTGCACTTCATTCAGCAGGTCTCCGGGCAGCAAGCGCCCTTGCAGCAGGCCG
This sequence comes from Gammaproteobacteria bacterium, assembly GCA_012728415.1. Classification (GTDB taxonomy): domain Bacteria; phylum Pseudomonadota; class Gammaproteobacteria; order Pseudomonadales; family Pseudomonadaceae; genus Thiopseudomonas. The sequence continues at coordinate 2,176 of JAAYFD010000005.1, forward strand.
TTGTAAAAACCGGCCAGCGCCCGCGCATCGGCATGGGCATTGGCCGCGGGCTGCTGCATAGTGCGCCACTCTGGCTTATTGCTGCTGGTCATCATGGATGGCGGGTTGGTAAATGCCTTGCCGGTCAGGGTTTTCGCTTGCAGCATGCGTGCGTACAGCCGCTGCGCAACTTCGTCACCCTGTGCATTCTTGATGCGCGAAACATCGCTGACCCGCTTTAATTGCGCCTCGCCCAGGCCGACATAAAACTCCAGCCCCAGCGGGCCGGCAATGCGTTGGGCAATGGCAGCGCCCGGCATGCAGCTGTCCACCCGGCGCACCAGCTCGCCCAGCAGCCAGCCGTAAGTCATGGGTGCATAGCCGTGGGCCTTGCCCGGTGTCCACCAGGGCTGCTGCTGTTCGAGCGCCTGCACCATGCGCTGCCAGTCAAATAACGCTGCAGGCGGCAATGGCTCGCCAATGGCCGACAAGCCCGAGCGGTGCGACAACAGCTGGCGCAGGGTAATTGCCTGCTTGCCGGCCTGTGCAAACTCCGGCCAGTAACTGCTCACCGGGGCATCCAGCTGCAAGCGCCCTTCTGCCACCAGTTGCAGCACGACCACTGCCAGCACCGGCTTGCCACTGGAAAATACGTTGACCAGGGTATCTTCCTGCCATGGCTGCCGCCCTGCCCGGTCGACAACCCCGGCCCAGACGTCAATCACCCGCTGGCCATGCTGATACACGCACAGCGCCGCCCCGCGCTGCTCCGGCTGTTGCAGCATGTCCTGCAACATCTGCACCACCGGGGCAAACCCTGGCTCGAATGTACCCTGAATTGAGCGTGGCATAGCTTTCTCCTGGCGCATCCGCGCTCAGTCTATCTGTCTTCTGAACGGCGGCAGTGCATTCAGCAAAGCCTTGCCGTATCTCTGGGTCACCAGCCGGCGGTCCAGAATGCTGACCTGCCCCCGGTCCTGCTCGTTGCGCAACAGCCGCCCGCATGCCTGGATCAGGCGCAGCGAGGCGTCCGGCACGGTAATTTCCATAAACGGATTGCCGCCACGTGCCTCAATCCACTCCGCCAGCGCCGCTTCGACCGGATCATCCGGTACGGCAAAGGGAATCTTGGCGATGACAACGTGCTGGCAATAATCGCCCGGCAAGTCAACGCCCTCGGCAAAGCTGGCCAGGCCGAACAGCACACTGACTTCATCGTCATCAATGCGCTTTTTGTGTTTTTGCAGGGTTTCCTGGCGTGACAGCCGTCCCTGGATCAGCACCCGCTTGCGCCAGTCCCGGTCCAGCCCTTCAAACACGTCGTTCATTTGTTTGCGTGAAGAAAACAGCACCAGTGCACTCAGGTTGTGCTCCAGCAAATCCGGCAAAGCCCGCACAATAGCCCGGCTGTGGGCATCAACATCGCGAATGTCCACGCCCAGGTCCGGCACGTGTAGCACACCGGCTTCGGCATGGTTAAACGGGCTGGGCACCACCGCTGTCTGTGCCGAAGCCGGCAGGCCGGCACGCATACTGAAGCGGTCAAAGCGGCCCAGCGCGGTCAGGGTGGCGGAGGTCAGCAAGACGCCATGGGCCGCATGCCAAAGGTGACAACGCAGGGTTTCCGCCGCCAGAATCGGGCTGGAGTTGATCTCAATGTCCGCCCCCGAGTCGGTCAGGGCCAGCCAGCGGGCCGAAGGAGCCGCCTCTGCATTGTCCTCGGCAGTAAACGACGACCACAGCGCCAGGTTGGCATCGGCACGGCTATACAGGCTGCCAAACAACGGGAACCACACTTCGGCCAGCTGGCTGTCAATGGGTGTACCGGGCTCGTCTTCCATGGCTTTTTTCAGGTGGTCATTGATGCGGCTGAAAATGTCGGTCAGCTGCATGAAGCCTTTTTTCAGCTCCAGCCCCTGCACGCGCAGCGCCTCCGGCACCACGCCGCCCTGAAAACGGTGTCTGGGCTGTTCATATTCGTGATTGCCCACCGGAGCAAACTCGGCCAGTTCGCGACAGGTGGTAAAGACAAAGCCCTGCTGTTCACGCAGGCTGCTGATCAGGGCCGGGATCTGCTCCATCAGGCTGCCCATCTCGCCCTGCAGCTGGTGTTGCGCGTGCAGGCGGGTCAGGTTTTTTTCTGTCTGGCCCAGCCACTCGGCGGTGGCTTGCAGGCGAGTGCTATGGGCAAAGTGGTTGATTGCCTTGTCCGGCAGGTGGTGGCCTTCGTCAAAAATGTAAAAGGTGTCTTTCGGGTGCGGCAGCACCATGCCGCCGCCCAGTGCCAGATCGGCCAGCACCAGGTCGTGGTTGGTGACAATTACATCAACCTTTTCCAGCCCTTCACGGGCCTTGTAAAAGGAGCAGCTGTCGTAGTTGCCACAGCGGCGGCCCATGCACTGGGTGTGGTCGGTGGTGATAATGCGCCAGGTGCTGTCTTCGATGGCGTCCGGCCAGCTGTCGCGGTCTCCGTCCCAGCGGCCGCGGGACAGGCGGTCCATCATGTCGCCAAACAGCTCCTTATGCTCGTCACTGACGTCGATATGGTAGCCCTGTTCGGCCAGCATGTCGGCCTGCCGGCGCTCCTGGCCGTGACTGTCGAGCCAGTGATCGAGCCGCGACAGGCACAGATAGCGCCCCCTGCCCTTGGCCAGGGCATAGCTGAACTTGAGGCCGCTGTTTTTGATAATGTCGGGCAGGTCCTTGTTGACGATCTGCTCTTGCAGCGCCACCGTTGCGGTGGCAATCACCAGCCGTTTTTCGGCAGCCCGTGCCACCGGAATGGCTGCCAGACTGTAGGCGACCGTCTTGCCGGTACCGGTACCGGCCTCGACCACCACCACAGCCGGATCACCGCTGCGTTCGTTATCGTCACCGGTTTCGATGTTGCCCAGTCCACGCGCGACCTCGGCAATCATCAGCCGCTGGCCGTAGCGGGCTTTCAGTCCTTTCTGCTCAAGAAACCTGGTGTAGGCCCCCTGAATGGCCTGTTTTGTATCATCCGTAAGCATTGTCGCCAACTCGTTCCACTGGATATTTATTCAGTGGCACATGATAACCGGATTTGCCCATGCGTGCCGGTTTTTGCTGCCAGACAAACTCCCGGCAACAGGCTTAGGCATCCTCAAGGCCCTGTATTTTCAGATGCGATGTGTCCGGCACTGCTATCGGCTCGGCACCCGGAAGCTGCTCCAGATCACTGCCTGCCGGAGCCAGGCTGATGGCAGAGACGTCAATATCTGCAGTTGCCACTTCCCGGGTCTCCTGCAAAAGGTTTTCACCTGTAGCTGCCAGCCCGAAGTCCGGAGCCTGAACATGGCTGAACGCGGCCATGTATTCATCACGCGGTGCAACTTCAAGCGGTGGCAAGCCCCGGTTTGCCGTTGCAGCGCTGCCCGGCGGGTTGCCGCTTGGTGCAGCTGCCACCTCCTGTTGGGCAGCAGACTCAGCAACTGTATCGCCCACCACCTCAACCAGGGCACCGGCACGAACAAAGGCCTGCCGGTACTTTTCCGCAGTTGCCAGGTCCACACCGCGCTTGACCACCACTTTGCGCCCCGAAAAAAGCTGGTCCAGCATTTGCTCACTGGCATTGAACAGGCGTTGCACGGCCTGCCTGACCTGCAGCGGGTCAGCACCTGCAACCATTTGGCCGGAAAATATAACTTCATATACACCCATGATCTACCCTCAAACTTGGTGGTTTCGCCCCAGACAGGTAGCAGATTAAAACACATAACGTCACACCCGGCCTCACCGGACAGCGACCTGCCACTGAAGTTGGAGTGCTGTCGTGTTGCATTCATCAGCGTTAGCTCGTATTTTACCGGTGCAGAGCTAAACTTAAGCTGCGTTCCTTCCGTTTTTGCAAGGGTTTTAAGTGAATAGCCTTTTTTTGTCGAAGTGTCGCGCCGGCACACGCCATCTCCTCCTGTTTGTTCTGGTCACTTTTCTAACCGGCTGCAGTACCTGGTTTAGCCGGGATTTCCATGAGCCCGAGATACAGCTGACCAACATCGAACTGGTCTACGCACGCTTGCTGGAGCAAGAATTCCTGCTCGAGTTTCGCATCGACAACCCCAATGAGCACAGCTTGCCAGTGCGTGGAATGACCTACAACCTGGACATCAACGGCTTTTCGCTTGGACGCGGACAAAGCAACCAGTGGCTGACAGTTCCGGCCAATGGCAGTGCACGTTTCGAACTGCGAGCGCACACAAACCTGTGGCGACACCTGAAAAACCTTGTCGCACTGCTGAAAAACCCTGACCAGCCAATTCGCTATTCATTGGATGCGGAACTCAAGACAGGTTTGATGTTCAACAAGAAGGTACCGGTGCGTCGCCAAGGCAGTTTTACTCCGGGCGAATACCTGCACAACTCTTACTGACACCTGCCCGAGGCTCTGACCGTGGACAATACACTACTGATTACCCTTCTAGCCGGCACAGTTCTGGTAGCCGCCTTGGGCGGCTATGCGTTCCATATGTGGCGTTTGGTATGGAAGCGGCGTGCGCTGCTGGAAACACATAAAAGGGAAGCATCCAGCAAGCTGGCCGAAGACCTGAAAATTCTCTGCTCCAGCCTGCTGGACGAACAGATGCCCTGGGTTGAAGGTTGCATTCGCCTCAAGGTGATTCTTGAGCATTACAATTTCGAGCTCAGTCACGACGAGCAGTATGCAGTTTTTCAGGAGGTGTTTGTTGCTACCGAACACATTCCCACCCACGAAGCCTGGAAAGCGCTCGACAGGAGCGAAAAACGCAAACACGAAGAAACCTTTGCCGCACTTGAAGAGCAGTTTCACGCCCGCAGTTTCGCCGCCGCACGGCAGCTGCTAAAACATCTGGGCGGCCCACTAAAGCCCGACACTGCCGTGTCTACAGGAACCTGGTCTCCTGTCGACGCGGCAGAAAGCAAGCCAACCTTGCACTAGACGGCGGTTTAGCGGCGCCGCTCGCGCGCCCTGGCCACAAACTCCAGCATCCAGCCACCCACCTTGTGGCCGTCATGTTCCTGCTGCAGGCTTTTCAGCCCTTCGGCATAAAACTCCGGCGTATAGATCCCCTGGCGCAGCTGTAATAACGAGCGGGAGAAGTCTGCAGTGAACTCTGGGTGTCCCTGAAAACACAATACGCGTTCTTCCAGCATAAAGGCAGCATTGGGACAAAAATCGCTGCTGGCCAGCAGCTGAGCCCCGTCCGGCAAGCGAGTCACCTGGTCCCGATGACTGATCAGCATGCGCAGGCTTTCCGGACACTCCCTGCCCGCGAGACCGGGTATCAGCATCCGGTAACTATGCACGCCTACTCCCCAGCCCTGCTTAGCCCGCTCGGCATGCCCGCCCAGTGCCAGCGCGAGAATCTGGTGACCAAAGCAGATGCCCAGCAACACATCACCGGCATGGTAGCGAAGCAGCAGATAGTTTCTAAGCTCTACGATCCAGGCATCACTACCGAATGCATCGGCTTTGCTGCCTGTCACCAAAAAGGCATCAAAGTGCTCTCTCTCACAGGGATACTCGCCGCGCACTACATTGTAGATGGAAAAATTTGCCGCAATGGCCTGGTTATCCAGCAAGCGAACGAACATGGCACCAAAACTATGAAAATCAGGTTGTAGCTGCGGATGCAGGTCATCAGCTTCCAAAATACAGATTTTCAATGGCATACAGTCTCTCCCCAACCAGCAAAAAGCATATACAGCTTAACGCAAAAGCCGTACCCCGGCCCGGCGGTACAGCTTTAGACTTTATGGAACCCCGGATCAATGGCCGAGCCCACACGCTGCTGTGCGGGTTTGCGACACCTGCCCTTTGGAGTTGTAGCTAAGCTCAGCAACTCACTGGTCGCAGCGCTCGCCCCCCGCCTGTTTGCCTGACGGCTCTCGGCGCCAGGGGCCGGGCGCATACACTTCACAACATGCGCCGCTTTTTCGGCGCTTTTTTATTGACAAGTGCACGCAGTTTTACTCGCGGTAACGACGCAATTTTAGCGGTTTGCCCACAACACGAGTATCTTTCAGCTTGCCCAACAGCCGCTCTAGCCCTTCTTCTGGCAGTTCGACCAGACTGAAAGTCTCGCGAATCTGGATACGGCCAATGGCGTCACGAGCCAGCCCGCCCTCGTTAAGGATGGCTCCGAGCAAATTGCGGGCGGCAACGCCATCGCGGTGACCAAGGGCGGTACGACAGCGAACTCGTCCCAGCTCCGGCAAGGATGGTGTCCGGCGTTCGCGGCGACCTTCCCGCTCGCCACGGTCAAACCTGCCACGCCCGCGCTCGGCACGCGCCGTTACGGTGTGAACAGGGTATTCCTTGTCAATACCGGCTGCGTCAAATGCCAAGCCTTCGGTCAACTTGCCAAGCAGGGCAAGTGCCAGGTCCTCCGGGTGGCAATCAAGGCTTTGGGTCAGACGCTCCAGCAAGGCCCGGTGCTGGCCTGATGCGGCCTGCATACGTGGTTCCAGGTCTGCCTGCAAGTTGTTGATGCGCGCCTGCAAGACGGCCGAAGCAGCCGGAATTTCCATGGCTTCAATTTTTTGGCCAATTACCCTTTCTATCACGCTAAGCATGCGACGCTCACGGGGCGTTACCAGCAGCAGCGCGCGACCATCACGCCCGGCTCGCCCGGTACGGCCAATACGGTGCACGTAGGACTCAGGGTCATATGGCATGTCCACGTTCAGCACATGAGTGATGCGCGGAACATCCAGGCCACGTGCTGCGACATCAGTGGCAATTACAATATCCAGACGGCCATCCTTGAGCGAGTCAATGACCTGTTCACGGTGGTTTTGAGCAATGTCGCCATTGAGTGCGGCAACCTTGTAGCCACGCTCCTGCAATGCAGAAGCCAGATCAAGGGTTTGCTGCCGGGTGCGTACAAAGCCTATCAGGGCATCGAAGTCCTCAACCTCCAGCAGGCGCAATACCGCATTCACTTTCTGGTCGGCATGCACCATGATATGTGCCTGCTCAATGCGGGCAACGGTCTGGGTTTTACTGGCAATTTTCACATGCTGCGGCTCACGCAGATGCTGCTCGGCAATGGCACGAATAGAGTGCGGCAAGGTGGCGGAAAACAGCACTGTCTGGCGCTGCACCGGAAGCGACTGGAAAATCAGCTCCAGGTCCTCCATGAAGCCCATCTTGAGCATCTCATCAGCCTCATCCAGCACCAGATAACCAACTGTGGCCAACAGCTCGGAGTTGCGGGACAGATGGTCAACCAGCCGGCCCGGAGTCGCTACAATAATTTGCGCACCCTGGCGCAAGGCGCGCAGCTGCAGCCCCATGGGTGCACCGCCATAAACCGCCACCACACTGAGGCCCGGCATTTCACTGGCAAAAGTTTCAAAGGCTTCAGAAACCTGCAGGGCCAGCTCGCGGGTTGGCGCCAGCACCAGTACCTGTGGCTCGCGGCGCTGCGGGTCGATCTTGGACAGGATCGGCAAGGCAAAAGCTGCTGTTTTGCCTGTACCGGTCTGGGCCTGACCAATCATGTCGTGACCGGCCATAATGATGGGGATGGACTGCGCCTGAATGGGCGATGGTTCTTCATAGCCCGCCTTTTCAATGGCGTGCAGAATGGGCGACAAAATGCCGAGCGCAGCAAAGCTGCCGGTTTCCTGGGTCATGGTATGCCTCATATGCATTGGCAATACCCAAAGAGCTGCTTACCCATGAAAGATCAAAACGATCGCCCCGGCAACTGTAGTGAGTATGTGCACAAAATGCTGTATATAAAAGAAATAAGGAACCTCTGGGTTCCTGGTACGTCTGGGACGCAATAGTCGAAGCCTGGCTTCGCGGGATATTGTCTGTTCCTGAACGGGCCCTGGTTTTGGGCGCACGAATTATAGCAAGCCAGCCCGACCGTTACAAGACGGCATTAAGCCTGATCATGCCAGCTGCAGCGTCCTCTGCGATGCAAAAAACAGCTGCTCTCCGCTGAATGGGTCGGTAAACGCCAGGCTACGAGCCAGCAGCTGCAAGGGCCGGGTAAAATCAGCCGCGGCACGGCGCTGCGGTTGCGGGTAGAAATCATCACCGAAGATGGGGGCTCCCAGTGCACACATATGTAAACGCAGCTGGTGTTTACGCCCGGTCAGCGGCAGCAAACGATAGCGCCAATAATGCTCTTGCTGTTCCAGCACCTCAATGCGTGTACGGCTGTTTGCCGGACGATCGACTTCACGGCTGCGAAAAAAATACTGGTCATCATTGACGATGCAACTGTTGCGCTCAAGCGGAAAGCCCAACTGCGGCAAAGGTGCCGCCAAAGCCTCATAAATTTTCACAACCCGTTGCTGACGAAACAGCGCCTGGTAGGCATCCCGGTGTTGCGGTTTTTTGCACAGCACCAGTACGCCGGCAGTCAAGCGGTCAAGCCGGTGTATCGGTGTCAACTGTGGCAAGCCGAATCGTCGCTGCAAGCGGCGCAGCAATGTTTGTTCGACATAGCTGCCTACAGGAGCCGTTGCCAGAAAATGAGGCTTGTCTGCCACCAGGAGGCGCTCATTTTCGAAAAGAACAACCTCTTGAAACGGCACTTCGACTTCATGCTCCAACTCACGAAAATAGTAAAGCACCTGGCCCGGATAGCAAAGAGAGCCTGGAGCAAGTGACTGCCACTGCTCATCCAGCACCCTGCCCCGCTGCAGGCGGTTCAGCCAGGTTGTGCGGCCCACACGGGGAAAGCGCTGACACAGGAACTCCAGCGTTTCAGCCGGGCTGCCAGCCGTTACCACTACCCTGCTGGCACCTTCTGGCTTGGACTTGTTCATGGCTGCAGGTCAGTGCAACGTGTGGGAGACCGGAGCAACTTCCTCACTTTCAACCACTTCGTCTTCGGCCAGCTGTCCTGTCGCCTCCAGTCCGGCGTGGAACATGGCACGCGCCACATCAATATAGCGCTCCTGCAAAAACTCTCGCGCCTCGGCAGAAAAGCTCAGGGTAACCAGAGGGCTTTCTTCATCCGAACGACGCAAAACAATGCGCCCATCGGGCAATTCAACAATTTCCAGAAATGCGTTGGACATGGTTCACTTTTGGCCGCACACAGCGGCTAATTCAAAAAGGGCCACGCAGTGTAGCAGCAAAACCCGGCCAGGTCATCGCCCTGGCTTGGCGCTATCGCCCCGGCCTGGGCGAAGGGCTTTTTTAGCCGCAACCCGTGGCTGCCTCGTTCACAGCAGTGTTCGCCGCTGAAGCGGCTCCTACAGTTGAATCTGTAGTCCTTGATTGCGGACAGCCACTGTATTTTCAAGGAGGACAAGGTTTTGCGGGCTACTTCTTTTTACGCTTGTCCTCGATCTGCCACTGTTTACCATCGTAGGTGGCGCGCCAGCCGGACGGCTTGCCGTCAATCTCGGTCTGCACATACTGCTCCTTGTTCTTGCGGCTATAACGAACCACAGTCGGCAAGCCGTCAGGGTCGTGAGTAGGTGCACTGAACAGGAAGCTGTATTTTTTATCAATTTCGTCTTTGTGCGGCAGCAGCTCAATAATCAGCGGAGCACGGGTTTCGCGCTTTTTCGGAAACTGGCTGGCAGCCAGAAACAGCCCGGCAGCACCGTCCCGCAGCACATAGGTGTCATCCACCTTTTGACAGCGCAGTTCGGGCATGGGTACCACATCCATTTTCGGCGGTGCCGGTTCACCGCTGGCCAACAGTTTTCGCGTGTTTTTGCAGTCGCTGCCGGTACAGTCGAAATACTTGCCGAAACGTCCGGTTTTCAGCTGCATTTCGCTGCCACATTTGTCACACTCGAGAGTCGGCCCGTCATAGCCTTTGATGCGAAACTCACCCTGTTCCACTTCAAACCCGGAGCAATCCGGGTTGTTGCCGCATACATGGAGCTTGCGGGTTTCATCGAGCAAGTAGGCATCCATGGCCGTACCACACTTGGCACAGCGTTTTTTCTGGCGCAACAACAGGGACTCGGACTCACCCTCGTCATCGGCGGCGATTTCGTTGCCCGGCACCAAATTCATGGTTGCCTTGCAACGCTCTTTGGGTGGCAACTCGTAACCTGAACACCCCAAAAACACCCCAGTGCTGGCGGTGCGTATCATCATTGGCCGGCCGCACTCTTTGCAAGGAATATCAGTCAGGGTTGGCATATTGCGGCGCATGCCGCCTTCGGCACTGTCTGCTTGTTCCAGCTTTTTCCGGAAGTCACCGTAAAATTCGTCCAGTAGCTGTTTCCAGTCCAGCTGCCCATGCGCCACATTATCCAGACGCTCTTCCATTTGTGCGGTAAAACCGTAGTCCATCAAATCTGCAAAGCTTTCGCCAAGGCGTTCAGTCACAATATCGCCCATTTTTTCAGCATGGAAGCGACGGTTCTTGATGGTCACGTAGCCACGGTCCTGAATGGTCGAGATGATCGCAGCATAGGTTGATGGGCGGCCAATACCCTGCTTTTCCAGCTCCCTGACCAGGCTCGCCTCACTGTAGCGCGCCGGCGGTTTGGTGAAGTGCTGGGACGGATCGAGTTTTTTCAGGGTCAGGGTTTCGCCTTCTTTAAGGTCAGGCAGCACCTCATCCTCGGCATTTCTGCCCTGTGGCGGCAACACTTTGGTATAGCCGTCAAACTTGAGAATACGGCCACGGGCACGCAGCTCAAACTCGGCTGCGGTAACCGTCAGGCTGGTTGACAGGTACTGTGCAGGCGGCATCTGGCAGGCTACAAACTGGCGCCAGATCAGTTCATACAGACGCTCGGCATCACGCTCCATCCCCTTGAGCATGGTCGGACGCAGCTTGACATCGGACGGACGGATCGCTTCGTGAGCTTCCTGGGCTCCTTCCTTGCTGCTGTAAAAATTTGGCTTTTCAGGCAGATACTTGTCGCCGTATTCGTTGCCGATAAACTCACGCACCATACCAACGGCATCAGCCGACAAGTTGGTCGAATCAGTACGCATATAGGTGATGTACCCGGCCTCATACAGACGCTGGGCCATCATCATGGTTTTCTTCACCCCGAAACCGAGACGTGTACTGGCCGCCTGCTGCAGGGTTGAAGTAATGAAGGGCGCACTGGGACGACTCGAAGTCGGGCGATCTTCGCGCTTGCTGACCTGGTAACTGGCCGGCTTCAGTCTGGCCAGTGCGGCATCACACTGCTCCTTGTTGGCAGGACGGAAGTTTTTACCATCCTGGCGTATCACTTCGAAGCGGGCGCATGACTGTTTCTGGCTCATCAGATCGGCGTGCACCTGCCAGAATTCTTCCGGTACAAAAGCACGGATTTCTTTCTCACGCTCAACGACCAGCTTGACCGCCACCGACTGTACACGGCCGGCAGACAGGCCACGGGCAATTTTTTTCCATAGCAGCGGCGAGACCATGAAACCAACCACACGATCCAAAAAGCGGCGCGCCTGCTGGGCATTCACCTGGTCCATGCTCAGCTCGCCTGGCTCGGCAAAAGCATTCTGGATGGCCTTTTTGGTGATTTCGTTGAACACAACGCGCTTAAAGCGGCTATCGTCCCCGCCAATGGCTTCACGCAGGTGCCAGGCTATGGCTTCTCCTTCACGGTCCAGGTCCGTTGCTAGGTAAATTTCTTTGGCGTCCTTGGCCAGGCGTTTGAGCTCGTCAACCACCTTTTCTTTGCCCGGCAAAATTTCGTAACGGGCTTTCCAGCCGTTGTCCGGATCAACACCCATGCGTCCGACCAGCTGGCGTCGGGCCCTTTCCTGGGGGCTGAGACTATCGTCCTTCTTGCCACGCTTGGCTGCCGCGCCTCCGCTGGTGGGCAGATCACGAATATGTCCGACACTGGATTTGACCACGTACTGGTTACCCAGGTATTTATTGATGGTCTTGGCTTTGGCCGGGGATTCCACAATAACCAGCGATTTACCCATAACTCAAACTGTCCTGGCTTGAAAACAAAAAAGAACCTTCCTGATACTGACACTACCCGCAGCAGCATCGGAACGATAACAGAAAGGCTATATATAGTGCAGGCGCGGCTTGGTCAAGCCTGCCCTTGGCACAATCCTGTGTGCGAAAACGCATTTACACCTTAAAGGACAGCTGCCGCTTTTGTCCAATCTGGCCAGGCCGGCAACCCGAAAAACCAACAGCCCGCCTTTGGCCGCATAGTGACCAATTCTAAAGTTTTATTCACAATCGGTTCCATTTCGGTCAGGCCGTATATAGACTGCCTGAAGGCCCTGTGCCAATCCCGCTATTACAAAAACAATCCGGGAGCACCTGAACGACAGGTCCTCTGTGCAGGCGTCGTAACAGTGCAACCCGTCGCAGGAGACATTCCATGTACCGACTAGCGATTGCCTGCCTGGCAGCCGGCATGACACTCAGTGTTCAAGCTACAAAACTTGACAACAGCCTGACCCCTCTCGGAGCCGAACGTGCCGGCAGCAGCGATGGCTTGATCCCAGCCTGGACCGGCGGCATTACCCAGCCGCCTGCAGGCTATACGCCTGGCATGCACCACCCTGATCCCTATGCGGATGACCAACCGCGTCTGGTCATCAGTCCGGCCAACCTGGACGAACACCGTACCAGCCTGCCTGCCGGCCTGCAGCAAATGCTGCAAACCCACCCGGATTACAGCATCCGGGTTTTCCCCACTCGACGCTCAGCAGCCGTGCCACAGCGAATCTACGATGCCACCCGCAAAAACGCTACGCAAGCCAAACTGATCTCCCGGGGTAACGGTGTGCAGGGGACAACAGCCGGCATTCCCTTCCCTCGCCCGGAATCAGGCCTGGAAGTGATCTGGAATCACATCATGCGCTACCGTGGCGACCAGGTGCGCACCTGGACCCAGCACGCCGCCGTTCTGCCCGGCGGAAAATATGCATTGCTCAAGCGCGAGCGTGACATTTTGTTTCGTTATGGTCAGCCCGGCCTGGACGAAAAGGACCTGAACAACACCCTGCTCTATTACAAGTACCGGGTTATGGCTCCTTCAGCATTGGCCGGCACTGCCCTGCTGGTACAGGAAACCATCGACCAGATTCTGGCCGTACGCAAAGCATGGCGCTACGACCGCGGCGAACGTCGTGTGCGCCGCCTGCCCAGTCTTGCCTACGACGCCCTGCAGCCAGACACCAGCGGCATGGCCACCGCCGACGTAGTTGATGCCTATAACGGTGCCCCTGATCGCTATGAATGGACACTGGTTGGCAAGCAGCCCATGATCGTGCCCTACAACAGCTACCAAGTGCACCAGCAAGGCATCCCTTACGAGCAAATTTTGCAGCCCGCCTTTGTCAACCCTCAGTTGCTGCGCTACGAATTGCACCGGGTGTGGATTGTCGAAGCCAACCTGCGAAAAGGATTTAGCCACCCCTACCACAAACGCCGCTTTTATATTGACGAAGACAGCTGGCAAGTTCTTGCAGTTGATCTGTACGACAAAAAAGGCGAACTGGTCGGTCTTCAGGAGAGCCACTCCATTAACTATTACGAAGTGCCAGCGTTTTTCAGCACACTGGAGACCATTTACGACTTCAAGCGCAAACGCTACTTTGTGGACGGACTGGACAATAACGAACCCATGTACGATTTCAGCGTTGAACTGCAACCCATAAACTTTACACCCGGAGCCCTGCGCCGCGAAGGCAATTAGCGACCACCGCAGTTGGCCGGCCGGGCTCAACCCCGGACGGCCCGCTTGCCCTGGCTACGCAGGCAATCAGTCAGCGCTTCCTTAAGGATCGAAACTGGCCAGCTTCAACTCAAATCTTGCCCATACGCCCGAAGCGGCTAACTGCCCCGGGTTGTCAGGCACAGCGCAATCCCTCATATTCCTTGCCTCTGCTCAGCAGGCGATCCAGGTAGGCAAAACCTTCTTCCCAGTGACGATGGCCAGATTCCACATTGATATGGCCAGCCCCCTGCAAAATTATCGGCTCACTGCCCCAGGCACCAGCAAACTCCAGCGCCCGTTCCCGGCTGGCGGCATGGTCGCTGTCCGAGCCCACCAATACGCTCGGGAATGGCAGCTGCTGCAGGGGTACAGGTGCAAAACTCACCAGCGGCAGTGGACACCCCTCACGTTCGACATCAGCAGGTGCAACCAGCAGTGCGCCACACACGCTGGCCAGATCTTTCTTGCCTGCCTGGCTTGCCCAATGCGCAAGGGTTATACAGCCAAGGCTATGTGCGATCAGTACCACCTGCCCCGGCAGCGCACGAATATCCTGCTCCAGCTGTGCTACCCAGCGCTGCAAACACGGCCACTGCCAGTCGCTTTGCTCAACACGCTGCGCACCGGGCAAGGTTCGGTGCCAGTGTGATTGCCAATGATTCTCCGGCGAGCCGTTCCAGCCCGGAACAATCAGATAGTTGACCTCTGTTGGCTTCATGGTTTGCCCTCTTGCGCTGTTGCGTTCTGCCCCGGTTGCCGAAAATGGACCAGTACCGGACCCGTTAGTGATGGACGGGTACTATGCCGGATCAACCACAAGCTTAAAAAGAATATAAAAACACTATTCAATAGCTTTACGGAATAAGAAAGCAGGTAACGGCTGCATCATCAGCGTTGCAAAACTGCAGGCAATAAAAAACCGGAGCACGGGGCTCCGGTTTCTCGTTACAGGCTAATGCAGGTGGTTACACCCGCTCAAACACGGTGGTAATGCCCTGCCCCAGACCGATACACATGGTTGCAACGCCCAGGCGGCCGTTGTTCTGCTTCATCACGTTCAGCAGGGTGCCGGAAATGCGCGCACCGGAGCAGCCAAAGGGGTGGCCCAGTGCAATCGCGCCGCCATGCAGGTTGACCTTCTCGTCCATCTTGTCGAGCAGCTTGAGGTCTTTCAATACCGGCAGGGACTGCGCGGCAAAGGCTTCGTTGAGCTCGACAAAGTCGATATCGTCCATGGTCAGGCCGGCACGCTTGAGCGCCTTCTGCGTGGAAGGTACCGGGCCATAACCCATGATGGCAGGATCAACCCCGGCTACCGCCATGGCGCGAACGACGGCCAGCGGTTCCAGCCCAAGGTCTTTGGCGCGCTGTGCCGACATCACGATCATGCAGGAAGCACCATCGGTAATCTGCGAAGAGGTACCGGCAGTGACGGTGCCGTTCTTCGGATCAAAGGCAGGACGCAAGGCAGCCAGGCCCTCGATGGTGGTTTCCGGACGGATGGTTTCGTCATAATCGAACACCTTGACGAAACCGTTCTCGTCGTAGCCTTCCATCGGGATGATTTCATCCTTGAACTTGCCCTCGACCGTGGCCTTGTGTGCCAGGCGATGCGAACGCTCGCCAAAGGCGTCCTGCGCTTCGCGTGTGATGCCATGCATCTTGCCCAGCATCTCGGCGGTCAGGCCCATCATGCCGGACGCCTTGGCTGCGTACAGGGACTGCTGCGGGTTGGGATCCACACCGTGCATCATGCCGACGTGGCCCATGTGCTCCACACCACCCACCACAAAGACGTCACCATTGTTGGTCTGGATCGCCTGTACGGCAGTGTGCAGCGCGCTCATCGAAGAGCCGCACAGACGGCTGATGGTCTGGCCGGCGCTGGTATGCGGGATCCGCGTCAGCAGGGAGGCCATGCGGGCGATGTTCCAGCCCTGCTCCAGGGTCTGGTTGACACAGCCCCAGATCACGTCTTCCACTTCCGCCGGGTTGATTGCTTCATTACGCGCCAGCAGGCTGTCGATCAGGTGTGCCGACATGTTTTCGGCGCGGGTGTTGCGGTGCATGCCGCCCTTGGAGCGCCCCATGGGGGTGCGACCAAAGTCAACGATGACGGCGTCTCTTGGATTCAAGCTCATTATTGTAGTCTCCTGTTAGCCGAAGAAAGATTGGCCGTTTTTCGCCATTTCGCGCAGTTTTTCGGTGGGCTGGTACATCGCGCCCAGCTCGGCGTACTGGTCGGCCAGCGCAACAAATTCGGCCACGCCGATGCTGTCGATATAGCGCAGCGCACCACCACGGAATGGAGGGAAACCAATACCGTAAATCAGGCCCATGTCGGCTTCGGCGGCGGTTTCGACGATGCCGTCTTCCAGGCAGCGTACAGTCTCCAGGCATAGCGGGATCATCATGTAGTTGATGATGTCTTCATCGGTCAGCTCGCGCTTGTCGTAGACAACTGGCGCCAGCAGTTCGCTAATGGACTCGTCCACCACCTTCTTCTGCTTGCCCTTCTTGTCGGTTTCATAAGCGTAAAAGCCTTTGCCGTTTTTCTGGCCCAGACGCTCGGCCTTGAACAGCACGTCAACCGCGGTCTCACGCTCCTCCTTCATGCGGTCAGGGAAGCCTTCAGCCATGACATCACGGGCGTGATAGGCGGTATCCATGCCAACCACGTCCATCAGGTAGGCAGGGCCCATCGGCCAGCCGAAGCGCTCCATGATCTTGTCGATGCGGGTAAAGTCCACGCCGGCGCTGACCAGCTTGGCAAAGCCGCCAAAGTATGGGAACAGCACGCGGTTGACCAGAAAGCCCGGGCAGTCGTTGACCACAATCGGGTTCTTGCCCATCTTCTGTGCGTAGGCAACCGTGGTCGCAACCGCTTCGTCGGAGCTGTGCTCGCCACGGATCACTTCGACCAGCGGCATCATGTGTACCGGGTTGAAGAAGTGCATGCCGACAAAGTTTTCCGGACGCTTCAGGGCCTTGGCCAGGTAGTTGATGGAAATGGTCGAGGTGTTGGATGCGATGATGGTGTTTTCACTCACCTGCTCCTCTACCTCTGCAAGCACCGCATGCTTGACCTTGGGGTTCTCGACCACTGCTTCGACCACGATATCGACATGGCCGAAGTCACCGTAGGACAGGGTCGGACGAATGGCATTCAGGGTCTTGGCCATACCGGCCACATCCATGCGCTTGCGCTCAACGCGACGCGTCAGCAGTTTGGCGGCTTCGTTCAAACCCAGCTCGATACCCTCTTCGCGCACGTCTTTCATCAGGATGGGTGTGCCTTTGAAAGCAGACTGGTAGGCAATGCCGCCGCCCATAATGCCGGCGCCCAGCACCGCTGCCTGCTTCACTGGCCTGGCGATTTTCTCATGCTCCTTGGCCTTGCGCTTGAGCGCCTGATCGTTCAGGAACAGGCCAACCAGACTGGCGGCAACCGGCGTTTTGGCCATTTTGGCAAAACCCTTGGCTTCCACTTCCAGTGCCTTGTCACGCCCCATGTTGGCCGCTTTTTGCATGGACTTGATGGCCTCAACCGGTGCCGGATAGTTCGGGCCCGCCTTGCCGGCAACAAAACCCTTGGCACTTTCAAAGCACATCATCTGCTCAATCGGGTTGAGCTTGAGCTTTTCCAGCTTGGGCTGGCGTTTGGCCTTGTAATCAATTTCACCACTGATGGCGCGTCGCACAAGATCCAGCGCGGCATCGCGCAGCTTGTCGGCCGGTACCACAGCATCCACCGCACGCACTTTCAGCGCTTCTTCGGCGCGTGCCTCCTTGCCGGCAGCAATCCACTCAATGGCATTGTCGGCACCAATCAGGCGCGGCAGGCGCACCGTGCCCCCCCAGCCGGGATAGATACCCAGCTTGACTTCCGGCAGGCCGATCTTGGCTTTTTCGGCCATGACACGGAAATCCGCTGCCAGAGAAATCTCCAGACCACCGCCCAGTGCAATGCCATTGATAACGGCAACAGTGGGTACATCCAGGTCTTCGAACGCACTGAAAGTCCGGTTGACTTCCATCACGCCTTCGACCAATTGTTCATCCGCCAGAGCAAACATCTCGGTGAACTCGGTAATGTCAGCGCCGACAATAAATACATCCTTGCCGCTGGTCAGTATCACTCCACGCACGCTGCTGTCGGCCGCGATGGCTTGCACCGCTTCACGCAGCTCGGTGAGGGCAAGGCGGTTGAATTTGTTTACGGACTCGCCCTGAAGGTCGAATTTCAATTCGACAATACCGTCTTCAAGGGCTGATACCGTGAAGGCTTTACCTGCGTAAATCATTCACTGTTCTCCACTGGATAGAAAAGCTGTGGGGCGGCAAGGGTCTGCCTGTCGTAACAGGCAGGGCATGTAGAAATAGCATGATCCCGTGCAACCTGGTCGCTGCTTTATAGTTATTGGGCATTCCGACAAGCGATTCATACGATCGTTTGATTCGGGTTCGCACACATTCGGGTAAATCCGGCAGTTTGTCAAATGCTTTATTGGTTTGCCTGCCAAACAACCCGCCCAGACAACAGGGTTTCTCTGCGCCACAGCCTAACACCGGCGCCTGGTTCCGGGCATCAGCACAGCGGGTTGTAGATTAACGGGTAGAGTGAGCTTTGCTGAAACAGATTTGTTTGCGCTAAACTCGTAGCAACAATGGTCAAGGAGCAACCGCATGGCTTACAAGCACATTCTGATCGCCACCGATCTAAGCCCGGAGTGTCACCTGGTGCTCGAACCCGCCACAAAGCTGCACCAGTCACTTGGCTGCAAGCTGTCCCTGGTGCATGTCATTGAGCCGCTGAGCATGAGCTTCGGTGCTGATGTACCCATCGACCTGGGCGTATTGCAGGAGCAACAAACTCGCCAGGCAGACGAACGCCTGGCTGAAGTTCTGCCAGACTGGCCCGCCTTGCAGCGGGAAGACTGTCACCTGCGTTACGGCCAGCCCAGGGCAGAAATCCATCAACTGGCCGAGGAAATTGGCTGTGACCTGATCCTGGTCGGCAGTCACGGCCGCCACGGCCTGGCACTGCTGCTGGGTTCAACCGCCAGCGACCTTTTGTCAGCCGCACCCTGTGATGTACTGGCAGTCAACCTGAAAAAAGACTGACCCGCCGGCCAAAAGCCGGAGCAGCCAGCCTCCGGCTCCATTAATCGTGATTACTGGTCCTCAAGCTCGGCCCAGCGCTCCAGCAACTCATCAAGTTGCTGTCCGGTTTGTTGTAACTGCAGCAAAACCGCTTCCGTTTCAGCATGGGGTCGCTGATAGAACCCGGGGGCGGATACTTGGGTCTGCAGCTGTTCCAGTTCGTCTTCGAGTTTTTCCAGCTGCTGCGGAATCGCATCAAGCTCACGCTGCAACTTATAGCTGAGCTTCTTCTTGGCCGGTGCCGATACGATTTTTTCTTCGGCTGCAGGCGGTAGCACCTGCTGTGCATTCGGCGGCTGTTTATCTGCTTCGTTGCCAGTTCGCTCTGAAGACTGCTGCTCAGTCATACCCAGCAGCTGTACCGAACCTCCCTGGCGCAGCCAGTCTTCATAGCCCCCGACAAATTCGCTGATGTGCCCGGTGCCATCAAACACCAGCAAGCTAGTCACCACATTATCCAGAAAGCTGCGGTCGTGACTGACAATCAAAACTGTACCAGGAAACTCCAGCAGCAACTCTTCAAGCAGCTCCAGTGTTTCGGTATCCAGATCGTTCGTCGGCTCGTCCAGCACCAGCACATTGGCCGGACGGGTAAACAGCTTGGCCAGCAGCAAGCGGGCCCGCTCACCACCAGACAGTGCTCCGACCGGAGTACGGGCGCGCTGCGGACTGAACAAGAAATCACCCAGATAGCTCAGCACATGACGGGACTTGCCATTGATAATGACCTGGTCGCTGGATTCGGCGACGTTATCAGCCACGCTTTTTTCCAGATCAAGCTGATCGCGCAGCTGGTCAAAGTAGGCTACCTCAAGTCTCGAGCCGCGCTCGATCTGCCCACTGACCGGCTCCAGCTCGCCCAGTAGCAACTTGAGCAATGTAGTCTTGCCTGTGCCGTTGGCACCGAGCAAGCCGATGCGGTCGCCGCGCTGCAACACCATGGAAAAGTTTCGCACCAGCGGCCGTCCACCCGGGTGGGCAAAGTTGACCTTGTCCGCCACAACCACCCGCTTACCCGAACGCTCAGCCGCCACCAGCTGTATGCTGGCAGTGCCCTGGCGCTCACGGCGCTGGCTGCGCTCGGCCCTTAGAGCCTTGAGCGCCCGTACCCGGCCTTCGTTACGGGTGCGCCGTGCCTTGATACCCTGCCGGATCCAGACCTCTTCCTGGGCCAGTTTCTTGTCAAACAGCGCGTTGGCGGTTTCTTCAGCGGCCAACTGCTGCTCTTTATGCTCAAGAAAGCTGCTGTAATCGCCTTCCCAGTCCAGCAGATGACCCCGGTCCAGTTCGAAAATGCGCGTGGCCAGCCGCTGTAAAAACGTCCGGTCATGGGTAATGAACAGCACTGCGCCGTTGAATTCCAGCAATGCTTCTTCCAGCCAGGCGATGGCCCCGATATCCAGGTGGTTGGTCGGCTCGTCCAGCAACAGCAGGTCAGGCTCGGCGACCAGCGCCTGGGCCAGCAGGACACGCCGTCGCCAGCCACCAGACAGCTCATCCAGCCGTTTATCTGCCGGCAACTGCAGGCGACTCAAGGTGCTTTCTACCAGCTGCTGCAAACGCCAGCCATCACGGGCTTCCAGCTCCTGCTGGACGCGGGTCAGCTGTTGCAAGTCTTCTTCGGTTTCAATCGACAGGCTCAGCTGTTTGAAACGGGCCAGCAACTCACCGACACCGGCCAGCCCGTCAGCCACCACTTCAAATACCGTGCGCTGTTCGCCCTGCGGCAGTTCTTGTGGCAATTCGCCGATTTTCAGCCCAGGTTCGCGCCAGATTTCACCCGAGTCAGGCAACTGACTGCCCTGCACCAGCTTCAGCATGCTGGACTTGCCGCTGCCATTGCGCCCGATCAGGCACACCCGCTCGCCTTTGGCTATTTGCCAGGAAACCGAATCAAGTAGCGGGTTCAAACCATAAGCCAGGGACACCTGGTTCATTTTCAGCAATGTCATGCAGCTCTCCTTGTTTAGATGCAGGCTAGTTTACCTTTTACTGTCACTGCCTGCTGCCACGCTACTCGAATCATCAGCAAACAGGTAAACTGTGTGCGGTTTTTATCCTGCCTGCTGGTACCCGGTCGCAATGGATGCAAGCAACGTGAACCGGTATTTGAATTTTTCTGTGGAGTAATGGATGCGCATACATTTATTGTCTTTGGTGGCCACAAGTCTGCTGTTGACGCTTGTCCTGCCCGCCCAGGCCGACAATCGCCTGCAACAGCAGCGCAGTCTGTACCAAAAAGCCAAAACTGAACTGGAGGCCGGGCGTAGCGAAACCTGGCTGAACAATCAGGCCGTTCTGCGTGACTACCCGCTGTCGGCATATCTTGCCTATGACGCCCTGACCTTGCGTCTGCCAAGCGCGAGCAACAGTGAGGTTGAGGGTTTCTTCAAAGAGTATCCAGACCTGCCACAGCTGCGCTGGATGAAACTGCGCTGGCTGCGCCTGCTGGCCGACCGGAACGAATGGCCATTGTTTTTCAAACACTACCAGCCTGAACTCAACTTTAACGAACTGGATTGCCTGGCTGGCCAGGGTCTGCTGGCCACCGGCAAACATAACGAAGCCTTTGATCTGGCCGAAAAACTCTGGCTGAGCAGCCAGTCCCAACCCAACGCTTGCGACCCCCTGTTTGCCAGCTGGAAAGACGCCGGGCTGCGCACAGAACAGCTGATCTGGAATCGCTTGTTCCTTGCCGTGCAGGCACGCAATGCCGGGCTGGCAAAATACCTGGCTGGCGAATACAGCAAGCCGGATACCGCCCGTCTGCTGAGCGAAGTGGCTAATAAGCCGGAAACGCTGCAGAAAACCGCCCTGTTTGCCAGCAACACCATGGAAAATCGCGATATTGTCAGTCTTGGGCTGCGCCGCCTGGTTCGCAACAATAGCGCTTTGACCCTACAACTGCTGAACCACTATAAAACCCGTCTCTCCTTCACTGCAGAACAAAAGCGGCAGCTGGCCCGTGATATTGGCACCCTTCTTGCCAAGCGTTTTGACGCACGCGGCTTGCAAGTCATGCAAGAGTTTGACCCCGAATACAGCGATCCGCTGGTCGGCGAGTGGCATGCCCGCCTGCTGCTGCGCCTTGGCCGCTGGAACGAAGCACAAAAAGTGATCGCTGCCCTGCCCGAAGCAACCGCTACCAGCCTGCGCTGGCAATACTGGCAGGCACGCAGCACCCAGTTTGCCAGCCCCGCCAGCGAAGAGCCGCAAGCGCAGTATCAAAAAATCGCCGGTGAGCGCGATTTCTACTCCTACATGGCTGCCGACCACAGCCAGCAGCCCTATCAGCTCAACCATCGCCCGGCACCGGTAGACCCCAAGACAATGGAACAGGTGCGCAACGCACCCAGCATCCAACGCGCACTCGAATTTCATGCCATTGGCGACGAACTCTCGGCCAGCCGCGAGTGGCATCATGCCAGTCAACTGTTCACTCACGCGCAACTGCTGGCCCAGGCCCGGATTGCCTTTGAACAAAACTGGTTCAATCCCGCCATCCGCAACCTGGGTCAGGCCAAATATTGGGATGACCTGGACATCCGCTTTCCGATGGCCTATCGCGACGGCCTGGTGCGCGAAGCCAAAGCCCGCGGCCTGCACTCCAGCTGGGTCTATGCCATCACCCGCCAGGAAAGCGCCTTTATGCCAACCATCCGCTCCCATGCCGGGGCCATGGGCCTGATGCAACTGATGCCAGCCACCGCCAAAGAAACAGCACGACGCTACAATATTCCGCTAGCTTCGCCGCAGGCCGTCCTCAACCCCGACACCAATATCAAGCTGGGTACTGCCTATCTTGACCAGGTCATGCAACAGTTCAGCGGGAACCGTATTCTGGCCTCGGCTGCATACAACGCCGGTCCCGGCCGTGTACGTCAATGGCTGCGTGACAGTCAGCACCTGCCCTATGATGTCTGGATCGAGACCATTCCTTTTGACGAAACGCGCCAGTACGTACAAAACGTGCTGACCTACTCGGTGATCTATGGCCAGAAGCTGGAAACTCCGGCACCACTGGTTGAATGGCACGAACGCGACTTGCAGCAAAAAAAATGACGACTCAGCAAAAAGCCCGCAAATGCGGGCTTTTTGCTGAGCTATGCAGATATCAGGACTGATCGCGCTCCAGTCGGTCAACTATCACATCGACCAGCTTTTCTGGCTGGAACTTCGACAGAAAGTTGTCACAACCGACCTTTTCCACCATTGCCTGGTTAAAGCTGCCGGAAAGTGAAGTATGCATAACCACATACAGGCCCTGTAAACGCGGATCCTTGCGGATTTCTGTGGTCAGGCGATAACCGTCCATCTCCGGCATTTCAGCATCAGTAAACACCATCAAGAGCTTATCTGTCAGAACAATTCCTTCATCGGCCCAGGCTTGCAATTGCCTCAACCCCTTCAAGCCGTCAGTACATTGATGCACCTGAAGCCCGAGCTGCACAAGGGTTTCGGTCAACTGGCGCAACGCCACCTGAGAGTCATCAATGATCAGTACTTCACGGCCCACTGCAGCCGCCAGCACGGGGTTTTCCAGTTTTTCTTCAGGAATGGTGGTGTCCATTGGGACAATTTCCGCGAGCACTTTTTCAACATCGATGATTTCGATAATCTGCTCATCAACACGAGTAATGGCTGTCAGGTAGTGCTGACGGCCGGCACTGGATGGCGGCGGCTGAATGGCCTCCCAGTTCAGGTTGAGAATGCGCTCTACCCCGCTGACCAGAAAGGCCTGTACCGACCGATTGTACTCGGTCACGATAATGGTGCTATGTTCATCAACCACCTGCGAACGCATACCGATAGCCTGGGCCAGGTCCACCACAGGGATGGTTTGCCCCCGCAAATTGACAACACCTATCACGTGCGGATGCCGCTGGGGAATGCGGGTTAATGCCGGCAACCGCACTACCTCTTGCACCTTGAACACGTTAATTGCAAAGAGTTGACGCCCACTGAGACGGAACATCAGTATTTCCAGCCTGTTTTCACCCACCAACTGGGTGCGCTGATCTACCGAGTCCAGAATACTGCCTGCTAACTTGCTCATGACGCCCTCTCGTTCGTTAGGGATAGACTGTATATCGGCCTGCCTGCACAAGACTTGAGTAGTCAGGCCTGCAGCCAGGCCAGGCACATTACAATGTTAGCGTGCGGTTTGAAGCCTTGATAAACTCTCTTTTCAGGTCGTCAAAGGTATGCACTGCGGGAAATTGCGGGAACTCGGCAATGACGTTATCAGGAGCATGGAACAGGATGCCGGCATCCGCCTCAGCCAACATGGTGGTGTCGTTGTAGGAGTCACCCGCAGCAATCACGCGATAATACAGGCTTTGAAAAGCCAGTACCGACTGGCGCTTGGGGTCTTTTTGGCGCAGCTGGTAATCGACCACGCGGTCATTTTCATCCACCACCAGCTTGTGGCACAGCAACGTCGGGAAGCCAAGCTGGCGCATCAACGGCTGGGAAAACTCGTAGAAAGTATCCGACAGGATGACTACCTGAAAACGCTCCCGCAGCCAGTTGACAAACTCGGCCGCGCCGTCAAGCGGCTTGAGGGTGGCAATCACTTTCTGAATATCGTTCAGTTTGAGGCCATGTTCGTCCAGAATGCGCAGGCGCTGCTTCATCAACACGTCGTAATCGGGAATATCACGGGTCGTTGCCCTCAGGGCATCGATACCGGTTTTCTCCGCAAACGCAATCCAGATTTCTGGTACCAGTACCCCTTCAAGATCCAGGCAAGCAATTTCCACAGATTAATTCCTCAATAAAAAGTGTTGGGCAGACCGCTGGCTGGTCCGCTGGCATTGTATACATATAGCAAAAACTTCTATCAAGAGCAGGAATTTTAGGCATTACTGCATATAGATTTTGCTATCATGCCGCATTCTACCCGATCTGGACGAGACAGTGTTATGCCGCTTACGCCCAATCTGCACGCCCTGCAGCAAGCCTGCACGGGCAAGACCCCGCAACAGATTCTAAAGCATGCCATGGAAACTTTCGGCGACCAGCTTTGGCTGTCATTCAGTGGTGCTGAAGACGTGGTGCTGGTCGACATGGCCCGCAAGATCAACCCCGGGGTACAGGTGTTCTGCCTGGATACCGGCCGTCTGCACCCGGAAACCTATCGCTTTATTGAAGAAGTTCGCAACCATTACCAGCTGGATATTGAAGTTTTGCTGCCGGAGGCCGAGGCGGTCAATACCATGGTGCGCAACAAGGGTTTGTTCAGTTTTTACCAGGATGGCCACCAGGAGTGCTGCGGTTTGCGCAAGATGGCGCCGCTGCGCAAAAAGCTGGCCACAGTCGGTGCCTGGGCTACCGGCCAACGCCGCGACCAGAGCCCCGGTACCCGCAGCCAGGTGGCCGAAGTGGAACTGGACACCACCTTTGCCAGTGGCGACAGCCCCCTGTACAAGTTCAACCCGCTGGCCGGCATGAGCAGCGAAGAAGTCTGGGCCTATATCCGTATGCTGGAGCTGCCCTACAACAAACTGCACGAGCAGGGCTACACCAGCATCGGCTGCGAACCCTGCACCCGGCCTGTCCTGCCCAACCAGCACGAGCGCGAAGGCCGCTGGTGGTGGGAAGAAGCTGCCCACAAGGAGTGCGGCCTGCATGCCGGCAACCTCGAAGATAACCGCTAAAAGCATTTTGATTCGCGGGCTTGACAGCTACGAAGAGCATCATTAAAATGCGCGTCCATTGGCTACATAGCTCAGTTGGTTAGAGCGCAGCATTCATAATGCTGATGTCCCAGGTTCAAGTCCCGGTGTAGCCACCATTTCGATAAGGCCAGCAAACATGCTGGCCTTTTTTTATGTCCGTTTTTCCTTCTGTCAGGGAAATACATGAACCGCACCCTACGCGCCTGGGCTACAGCCTGTCGCCCCAAAACCCTGCCTTTGGCCTGCATGTCGATACTGGTCGGCAGCGTCCTGGCGTTATCTGCGGGCACACTGTCCTGGCCAGTCCTGGCGCTTTCATTCTGTACGGCCGGGCTGTTACAGGTTTTGTCGAATCTTGCCAACGATTATGGCGATGGTTTGCGCGGCGTCGATGACAGCAACCGTTTGGGGCCGGTACGCGCCCTGCAAAGTGGCATGTTGACGCCAGCCCAGCTCAAGCTTTCACTGTTTATTGTAGCCGTGCTGGCTATAATTAGCGGCCTGTGGCTGATTCAAGCTGCCGCTCTGGATGCCGCCGATGTGTTGATTTTTAGTCTGCTGGGCGTGCTTTCCATTATCGCCGCCCTCACCTACACCCTGGGCCGCAAGCCTTATGGCTATGCCGGGCTGGGGGATGCTTCGGTGTGGCTGTTTTTTGGCTGCCTCGGTGTACTGGGCAGCTGCTATCTGCATGGTGCTGCACTGCATGCCAGCCTGCTGTTGCCGGCCAGTGCCTGCGGATTGCTTGCTGTCGCTGTGCTGAACGTCAACAACATGCGCGACATCGACAATGATCGCAGCCACGGCAAACACACGCTGGCCGTGCGCCTGGGTTTAAGCCGGGCACAGCTGTACCATCAGGCCCTGTTGCTGGCTGCCCTGCTGCTGTTTTTTATCTACCTGGCTGTCAATCACAGCTTCTTTCCATCCCTGCTGTTTTTGCTCGCCGGCATCCCGGTACACCGTCACGCAAAAGCCATCCGCCGGGTACAGTCCTCCGCACAAATGGCACCCCTGCTGCCAGCAATGGTGGGCTGTAGCATGCTGGTCAACGGCTGGTTCTGCCTGGTGTTGCTACTGCAAACCTTTGCCACGGTGTAGGGCCAGGCATGTCGATTGATACAGTCCTGCTGCCACTCTGTCTTGCACTGATGATGCTGGTGGTGGGCAGCGGTCTTGAGCCACGCCACTTCAAGCCGCTCTGGCACCAGCCGCTGGCAACCATCACCGGACTGCTCGCTCAGCTGTTCCTGTTGCCCATTCTGGTTTGGGCGCTGATCGCCCTGTTCAACCTGTCCGGTACGCTGGCTATCGGCCTTCTACTGATTGCAGCAGCGCCTGGTGGCGCTACCTCAAACCTGTTCAGCCACCTGGCGCGCGGCGATGTGGCGCTGTCGGTTGCCCTGACTGCCGGCATGGGGTTGCTGGCTCCACTCTGGATGCCCTGGGCGGTGCAGCTGCAACTGGGCTGGCTGGGCAGCAGTGCGGTGTTCCGGCTGTCCTGGCTGCAATCGGCGTTGCAACTGCTGCTGGTAACCGCCCTGCCGCTGTTGCTGGGTATGCTCTGGCGGCATCTGGCCACAGACTGGGTCAGTCGGCACGAACAGCAACTAAAGGGTTTTGCCTTTCTGACCCTGTTGCTGATGATTACACTGCTCATCCTGAACAACCTTGGCAGCCTGACCAGCCAAACCACCTTGCAAGTAGCAGCCCTGGTAACACTCCTGGCAGCACTGGCACTGTTTGCCGGCTACCTGTTCGCTCGCCTGCTACGGCTTGAACCGGCACAGGTGCGCACACTGTGCTTTGAAACCGGCGTGCAAAATGCCGGCATTGCCATGCTGGTAGCCTTTGCCCAGCTGCAG
>JAAYFD010000025.1 GCA_012728415.1 Gammaproteobacteria bacterium
ACTGCTTGGGTTTTTAAGTAACCCTAAACTTGGCTCAGCAATCGCAAAAAACTCTATGAATTCACAGAGTAACTTGTGTTGCTGACAATCAGTGCGACCATCAATTCACACAAGCACCCACACGAATTGCTTGATTCATTTATTAAAGAACATTCCGGTGAAACCCGAACCGCGTCTCAACCGAGGCTGCGTATTATAGCGATACACCTCTTCCTGTCAACCCTTGATTTCAAAAAATGTTTTGAAATCAAAACCTTGGGTTACACCCGCTACAAGCTGCCGCCTGATGAGGTGCGTATTCTACAGATTAAAAACCGCTTGTAAAGCCCTTTTGAAAAATATTTTCACTACTGGCTGCCACAGTGGACAGAGTGGCTCTCCAGAATCCTTTTGCCTTCCGCATCACGCAACCAGACACGCGCCGTAAAGCCGGTGGCAACAGCAAAAATGGAATAACGCTTCCCGGCTGCAAAATCCGGATAAGTGAGCTCAACCCGACAATGCCGCCACAGTGATCCACTTGAGCTGCCCCTGCGCTCATAACCCAAGCGCAACTCCAACCGATGCCGCCCCGGCTCCACCTGGAAGTATCGTGCATCATCAACTTTGACTCCATCCAGCCGCCTGGCCGAAAGACTATAGCCGGCACGTCCCTGTACTTCGACCCATGCCATTGTCGGATCATGCTCCGGCAAAGCCGCCTCACAACCACTAACCACGATGATCAATAACAGGGCACATAAAACACTGTTCAGCATAAGCCTATCCAAAAAACCAGTAGCACACATATATGGCTGCAATCACTCCGGCCAGCTCTGCGAGCAATGCACAGCCAACCGCATGACGTACCCGCCGAAGACCAACGGCACCAAAATATACCGCCAGCACATAGAAAGTTGTTTCGGTGCTGCCCTGAATGGTTGCAGCAGTCAAAGCGGCAAAACTGTCGACCCCCTGGGTTTGCATGGTCTCAATCAGCATCGCTCTGGCCGCGCTACCGGAAAAAGGTTTAACCAGCGCGGTCGGCAGTGCATCTACAAAACGGTTGTCCCATTGCAGCCAGTCAACCAGCCAGCGTACTGCATCAAGGCCAAACTCCAGTGCACCGGATGCTCGCAATACACCTATGGCACACAGCATGGCAACCAGATAGGGCAGCAAATCACGGGCCACTTCAAAACCTTCTTTGGCCCCAGCAACAAACGCCTCATAAACAGCAATCTTTTTCCACACGCCCAGCATCAGGAAAAACAGGATGATACCAAACAGGGTCAGATTACCCATCAACGATGATACTGCTGCCAACGTCATGGTGCCCAGACCAGACAAAATGACAATAAAGCCGGCCAGCACCACCACCAGCGGCAGCAGGTAAGCCAGAATTACCGGATCCCACAGACGTATACGCTGCATTATTGCCACTGATAGCAGCCCGACCAATGTCGAAGCACTGGTGGCCAACAAGATAGGAACAAAAACCAGTGTTGGATCAACCGCCCCCTGCTGTGCACGGTACATAAAAATAGTTACCGGCAACAATGTCAGTGAAGAGGCATTCAATACCAGAAACAGAATCTGTGCATTAGACGCAGTCGTTGAGGAAGGATTCAGGCTTTGCAGCTCGCGCATTGCCTTGAGACCAATCGGGGTGGCGGCATTGTCGAGTCCCAACCCATTGGCGGCAAAGTTCAGGGTAATCAGTCCCAGTGCCGGATGCCCCCGTGGTACTTCAGGCATCAGCCTGGCAAACAATGGACCCAGCAATTTACCGATACGGTCCACCAGCCCGGCCTGTTCGGCAATGCGTAAAAACCCAAGCCACAGAGTCAGAGTACCGAACAGTAATATCATCACTTCTACGGACAGCTTGGCCATGGCAAACAGGCTTTCCACCATGGCTGCCCAAACCCCAGGGTCACCCTGTAGCCACTGGGCCATGCCGGCAATGGCCGCCACCAGGAAAAAACCAAACCAGAGTAAATTGAGCATGATAAGCCTCAGGGGGATAGCTGGTTAACCAGCGACCACAGAATAGCAGCAGTTTGTGCATCCGGCTCGCCGTCAAACAACTGTGGCCGGTACTTCATCTGCAATACGGCAAGTACATTACGGGTTTGCTCATCCAGCTCACCAGTTTGCTCAACCGCATAGCCAAGAGTTTTGAGCTGTTGCTGAAACCATACAGGCTTAGGCAACTCACGCTCGAAAAGTGGCTGCTGCTGCTGGATGTCCGCATGTAACGGCCAGCGAATCAAGCCGGCTTGTGCCAGACGAAACCAGGGAAATTCAGGACCAGGATCAGTTTTGCGTTGTGGTGCAATGTCGGCATGGCCAATTACACTGTCAATGCCCAAACCATGCCTGTACCTGATATCCTGCAGCAACAGTAGCAGTGTATCTATCTGAGCCTCACTCCAGGGTTGCCACTGTTTGCCTGACTCTGTTTCAAAATAGCCTGGATGCACTACTTCGATACCGATAGTGGATGAATTAAGCCAGGTACGGCCCTGCCACTGGCTGTCACCGGCATGCCAGGCACGCCGGTTTTCATCCACCAGTCGATAGACTTTATTTTCATCTATCAGGTAATGGCTGCTCACTCCAGTTTTGGTCAACAGTTGCATCGATCGCTCTGAATCTGCAGCAGTATAGTGCACTACTATCCACTGGACTCTAGAGTCCTGGCCAAGCGATTGCTGGCTGGTATCAACCTTCAATGGACTGCAGGCAGATAAAATCAAACCAAACAGCAAAACTGTTGTTCTAAGCATGGAGCTATTTTTATACAGAATTAAGGAGACTATGTAATGCACCTTTCGACACCCAGCCATAGCCCTGTGATCGGCTACCTATTGTGGATTTTCGGCTTCATGGGTTCACACCGTTTCTACTATGGTAAGCCGCTGACTGGAACCCTGTGGTTTTTTACCCTTGGCCTGTTTTTTATCGGCTGGCTAATTGACCTGTTCCTGATACCGGGGATGGACCGTGCCGCTGTCAGCCAGTTCCAGACCGGACGCATCAACTACAACCTGGCCTGGATTCTGCTGACTTTTCTTGGAGTATTCGGTGTACACCGTATGTATCAAGGCAAGTGGATCACCGGTCTCCTCTATCTGCTGACGGGTGGCCTGTTCCTTTTGGGCGTACTCTACGACTATTGGACACTGAACCAACAAATCAACGAGCAAAACCAACTGTTGCGCTGGCGTTGAAAACAGCTTGAGGCCAGCTGTTTGTCAACTGTCACCTAGAGTTTTTTTGGCCGCTGCCAGCCCTCGATATTGCGTTGCTTGCCTCGGCCAACAGCAAGAGCTCCAGCCGGAACATCGGCAGTGATGGTAGAGCCTGCCCCCGTAACAGCACCATCACCCAGTGTAACCGGGGCTACAATAGAGCTGTTCGAGCCTATAAAGACATTTTCACCCATAATGGTTCGGTGCTTGTTGGCACCATCATAATTGCAGGTAATGGTACCAGCACCAATGTTGGTCAGCGCACCAATTTCACTGTCACCCAAATAGGCCAGATGGCCGGCTTTTGCTCCGGCACCCATGCGGGTATTTTTCAGCTCGACAAAATTGCCCACATGAGCACGCTCATCCAGTACTGCACCAGGGCGCAGACGGGCAAAGGGGCCACAATCTGCACCCTCACCCAGCTCGGCACTTTCCAGGTGGCAGTGGGATCTGACCACAGCTCCCCTGCGCAAAACAGAGTTACATATTACCGTGTTCGGCCCAATCTGCACTCCGTCTTCGATCACCACTGTGCCTTCCAGCACAACGTTAACATCAATCAGCACATCACGACCGGCTTGCACCTCGCCACGAATATCAACTCGCGCGGGATCACGCAACGTTACCCCCTTGCGCATCAGCTGTTCGACCTGAAGTTTCTGATAATAACGTTCCAGTTCGGCCAGCTGCAGTCGGTCATTGGCACCCTGCACCTGCATGGCATCCGCAGCTGTTTCGGTATCGATCTGCAAACCGTCAGCTACGGCCATGGCAATAATATCAGTCAGATAGTACTCACCCTGGGCATTGTCGTTGGAGAGTCTGGATAGCCAGTCCTCCAGTTTTTGGCGTGGGGCGGCAAGAATGCCGGTATTGCCTTCACAAATGGATAGCTGTTCAGGCGTGGCATCCTTATGCTCGACAATAGCCACAACCTCGCCCTTTTCGTTGCGTACGATGCGCCCGTATCCGGATGGATCATCCAGCAACACAGTAAGCAACCCAAGGCGTTGATTGTCGCAACGTTTCAACAGCGCCTGCAGAGTCTCGACCTGAATCAGCGGTACATCACCATAAAGGACCAACACAGTATCTGACTGTAAACGCGGCAACGCTTGAGCAACCGCATGACCGGTCCCCAATTGTTGCTCTTGCAGGACAAAACCAAGGTCGTCAGCATCCAGTGCCTGCTCAACCTGTGTTGCACCATGACCTACCACCACCTGAATCGAGTCTGGCCGCAAACTGCGGGCTGCATCAATCACATGTCCCAGCATGCTTTTATGCGCCACCGGGTGCAAAACCTTGGGCAGGGCCGAATACATGCGGGTACCTTGTCCCGCCGCCAAAACAACGATATCAAGCGACATGAATATTTCCTGAAAATTACCCACAGAACCAGTCATTCAGGCTGACGCGCAAGGCAACAAGGCTAATGCAAGACAGGCAAAGCCAGCCGAACAAAACGGGCTGTATACGTGAAAAAGGTCAGTATAAACAAAAAGGGTAGCCTTTCGGCTACCCTTTTTATTATGCGAAGCAGTTAGCGTCTGTTTTTACGCAACTCATTAATGGTGCGTAACTGAGCTGCTGCCTCTGCCAGTCGGGCAGAAGCAGTAGTGTAATCCATATCGGATGACTTGGCTTGGATTGCTTTTTCGGCGGCCTTTTTAGCCTCCATCGCAGCAGCTTCATCCAGGTCATCAGCACGAATCGCCGTATCGGCCAGCACCTTGACCATATTGGGCTGAACCTCGATAAAGCCACCAGAAATGTAGAACACTTCTTCCTTTCCACCCTGCACGATTACCCGCACAGGACCCGGTTTAATGGTGGACAACAAAGGCGCGTGACCCGGCAGTACGCCAATGTCACCCATGTGGCCATGGGCAATTACCATTTCAACCAAGCCGGAAAACAGCTCTTCTTCTGCACTTACAATATCGCAGTGTACTGTTATGGCCATAATCTTTGCCTCAATGTTTCGCTGACGACCAAACCTGGCCGTCAGCAGATTGCTTGATCAAAAAAGCGGCGATTACAGCTTGCCGGCTTTCTCGATGGCTTCATCAATGGAACCGACCATGTAGAAGGCCTGCTCGGGCAGATCGTCATAGTCACCATTGAGAATGCCCTGGAAGCCGCGGATGGTTTCCTTGAGGGAAACATACTTGCCCGGGGCACCAGTAAACACTTCAGCAACAAAAAATGGCTGTGACAGGAAGCGCTGGATTTTACGGGCACGGGCCACCAACAGCTTGTCCTCCTCGGACAATTCGTCCATGCCAAGAATGGCAATGATGTCGCGCAGTTCAGTGTAACGCTGCAGGACATACTGTACGCCACGGGCACAATCGTAGTGCTCCTGCCCAATCATCATTGGGTCAAGCTGACGGGACGTGGAATCCAGCGGATCAATCGCCGGGTAAATACCCAAGGAAGCAATGTCACGGCTCAGCACCACAGTTGCATCAAGGTGTGCAAAGGTGGTTGCTGGCGATGGGTCGGTCAAGTCATCCGCAGGAACATAAACGGCCTGGATGGAAGTAATGGAGCCAACTTTTGTGGAGGTAATACGTTCTTGCAGAACACCCATTTCTTCAGCCAGAGTCGGCTGATAACCTACTGCTGAAGGCATGCGGCCAAGCAGGGCGGATACTTCGGTACCGGCCAGGGTGTAACGGTAAATGTTGTCAATGAACAGCAGTACGTCACGGCCTTCGTCACGGAACTTCTCGGCCATGGTCAGACCGGTCAGCGCCACACGCAGACGGTTACCCGGTGGCTCGTTCATCTGGCCATAAACCAGAGCAACCTTGTCCAGTACGTTGGAGTCCTTCATCTCGTGGTAGAAGTCGTTACCTTCACGGGTACGCTCACCCACACCGGCAAATACGGAATAGCCGCTGTGCTCAATGGCAATGTTACGGATCAGTTCCATCATGTTTACGGTTTTACCGACACCGGCACCACCGAACAAGCCAACCTTGCCACCCTTGGCGAACGGGCAAATCAGGTCAATAACCTTGATGCCGGTTTCCAGGATGTCACTGCCACCTGCCTGATCCGCGTAGCTTGGTGCCTCACGGTGAATGGTCCAGCGCTCTTCTTCACCAATGGGGCCGGCTTCGTCAATAGGATTACCCAAGACGTCCATGATACGACCCAAGGTTTTTACGCCCACGGGAACACTGATGGCATCACCGGTGTTGGTCACTTCCAGACCACGCTTCAAACCCTCGGTGGAACCCATCGCAATGGTGCGGACAATGCCGTCACCCAGTTGCTGCTGGACTTCCAGGATAGTTTCTTTGCCTTGTACTTGCAGGGCATCATAGATGTTCGGTACCTGTTCACGTGGGAATTCCACGTCGATTACGGCGCCGATAATTTGAACGATATGTCCGCTCATATCTGGTCCTCTGAATATTTGAACCGTTTAAACCGCGGCAGCGCCGCCAACGATTTCCGAAATTTCTTGTGTGATAGCCGCCTGACGCGCCTTGTTGTAAACCAGCTGCAGGTTATCAATGAGGTCGCCAGCGTTATCCGTCGCATTTTTCATGGCGATCATCCGTGCTGCCTGCTCACAGGCAACATTTTCCACTACGGACTGATACACCTGGGATTCGATGTAACGGATGATCAGTGAGTCCAGCAACTCTTTGGCGCCGGGCTCATAAATATAGTCCCAAGAACCCAGACGGCTGTTTTCCACCTTTTCGTCCACTGTCAAAGGAACCAGCTGCTCAACAGCCGGCTTCTGCGACATGGTATTGATGAACTTGTTCGACACCAGATACAAGCGGTCGATACGACCTTCCAGAAAACCGTCAAGCATGATCTTGATGCTGCCTATCAGTTGGCTGATCTCGGGTTCTTCGCCAAGACCACTGACAGTGGCACTGATATCCATGCCGTACGGTCGGAAAAAGCTCGCGCCCTTGCTGCCGATAATACAGATTTCGGCTTGAACACCCTGCTTTTCCCAGTCTTGCATACTCTGGATCAGGTTCTTGAACAGGTTGAAGTTCAGACCACCACAGAGGCCGCGGTCAGTGGAAACCAGAATATAGCCCACTTTTTTGACCGGACGCTCGACCATGAATTCATGCTTGTATTCGGCGTTGGCATCAGCCAGATGGCCGACAACCTGACGAATACGCTCTGCATAAGGACGGCCTGAAGCCATGCGCTGCTGTGCTCTGCGCATCTTGCTGACCGCCACCTTTTCCATGGCGCTAGTGATCTTCTGCGTATTTTTAATACTCGCAATCTTGGTGCGAATCTCTTTTGCGCCTGCCATTTGACACCCTTTAGGTTAGCAGGCGGGAGACAAGCTCCCGCTGCATGTTACCAGCTTTGAGTTGCCTTGAACTGCTCGATGCCTTCCTTGATCTGGGCATCAATTGGTTTCAGGGCAGCTTCCTTGTTCATGGTTGCCATCAGATCGGCTTTCTCGCGCTTGAACCAGGCCAGCAGGGCCTCTTCAAATGCACCAACCTTCTCGACTTCCACATCTTCCAGGTAGCCACGTTCTGCTGCATACAGGGAAACAGCCATCTCTGCGATGGACATCGGTGCATACTGCTTCTGCTTCATCAGCTCGGTGACGCGCTGGCCGTGCTCCAGCTGTTTGCGCGTGGCTTCATCCAGGTCAGATGCAAACTGGGCAAACGCAGCCAGCTCACGGTACTGGGCCAGCGCCGTACGAATACCGCCAGACAGACGCTTGATCAGGTCGGTCTGAGCCGCACCACCCACACGGGATACAGAAATACCTGCGTTAACCGCAGGGCGAATGCCCGCGTTGAACATGGAGCTTTCCAGGAAGATCTGACCATCAGTGATCGAAATCACGTTGGTTGGAACGAACGCGGAAACGTCACCCGCCTGGGTTTCGATGATTGGCAGCGCAGTCAGGGAACCGGTCTTGCCTTTTACTTCACCCTTGGTGAACTGCTCAACATACTCTTCGGATACGCGGGATGCACGCTCCAGCAGGCGGCTGTGCAGATAGAAAACGTCACCCGGGTAGGCTTCACGGCCGGGCGGACGACGCAGCAGCAGGGAAATCTGACGGTAAGCCACAGCCTGCTTGGACAGGTCGTCATAAACAATCAGGGCATCCTCACCACGGTCACGGAAGAATTCACCCATGGTGCAACCAGAGTATGGTGCCAGATACTGCAGTGCAGGAGACTCGGACGCACTGGCAACCACAACAATGGTATTGGCCAGAGCACCAGTTTCTTCAAGCTTGCGCACAACGTTGGCAATGGTGGACTGCTTCTGGCCGATGGCCACGTACACACATTTGATGCCACTGTCTTTCTGGTTGATGATGGCGTCAACTGCCAGCGCCGTCTTACCAATCTGGCGGTCACCAATGATCAGCTCACGCTGACCACGACCAACCGGAATCATGGCGTCCACAGACTTGTAACCGGTCTGCACCGGCTCATCAACAGATTTGCGCCAAATTACGCCCGGAGCAACCTTTTCGACCGCATCGGTCAGCTTGGTTTCCAGCGGGCCCTTGCCGTCAATCGGATTACCCAATGCGTCAACGACGCGGCCCAGCAGTTCATTACCGACAGGCACTTCCAGAATGCGGCCAGTACACTTGGCACTCATACCCTCGGTCAGGCCGGTGTAGGCTCCCAGAATTACCGCACCAACGGAGTCACGCTCCAGGTTCAGTGCCATACCATAGATGCCGCCAGGGAATTCAATCATTTCACCGTACATCACATCGGCCAGGCCATGGATACGTACGATACCGTCAGACAGGCTGACGATGGTGCCCTCATTGCGGGCTTGTGCGGAAACATCAAGCTTGGCAATACGCTGCTTGATGATTTCGCTAATTTCAGAAGGGTTCAGTTGCTGCATGCCATATGTCCCCAAATCAGGATTTCAACGCTTCGGCCAGCTTGTCCAGCTTGCCGCGGACCGAGCCGTCAATGACCAAATCACCAGCGCGGATAAACAAACCGCCAATTAAAGCGGAATTTACAGTCGCCTTTGGTTGAACGGTACGATCAAGCCGCTTAGATAAGGCGGCAGCCAGTGTTTTCAGTTGTTTAGCGCTTAATTCGAAAGCAGTCTGCACTTCCACTTCAATGGCCCGGTTTTTTTCTGCAACCAGTGCAGCAAACAGCTCATTGATGGTGGGGAGCAAGGAAAGTCTGCCGTTTTCTCCAAGTATATGGAGAAAATTGGCAAACTCCTTGTTAGCCTCTTTATTGCACAGCTGCAATAGAAACTCGACCTTGGCCTGCTTGTTCAACGACGGGTTACCCAGTTGCTGAACAACTTCGGGAGCCTGGACCAGGTTGCTTGCCAGCAACAGCATGGATGCCCAGGCTTCTTCCTGTCCGGCCGCCGCAGCGTGCTCGAAAGCTGCTTTGGCGTAAGGTCTTGCAAGCGTATTGATATTCAGCATCGCTTGCCTCGCTTAAAGTTCTTTGGCCAGTTGCTCGACCAGGTCATTATGTGCCTTGGCATCCACGGTCGCACCAAGGATTTTTTCAGCACCCGCAACTGCCAGTACCGAAACCTGATTACGAAGCTCTTCTTTAACACGATTTACTTCGAGTTCGATTTCAGCCTTTGCACCTTCCAGCAGTCGTTCGCCTTCGGAGCGGGCCTGCTGTTTGGCTTCTTCCACAATATCGTTTGCAGTTTTGTTGGCTTTCTCAATAATTTCCGCGGCAGACTGCTTGGTTTCACGCAGCATTTCCGCAGCTTTTTCTTGAGCAAGCTTCAGGTCGCGC
Source organism: Gammaproteobacteria bacterium (assembly GCA_012728415.1). Classification (GTDB taxonomy): domain Bacteria; phylum Pseudomonadota; class Gammaproteobacteria; order Pseudomonadales; family Pseudomonadaceae; genus Thiopseudomonas. The sequence continues at coordinate 10,019 of JAAYFD010000025.1, forward strand.
TCGGCACGTCCGGCTGCATCCAGGCCTTCAGCAATTTTTTTCTGGCGTGCATCCATGGCTGCCGTAATTGGCGGCCATACAAACTTCATGCAAAACCAGGTAAAAATGGCGAAGGCAATCAATTGACCCAAAAGCGTCAGATTAATAGCCATCGATGTACCTCATGCTATTTCATTGTGTATCCAAAGATAACGTCCTACGGCAGGATAAAATACCTGCCGTAATCATGAAATCGCGTGATTAAGCTACAGATGGAGCAACAACGAAGATCAGGTACATGGCGATACCAACACCGATCATGGGCACAGCGTCAAGCAGACCGGCCATGATGAAGGTTTTGGTTTGCAGGGAAGGAGCCAGCTCGGGTTGACGGGCAGTGGACTCCAGCAGTTTGCCACCCAGAATGGCAAAGCCGATACCGGTAGCCAGGGCACCCAGACCGATGATGATGGCAGCTGCGATGATTACGATTTCCATAGTTACTCCTAGAGTTTTCAGGTTTAGGTTTTACAGTTTAGAGTTTTAAATTAACGCTCTCTATTCGCGTCAATGGCTTTCGTGGGCTGCGCTCAGGTATACGATCGACAACACCATGAAAATGAAGGCCTGCAGCGGAATTACCAAAATATGGAAAATCGCCCATGGTCCGTAAAGTGTCCACTGTACCCAGAATGGCAACAGTGCAATCAGGATAAAGACAACCTCGCCAGCATACATGTTGCCAAACAGTCGCAGTGCCAAACTGAATGGTTTGGTCAACAAGCCAAGAATTTCCAGAAACAGGTTGAAAGGAATCAGCGACCAATGGTTAAACGGAGTGAAAGACAACTCCTTGGTGAAACCACCAAAACCTTTGACTTTGATGCTATAAAAAATAATCAGGAAAAATACGCCGATCGACATGCCAAACGTTGCATTGGGGTCGGCAGTGGGAACATATTTGAAGGCTGGAACACCCAGTGCCTCTGCAATCCCCGGGATCACATCAATGGGGATCCACTTCAGGCTGTTCATCAGCAAAATCCAGGTGAAAATGGTCAGGGCCAACGGTGCAATCAGTGGGTTGCGGCCGTAAAAGGTATCCCGCACCATGTTCTGCACAAACTCGACCACCACCTCGACAAAGCCCTGCAGCCCGGTAGGAACACCACTGTTGGCCATCTTGGCAACACGGCGGAACAGATACAGGAAGACAAAACCCATTAACAGGGACATTGCCATGGTATCCACGTGGATCGCCCAGAAGCCCATTTGCTGGGTTTCCTCTGCGGTCTGGGCAAAACGCCAGACGCCATCGATCTTGCCATAAGTCAGGTTTTGCAGGTGGTGCTGGATATATTCAGCATTGCTATTTGCCATATTTGCCTCAAATGCTAACGCTTTAGAAACCTTTCATTATCAGCAGTGACGCTGCTCCGGTTAGTTGTACCAGAACAAAGCCGGCAAACAGGCCGACAACGCTAAGCGGCTGCACTGCTATGAACGCCAGTGCAAACAGCACTGCCGTCAAAATCATTTTTCCTGCCAGGCCTGACCAGAATGACTGGACAATCGCCGGCATGGAGCGGGCTCCCTGGTACCTGAATGCCTTGTAAATGAACCAGGCATTTGGCAGCCAGGCTATGCTTGCGCCCACTGCTGCCGAGTAACCACCCACCACCCCGCCAAGCAGGGTCGCCACCACAGCCAGCAACATGCTGACTGTCAATTGCAACAGGACAATGCGAAATGCTTGCAGTTGCCAGAACGGGGTCCGGTTACGGATTGCCATATCGGGTTCCCTCAACTGACGTGTAGCGTTTGCGCCCTGCCACTACAAAATTGCGCAGAGAGTATAGGTTGCGTGAGCCTTGCATTCAACTCAAATGTCACTTTTTATGACCAAGGGTTGACCCAGGATCAGTTTGTTTGTTTTTTTACGACTAAAGTTTAGTTTTAATCAGTGTTTTCCATCAGCTGCTAGTGCATTCTGGCCAGCACTGCCTGCAACTCATCCAGCGTGGCATACTGGATCACCAGCTGCCCTTTACCCTTGTTGCCATGACGGATGCGAACCATGGCACCCAGCTTTTCTGCCAGCTTTTGCTCAAGACGACGTATATCCGGATCTTCCGGCTTTGGCTCTGATACTCGCCTGGGTTGCTGCACCGCACGCACATGCGCTTCAGTCTGACGCACGGTCATGCCTTCTGCAGCCACGTGACGGGCGGTTTCGGTCTGCAGTTCGGGCGGCATGCCAAGAATTGCCCGGGCATGACCCATTTCAATATCGCCATGGGCCACCAAGGTTTTCACTTCGTCCGGCAATGCCAGCAAACGTAACAAATTGGCTACCGTGGCACGGGACTTGCCCACCGCATTGGCAACCTCCTGCTGGGTCAACTCATACTCCTGCTGCAAGCGCTGCAGGGCAATTGCCTCTTCAACCGGGTTCAAATCTTCGCGCTGGATATTCTCAATTAGCGCCATGGCAATTGCCGCTTCGTCCGGTACTTCGCGAATGATGGCGTCAATGGTTTCCAGTCCAGCCAGCCGGGCGGCACGCCAGCGGCGCTCGCCAGCAATAATTTCATACTTGCCCGACTGAATGCTGCGCAACACGATCGGCTGCATGACTCCTTGAGCCTTGATTGAATGGGCCAGCTCTTCCAGGCTGGTCTGATCCATGTCCTGACGTGGCTGGTATTTGCCGGGCTGAATCTGATCAAGATCGATGCTGTGCAGGATATTTTCAGTTTGCTGTCCATCTGCCTGGTCTGCAGCCGGTTTGACCATACTGCTACCCAGCAAGGCATCCAGCCCCCGCCCCAATCCCCTTTTTTTAACTGCCATTTTCTGTCCTGTTACTGCTTCTTCCGGCTACGCTGGCGTTGCCGCTGACGTCTGGTCAGCTCTCCGGCCAAAGCCAGATAGGCCAGCGCGCCCTTTGATTGTTTGTCATAACCCAGTACTGCCATGCCATGACTGGGTGCTTCCGCAAGTCGCACATTACGTGGTATCAGGGTATTGAACAGCTGATCACCAAAATGCTCTTTCAGCTGCGTGGACACATCCATTGCCAGGCTTAGTCGCGGGTCATGCATGGTACGCAGGATGCCTTCAATTTCCAGTTGCGGATTCAGATGCTCCGTAATGCGCTGAACACTGCCAATCAAGTCGGTCAGTCCTTCTAGCGCATAGTATTCACACTGCATCGGAATCAACACACTATCAGCTGCCACCAACGCATTTACCGTCAGCATGTTCAATGCCGGTGGGCAGTCGATCAGAATGTAGTCGTAGTTGTCCCGCACCGGAGCCAGTGCATCCTTGAGCCTGAATTCGCGCCGTTCAAGCTCAAGCAACACCACCTCGGCAGCAGTCAGGTCACGGTTGGCCGGCAGCAGCTGATAGCCGCACTGTTCCGAATACTGCATGGCATCCACCAGGCTGGCCTGACCGGTCAGCACATCCAGCACCGAGTGCTCCAGCTCCAGCTTGTCGATCCCGCTACCGGTCGTCGCATTACCCTGGGGGTCCAGGTCAATGACCAGAACATGGCGCCGTGCCGCCACCAGCGAAGCAGCCAGATTGATACAGGTGGTGGTTTTGCCAACACCGCCTTTTTGGTTGGCTACAGCAATGACCCTGCCCATGTTCAGTGTTCTCCGTTTACCTTATTCAACACCAGCAGGTGTCGTTGTCCCTGGCAGCCTGGCACAAAGAGTTTGTGACACTCACGCACTGCGAAGCCGTCAACAAGCTGTTGCAATTCGTCCTCCGGCTCCACGCCTTTCATGGCCAACCAGCGGGTGTCACTGTTACCGACATGAGCGGTCCAGGCGGCAAAATCCGGCAATGAACTAAACGCACGGGATATGATGCCGTCATAGGCGACATCCACTCGATGTTCCTCGATGCGCTGGTGAAAAACCTGGACATTATCCAGCTTCAGCTCCAGCTTTACCTGGGTAAGAAAGCGGGTTTTTTTGCCATTGCTGTCAAGCAAGGAAAACGCCCTCTCCGGCAACATGATCGCCAGGATGATCCCGGGCATGCCACCTCCACTGCCTACATCAAGCCAGCGTTTGCCACCAAGCTCAACATGGGGCAACACACTCAGGCTATCGAGCAGATGGCGGGAAACCATTTCGTCAGGATCACGTACTGCCGTCAGGTTGTAGGCCCGGTTCCATTTTATCAGCAGGGCCAGATACGCCAGCAATTGTTCTAGCTGTTTTGGCTGTAAACTGATTTGCAACTGTTGCGCCCCTTTTTGTAAGGCCTGGCGCTGTGTTGGACCGCTATTCATGAATCGACAGACTCCAGGGCCGCTCCGGCCTGACGTTTTTTCAGCTGAATCATCAGCAGGGAAATGGCCGCCGGGGTAACTCCAGGAATCCGCGAAGCCTGGCCCAGTGTGGCCGGGCGTATTTCAGTCAGCTTTTGCTGAATCTCGCGGGATAATCCGGAAATAGCATAATAATCCAGGTCGGCCGGCAGCTCGATGTTTTCGCTGGACCGCAAACGGGCAATGTCACCCTGCTGGCGAGCAATATAGCCGGCGTATTTGGTACGAATCTCGACCTGTTCAGCGGCCAGGCGATCTTTCAGACCCGTACCTGTAACCTGCTGTAACCCGGCATAATCAACTTCAGGCCGGGCCAGCAAATTCAACAAATTATACTCATGTGCCAACGGAATGTTAAAGTGCGCTGCCACTGCATCACCCAGTTCGGTACCCGGCCGCACCCAGGTGTTACGCAAACGTTGTTCTTCCTGCACGATCGCCTCGCGTTTGGCTTCAAAAGCTGCCCAGCGCACATCATCCACCAGTCCCAGTTTGCGGCCCTGTTCGGTCAGGCGCATGTCCGCATTGTCTTCACGCAGGATCAAGCGGTATTCCGCCCGCGAGGTGAACATCCGGTAGGGTTCCTTGGTTCCCAAGGTGATCAGGTCATCCACTAGTACTCCGATATAGGCTTCATCGCGACGCGGTATCCAGCTTTCCTTGCCCTGTGCCCTTAATGAAGCATTACAGCCGGCGAGCAAACCTTGAATGCCTGCTTCTTCGTAACCTGTAGTGCCATTAATCTGACCGGCAAAAAACAGGCCGTTGATATGCTTGCATTCCAGACTGTGCTGCAGGTCACGCGGATCCAGATAATCGTACTCGATTGCATAGCCTGGTCGCATGATATAAGCCTGCTCCAGGCCTTTCATCGAGCGGATCAGTTCTAACTGCACATCAAACGGCAATGAAGTGGAAATGCCATTGGGATAAATTTCGGTGGTTTGCAGGCCTTCTGGTTCAAGGAACACCTGATGGCTTTCCTTGTCGGCAAAGCGGGTAACCTTGTCTTCAATTGACGGGCAGTAGCGCGGACCAGCTCCCTCCAGAACCCCGTTGTACATAGGTGACTGATCAAGTCCGGCACGGATTATGTCATGGGTGCGTTCGTTGGTATGGGCAATCCAGCAACTGACCTGTTGTGGGTGCTGTTCAGCTTTGCCCAGATAGGACATGACTGGCAAAGGTGTATCTCCGGGTTGCTCGATCAGCTTTGAAAAATCCACGCTGCGTCCATCAATACGTGGTGGCGTCCCGGTTTTCAGGCGTCCGATGCGCAGTGGCAATTCACGCAAGCGGCTCGCCAAAGCCAGTGCAGGCGGATCCCCGGCTCTGCCTCCCGGCTGGCTTTGTGTGCCCACATGGATCACGCCCCCCAAAAAAGTGCCTGTTGTGAGCACAACATTTTCTGCAAAAAAACGTATGCCAATCTGGGTAATCACCCCGCGAACACCACCCTGCTCTACCAGCAAATCGTCAACTGCTTGCTGGAACAACCAGAGATTAGGTTGCTGTTGCAGTTTTTGCACAATGGCAGATTTGTACAAAAGGCGATCAGTTTGTGCACGGGTACCCCGTACCGCTGGTCCTTTGCGACTGTTCAACACACGGAACTGGATGCCTGAGTGGTCAGTTGCTACTGCCATGGCTCCTCCCAGTGCATCAATTTCCTTGGCCAGATGGCTTTTGCCAATGCCACCAATGGCCGGATTACAACTCATTTGCCCCAGAGTATCCAGGTTGTGAGTCAGCAGTAACGTTTTGCTGCCCATGCGGGCTGCTGCCAGTGCAGCTTCAGTGCCAGCATGACCACCACCAATGACAATGACATCAAAGCGGGAAGGGTAATCCACCTTTTACCTCTAGATTTGCTTCTAACCATTTGCTGGCAGGAGCTTGATATTAGTTGTGTAAGCCAGGTCGTTACAGACTGTTTATCCGGCGGCGTGGCTGTTGAACTGTGTGAGCGGCATTCGTTGAGAGCACATGCCGAAGTACTGGATAGGGCGTGATTCTAACACTTTCGATTACCTCGCGTAAAAAAGCATTGCTGCTGGTGATAGCAATAGATAAGAAACTCATAAATCTATAAAGCTTATAGTTTTTAATTTTATTACTGGCGATAAAATCTGTGGGTAAGCTTGGAAAAGCTATTATTTTCAACAATTTGAGCAGCTGAAAAGCCTGCTGAAAACCTTTGGTAAAGCGTTGTATAGCCATTGCATGACCTGTGTATAACAAAGAAAGTTATCCACAGATGTTTTTTCTGACAGTTTTTCCATAGGGTTTTCAACCGGCTTCAGGATGGCTTATACACAGAGTTTCAGGCTCACATTATTTACCTATGCAAAAGCTGGAGAAAATTCTGCCAAGCAGGTCATCGGCACTGAATTCTCCGGTAATTTCCCCAAGCTTTTGTTGCGCCTGACGCAAATCCTCGGCAAGCAATTCGCCGGCCTGGCTGTGCATAAGCTGTTGATAACCATTGGCCAAGCTGTGACTTGCCTGGTGTAATGCTTGTAAATGACGGCGTCTGGCACTAAAGGTGCCTTCGCCGCTTTGTTGATAACCCATGCAGGACTTCAAATGGTCGCGCAGCAGTTCAATTCCCTCACCCTCCCTGGCTGACAGACTGATACTGCAATGACCGTCAGTAAACTCCTTGATACCGGCAGGCTCGCCAGACAGGTCGATTTTGTTACGGATTAAAGTCACTTTTGTCCTGGGGGGCGGTTGAGTCAAAAATTCAGGCCAGAGGACAAAGGGATTGGCTGCTTCGGCACTTTGGCTGTCCACGACCAGCAGAATGCGATCAGCCTGGTCTATGGCTTGCAGGGCTCGTTGGACGCCTATTTTTTCAACCTGATCAGTGGTTTCGCGCAGACCCGCGGTATCTGTGATGTGCAGGGGCATGCCGTCAATATGTATATGTTCCCTGAGCGTGTCCCTGGTGGTACCGGCTATGTCAGTAACAATGGCTGCCTCATGTCCGGCCAGTTTATTCAGCAAACTGGACTTGCCAGCGTTAGGCCGCCCGGCAATCACCACATTCATGCCATCACGCAGTAAAGCACCCTGCCCGGCTTTGTTGATAACCTCTTGCAAGCTGGCCTGGACACTTTCCAGTTGTTGCAAAATCTGGCCATCGGCAAGAAAGTCGATTTCTTCTTCAGGAAAGTCGATTGCCGCTTCAACATGAATGCGCAATGCGATTAACTGTTCAGTCAGTTGGTGTACGTGGCGGGAAAACTCCCCTTGTAATGAGCGTACGGCATTGCGGGCGGCCTGCTCCGAACTGGCTTCAATCAGGTCGGCAATAGCCTCAGCCTGGGCCAGGTCCAGCTTGTCATTGAGAAATGCCCGCTCACTGAATTCGCCAGGACGTGCCAAGCGTGCTCCCAGCTCAACACAGCGTTTAAGCAACAAGTCAAGAATCACTGGACCACCATGGCCCTGTAATTCCAGTACATCTTCACCGGTAAAGGAATTGGGTGCATTGAACAGCAGTGCAATGCCTTCATCCAGAACCTGGCCTGCAGCATCAAAAAAACTGCCATGTCGAGCATGGCGTGGTTTTAGCGCGCAATTACAAATAGCCTGGCTGATGCTGGAGGCAAGGGGGCCCGATACGCGCACGATACCGATTCCGCCACGGCCGGGAGCAGTAGCTACCGCGGCAATGGTATCTTGTGGATAACTCACTGGATAATCACCTGCTGAAACGAACAGACCCCGCATGATAGCGGGGTCTGTTCAGGTTTCAAATAGCTGTGGACAAACAGTATCAGTTTTTGTTTGCCATGGCTTTTTCAATATTGCGGGTGATGTACCACTGCTGTGCAATCGACAAAATATTGTTAACAACCCAGTACAGTACCAGCCCTGCAGGGAACCACAGGAAGAAGAAGGTAAAGATAACTGGCAACAGCTTCATTACCTTTGCCTGCATAGGGTCGGGCGGTGCCGGATTGAGCATTTGCTGTACAAACATGCTCAGCCCCATGATGATTGGCAGGATAAACAGAGGGTCCTTGATTGAAAGATCTGTGATCCAGAACATCCAGGGAGCCTGGCGCATTTCAACGCTTTCCAGAAGCACCCAGTACAGGGCCAGAAAAACCGGCATTTGCACCAAAATTGGCAGACAGCCACCCAGCGGATTGATTTTTTCTGTTTTGTACAGTTCCATCATGCCCTGGGAAAGCTTTTGGCGGTCGTCACCGGCCTGCTCTTTCAGCGCTTGAATCCTTGGGGCAACGGCACGCATACGTGCCATCGAGCGATAACTGGCAGCAGATAACGGGAAAAACGCCAGTTTTATTAACAGGGTTAGTACGATAATTGACCAGCCCCAGTTGCCGAGCACGTTGTGGATAAGATTCAGCAACCAAAAAATCGGCTGGGCCAAAAACCAGAGAAACCCATAGTCGACAGTCAGCTCAAGACCTGGGGACAGTAGCTTGAGATGGTTTTGTGTTTTTGGCCCGGCATACAGGGTGGCATCAAAGGTACCGTGCTGACCGGCTTCCACCTGCATGGCTGGACCGGTAAATCCAATGATGTAGTTGCCGGAAGCATCTTTACGGGTGCTCACATTATTGGTGGTCGAAGGATTGGGAATCCAGGCGCTGACAAAGTAATGCTGCAACCAGGCAATCCAGCCGCCTTCAATACTTTGCTTGAATGGCTTGTCATCCATGGTGCCCATTTTTAACCTTTTGTAGGGCTCGTCCGGAGTCCACAGGGCGGCACCAAGAAAAGTTGCACGACCAGTCATGGTGGTGGAGGACGGGTCATCGCTTGCATCCCGCTTGAGCTGGGCAAACAGGTTGCCACGCCAGGCTTCTTCACTTTGATTATCAACCAGGAAGGTCAGATCGATTTTGTAAGCGTCTTCATTGGTGCAGGTTTTTTTGCGCTGCTCAATATCACGTGTTGAGCATTTTTCGCTTAAACCACGATGGAAAGTGAAACGCTTGGTGTAGTTAATACCCTTCTCGCTAAAGTGAAGATCAACATCAAGCTTGTCCTGGCCGGGTTGCAACTGGAAACGCTGTTGCTCTGCTGAATACAGTGGGCGACCGCTGCTGCGGGCATCCGGGCCGTTGCTGCCAATCAGGCCGCTTTGTGCCACATACAGGTGTTCCGGGCTGTGCTCAAACAGCTGGAATGGAATATCCGGCTGACTGGAACGTTTTGGATACTGAGTGAGTTTCAGTTCGACAATATCACCACCGTGTGGATCAATGGCCAGCTGCAAAACATCAGTCTCGACTTTGATCAGATTGCTTGAAGCTGTATTGACAGGGGTAACCGCAACAGACAGGTTTTCCTGATCATCAATAGCCACTGGTACGTCATCACTGGCGGCTGTTTCTGCCGCTGGCAAGCTGGCAGCTGATGCGTTTTGGGTATTGACAACAGGCTCGGCATGATCACCGTAGTCATTGTTCCACTGCACGACCAGTGCATAAGAAACAATGGCAAGACCGAGGATTAAAACCGTACGTTTGATATCCATAATTACTTGGCCAGAGAAGATTGATCGGGGACAGGCGGCACAGGATCTACACCACCAGGGTGCCACGGATGACAGCGAGCCAACCGCCGGGCTGCCAGCCAGCTGCCACGCAAACTGCCATGCAGCTCAATGGCTTCAATGGCGTAAGCTGAACAACTGGGATAAAAGCGGCAGTGACTGGCCATCATCGGACTGATGGCGTAGCGGTAAATTCTGATGGGGAGAATCACCAGTTTACGCATGACTTTGACCTGCCTGTGCAACAGAAATTGAGGTGCTTGTTGCCTGGGACTGGCGCTGCAGGCGTTTGACCTGTCTAGCCAATTCCTGCCGCAACTCGTTAGCGGTCAGGTCGGCAATTCCTCTGCGTGTCACAATTACCATATCGACAGCAGGCAATTGCTCTTGTAGCAGACGGAAGCTTTCACGAAATATTCGCTTGATCTGGTTGCGCGTTACAGCGAGCTTGGCATTTTTCTTGCCAACAACCAATCCCAGTCGGGCATGGTTAAGCTGGTTATAACGCGCCAGAACCAGTATGTAACGTCCTGATAAGCGAAAATCAGGTGAATCAAAGACAGCTTTGAACTGTTCCGCGTTCAGCAGCCGTTTTTCACGGCCAAATCTTTGATTCATTCGCTGTCAGTTTAGGCGCTCAGGCGCTTGCGACCCTTGGCACGACGACGGGCCAAAACGGCACGACCGCCTTTGGTAGCCATGCGGGCACGAAAACCGTGGTCACGCTTGCGCTTGATAACGCTGGGTTGAAAAGTACGTTTCATGGTGTTGATACCTGATACTTCGAGTGGACAAGTGGGTCCCGAAGTGGTCCCCGTTCAGAACAAGACTGGCGATTCTAGTGGTTTTCGATGCGCAGGTCAATTGCTAAGCCACCAGCCAGCGGTTCAGGCTGGGGAAACGGGATTGTAAAGAATCCCATAGCAAACTCCAGATTACTGGAAATACACCGTGGCAGCCTGCAGCTGGTCGATTTCGAAAGACTGTTTGGTCCTGGGCGGTTTTGGAGTTTTTGATGTGAAACTGACTTTCTGTTGATCACTGGATTTTCAAGTTTAAATAATGAAATATTTAGTTTTAATATAAGAGATGGTTTTTATTATTATATATATGCACTGGTTTTCTTGTTGATAAGTTCCTTAAATCCTTTTAAATCAATTGGTTGGCGTGTCTGCAGGGTTGTGGTTTACCTTGGAGTTGCCTGTCATGTACTCTTGTATAGACAGTGGATAACTGCTTGATTTATCCACAAATCAAGTTATCCACTGCTTTTCAGGAGCTTTTTACGCAGCTATTGCCACTTGTTGTCCACAAGTTTCAAGCAGGTTGTGCTGGGGTCGACAAGGCTACTGATGTCACTAGCGGATGCGTTTCCAGTCAAACGTAGGGCCTGGGTCGGTTTTTCTGCCGGGGGCTACGTCACTGTGGCCACAAATTCTGCTATCGGTGATCAGAGGGAAGTGTTTTTTGATTTCTTTGATGAGCCTGCGTAGTTGTTGGTATTGCTCATTGGTGTAGGGAGTCCAGTCTGTTCCTTCCAGCTCGATACCAATAGAGTAGTCATTGCAGTTTTCTCTTCCATGAAAGCTTGAAATACCCGCATGCCAAGCCCGGTTATGACAGCTCACATATTGCTTGATTTTGCCATCACGCTCGATCAGGAAGTGGGCGGAAACGCGTAAGGTTTTGATTTCTTGAAAATAAGGGTGCTGCTCTGCTGGGAGCTGGTTGGTAAACAGGGCATCGACCATTCCTGTACCAAACTGTCCGGGTGGCAGGCTTATGTTGTGGAGGATAAGCAGGGAGACTTCATCGCTTGGGCGTTGGTTGTAGTTGCTGGATGCGATGTGTTCAATTCCTTGCATCCAGCCGCTTTCGGGATCGAGTCGTAAAGTGGTTTGCATGGGGTAGAAGGTCCGTATGGCTGACTGGAACAGAGTCGAATAAGGAAGGCTGAAAAATAAAGTATATGGGCCTGTTTGCAGAAGTTCATTCCAGATTAAGGAAATGCTGAATGTGCCACAAGTCATCCGCAGCTCTTGGTAAAATGCCACTGCTTCACCCGTACCGAGTCCGCAGTGATGCAAATCATCGTCACTAAGGCTGAGTTCACCAGTAAAAGCAAGCAAGCCGGCGGGATCCGTAAATGCGCCAGATTCGAGAGGGCAAGCAGTAACTGGGTATGAAAGGCTGTATCAGCGTCGAGCAGTGGTTTGGCGCATAGGATGGCTACAATAACGGCCAAGATACATTTTGGCCATCCCAGATCTGGTTGTCCTGCCTGAAAAAATACAGCCTAGCTGTATGGCTTGGTTGGTCTGGTGAGTATTTTTTCGAAGTGTGGCACGTCGTCGGCGAGATACATCCGCCTGAATCCTGGGGGGTACCGCCAGGAACAGCAGCGAAAATAGATAATCTTGTTGAAAGCAGGCGTTTTTACACCTTGGTATCCATTTTCAGGGAGAATTTATAAAATTCCTAAACAGGCTCGCTCGAACCGCTTTGTTCAGCGGTTCCTTAAGCTGTTGTTGCGCTGGTGTAGAAAACACCCCCGAAGCCGGGTCGAATGACGAATTTTCGAGGTTGTATAGCTCAGGAAGGATGTGGTTTTCTTGGGGAACGCTGAATATTTGTCTGCATTGTCGGGTCGTTGTTGAAAAACAGTTTGAAATGCTTATTTACTACCAGTAAACAGTGCTTTTTCTCTGCTTTTCATTTGGTCCTGACTGCCTCGTCAATAATATTCAGCGTACCCTTGGCACCGCTTGATTTTTACTGGCCCACTTTAAGCTGGCCACCACGACCCAGCCCACCACGGACTTCCTGGGCTTGGTAGTTTTTCAATGAAATGACCATGTTGTTATAGGCATCCATGAAGGCGGCAACCGTTGCTTTGCCTTCTGGTGTACGGGAATAGCCGCCGAGTCCACCTGCCGCTCTTCCGCCTAATGCACCCAATGCAGCGCCATAGTTGGTTGCAGTTGCGTTGCCTTCAGAAATAGACAGCTGAACTCCAGAACGGATATCGAACAAAGTCATGGTGACTACCGACTGCTTGCTTTCCAGGGCACCTGCGAGTACGCCAGCTGCTCCTTTCAACAAGCCACCCACTCCAGCTGCTAGCCCACCGGTAGACTCATTGCCGATAATAATGGATGGTTCCAAAAAGTAATCCGCAGCTACCCGCTGGCCTGCATGTTGGTTTGAGCCAGCGCGAAATTCGCCAGAGTTGCGTTGGCGTTCGGTAATCGAGCTGATGCGGCTATCGGTGCGGGTATTACCAATTGAGGTGATCACAAAACAGTTGGACTGTTGAACGGCCAGTCGGATCAGTGGTTCAATCGAGGTCACCTGGGTCGTTTGGCCAAAGCTGGCAAACCACTCTTTGCCTCGGCCATCATCTACGGCAAGGGTTCCCAGCGGGGCGTCACACCGTTCCAAAGATTCGTTGGCATTCATGCTGGTTGCGCCACCTGCGGCTCCACGTGCAGCAGTTGCGTTATTTCCGGTGCTGATCATACCGCCGCCGGGTGTAACACAACCTGACAAAGCCAAACTGGAGACCAGGGTGATTATTGGTAAAGTTTTTTTCAACATAGAACCATCTCGCTATCATGTGCAGGGTAAAACAAAATAGTTATTATTCTTTTTGATCACGAACAAAAAGTTGATCAAAACAAGAAGTATTTTATAGTGCCGAATTTTAGTGTCTGCATCTTTTTAGTACAGTTGCCATCTTTGCTGCTTCCAGTGCCAATAATAAGGAATTGTGTGGTAATTCCACTCTTGAAATTCACGTCTGTCTTTGCGTTTTTGATAGTTGTCGCGCTCTGCTTGCCGTCCGCTTTTGGCTTCTGAAAGCAAGCTGGCCGCCTCCTTGTTGCCCTGAGCAGCAGAACGTGTCAGCCAGGTTTGAGCTTCAACAAAGTCGGGTCCCATCTCCTCATAACCGCTCAAGTACATCTTTCCCAGTAGCAGCTGGGCTGAAGCATCCCCTTGGTCCCCCGCCTTGCGCAGCCACTGGATTCCCTGGTAGCTGTTCCGTGAAACGCCATCCCCTTTAAGCAAACGCAAGCCAAGATCATGGGCAGCCGTTGGGTGACTCCCCTCTTCAGCCAGCCGAACCAGCTCATGCAGCCTTAAATCCGCAGCTTCATCCGCCGGGTCAGGTTCAAAAGTTTTTACCTGGGCAGACTGCTCAACACATACGTTATTTTGGCAAACACGGACAGTTTTCTTGCGTTGTAGCTGAGATTCTGCAGTCTGGTTGGCACACCCAGTGCCAGCAAGTGCTGCAGCCAAAAGAAATATTGAGGTAAACTTTTGCATATGGGGTCAATCCTTGGAATGTGTATGTACGCGGCCATGCAGCGAAGCAAATTGCCGGCCCAGGCAATATGGAAACTGTTTGGCTATGCCTTTCGATGCCTGTGGGGCCCTATGTTTGATCGTAATGACTGGCAAATAGCAGTATGAAAGGAAGGCGCTTGCGCAACTCGTAAGCTAACATACATTTATACTGGCAGCCCCACTGTTACGGCTCGCATAGTATAAACATAAGATAATTGTAGTGGTCAACTAATTCCGGACACATTTTTAAGTTTTTCTTCCAGCTCAGTAGGGGGCAGCCCACCATTAAAGGTGTGAGGGCGGTCTTGGTTGTAATACCCCATCAGATAGCTGCTGATATCTTTCCTGGCTGCCGGCAAACTGTGATAGCCAAACGCAGGCATCCATTCTGTTTTCAGGCTGCGAAACACCCGCTCCATAGGAGCATTGTCCCAACAATTGCCCCTGCGGCTCATGCTCTGAACCATACGGTAACGCCAGAGCCTCTGTCGGAACTTTTTGCTTGCATACTGTGATCCCTGATCAGAATGAAACATCACTTTTTTCGGGCGACCGCGCTGCTCCCATGCATGGTCCAGGGCTTTGGTCGCCAGACTTGCATCCGCCTTGTCCGACATTGCCCAACCAACCACACGGCGTGCGTATAGGTCCAGCACTACTGCCAAATAGCTCCAGCGTTTCCCTGTCCAGATGTAGGTGATATCGCCGCACCAAACCTCATTGGGCTGCTTCACATCAAAATTCCGGTCCAGCCGATTCGGGATATCCGGTCGCTCAGCAACGGCATTTTTGTAGGCATGTGGCCCCGGCTGCTTGCAGATTAAATTCAGCTCGGACATCAGCCGGCGAACTTTAAAACGACCGATGTGAATATCCATCTTGGCCAGCAACCCCTTCAAGGTACGGCTCCCTGCGGAGCCGCGACTTTTATTAAACGCCTCGTGAACCCGGGCTTTTAACTGAACACGCTCAACGTCCACACGCTGTTTCCTCTGTACGTGCTCGTAGTAGCACGAACGGTTGATATCAAAAGCTGCGCATACCAAATCAACCGGGGCTTGCTCTCTCAACTGATCAATCAGCGTGTACGTTTCCAATCGTCCGACATCAAGAGAGCTGTAGCCTTTTTTAATATGGATTTCTCCATTTCCAAACGCCGGCAGCGTTCTTCAAGCTCTTGAATTCGCTGTTGTTCCGGGGTCATGGCTTTGCCTTTTGGCGTAATGCCCTGACGCTCTTGGTCAAGCTGCTTAACCCAGCGGCGCAAGGCTGATTCACCAACACCCAGGGATGTGCTGGCCTGGGCGATACTGTAGCCTTGATCCAGCACCAAACAGGCAGCTTCTTTCTTGAACTCCGAGCTAAACGTACGTCGCTTTCTAGTCATCGAACACCTCTCAGTGGCGAGCATTATCGCCTAAATGGGTGTCCGGTTTCATTAGACCACTACAAATCCCAAGGACACTGGATTGTTTCCGCCTGCTCCGAAAGTATAGTGGAGAAAATAAAGCATAAAGTGGAAATGCGCGCGAGCACCCCGAAATGTGCCATCTGCAGATATTAATCTGCGCTGGTACCGTTTATTGCTGAAACCGGTAATAGGCTGGATGGGTTGCTGTGTTAAGGAGAGCAGGAGTAGAGCGCCCCGTGCAGACCTGTGAATTCCCTGATCTGGTGCAGAGTGTCCGGTAAACCGCTGATATGGAGGTTCGGGTTTGCTTTGGTGCTGGATTGTTTCTGGCGCTTGTTCTTACTGCATCCGGTGCTGGTGCAAAGTCGGGTGCTGTTGGCAGAGCAGAACTACTCAAAAAGGACTACAAACTCAAGTTTCATCATGTATTGATGATCATTATAGGTTCAAACTCAACGGAGTTTGCGCTGTAATACAGCGATGGTGGAGCTTTCCTTTGGTTGTTCAAGTCGTTGTGTTACAAAGGATAAAAGATCAGTTGTTTTTGTTTGTAATCAAGTGTTCGGATTAAACAGCCTTCTAGCCATGAGGTGGTTGAGAAGGGGCTGGGCAAATTGAATATTCATGCCCGGCATGACGGCAATCCATTGCCTCCTCATGGGTGTTGAGCTTGCGGGCATGTTTGTTCAGCGTTGCTTAAGTTGATTTTTGGAAATTACTGTTATTGATGATATTTGGCTGAGAGTTCGTGTACGGCTTCGATAAAGGCACCGGCGTTTTCTGGTTTAACCTCTGGCGTGATGCCGTGGCCCAGATTGAATACATGGCCGGTACCATGGCCGTAGCTGGCCAAAATGCGCTCGACTTCCTTGCGGATGGCTGACGGGCTGGCGTAGAGCGCGGAGGGGTCCATGTTACCCTGCAGGGCCACCTTGTCGCCAACGCGGGCGCGGGCGCTGCCGATGTCACAAGTCCAGTCCAAGCCCAGCGCTTCAACGCCGGTTTCGGCCATGGACTCAAGCCACAAACCGCCGCCCTTGGTGAACAGAATGACAGGAACTTGGCGGCCATCATTTTCACGGATCAGACCGTCAACGATTTTTTTCATGTAGGCCAGGGAGAATTCCTGGTAAGCCGCCGAGGACAGGCTGCCACCCCAGCTGTCAAAAATCTGTACTGCCTGGGCACCAGACAGAATCTGCTGGTTCAGGTAGCTGGTGACCGACTGCGCCAGCTTGTCGAGCAGGCGGTGCATGGCTTCCGGCTGGTCGTACATAAAGGCTTTGCTCTTGCGGAAGTCCTTGGACGAGCCGCCTTCAACCATATAGGTGGCCAGAGTCCAGGGACTGCCGGCAAAGCCGATTAGCGGTACACGACCGTTAAGTTCGCGGCGGATGGTCGCAACTGCGTCCATGACATAGCCAAGGTCCTGGACCGGATCGGGAATCGGCAAGGCATCAATGGCCTCGGGCGTGTCTACGATTTTTTTGAAACGCGGGCCTTCGCCGGTTTCAAAATACAGGCCCAGCCCCATGGCGTCGGGAATGGTGAGGATGTCTGAAAACAGGATCGCGGCATCCAGCGGATAGCGTTCGAGCGGCTGCAGGGTGACTTCGCAAGCCAGTTCTTTGTTCATGCACAGGTCCATGAAGCCACCAGCCTTGGCGCGGGTGGCGCGGTACTCGGGCAGGTAGCGCCCGGCCTGGCGCATCATCCAGATGGGTGTGACATCAACCGGCTGCTTGAGCAGGGCGCGAAGAAAACGATCGTTTTTCAGTTCAGTCATAGAGGCATCCATCATCCGTTAACAGGGTGGGCCGGGCGGTGCTGTCAGGCACGGACGGCAAGCAAAGGCCGGAACGGGACAGGCGCAATCCGGCTGTTATTGGGCCGGCATTATAGACGATACTGATGTTTTTTGCTTTGGACTGTTATTTGTGCGAATAAACCCGCACCTGTGGAGAGGCTGGAGCGCCGGTCTGCAAGTTCGAATCCATTTAGGCAATGCCCGGTGTAACCGGGCATATGGCAGGTATTTATGCGAATAAATTCGCATTTACAGGGTGTAGCAGGTATCAGAACAGTTTCTCGTCCAGCAGGTAGAGAGGGGCGCTGCCGGCACGAACGCTAGCAGTGAGGGAGTGGATACGTGGTAGCAGACGCGCAAAGTAGAAGCGTGCGGTGCCCATCTTGCTGGCGTAAAAATCCTCTTCGCCTTCCCTGCCCTGTGCGGCTTTGGCCATCAGCGCCCACATGTAAGCATAGGCGGTGTAGCCGAACACGTGCAGGTATTCCACCGAGGCGGCACCGATCTCGTTGGGATTGGCCTTGCCCTGCTCTACCAGCCACTGGCTGAGCGCATCGAGGTTTTCCATGGCTTGTTGCAGCGGCGCGGTAAATTCTTGTAGCTCCTGGTTGGCCACAATGAACGCATGTACTTCCTGGCTGAAGTGACGGTAGAAAGCTCCGCCGTTGGCTACCAGTTTGCGTCCGGCCAAATCCAGCGACTGGATGCCATTGGTGCCTTCATAAATCTGGGTAATGCGGCAGTCGCGCACCAGTTGCTCCTGGCCCCATTCACGAATGTAACCGTGACCGCCAAATACCATCTGGCCATGCAGCGTGGTTTCCAGCCCCATATCGGTCATGAAAGCCTTGGCTACCGGTGTCAGCAGTGCGACCAGCTCGCTGGCCTGTTGCCGGGTTGCTTCGTCATCGCTGTACTTGGCCAGGTCCAGCTGTTTGGCGACATAGGTGGAAAACGCCCGCCCGCCTTCATTCAACGCCTTCATGGTCAGCAGCATGCGGCGCACATCGGGATGGACGATGATCGGATCGGCGGCTTTTTCGGGCTGCTGGGCACCGGTTGGCGCACGACTTTGCAGGCGCTCACGGGCATATTCGATGGCGCTCTGGTAGGAGCGCTCGCCCAGTCCCAGCCCCTGGATGCCGACCCCCAGACGCTCGTAATTCATCATGGTAAACATTGCTGCCAGCCCCTTGTTGGGCTCGTCCACGATGTAGCCGGTGGCGCTGTCGAAGTTCATCACGCAGGTGGGCGAGGCCTTGATGCCCATCTTGTGCTCCAGCGAACCGCAGGAAACGCCATTGCGCTCGCCGAGACTGCCGTCTTCATTGACCAGAAACTTGGGTACCAGAAACAGTGAAATGCCACGGGCACCGGCAGGCGCATCGGGCAGTTTGGCCAGTACCAGGTGGATGATGTTTTCGGTCAGGTCGTGTTCGCCGCCGGTAATGAAAATCTTGGTGCCGGTGATTTTGAAGCTGCCGTCACTTTGGGGCTCAGCCTTGGTGCGGATGATGCCAAGGTCAGTACCTGCATGCGGCTCGGTCAGGCACATGGAACCGGCCCATTGACCACTGTACATATTGGGCAGGTATTTTTGCTTCAGCGCGTCACTGGCGTGGGCATACAAAGACAGGCAGGCACCGGCGGTCAGCATCGGGAACAGGCCAAAGGAGATGTTGGCGGCGTGGACCATTTCTTCCAGCTGGGCGGTGAGCATCTTGGGCATGCCCATGCCGTCGTATTCCGGCTCGCCGCCAACCCCGACCCAGCCGCCTTCGGCATAGGTCTGCCAGGCTTCGCGGAAACCGTCAGCGGTGGTGACTTCGCCATTGTTCCACTGTGCGCCCTGCTCGTCGGCATTGCGGTTCAGGGGCGCAATAACGTCGGCGTTGACCTTGGCGGCCTCTTCCAGAATGGCACTGGCAGTTTCGACGTCAACTGCTTCCGCCAGCTGCGGCAGGCTGGCCCACAGCTGCGGTGCCTGGAAGACTTCATTGAGGACAAAGTTCATGTCGCGTAGCGGGGCTTGGTAGTCGGCCATTGGTGGCTCCTTTTTGTTCTAGCTAGATATTCGGATATTCTGTGGCGAGCTTCTGAAGGTTTTGTGGGGAATTTAGATGACCAGTACAACTGACAGTAAAAAACGAAATGCATCTCCAGCGCTTAGTAGGCCGTGTATAAAATGTTCATCTAATTATTCAGCCGCTAAGCAATGGCAAATCAAAAATACCCCCGCAATCGCTGCGTATAACGAGATAATTGTGCAGCATGGTGTTTTTTCAGACTCGTTAAGAAATTTCTAATCATTTTTTGTGGCAACAGGCGGATGATGATTACGTAAAGACGCCGCAAGTACGTCCCTGTAGGCTCCGCAACGCCATTCCTGGCGTTGCAGGCTTTACTCCACCATCATCCGCCTGCCCGAAACATTTGTGTTGCCTGTGAGTTTTCTACAATCAGTCAGTGTTAACACTCAGAGCAGTCTGGGGTTTGGCTTTTCTCTTCTCTTCCCCCACCTTACACGGGCGAATCTGGCGGATTGCACGGTGTTGGGGGAGGTTGGTACAAAGTGGAGCAAAGCCTCTGTCGCCATGGATGGTGACAGGGAGCCTACAGGGATGTACTTGCGGCGTCTTTGCGTAGCTTTGTACCAACCGCCAGTTTCAAAACCGGCCACTTCTGCATCAATAGCCCAGTGTAAAATCCTCTTCCGCCATGTCCATCAGGTTGTCCGCGCCGGACAGCATGGCTGCCACATGCGCACGGGTGCGTGGCAGGATGCGGGCAAAGTAGAAGCGGGCGGTCTGCAACTTGGCCTTGTAGAAAGCCTCTTCGCCGGTACCGGCAGCCAGTTTTTCGGTAGCGACCCGTGCCATGTCGGCCCAGAAGTAGGCCAGGCAGGCGTAGCCGGAGTACATGCAGTAATCCACGGCAGCGGCACCTACTTCTTCACGATCCTTCATGGCGGCCATGCCGATCTTCATGGTCAGCTCGCCCCATTCCTTGTTGATCTCGGCCAGCGGTGCGACAAATTCCTTGATGGCTTCGTTCTCTTCGTTGGCCTTGCAGAACTTGTGTACCACCTTGGTGAAGGCTTTCAGCGATTCGCCCTGGGTCATCAGTACCTTGCGGCCGAGCAGGTCCAGCGCCTGAATGCCGGTGGTACCCTCATAGAGCATGGAGATACGGCTGTCGCGCACGTTCTGCTCCATGCCCCACTCGGAAATATAGCCGTGGCCACCGTAGATCTGCACGCCGTGGTTGGCGGCTTCAAAACCGGTTTCGGTCATAAACGCCTTGGCAATCGGGGTCAGGAACGCCAACAGGGTGTCGGCCTGTACGCGGGCTTCTTCGTCGGTGCTGCGCTGCACGATATCCACCTGCTTGGCGGCGTAATACAGCAGCGCACGGTTGCCTTCGGAGAATGCTTTGGTGGTCAGCAGCATACGGCGCACATCAGGGTGCACGATAATAGGATCAGCAGCCTTGTCGGGTGCTTTCGGGCCGGTCAGGGAACGCATTTGCAGGCGCTCGCGGGCATAGCTGATGCCACCCTGGAAGGCGACTTCGGCATGGGCCAGGCCCTGCAGCGCGGTACCCAGGCGGGCGGTGTTCATAAAGGTGAACATGCAGTTCAGACCCTTGTTGGGCGGGCCAATCAGAAAGCCGGTGGCGTTGTCGAAGTTCATCACGCAAGTGGAGTTGCCGTGAATGCCCATCTTGTGCTCCAGCGAGCCACAGGAAACACCGTTGCGCTCGCCGACTTCGCCACTGGCATCGGGCAGGAACTTGGGCACGATAAACAGGGAGATGCCCTTGGTGCCTTCTGGTGCGTCCGGCAGGCGGGCCAGTACGATATGTACGATGTTTTCTGCCATGTCGTGCTCGCCGGCAGAAATGAAAATCTTGGTGCCGCTCACCTTGTAGCTGCCGTCCGCTTGCGGCTCGGCCTTGGTGCGCAGCAGGCCCAGGTCGGTACCGCAATGGGGTTCGGTCAGGCACATGGTGCCGGTCCACTGTCCAGATACCAGCTTAGTCAGATAAGTGGCTTGTTGCTCTTCGGTACCATGGGCGCTGAGTGTGTTCATCGCGCCATGTGATAAGCCGGGGTACATGCCCCAAGACCAGTTGGCCTGGCCAACCATTTCGCTGACTGCCATGCCGAGGGACTCGGGCAGGCCCTGGCCGCCATGGGCTTCATCGTGTGCCAGGCTGGGCCAGCCGCCTTCGACAAACTGTTCGTAGGCTTCTTTGAAACCGGTCGGGGTGGTCACGCCATCGGGCGACCAGGTACAGCCTTCGGTATCGCCGATACGGTTAAGCGGTGCGATGACGTTTTCGCAGAACTTGGCGCCCTCTTCCAGAATGGCGTCAATCATGTCCGGGGTTGCCTCTTCGCAACCGGGCAGGCTCTGGTAGTGCTCGGCATAGCCAAGCAGTTCGTCACGGACAAAACGGATATCGCGCAAGGGGGCTTTATATTCTGGCATGGTGCAGACCTCTGGAGATGACTTTTATTATTGGAGCCGTTTTATCCGGCTGGATACGGGGCTCTTGAATTCATGCAATAGGGAAGGCGGTTTGCCGTGGCAAAACGCTCAAACGACCGTTTGAAAGTTACGGCCCGGCGGGGATGTTGTCAAGCGTCGTGCAGGGATTTTCTGCTTTTGCGCTCTAGCCAAAGGTGGTAGATGGCGCGCAGATTTGTGGTGCAGACACAAAAAACCCGCACAGGAGTGCGGGTTTTGCATGGGCAAGCAGAAACCGGTCAGCTCATGGTGTTGATCAGGGTACCGATGTTTTCGCTGGCCGCTTCGACCATCTTGCCGCCGACCATGGCCAGATGCTGGGCCTGATCCATCTGCACTAGTTGCTGGGTCAGATCGGCGATGTTCAGCATTGGCATATCGCTGACGGTTGCGTTGGCGACTGTTTGCGCCGTGCTGGCCAGTTGTTGCTGGCTGGCCTTGATGGTTTGCACGCCGGCGCTCATCAGGCTTGAGGAAATTTCCATGGCAAACCTCCGTTGGTTGTCATGTGATATTTGTTGGCTATTATAGAATTTTTATGGGCCTGCCGCCAGCTGACAGGTGATGACTGAGGATGGTGCAGCTGTTTGTGGTCAATTTGCCGACTTGCAGTGTAAGCTGCCTTCGCGCTCAAAGCAGCCTTGTTCCGGAAGATCCTTATGACTGACACCAGAAAAATTACCGTACTGATTGACTCTGACAACACACCGCATGCCATGCTGTCCCTGATTATGGATGAGCTTTCCACATACGGACAAATTATTGTTAAGCGTGCTTATGGCGACTTTTCATCTGATTATTTGAAAAACTGGAAACAGCCACTGAATGAGCTGGCCATCCAGCCCCGCCAGCAATTTGCTTATACCACAGGCAAAAATGCAACCGATTCCCTGATGATTATTGACGCAATGGACTTACTATACTCCGAGCGTTTTGATGTATTTGCTTTAGTGTCCAGTGACAGCGACTTAACCAGCCTGGCAACCCGATTGCGGGAGTCAGAAATCCAGGTGATTGGCGTTGGCAAAATGACCACTCCCAGAGCTTTCAAGAATTCCTGTAACGATTTCATTGCTATTGAAAACCTTGAAAAGCAAAGAGACCAAGGTGATGGGACCTCGCAAAACGGTGACAGCAAAGTACCCGCCAATACCGAATTGTGGCGACTCATGCACCAAGCTTGGCAAAACTATCGGGATGACTCGGGATGGGCCCGGCTAGGTGAAGTAGGAACTTATCTTAAACGACTAAAACCGGATTTCGATCCCAGAAATTACGGTTTACAAAAACTTTCAGATTTTTTTGATACCTGTCCCGGCAGGTATAACGTTCGTCATGCAAAGACCCCTCGCATGGAATTTCAGCTAATCACCAAAGCGCAAACCAGTCAGGAAACCGGAGCTTGATCTTTACAAGATAGCTGTTGCACCAGTTTTTCAATTAGTTGCCGCTGAGCCGGATTGTGAACTTGCAAGCATAACCAGGCACTGGTGCTGACAAATCCCAGCGGAGCCAATAACCTATTGTGCTGTAAATCAGCACGAATCAGCTGCTCCGGTGCAATGCCGATTCCCAAGCCGGCGGTGACTGCCTCGAGCAAATGTGATAAATGGGGAAAACCTTGCCCCATGCTCAACACTTGTGCACTCAGGTGGTTGCGTTGCGCCCATTCAGGCCAGGCTTGCTGACGGGAGTAGGTATGGAGCAATGGCTGACCGACCAGCTGTTGCACGTTGTGCAAATCCAGTTGCCGCACCAGTTCTGGAGCAAGAATCGGGCCGATGCGTTCCTGCTCCAGCGGGATCAGCCGTTCGCCGGCTTGCGGGTGATCGATAAAGGTCAGGCTGAGATCGGCCTGTTGTTGCGGGTTGTCATCGCCGGCACTGGTAATCAGTTGCAGGTTCAGGTCCGGCAGGGCCTGTTGCAGCTGTTGCAGGCGGGGGATCAGCCAGCGGGCCAGAATGCTGCCGGAACAGGCCAGTACCAGGGGTTTGTCCTGTTGCTGTTGCCTGAGCTGCCGGCAGCTGTCAGCTATTGCCTGAAAGGCAGGCTGGCAACCATGGTACAGCTGTTGCCCGGCATGTGTGAGTTTTACACTGCGACCCTGCTTCTCCAGCAGAGCCGTGCCCAGCTCGCCCTCCAGCAATTTGATCTGGCGGCTGACCGCCCCATGGGTTACATGCAGTTGCTGCGCGGCCGCATTGATACTGCCTTCGTTCGCCACTGCGACAAAAGCCCGGAGAGCATTCAGGGAAGGTAACTGAGCGATGTCTTTCATGTGAGAAATACTAACAGATGGGTTCGTATTTATCGCTTTTATTATGCAAAGGGTTCCGGCATTATCCGGCCATTGACTCAAACAGGACTCAACAATGAAAAGTTACTTTAACGCCCCCGACGAGCGTGGGCTGTTTGGCATTTTTGGCGGCCGCTATGTGGCTGAAACGCTGATGCCGCTGATTCTGCAACTGGGCGAAGCCTACGACGAAGCCAAAAGCGATGCGGAATTTCAGCGTGAACTGGCCTACTTTCAGCGTGATTACGTGGGCCGTCCCAGCCCGCTGTATTTTGCCGAGCGCCTGACCGAACACCTGGGCGGGGCGAAGATTTACCTTAAGCGTGAAGAGCTGAACCACACTGGCGCGCACAAGATCAATAACTGCATCGGCCAGATTCTGCTGGCGCGGCGCATGGGCAAAAAACGCATCATCGCCGAAACCGGCGCCGGCATGCACGGCGTGGCCACGGCTACGGTGGCAGCGCGGTTTGGTCTTGAATGCGTGGTTTACATGGGCACCACCGACATCGAGCGTCAGCAGGCCAACGTGTTCCGCATGAACCTGCTGGGGGCCAAGGTGATCCCGGTCACAGCCGGTACCGGCACGCTTAAGGATGCCATGAACGAGGCGCTGCGTGACTGGGTAACCAACGTGGATACCACCTTCTACCTGATCGGCACGGTGGCTGGCCCACACCCCTACCCCGCCATGGTGCGTGATTTCCAGGCGGTGATCGGCAAGGAAACCCGCGAACAGTTGCAGGCACAGGAAGGCCGCCTGCCGGATTCGCTGGTTGCCTGTATCGGCGGCGGCTCCAACGCCATGGGCCTGTTCCATCCGTTTCTGGATGACAAAAATGTGCAGATTGTCGGCGTGGAAGCAGCCGGGCTGGGCGTGGACAGCGGCAAGCATGCGGCCAGCCTGACCGGTGGCGAGCCGGGCGTGCTGCATGGCAACAAGACTTATTTGCTGCAGGATGAGGACGGCCAGATCAAGGATGCCCACTCAATTTCTGCCGGGCTGGATTACCCGGGTGTTGGACCAGAACATGCCTGGCTGCATGACGAGGGCCGGGTGGAATACACAGCCATTACCGACGACGAAGCGCTGGAAGCCTTCCAGCTGCTGTGCCGTCTGGAGGGCATCATTCCGGCGCTGGAGTCATCCCACGCGCTGGCCGAAGTCATCAAGCGTGCCCCTGCCCTGCCCCGTGATCACCTGATGGTGGTCAACCTGTCCGGCCGTGGTGACAAGGACATGGCCAGCGTCATGCACTATCTGGGTCAACAAGGAGCACAGCAATGAGCCGCATTAAAGCCTGTTTTGCCAAACTGAAAGACGAAAACCGCGCCGCTCTGGTGACCTTTTTGACCGCCGGCGACCCGGATTACGCCACTGCCCTGACCATCCTGCGCGGTCTGCCGGAAGCCGGTGCCGACGTGATCGAAATGGGCATGCCCTTTACCGACCCCATGGCCGATGGCCCGGCCATTCAGCTGGCCAACCAGCGTGCGCTGAGCAGCGGCATGAGCTTGCGCAAAACCCTGCAAATGGTGCGCGAGTTCCGTACCGGTAACGATCACACCCCCATTGTGCTGATGGGCTATTACAACCCGATCTTCCATTACGGCGTGGACAGTTTTGTGCGCGATGCCAAAGAAGCCGGTGTGGACGGCCTGATCGTGGTTGACGTGCCCGCCGAGCACAACGAAGAACTGTGCGAACCCGCCCAGGCCGCCGGCATCGACTTTATCCGCCTGACCACCCCGACCACGGACGATGTGCGCCTGCCCACCGTGCTCAAGGACAGCTCCGGTTTTATTTACTACGTCTCGGTGGCCGGTGTCACGGGTGGTGCTACCGCCAGTCTGGATCAGGTCAGCGAAGCTTACGCCCGCCTGCGCCGCCATAGCGACCTGCCGGTGTGTATCGGCTTTGGTATCCGTACCGCCGAACATGCTGCGAACGTGGCAAGGCTGGCTGACGGCGTGGTGGTCGGCTCGGCACTGGTGGACAAGATCAACGCCGCGCAAACGCCGGAGCAGGCGATTCGTGATGTGCTGGCGCAGTGTCGGGAGATTAGCCAGGGCGTGCGCGGGGCGCGGGAGTAAAGCGCCTTGCCCCGTTTGTACAAATAGAGGCAAGTGGCCTATGCAGAAGGCTAAGCTGGATGAGCTGGAATCACAGGCAGCGGCAGTTCTGGAGGGTGAGGACCTGAAGGAAGCTCTCAGCGATATTGCCATGCTGAGGGCGGTGCCCTCTGTTGAGGACTATATGGCGCAGTTTTCTGTGACTACAAAGCGCCCGCCAGTTTTCACAGTCCGTAGCGGGCGGGATGTTTTGCGTCTGGTTGTTGCAGCTATTGTTATGTGTACGCTGGCTGTTTTGCTTATTTTTCTGTTCGTGTCAGCCGGTGGCTGGTTAGTGGGTGGCTTGCCCTGGAGTGAAACGGGAGTAGATATCACAATTGCCTTGACGGGTAGCCTTTTGTCCGCCGGGTTGCTGTATTGGTTGATGCCTAGTCGTTAGATGCGCAGAAAGGAAGAAGCCACCTGCTGCGGTATAGCAGCGGTGGCCAATATTCTGGGCGAAAGTACGACAGATCATGCCAAGCCAGCACCGGTTAGCAAAGCGTGAAATTTTTAACATGAAGCAGGGGCACCTTAAATAACCTAAATGTTCCACGTGGAATATTTGCAAGGAGTCCTGCTGTTCTATACGTTGTGATACTCGATTACCTAGGGGCCACTCATGCTCAAGCCTGTCATTCAGCAAGAAAAAACCGGCTGTGGAATTGCCGCGGCCGCTACCCTTTTAGGTACAACCTATCCTGAAATGAAGACCATCGCCAATGCCATGGGCATCTACGCCGAAGATGAGTCGCTGTGGTCGGATACCGGCTATGTGCGTCGCTTGTTGACTGCGGCCGGTGTGCAGGTGGCAGCGAAAGAGACTTCTTTCGAGTGCTGGGATGCCCTGCCCGATCTGGCGCTTCTGCCGATCAAGCATCATCAGGTGGAAGGACGCCAGTTTTGGCACTGGACGGTGTTTGTCCGCGTTGACGGTCAACCCTATGTGCTGGATTCGGCCAGCTACTTGCCCAGCAATGTGCGCGAAGACTTTGCCGCCATGCAGCCTGAGTGGTTTATAGAGGTTGTCGTGCCCTGTAGCTGAACAATATGGGTCCTTCAGCAGCTAAGAGCTTCCATGGCGGCGGCCTGTGCGTGAAGGGTTGTTGTATCCAGGAGTGCAACGATGCTGTCCGTCTGGTCTACCTGTAATGAAATTTCCATACAGCCAAGAATGATGGCCTGTGCTCCCCGGGCTACCAGTTTTTCCATTATGTGACGATAGGCAAGGCGGGACTCGGGCCGCAGAATACCAAGGCACAGCTCTTCAAAAATGATGCGTTGAATAATGTCCCGGTCTTGCGCATCCGGTGTACAGGTTTCCAGTCCGTGTTGTTGCGCCAGGCGCTTCCGGTAAAAAGGTTGTTCCATGGTAAAGCGGGTACCGATGAGTCCGACTTTCGAGTATCCGGCCTGTTTGATGGCATTGACTGTGGTGTCAACGATATGTAGCAGGGGAATGGTTACTGCTGCTTCGATAGCAGGAGCGACCTTGTGCATGGTGTTGGTGCAGAGAACCAAAAAATCAGCGCCAGCCTGTTCCAGCGAACAGGCTGAGGCGGCGAGCAACTTGCCGGCAGTGTCCCATTCATCAGTACGTTGAAGTTGTTCAATTTCATGGAAGTCAACGCTATAAAGAATGATCTTGGCCGAGTGTAGGCCACCAAGACGTTGCTTGATGATTTCGTTGATTTGGCAGTAATAAGGAATGGTGGATTCCCAGCTCATACCACCTATAAGACCGATGGTTTTCATGACTGCCTCTCTGAAATTTTTACGAGAAACAGTATAACGGTTGCCTTGTACTTAATGTCAGCAAAGGTGCGTGGGGGGCACTAGTCTGAAACCCTGTAACGGCTACTGCGCCCGCCACCGGGCAGTTGTTGCAGGCAGCCTTTAGCCAGCAGGTCGGCCAGGTCACGGGTGGCGGTGGCTTTGCTGGTGCGGGCAATGGCCTGGTAATGACGGGTTGCAATGCCCTCGTCGAACTCGCTGCCGGCGTTATCGAGCAAGCGGTTCAGCACCTTGATTTGTCGCTGGTTGAGTACGCAGTTTTGGTGTTTTCTGGCTGCTGTTGGTTTTATGGGTGTTTAGCAACCGGATTGGCCCACAGGCTCGCCAGTGGCAAGGCGGTGATTTTCCAGTACAAAATCCACTTCAACACCTGTTTCAAAGTTGTCTTGCTCGGCATTACGACAAAAAACACATGGAATATCTTCCACCAAGTGGCGGATATTCATCCATTTGGTGGGGGATTTTACAATCTCTATGACTCGCTCCAGGTCTCAACTGATACGACCGGTTTTGTGCTTTTAACTCCTGACAAACCGTGTACTGGATTCAGTCGATTACACGTCACCCAACGCCATCTTATTCTGCGTCACCCTGCGCGTAGTCGCAGGGTCTGGTTGTGGATTCTGCGACTTCGCGCAGAATGACGGGCAACGGGCAACGGGCAACGGTGCAACCGCGAGGTATAAAAACCGGTATTCAATAGGGTGCCGGCTTTGGCCTGATGCCAGGTCAAGGAGTCATGGCAGCTTTTACTACTTTCACCGGCGCGGTAAATGCTTTGGCAACTGCTGCTTTGTCACCGCTTTGGGCGGCAGCAGCTAGTTCGCTGGCGGCGGGCGGCTTGTATCAGTAACATCCTGTATTCCTGCCAGCGCATAAAAACTGGCTTCTGAGGCAAATCAGAAGCCCGGAGGGCATCAGCCATGAATCTTGATCAATATTTCAACCGTATCGGTTATCGCTCAGGCACAGAGCCTTCGCTAGATAACCTGCATGCTCTGACCCGGGCGCATGCGCAGTCGATTGCCTTTGAGAATCTGGATGTGCTGGCCGGCAAGCCCATCAGTCTTGAGCTGGATAACATTTTTGACAAGCTGGTTTTGCGCCGCCGGGGTGGTTACTGCTTTGAGCACAACGGCCTGTTTATGTGGGTGCTGCAACAACTGGGGTATCAGGTTTCGACGCTGGGTGCACGGGTGCGGTTGCGCACGCCGGATCGGGACGATTTGCCGGGACGAACCCATCTGCTGTTAAAGGTGGAGCTGGACGGCCAGAGCTGGCTGACGGATGTGGGCTTTGGCGGCTTTTCCCTGACCGCTGCCCTGCGCTGGCAGGATGGTCTGGAGCAGCAAGCGCCCCACGACCGCCGTCGGCTGGTATACGAAGACAGGCGCTGGTTTCATCAGGTCTGGCAGGAGAATCACTGGCTGGATGTCTACGAGTTTGACGGCCTGCCCATGCCTGACAGTGACCAGAAAGTTGCCAACTGGTACACCAGCACCCATCCGGACTCAACCTTTATGGATCAGCGCATTGTGGCGCGCGCCGGTGCCGATGGTTCACGGCTGGCGCTGCTGGGTAATGAACTGCGTATTCGCACCCCGACGGGCGACCTGGAAACCCGCAATCTGGCTGAAACAGAAATCACGCAGACCCTGAAGGATGTGTTTTATCTGGATTACGCCAACTACAACGGCAGCTGACGCTTCTCTACCACCTCGGCACCCTGCTGGTCCTGCCAGCGAAAGCCCAGCTCCTTGCCCTGCCCCTGCACCAGCAGGCGTACATAAGGATTGGCGGCAGTGCCGTTGGCAAACTGCACTTCCAGCGCGGGCTGTTCGTCGATGGTCAGTTGCAGGTTCTGGATCAGATTTTGCGGAATCAGGCTGCCGTCAGCGGCTTCACGCAGGCCGGTTTCCATCGGATGGTTGATCAATGTGCGCAACTCGACCGGCTCGCCAGCCTTGATGCGTCTTGGCAGTGCGATGCGGGGGTTCTGCATGCCGGTAATTACCTCTGCATCCGGGTCGCGTACCAGGCAGCCGCTGATGGTCACCCGCACATCCTTGGCGCTGATCCAGCTATGGCCCTGCTCGCTGATGGCCACCGCAATCACCTGCTGGCTTTCGTTCAGGCGGATGCGGGTGTTGAAGTCCGGCAGGGTCTGTTCAGACAGCAGGCGGAAGGTGATCAGCTCCGGTTTGGGGTTTTCGGTGGCAAACAGGTGCAGGCTGGCCAGACGGTCGCCTTCTGCCAGCTGGCCGTCAAACCGGATGCCGACCGCCACGGCGGAGCCGTCTTCGGACACGCTGGGCAGGTCCAGCTTGAGGCCGGCCGTTTGTGGCGTGCTGCCGACCAGTAACTCGGCAACCGGGGCAAAGTCTGCAGGCTCGGCAGCCAGCAGGCTCAGCGGAGCACTCAATAGCAGGGCAAATAAAAGTCGGGACATGATCGTTTCCTCAGTTTTTCAGTAACGCAAGGGTGCACCAGGCACCGGCCAGAATGCCGGCAATGGCAATCAGGCTGGTAATGGCCATGGTGGAAAGCCCGCTCAGTGCCTGCCCGTAGGTGCAGCCGAGGGATAATACTCCGCCCACGCCCATCAATAAACCACCGGTCAGGCTGCGCTTGAGGCGGCCCGGGCTGTCAAAGGCCTCCCAGACAAACTCGCGGGCCAGCAGTGCCCGCAACAGGGCTCCGGCAAATACGCCGGCCACCAGCACAATGCCAAAACTCAGCTTGCTGCCGGTAAACAGCAGCAGATATTGCTGGGTTTCAAATACAGGTGCGACAAAGCTGACGGACAGCAAAGGCACGGGTTCAAATTCATCGGCACCGACCACGCCGGTTAGCCACCAGCCGCCGCTAATCAGTACACCTACCAGCAGGCTGCCGACCAGGTCCGGGGTTGACTGCCACAGGGATTTTCCCTTCAGGGCATAAAATAGCAGTCCAGTGGCCAATAGCAGCCCGAGCCACAACGGCAAACGAGAAACCGGCAGGTTGAAGCGGGTCAGGTTTTCGAGCCCGACACGCAACTCGGCCAGCAGGCCGGACAATGCCAGCCCGGCACCAATAGCCAGGCTTAACAGACACACCAGCGAGCGCAGGTTGCCACTAGCGGTCAGTATCAGACTACGTCCGGTACAGGCATTAGCCAGTGCCATGCCGCAACCGAACAGCAACCCACCGAGCAGGATGACCGGCAGGGCCGGGTTGTCCTGCACATAGATGGAGTTGGCCAGATCAACACCGCTGTACCAGGCCAGCAACTGGCTGCTCAGCATCGCAACAGCCATGGCCAGAGTAAAAGCCTTCAGCTTCAGGCTATTACCCTGACGCACATGCACCAGGCCACGCAGCAGGCATAGTCGGCTCCACTGCAAAAGCGCACCCAGCAGCAGGCCAAACAGCAGAGTGCCCCATAGCATCAACTGATGTGGGGCATCCAGCAGGTTTTCGACAAACTCCGGCATTTAATGGCCTGTCTGATTAATTAATTAACTGAAACCAGGAAAGTTGAGGCTCAGACCCAAGGCTTTGCGGTGGCTCATGGCGGGCTATAACCTGCGCAATCTTACAGTACCTGAGCCGCAGGTATTGGCCGGCTAATCACATTAGCCGGACAGCTTCCTAGTAACGGGTTCCCCAGGTATCCCGCGCGATAGCTTCGTACCAGCCGTGTGCATAGTCGGCTTCGGCCTTGCGGAATGCCGGTGTGGCATCCAGCGGGCTGACACCACCACCGGGCGCTGCCACCAGTGCGTTATCCTCAACGCGGTACACATCGGCAACGGTAATGCCGTAATCAGGGCCGACCAGGCTATAGCAGGTGTTGGACCAGGTCGGATTGACCGGATCAAAACCGGCCAATGAAGCAACAATGGCCGCTGCAACCACTTTACCCTGAGCGTTGGCACTGAAGCCGGATTTGGGCATGGGCGCGGCAATGCTGGCATCACCGATGACGTAAATATCTTCAACCTGCTCGGACTCGAAAGTCTGTGGCTTGACCGGTACCCAGCCGCCGGCGTTGGTGACGCCAGCACGTTCGGCGATGATGCCGGCTTTTTGCGGTGGAATTACGTTGAGCACGGCGGCCTTGTGGCGGTTACCAAACTCGGTTTCTACTTCCAGCGTGTTGGCATCAACACGTACCACCTTGCCGTCGTTGGACAGGCTGACCCATTCGATGCGGTCGCCATACAGCTCTTTCCAGCCCTGGGTGAACAAGCCCTGTTTGGAGAAGTTGTCCTTGGCATCCAGAATCAGCACCTTGGACTTTGGCTTGTGCTTGCTCAGGTAGTGGGCCACCAGGCTGGCGCGTTCATAGGGCCCGGGCGGGCAGCGGAATGGGTTGTCCGGTACGCTCATGACAAAGGTTCCGCCATTTTCCATTTCTTCCAGCTGGCGGCGCAACAGGGCGGTTTGCGGACCGGCTTTCCAGGCGTGGGGGGCCAGTTCGGCAGCGGCCTCATCATAGCCTTCGATGGCGTTCCAGCGGAAGTCGATACCAGGTGACAACACCAGGCGGTCGTATTGCAGGCTATTGCCGGTGGACAGGCGCACAGTATGGGCAACCGGGTCAACATCTTCTGCACGGGCGTGGACAACACGCACACCGTAAACCTGCTTGAGCTCGTCATAGTTGTGCTCAATGGCATTCAGCTTGCGCTCGCCAGCCAGTACCAGGTTGGAAAACGGGCACGTATGAAAAGTGCGGTTCACCTCTACCAGGGTGACATCAATGGCCGGGTTAAAGCGCTTGATGTATTTGGCCGCAGTTGCACCACCAAAGCCACCGCCGATGACTACAACGCGACCAGCGCTGCTGCTGGTGAGAGCGTTGCTGCTGCAGGCAGAAACCAGCGGTAGCAGAGAGGCTGCGCCCAGTCCCTTGAGCAGGGTCCTGCGGCTGAGTGCAAAATTTTTATCAGAGTTTTTCATGTCGGAACCCCCTATTAACGGCCAAGTTTGGAAAAGTAATTTGCCAGGGCAGCCAGTTCGTCATCGGTATAACCGGCTGCATGACGTGGCATGACTGTGGCTTTGGGGTCTTCGCCACGCTTGAAGGCGAGCAGCTGTGATTCAAGTACGCCAGCAGGGCGGCCAGCGATGACAGGCACAGCACCACCCTGATTGCCGTCGGTGCCGTGACAGTTGGCACAGGCAGCGCTGAGTACCTTGATTTGTAGGGAGTCGGAGAGATTTTCAGCCTGGGCTGTACCAAGGATAAAGCCAGCTGAGGCTGCAAGCAGCCAGTAACGGGAGAGTTTTTTTATTTTCATCGTCATATACCAGTGATCTTTGCAAGGTCAGTGGTGCAGACTATAAGCTTGTTTCTTTAAAGCTTTAAAGAATAAAAAGGCATTGATCTATTCTTTTTCGGTATAACTGATATTGATGGGAGCTAAAAGGTGTTGACTGGTGGGGCTTTGCCAAGCCAGTTGTTTTGACAAAAAGGACAGAAGAAGAAAGAATTGCCGACTTTTGTCTATAGAAAGTCGGCAAGCTGAAGAAGACTATGGCTTTGAACCGAAAATTTCGATGAGCTGCTCACCCTGGGGTGCACCGGGGTGCAGCTGCAGCAGGCCGGTTTCATCTAGGTAGAGAATGGCTGGGGTACCACTGGCTCCAACTTGACTCATCAGCTGAAGGTTGGTGTCCAGCTGTTTGGCCTGTTGGTCGGCAATGGTGTTTTCTTTGGCTGGGGTTTTTCCACTTTCATTATCGACCAGGGCTTTGACGGGATCTTTTGCAGCCAGAATATATGCGGCCTTTTTTCGGCTGCTCTCACCCAGAACGCCAACCGGGATATGACGCAGTTCGACTTTGCCGGACTTTACCCATGGCTGGGCATCATTCCAGAAGCGCTTGCAGTATGGACAGTTGGGATCAGTGAACACATAGGCTACTGTGTTGGCACCGGCCTTGCCTTCGCTTATCCAGTGAGCTTCTTTTTCCAGCTTGCTCCAGACTACTTTGCTCTGTGGACGGTTAACCTTTTCGTCAATAACCGGGCTGGTCAGGTCATTGCCGGCGGCGTCCAGCAGGCTGCCGATAATGACGTGTTGCTTGTCGCTGGTCAGATAGATGGCCAGTGGCCGGCCATGATACATTGCGGCATAACCATCCAGGTCGCCGGGGGCATCGAAAGTGTCGAGGATTTCCACACCTTTGTCGCGCATGGCTTCAATAGGTGCCGGGTAATCCTGCGCCACTGAAAGCCCAGTTATTCCAGAGAGGGCAAGCAGCGCGGCAATACGGGTCAGCTTCATGGTTTTTCCTTTTGCAGGTTTGGAGTGTTGAGTGTGTCGGAGTCAGGCGCTATGGTGCGCATTGCATGACGAAGGCTGGCTGTAGACAGCTCGCCAAGGTGATTGTTTTGCAGTATACCGTCGGCATCATAAAACAAGGTGGTTGGCAATGACAGGGAGCTGACGGCCTGGCCCAGTCGAGCACCGCTGTCGAGTAACAGGTTTTCCAGCTGCAAGTTTTGCTGCGCCAGGAAATTTTCGACTTGTTGCTGGCCTTCCCCCTGATTGATAAAGACAAATTCGATGTGGGGGTTGTTTTGTTGTGCCGCCTGTAGAACCGGCATTTCCCGTCGGCAGGGTGGGCACCAAGTAGCCCAAAGATTAATTACCAGGGGCTTTCCGCGCAGGTCACGCAGTTCGACCGGCTCGCCCTGCAGGTTGCGCATGGCCAGCTCAGGCAACTGTTGGCTGCTGAGCATGGCATTTTGGATGGCAAAGCCCAGCCCGCAGACGATGAAGCCGGTGACCAGGCCGGATGTCAGGGGAATGCGTAGCGCCGGTTTGCGCCATAAATACCAGGCAGCACCTGCCAAAGTGGCAATAATGCCAGCAAGTGGCATGAAGCCGCCATCGCGGATATCCAGTATGCTGGCCAGGCTGCTGCTGTAGTTGTCGAAGTAGCGGATCACAAAGGCAGCCCGTGCAGCGATCAGACCCAGCAATAGCAGGCGAAACAGCACGGGTTCTGGGTCTGCTTTACGCTTGCGGCCCAGCCACCAACCGGTTAACCATGCACACAGCAGGCCCAGATAAAGAATGGCCAGCTGAGTCGGGATTGCCAGAGGACCGAGTTTAAGACTAAGCATGGGTGACTCCGTTAGTTGGTTGGGTGCCATTTATGCTGACAGACGAGTCCGGCAGAGGATGCCCGGCGCGCATAGCCTGGCTGCCCTCAGTGCCGCTTTTTGCATGGGACGTTGTATGATGGTGTGCCTTCTGGTTAAGCGCTTGTCAGGGTGCCAAAAAGCACTTGTAACCCGTCGGTATATGCTATATCAATTTGAATGTTAACAATTAACTAAGTATTAATCTGCAATTGCTAGCTTGCGCCCATAGGTTCTGCCCAAGGAGTGAAGCACGATGCATGTTCTTCTTGTTGAAGATGATAGTCAGATCGCCGAAGGGCTTTGTGCTGGTTTGGCGCTGGAAAACTTTACCGTGGACCATGTGGATACCGCATCAGCGGCCAGTCATGCGTTGTCCGTAGGGCATTTTGATGCTGTAGTGCTGGATCTAGGCCTGCCCGACCGGGATGGGCTGGACTGGCTCAGTCAGCTGCGTGCGAGCGGCAATGATATGCCAGTATTGATTTTGAGTGCACGTGACTCGGTGAACCAGCGGGTTGACGGCTTACAGGCAGGCGCTGACGATTATTTGCTTAAACCCTTTGATCTTCGTGAGCTGACTGCACGCCTGCAATCGCTGTTGCGCCGTACCACTGGGCGTACTACGCACCTGATTGAGCATGAAGGGCTGGTGGTAGACCCCAATTTGCTGGCTGTCAGTCTGCATGGCAAGGAAATCAATCTGGCGCGGCGTGAAATGATGTTGTTAATGGCTTTTTTAAATAACCCGCGTCGCATTCTCAGTGCAGAGCAGCTGCAGGACAGCTTGTACGGGCTGGGTGACGGGGTGGAGAGCAATGCTATTAACGTACATATTTATAATTTGCGTCGCAAGCTGGGCAGCACAGTGATAGAAACCGTGCGTGGGCTTGGTTTCCGTCTGGGTAAGCCAAGTGAGCCTGCGTAAACGTCTGTTGTTTATTCTGGGCGGCACTTTCGCCCTGCTCTGGTCTATTGCCGCCTTGTGGCTGCTGGGTGACTTGCGTCAGGAACTGGAGCGGGTGCTGGATCAACGCCTGGAGTCTTCTGCCCATATGGTGGCTGGCCTGCTTGAGCAAATTCCGCAGTCGCAGATAAGTCCTGATATGAGCCCTTTTACCAACCCGCTGCTGGGCGGGCTGCGGCGGGGTCTGGTCTGCCAGGTGCGCACATTGCGTGGTGAAGTGCTGGTGCGTACCCCGAATATGGTGTTTGCACAGCCGGAAGAAGAGCTGCTTGGATTTTCCAACAGCTCGGTTGATGGTGAAGAGTGGCGTACTTTTACTGTACAGCGCCACCAGCTGTTGATCACTATTGGTGATCGTCTGGATGAGCGTGAACATCTGCAGCAGGTAATTTTTCTTGCAGCGGCATTACCGGTTGCGTTGGCGTTAATTGGCAGCCTGGTACTGATTTGGTTTGGGATCGGCCAGGGGCTGAGTCCACTGAATCGTTTGCGCTTGCAGCTGGCCAGTCGTAAAGCGGATGACTTGGCACCGATTGAATTGCAAACGGTACCGGTTGAGCTTAACCCTTTGGTGCAGACACTGAATCAGCTTTTGACCCGCTTAAGCGCATTGCTTGAGCGTGAGCGGCGCTTTAATGACGATGCAGCACATGAGCTGCGTACACCACTGACAGCGATCAAGACACATTTGCAGGTCGCATCCATGGCGGGCGGTGGTACACAGTTGGCGAGCAGTCTGGACAAGGCCGAACAGGCAGTCGAGCGAATGCAGGCAATGCTGGAGCATCTGCTGTTGTTGTCACGCCTGGACGAAAATGCAAATCAGGATATCGAGGGCAGCTCACAACCATTGGAAATTGTCAGACAGGTGCTGGAGCATTTGTTCGCGCATCCACAGTTTGCCCGCATTGAGGTCGAAAGTTGTTTGCAGGGGCCATGTATAGCCCGTGTGCCAGACCGCTTGCTGGGCATGTCAATCCGTAATTTGCTGGAAAACGCCCTTAAGTATGCACCCTCAGGGGCGGTAAAACTGAGGCTCGAAGTGCTTGATGAACGACTGTATGTGCGCGTCACTGATACAGGGGCGGGGCTGGATGAACAACAGTTTGTTGATGCACAAAAGCGCTTCTGGCGTTTGCGGGCCAATAACGAAGGAAGTGGGCTGGGGCTGTCAATTGTATCGGCGGTATGTCAACGCTACAAGGGAACCCTCACTGCAGAAAAGCATGACGAAGGCTTTACCGTCAGCTTGTCATTTCCTTGCCAGAGTGCCAGCACGCCTTGAGCCTGGAGGACCTGAAAGGAGAACCAAAAACGGATCCGTAAATCCGTTTTTGGTTTAATCCGGCCTGTTAGAAATCAAGGTTGGCAACCGCAAGGGCGTTTTCTTCAATAAAATGACGACGTGGCTCGACATGGTCACCCATCAGTGTGTTGAAGATCTGGTCTGCGGCAATGGCATCTTCGATAGTTACTTGCAGCATGCGCCGGGTTTCAGGATCCATGGTGGTTTCCCATAATTGTTCCGGGTTCATTTCGCCAAGCCCCTTGTAGCGTTGTACCACCAGGCG
This sequence comes from Gammaproteobacteria bacterium, assembly GCA_012728415.1. Taxonomy (GTDB): domain Bacteria; phylum Pseudomonadota; class Gammaproteobacteria; order Pseudomonadales; family Pseudomonadaceae; genus Thiopseudomonas. Next base: position 47,869 of record JAAYFD010000025.1, read on the forward strand.
TCTTGAGCCTTCGGCCATTAGCCACTCGAGGGCCTGTTTGAAACTGCTTACTTTCTGCTTGCGCTCTCCACGCATGACAAAAGCACCCTCTTCCAGCAGCTCATTCAGTTGTGCAGACAGTGCGACCAGGCTTGCATAGTCGTTGCTGGCGAAGAACTCTTTCTTGAAGTGCACAGCCTCTTCGATACCGTGGGCCTGAATGGTTACACAGGGATACCAGTTACCGGTTTCATTATCCTGGCAGGTTTCAGCTGTGTATTCCGTGCCCGAGCGCACTACATTGGACAGGCGTTCGTTCAGTGCTTTGACCCACTGATGTACCTGCTCCTTGTCTTGCAGGGCTTCTGCTGTCAGTTCGGGGAGCTCCAAAAACTGCTCGGTGATGTCTTGTGGGTAAATGCGGGACAAGCGTTCCAGTGTGCGTATCACGCCACGGTATTCCTGCACCAAAGACTCCAGAGCAGTACCGGACAGGCCGGGAGCGTTTTCGTTAACATGCAGGCTGGCGTCTTCCAGTGCAGCCTGGGTCAGGTACTCTTCCATTGCTTCGTCATCCTTGATGTACTGCTCCTGCTTGCCGCGCTTCACCTTGTAGAGTGGTGGTTGGGCAATGTAGATGTAGCCACGCTCGATCAGCTCAGGCAGTTGGCGGAAAAAGAAGGTTAACAGCAGAGTGCGGATGTGTGAGCCGTCCACGTCGGCATCCGTCATGATGATGATGTTGTGGTAGCGCAGTTTGTCGATGTTGTACTCTTCGCGTCCGATGCCGCAGCCCAGTGCGGTGATCAGGGTGCCGACTTCCTGTGAGGAAATCATGCGATCGAAACGGGCCTTTTCCACGTTGAGGATTTTACCCTTCAGTGGCAGGATGGCCTGTGTCCTGCGGTTGCGGCCCTGTTTGGCACTTCCACCGGCCGAGTCTCCTTCCACAATGTAGAGCTCGGATAAAGCCGGGTCTTTCTCCTGGCAGTCAGCCAGTTTGCCGGGTAAACCGGCAATATCCAGTGCACCCTTGCGGCGAGTCATTTCACGGGCCTTGCGTGCGGCTTCGCGGGCGCGGGCGGCATCAATCATCTTGCCGACAATGGCCTTCGCTTCGACGGGATTTTCCAGCAGATAGTCAGCCAGATATTTCCCCATTTCCTGCTCGACTGCAGTTTTTACTTCGGAAGACACCAGGCGGTCTTTGGTCTGTGAGCTGAACTTGGGGTCAGGAACCTTGACCGAGACAATGGCGGTCAGGCCTTCACGCGCATCATCACCTGTGGTATTGATCTTATCCCGTTTGGCGATACCTTCGGCCTCAATGTAGTTGTTCAGGTGACGGGTGAGTGCGGTACGGAAACCCACCAGGTGGGTGCCGCCATCACGTTGTGGGATGTTGTTGGTAAAACACAGCAGGTTTTCGTTGAAGCCATCGTTCCACTGCATGGCAACTTCGACGCCAACACCGTCTTCTTCACGGTAGGTGGAGAAATGAAACACCTGGTTGACGGTGGTCTTGTTGGTGTTGAGGTACTCGACAAACGCTTTGAGTCCCCCCTCATACTTGAACAGCTCTTCCTTGCCGGTGCGCTCATCTTTCAGACGAATGCCAACTCCCGAGTTAAGGAACGAGAGTTCGCGCAGGCGCTTGGCCAGTGTTTCCCAGACAAACTGAATGTTCTTGAATGTGTCGGCTGAGGGTTTGAAATGAATGCAGGTTCCGGTTTTTTCTGTATCTCCAATGGGCTGCATGGGAGCTTGAGGCTCGCCGTGCTGATAGGTTTGCTGCCAGATCTTGCCTTGACGATGGATTGTCATGACCAGTTCTTTGGATAGCGCATTTACTACAGATACGCCAACGCCGTGCAAACCGCCGGAAACCTTGTAGCTGTTGTCATCAAACTTGCCGCCGGCATGCAGTACGGTCATGATCACTTCGGCGGCGGAGACCCCTTCTTCTGGGTGGATATCGACTGGAATGCCGCGCCCATTATCCTGAACGGTAATCGACTCGTCCGGGTGAATGGTAATGGTGATTTCGTCACAGTGCCCGGCCAGGGCTTCGTCAATCGAGTTGTCAACGACTTCAAACACCATGTGGTGCAAGCCGGTACCATCGTCAGTGTCACCAATGTACATGCCCGGACGCTTGCGGACGGCGTCCAGCCCTTTGAGTACCTTGATGTTACTGGAATCATAGGTGACATTTTCGCTCATTCGGTTACTCCGGATTTTTTAATGTGGCCATGTTCCACGTGGAACATGCTGACGGGCGTTTCCTTGTGCCAGTCGTAATTCAAGCTGCCTGGTTCGGTGCCGGTGATAAAAACCTGGCACTCAAGTTGTTCAAGCAATCGGCAAAGTGCTTTGCGGTAGGCTGGGTCCAGCTCTGCCCCCAGATCGTCCACCAGATAGATACAGCGCTGCTGCATGGAGTCAGCCAGCAGGTGGCCCTGGGCAATTTTAAGTGCGCAGACAACCAGCTTTTGCTGGCCGCGCGACAGCACTTCAACTGCATTTTGCTGCCCAACGCGCAGTCGCAAGTCGGCACGCTGAGGCCCCGGTTGGGTGTGGCCTAGTTGCCGGTCTCGCTGTCTCGAGCTGCTCAACACATCGGCCAGGCTTTTTTCCCTGTCCCAGCCGCGGTAGTAGCTGAGGGACAGGTCGGGCAGCTGGATGAGTTTTGACAGGGTTTGAGTGAAAACAGGCTTCAGGCGACGTATGTAGTCTTGACGCAACTGGTCTACGCGTTCACTGGCGGTACAAAACTCCAAGTCCCAGACGTGCATGCTTTGGTCGTCAATTATAGCATGCCGCAGCAATGAGTTGCGTTGCTTCAGGCTGTTTTGAAAGCGTTGCCACCAATGCATGAAGGAATGTTCCACGTGGAACACTCCCCAGTCAAGGAATTGGCGGCGCACCTTGGGTGAGCCTTCCAGCAGGCGAAAGCTTTCAGGATTTATCAGTTGTAACGGAAGGTTGCGGGCGAGCTCTGCCATGCTGCGAATGCTTTCGCCGTTAACCCGGATCTGAGCTTCAGCCTGACGGTTGCGGCTCACACCAATGGCTAGCTCATCACCATGGGGCGTGGCAATACGGGCAAACACCAGAGCCTGATCTTGTTCTTGCTGGATCATGGGCTGGATGCGAGTGCTGCGAAACGAGCGTGCCAGTGCCAAAAAATGGATTGCTTCCAAAAAGCTGGTTTTGCCGCTGCCATTGCAGCCATGAAGCAAGTTGATGCGGGGTGATGGGTCAAGGGCGACAGGTACCAGGTTGCGGATACCTGTCACCGAGATATGACGGATGGTCATTCGTGAGGGGGGTTACAAACGCATCGGCATGACAACATAGGATGAGTCACTGCTGTCTCCTTCCTGCAGCAGGGCGCTGCTGTTGGCGTCTGACAGTGTAATGCGAACCTCACTGGAGGTCATGACACCCAGTACGTCCAGCAGGTAACTGACGTTAAAGCCGATATCCAGTGGGCTGCTGTTGTAGTCGATAGTCACTTCTTCTTCCGCTGCTTCTTGTTCCGGGTTGTTGGCCTGGGCACGTAGCAAGCCTTGTTCAAATTGCAGGCGGATGCCACGGTATTTTTCATTGGACAGGATCGAGGCGCGGTTTAGTGCTTCACGCAGTTGCTGGCGCTCGGCAATGACCAGTTTGTCGCCACCACGGGGCAAGACTCGGTCGTAGTCTGGAAATTTTCCGTCAACCAGTTTCGAAGTAAAAGTAAAGTGGCTGTCTGTTGCACGAATATAGTTGGCGCCCAGGCTGACGCGGACATTGGCGTTTTCATCACTCATCAGGCGAGCCAATTCCAGTACACCCTTGCGTGGAACGATGACCTGGTGTGGCGCCTCGTTTTCGATGCCTGCTTCAGCGTCACAAAGAGCCAGGCGGTGGCCATCGGTGGCCACGGCCCGCAGACGGCCAGGGCCGGTTTCCAGCAGCAGGCCGTTCAAGTAGTAACGGACATCTTGTTGTGCCATGGCAAAGCTTGTGCGCTCGATGATGTAACGCAAATTACCCTGGGGTAATTCGAACGAGAAGGAGTCTTCGTGCTCATTCATCTGAGGGAAATCAGAGGCTGGCAATGTGGTCAGGGTGAAACGGCTGCGACCTGAAGAAATCAGCATTTTTTGCTCATCAAGACGGAAGTTGATCAGGGCTTCGGCCGGCAGATTTTTACAGATGTCCATGAGTTTGCGGGCTGGCACAGTGATCTCGCCATTGTCGACCGCTTCGCTTAGGGTTGCCCTGCCAATCAGCTCGACTTCGCTGTCACTACCGGTCAGTGACAGCTGTTGATCGTCGATTACTATTAAAACATTGGACAGTACAGGCATGGTTTGTTTGCGCTCGACAACGCCAACGACCAGTTGCAGCGGTTTTAACAGTTCTTCTCGTAGAATGGAAAATTGCATGTTGGGCCTCTTGGCAGAATATAATCCGGTCTGGCTGGAGTTTTGTGTTATGAAGTCAGGGTGCGTAAAAGATTGTCATAGTCTTCACTGATATCGGCGTCTTCTTCACGCAATTCGGCAATTTTGCGGCAGGCATGCAATACCGTGGTGTGGTCCCGGCCCCCAAATGCATCGCCGATCTCAGGCAGGCTGTGATTGGTCACTTCCTTGGCCAGGGCCATGGCTACTTGCCGTGGTCTGGCCACCGAGCGCGAACGTCTTTTCGACAACAGGTCATTGATCTTTATTTTATAGTATTCAGCTACAGTACGCTGAATGTTGTCTATGCTGACCAGCTTTTCCTGCAGAGCCAGCAAGTCTTTTAGCGACTCACGAATCAGCTCGATACTGATTGGCTCGTGGGTAAAGTGAGAGTGGGCAATTACCCGCTTCAACGCGCCTTCCAGGTCGCGCACGTTGGAGCGAAAGCGCTGGGCAATGAAGAATGCGCAGTCATGCGGTAAAGCTACCCTGCCCTGCTCGGCTTTTTTCATCAGGATCGCAACCCGGGTTTCCAGCTCGGGGGGCTCGACATACACTGTCAGACCCCAGCCAAAGCGTGATTTGAGCCGCTCTTCCAGCCCATCAATTTCTTTGGGAAAGCGGTCGCTGGTCAGGATAATCTGCTGATTGCCTTCGAGCAAGGCATTGAATGTGTGGAAAAACTCTTCCTGGGAGCGCTCTTTGCCGGCAAAAAACTGGATATCATCAATCAGCAGGGCGTCAACCGAGCGATAGTAGCTTTTGAACTCGTTGATTGCGTTCATTTGCAGGGCCTTCACCATATCGGCGACGAAGCGTTCGGAATGCAAGTAAATGACCCGGGCACCCGGTTTTTTTTGCAGTAGATGATTACCTATTGCATGCATCAAGTGGGTTTTACCAAGGCCAACCCCCCCATACAGAAATAGTGGGTTATAGCCGTGGCTGGGGTTGTCTGCCACTTGCCAGGCCGCGGCGCGGGCCAGCTGGTTTGATTTACCCTCAATAAAACTGTCAAAAGTAAAAGAGCGGTTCAGATTGCTGACGTGTTTTGGGGCAACGGTCTTTGTTTCTGCTGCAGTTTCAGCAGGAGCAGAAGCCGGGGCAGTCGGTGCAGACGTGACAGGCTGGGGCTGGCTGACAGGTGTTGGTACAGGCGTTGGTACAGGCGTTGGTACAGGCGTTGGTACAGGCGCTGCAACAGGTGCAGCTGCGGGCTGCTGATTGCGGCTGCCGATTAGCAGGCTGACGTCCGGCACCTCTCCGTTATTGCGTTCCGTCATCAGCTCCAGCAACCGGGTGAAATATTTGTCATTGACCCAATCCATGACGAAGCGGTTGGGCGCATAGACCAGCAGGCGACCGCCCGCGCTTTCAACCTGCAATGGACGAATCCATGTGTTGAAATGCTGGGCAGGCAGCTCATCACGCAGAAAATCAACGGATTGCAGCCAGAGATTGACAGGCACGGACATCTCCCGAAAGATGGATCTAAAGACGGCTCATTGTAGCTGTGCCGTCAAGAGTTATCCACAGCGGTCTGATGCAGGCCGGCTGTACGAAAACAGGACGCTCTATTACCAATGGGAATCAGTATTACATTAGGAGAGGTGGTTGCCGGGCTGCTTTTGCTGGCCCTGGTGGCCTGGTTCTGGCGTGGCAGGGGGGTACGTGAACTGGCTTTACAGCATGTGCAAGCGCGTTGCCGTATTGAGGGTTTGCAGCTGCTGGATGCTTACGTGGCGTTTATCGGATGGCGATGGCTGACCAGTGCCGGGGGGCGTGGGCGGCTGGTGCGTTGCTATGGCTTCGAGTTTAGTGCAACGGGTGTTGAGCGTCGTAGCGGCTGGCTGGCCATGCATGGCCGACAACTGGTATCGCTGGAGTTGCCGCCCTACCCGGTGACTGATAACGGAACGGATGCTGTGCAGAACCCGTTCAGGCAACTTCCAGGTGATGATTGACCCTTGCCAGCCATTGTGACTCTTTCGCCAAGTCGGCTGCAGCCAGCGGGTTGTCCTCTACCCAGCCAGCAGGAAACCGGATGCTCAGCTTGTTGCCGCTGGCACGCAGTTCAAGGTCAGGGATGCAGTGCCTGGTGTTGCGCACGCGATGCAGCAGGATTGCCAGGCGCAACACTACACAGAGCCTGAGGAGCGGAGTGGCATCGCTGCCGAATTCGTTGAAGCGGTCAGCAGGGATGTTGCGGCGATGACCACGCACCAGTAGCGCCATCATTTGCTGCTCCTGGCGTGAAAAGCCGGCCATGTCCGAGTGCTCTACCAGATAGGCTCCATGTTTGTGAAAGTGGTAGTGGGCGATATCAAGGCCGACTTCATGCACACGGGCTGCCCAGCTTAGTAGCTCGCCATGCCATTCTTCATCCAGGTCCCAGTCGGGTGCGACTTGTTCCAACAGCTCCATGGCCTTGTGTTCAACGCGCTGGGCATGGGTAGTATCTACATGGTAGCGAGCCATCAGGGAAGAGATGGCCCGCTCGCGGACATCTTCATGATGGTGGCGGCCTAGCAGGTCATAGAGCACGCCTTCACGCAGAGCACCATCAGCCTGGGTAATCTGTTCCAGATCCAATGCGTCGAAAACGGCTTCAACAATGGCCAGGCCTGAGGGGAAAATCGAGCGGCGTTCGGGCTTGATGCCTGGTAGGCGAAGCTCGTTGGCATTTTTCAGCTGCAACAGGTGATGTTTCAGGAACTCAATGCCGGGTCGGTTGATTTCGCCCTGGCCGCAGCCCGCACTTTGGCAGGCTTGTGCGACCGAGCGTAGTGTACCCGATGCGCCAACACAGTCCTGCCAGCCCAGCCGGCGCAACGTTTGTTCGCTTTCCATCATTTCGAGGCGGGCAGCGGTATAAGCCCGGGCATAGCTGTCCGGGCTGATGCGGTCAGCAGGAAAGAAGCGCTGGCCATAGCTGACACAGCCCATCTGCAAGCTGGAGCGGTACTGGGATTCAAAATCCTGTCCAATAATGAACTCGGTGCTGCCACCGCCAATGTCTACGACCAGCCGGCGACCAGGACGGTCTGGCAAGGTGTGCGAAACGCCCAAATAAATCAGGCGGGCTTCTTCGGGGCCGGAAATAACATCCACATCATGGCCAAGAATGGCTTCGGCCCGCTCGATAAATTCGCGCCGGTTGATGGCAACCCGCAGCGTACTGGTGCCTACCACCCTGACACTGCCTGGCGGCAGGTCGCCAATGCGCTGGGCAAAGCGGCTCAGACAGTCCAGACCACGTTGCATGGCATCTTCCTGCAGATACAGGTGCTCATCCAGCCCAGCTGCCAGCTGCACTTTCTCGCCCATCCGGTCCAGAACCCGGATGTCCTGCTGGTCAGTCTTGGCCAACAGCATGTGAAAACTGTTCGAGCCCAGGTCGATGGCTGCTATCAGGGGAAAGTTCTTGTGCTGGGGCATGGCCTGACTCCCGGATTGGCAGTGCTTCGCCCCGTGTTCTGGCAGCAGGGCAAGGCATGTCAATGATGTAGAGTGTTGAACAGACAGCAGGGAGCTTCTGGCTGGCTGGAAAATCAAGAGCCGGCTTTCACTGCCACTAAAGTCGAGCTATGATACCTGTCATCTGTACCAATTTACATTACATAGCGGAGTCTTTCATGAGTGAACATATCAGCAACATCACCGACGCAGGTTTTGAGCGCGATGTCCTGCAGGCAGAAGGGCCGGTTCTGGTTGACTACTGGGCCGAGTGGTGTGGCCCGTGCAAGATGATTGCACCGGTGCTGGAAGAAATTGCCCAGGAATACGCTGGCAAGATCAAAATCTGCAAGTTGAACATTGATGACAACAAAGAAACTCCGCCCAAATATGCTGTGCGTGGCATTCCAACGCTGATGCTGTTCAAAAACGGTAATGTTGAAGCCACCAAGGTGGGTGCGCTGTCCAAGAGTCAGTTGGCGGCCTTCATCGATAGCCACATCTGACAATCGCCAACCGGTTGTATGCAGCCATCCCGTCGGCATGCAACCGGTTGTCGCACATGATTTGTCATCCAATCCTGCTTGCCGGCCCGGCAGCGCTGGACGCACGCCCTAACTGGTGGTAGATTCACCACAGGTAGTGCGAGAGCCGTCACACCTTCATCTGGCCAATACCCTTCCCCAGCTTGTATTGGATCAATCCAGCATTTTTTCTTGTGGCAGGCCTGTCTGACCGGCAGCTGCCTTTCCGAACACTAATTTCCTTCCTTCCCTTATGAATCTGACCGAATTAAAACAAAAGCCCGTAACCGAATTACTGGACATGGCTGCTGCCATGGGCATGGACAACATGGCCCGTTCGCGCAAGCAAGACATTATCTTTGCCCTGCTCAAGCGCCACGCAAAAGGTGGTGAGGAGATTTCAGGTGACGGTGTTCTGGAAATCCTCCAGGACGGTTTCGGATTTTTGCGAGCTGCTGGCGCTTCTTACCTGGCCGGCCCGGATGACATCTATGTGTCGCCCAGCCAAATCCGTCGCTTCAACCTGCGTACAGGCGATACCATTGTCGGAAAAATCCGGCCTCCGAAGGAAGGTGAGCGCTACTTTGCCCTGCTCAAGGTTGATTCAATCAACTACGATCGTCCGGAAAATGCCAAAACCAAAATCCTGTTTGAGAACCTGACGCCGCTGTTTCCGACCCAGCGGCTGGTCATGGAAGCGGGAAATGGCTCTACCGAGGACCTGACGGGTCGTACCATTGATCTGGCAGCACCAATCGGCAAGGGTCAGCGTGGGCTGATCGTCGCACCGCCGAAAGCGGGTAAAACCCTGATGCTGCAGAATATTGCAGCCAACATTGCCCGCAACAACCCGGAATGCCACCTGATTGTTTTGTTGATTGACGAACGCCCGGAAGAAGTCACCGAGATGCAGCGCACCGTGCGTGGCGAAGTGGTGGCCTCGACCTTTGATGAGCCGCCGGCACGCCATGTGCAGGTAGCCGAGATGGTGATTGAAAAAGCCAAGCGGCTGGTCGAGCATAAAAAAGATGTGGTTATCCTGCTCGACTCCATCACCCGCCTGGCACGGGCCTATAACACTGTCATTCCAAGTTCCGGCAAAGTGTTGACCGGCGGTGTTGATGCCCATGCGCTGGAAAAGCCCAAGCGCTTCTTTGGTGCCGCGCGCAATATCGAAGAAGGTGGCTCGCTGACCATCATTGCCACCGCACTGGTCGAAACCGGTTCCAAAATGGACGAAGTAATCTACGAAGAGTTTAAGGGTACCGGCAACATGGAGCTGATCCTCGACCGTCGCATGGCTGAAAAGCGTGTGTTCCCGGCGATCAACATCACCAAGTCCGGAACCCGGCGTGAAGAGCTGCTCACCACCGAGGACGAGCTGCAGCGCATGTGGATTCTGCGCAAACTGCTGCACTCCATGGACGAGATCGCCGCTACCGAGTTCCTGCTTGACAAGCTCAAGAGCACCAAGACCAACGACGAGTTTTTCCTGGCCATGCGTGGCGGCAAGTAAGCAAGAGGCGCCCTATGCAGTACACGGATTTGCGCGAATTCATCCAGGTCCTGGAAGAGCGTGGCGAGCTGAAACGCATCCGGCATGAAATTTCGCCTGTTCTGGAAATGACCGAAATTTGTGACCGTACACTGCGCAAAGGCGGCCCTGCCCTGTTGTTTGAAAACCCGACCGGCCATAGCATGCCGGTACTGGGCAACCTGTTTGGCACACCAGAGCGCGTAGCCCTGGGCATGGGGGCCGACAGCACCAGCGAGCTGCGCGAAATCGGCAAACTGTTGGCTCAGCTGAAAGAACCCGAGCCGCCCAAGGGCATCAAGGATGCCTGGGACAAGCTGCCAATGTTCCGCAAAGTCCTATCCATGGCGCCAAGAGTTAAAAAATCCGGCCCCTGTCAGGAAGTCATCATCGAGGGCGATGACGTGGACTTGGGCAAGCTGCCCATTCAAACCTGCTGGCCTGGCGATGCCGCTCCACTGATTACCTGGGGCCTGACCATTACCCGCGGGCCAAACAAGCCCAGACAGAATTTGGGCATCTATCGCCAGCAAGTGATTGGCCGTAACAAGGTCATCATGCGCTGGCTTAGCCATCGCGGTGGCGCACTGGATTTTCGAGACTGGTGCCTGAAACATCCCGGCCAGCCCTATCCGGTTGCGGTGGCGCTGGGTGCTGATCCGGCCACCATTCTGGGCGCAGTAACACCAGTGCCGGATACCCTGTCCGAATATGCCTTTGCTGGCCTGTTGCGCGGCAAGCGTACCGAACTGGTCAAGGCCATTGGCAGCGATTTACAGGTGCCAGCGCGGGCAGAAATTATCCTTGAAGGCCATATTTATCCCGGCGAAATGGCCGATGAAGGCCCCTACGGTGACCACACCGGCTATTACAACGAGGTGGACAGCTTTCCGGTGTTTACCGTGGAGCGCATCACCCACCGCGAAAGCCCGATTTATCACAGTACCTACACGGGTCGCCCGCCCGATGAGCCGGCAGTACTGGGCGTGGCACTGAACGAGGTGTTTGTACCCATCCTGCAAAAGCAGTTTCCGGAAATTGTCGATTTTTACCTGCCACCGGAAGGCTGTTCCTACCGGATGGCGGTGGTCACCATCAAAAAGCAGTATCCGGGTCACGCCAAGCGGGTGATGCTGGGGGTCTGGAGTTACCTACGCCAGTTCATGTACACCAAGTTTGTCATTGTCTGTGATGACGACATCAACGCCCGCGACTGGAACGATGTCATCTGGGCCATTACCACACGCATGGATCCGGCCCGTGACACCGTGATGATTGATAACACGCCCATTGATTATCTGGATTTTGCCTCGCCAGTTTCGGGCCTGGGTAGCAAAATGGGTATGGATGCGACAAACAAGTGGCCGGGCGAGACCGACCGCGAGTGGGGCGTGGTTATCGAGCAGGACTCGGCAGTAAAACGGCGAATTGATGAGCTGTGGCAAGAACTGGGCATTGATTAGGCGCTAAGCTGACACCAATAGCCGCTTGTTTGATTGGCTCAATTCGTCAGTGTATGTATTCAGGACTCTGGCACTGTACTGCTGTTTTTTATGGCGTGCCTCAGTGCCCTGCCCCGAAGCCTTGCCGGACACTTGAGTTGACCAGCCAGTCGAACAGGCGACCAGTTCCGCTGCCTTCTGCTTGCATACAGCCCGGCCAGGCCCGTTTTGCAGGCATTCATGGCGGCAAAACGTACCCGTAGGAGCCTGTGCATGAAACAAGCTGATTTTGATGTGCTGGTGGTAGGCGGCGGCGGTGCCGGTTTGCGTGCTGCCATTGCTGCTGCCGAACAGGCCCAGCAAGGCAACAGCAGTCTGCGTATTGGCCTGGTGTCCAAGGTCTACCCCATGCGTTCGCACACAGTCGCAGCCGAAGGTGGCGCTGCAGCCGTTACCCAGGAGCATGACAGCTTTCAGGCGCATTTTGACGACACTGTAATGGGCAGTGACTGGCTGGCCGAACAGGGCGTGGTGGATTACTTTGTGCGCCATGCCCACCAGGAACTGGTGCAGATGGAGCACTGGGGCTGCCCCTGGAGTCGCAAGGCCGATGGCAGCATCCAGGTGCGCCGTTTTGGCGGCATGAAAATCGAGCGGACCTGGTTTGCCGCTGACCAGACCGGTTTTCACATGCTGCACACCCTGTTCCAGACTTCACTGAAGTACAGGGAAATTGCCCGTCTTGACGAATATTTCGTGCTTGACCTGCTGGTGGATGATGACTGTGTCGCGGGCGTCGTAGCACTGGATGTGGCCAGCGGTGCCCTGCATTTGCTGCGCGCCAAAGCGGTGATTCTGGCTACCGGCGGTGCCGGGCGCTTGTTCCGTTTCAATACCAATGGCGGCATTGTCACTGGCGATGGTATGGCCATGGCCTATCGCCACGGCGTGCCGCTACGCGACATGGAGTTTGTCCAGTATCACCCTACCGGCCTGCCCGGCTCCGGCATCCTGATTACCGAAGCGGCGCGTGGTGAAGGCGGCATTCTGGCCAACAAGGACGGTTACCGCTACCTGCAGGATTATGGCCTGGGTCCGGAAACCCCGCTGGGTCAGCCGGAAAACAAATACATGGAGCTGGGGCCAAGGGACAAGCTGTCCCAAGCCTTTTGGCACGAGCAGCAAAAGGGCCGTGCCGGCAAGTACGGCGACAGCGATGTAACCTTCCTTGACTTGCGCCATCTGGGTGAGGCACATATCAACGAGCGCCTGCCATTGATTCGCGAGCTGGCCCGGGCCTACGTCAATGTGGATCCGGTGAAAGACCTGATTCCGGTGCGCCCGGCAGTGCACTACACCATGGGCGGCATTACCACGGATGCCAAGTGTGAGACCGCCATCAAGGGCCTGTATGCCGCCGGCGAATGCGCCTCGGTCGGCTTGCACGGGGCCAACCGTCTGGGTTCCAACTCCCTGACCGAGCTGCTGGTGTTTGGCCGTCTGGCCGGCGAGCAGGCGGTGGCACATGCCCTGGCCAGCCAGCATGCCGACCTGACCCTGCTGCAGGCACAGGCGGGCGTGCAGCAGCAGAAACTGGCTGCCCTGTCTGGTCACAAGACAAAAGTAAACTGGGTGGACATAAAACGGGCCATGCTGAAAACCATGGAAGAAGGCTGTGGCATCTACCGTGAAGAAGCCGGCATGCAGAAAACCCTGGATACCCTGCGCGAGCTGAAAGAGCAGATCAGGCAGGCTGCAGTGCAGGACACCAGCAAGACCTACAACACCGAGTTGCTGTATTTCCTTGAGCTGGGTTATGGGCTGGACATTGCCGAAGCCACCTGTCTGGCAGCATTGCAGCGCCGCGAGTCCCGTGGCGCCCACCAGCGTCTGGATGAAGGTTGTACGCAGCGCAATGACGAGCAATTCCTCAAGCACAGCCTGGTACATTATCAGGGTGGTGGCGATGCCCGACTGGAGTGGCAAGAGGTGGACGTATCCATGTTGCCGCCGGGCGTACGCGCCTATGGCGAGGCGGGCAAGGGGGACAAGGCATGAAGACCATGGAAATCCGTATCCAGCGCTATTTGCCGGAGCAGCACAGCGTGCCACAGGTAGAAAGCTATCAAGTGCCCTTTGACGACAGCACCTCGGTACTGGATGCACTCAATTACATCAAGGAAGAACAGGATTCCAGTCTGAGCTACCGCTGGTCTTGCCGCATGGCGATCTGCGGCTCCTGCGGCTTTATGATTGATGGTGAACCCAAACTCGGCTGTAAGGTGTTTTTGCGTGACTACGCTGCCGCCGGCACCGTACTGATCGAGCCGCTGGCGCACTTTCCGGTTGAGCGCGACCTGGTTGTCGATCTTGAACAGTTCATGCAGCATCTGGATGCCATCCAGCCCTATATCATCAAGGACAGGCCCAACGGCGTCACCGAGATGAGACCCAACAAACAAACCCCGGCGCAGCTGGACAAATACCAGCAGTTTGCTGCCTGCATCAACTGTGGCCTGTGCTATTCGGCCTGCCCGCAGTTTGGCCTGAACCCCGAGTTTCTTGGCCCCGGTGCGCTGGCGCTGGCCCACCGCTATAACCTGGACAGCCGCGATGAGGGCCGTGCCGGGCGCATGCCGCTGATCAACTCGGATGAAGGCGCATGGAGCTGCACCTTTGTCGGTTATTGCTCCGAAGTCTGTCCTCAGCAGGTGGACCCGGCGGCAGCGGTCAACCAGGCCAAGGTGCTGTCGGCACAGGACATGGTGTTGCAACTGTTCAGGAGGAAGAAGGGATGAGCTACAAGAGTGAACTGGGCCGTACCTGGTGGCTGAAAAACCCCGCCTTCAAGGCCTATATGCTGCGCGAGGCAACCGTTCTGCCGCTGGTGTTTTTCATCCTGTGCATGCTGGCCGGCATCTACTCGCTGGGCAAGGGCGAGCAGGCCTGGCAGAGCTGGGTTGTCGTTATGGGGAATCCCCTGGTGCTAACACTTAATGCGCTGGCGCTGGTGGCCAGCCTGTACCATGCGGCTACCTTTTTTGTGCTGTTTCCAAGAGTCATGCCGGTTCGGCTGGGTGGCCAGAAGGTGCCTGACAACCTGATTGTGATCGCTCAATGGGCCGGTGTTGCCGCTGTCTTTGTGCTGGCGGCCTGGGTTTTCTGGGGGGTGCTATGAGAAAAGCAGTCAAACGCAGCGACGAGCCGGTCTGGTGGGCGCTGTTCAGTGGCGGTGGTGTTTGCTTCGCTATTTTGGTGCCGGCTGCAGCGTTTTTTCTGGCACTGGCCCTGCCATTGGGCTGGGTCAGTCTTGATCATGAGCAGGCGCTAGCAGCCTTTACCAGCATTTTTGGCGTAGTGTTTGCAGGCGGCGTGATCGCCCTGCCCGCTTTCCATGCCGCACATCGTATCCGTCATGGCCTGTATGACCTGAAGTTCGGTGCTCGTGGCCTGATCAAATGGCTGGCCTATGGTCTGGCAACGCTGGCCAGTATCTATGCACTGGGCTGCTGGTTTGTCCGGTTTCTACTGTAGGGTACCGTTATAAATGCGGATCGGCTTATAATTACCGGTTCGGGAGTGCAATTTCCCTCGTCGTGGGCAGGCTTGCCGGCTTTGCCGGGTGTTTGTCCGATCCTGTTGGCATAACAGGCCGCATGCTGTCGGCCAGGTATTGAATGTGGAACAAAACGCAGTAAAAACGCATGAGTGCACCGTAATTGGCATTAACTGCCTGGGTGCTGAAGTCTATGAGGTTTGCTTGCAGCTGCCAGCGGACACAGGAGTTACATATCAGCCGGGCCAGTATCTGATGCTGGCTTCGCGTACGGGTGAATTTAATCCCTATTCGATTGCTTCGGCTCCGGCTGAAGGTGGCATGCTGCGTTTGCAGATCCTGGCCACGAATGCACCGCCCATGAAGCTGTTGGCCGAACTGCAGAAAGACAAGGTTGCCCGGGTGCAGTTGCCATTTGGCGATGTATGTGTCGACTTGACTGATGAGCGGCCGCTGTTGCTGATTGCTGCTGGTACTGGCATGGCGCAAATGCACAGTATTCTTGAACAAGCCCGGTTGCAGGGTAGCACGACGCCTATTCATCTGTACTGGGGTGCGCGCGAAGTACAAAGTTTTTACTGGCTGTCCGCCTGGAACCAGTGGGAAAAAATGGAACATGTCTATCTGCACAAGGTAGTCAGCCATGATGACAGCTGGGAAGGGCGTAGCGGCTTGTTGTATGAGGCGGTAATCAAGGACATGCCAGATCTGGCTGATTGCCGGGTGATCGCCAGTGGGTCGCCCGCCATGGTCTATGGCACGCTGGATGCCCTGGTAGAGCATGGCATGCAGCCGGCACAAATGCAGGCTGATGTATTCAGTTATGCGCCCCGCCCGGCGTAGTGGGTCGCCTGGATCGCTCTGTGAGTTAATGTTGGCGCTTGTGGGCTCCACACTGTATTGCCATGCACCGGCCATACCCTGCCATGGTTTATTTCAGCAACCTGTGCCGGAGCCTTGGCCATCCGGATTTGAGTCGACTCAACGAGCCGTATAGGCCGCTGGTGCTGCTACCGGTCAGATTTGCCCTTGGCCGTATATTTCTTTTCCATTTCGAGCAGCTTGAGTTTGCGGTCAACGCCCCAGCGGTAGCCGGAGATACCCCCATCGCTGCGTATTACACGGTGACAGGCGACCGCAAGAGCTACCGGGTTGCTGGCGCCGGCCCGGGCCACAGCGCGTACTGCTTTGGGTTGGCCTATACGCTGGGCCACCTCGCTGTAACTCAGAGTGCTGCCCAGCGGGATATGCTGCAGTACGTCCCAGACCTTCATCTGGAATTCGGTACCCTGCAGGTGTAACTTCAGCTTCAGCTCGTGGTCCGGCCGGTCCAGAAAGTCGGCAACTTTCTTCAGAATATCCAGAGTTTGTTTATCCCCGTCTTCCAGCAAATGCTGTTTCGGAAAACGCTTTTTAAGGTCGGCACGCAGCTCGTCTGTGCTGTCACCAAGCAGGATTGCACAGACGCCCTGCCCGTCACGGGCCACCAGCAGTGCGGCAAACGGGTGACTTTGTACTGCAAAGTGAATAGAGTCGGACATGGTATAGCCTCCGGAAATTTATGCCTGGGCCTACCTTACTGCTGCAGGCGGCCGCGGGGCAATTCTCTTTGAAGTGTATAGGAGATCATCATGGCTACCTTGCTGGAAAAGCCCGAACCACCCGGCGACTATGATTGTTGTGAAAGTGCGTGTGAGCCTTGTGTCTGGGACTTTTATTATGAAGAGCTGGCTGCCTGGCAGAAGCAGCAACAGGAGTTGAAAGCGGCTGCCGACGGAATGAAAGATGACGACGGAGACGGGTGATATGGCCAAAGGCTGGGGATCGGAAGACGCAGCAACCGAGCAGATGCAGGACACGCTGGAGGATGCGGTCAAGCGGGTGCGTAGCCGCCTGCCATCAGGAGTCAGTGCTGAGCACTGCGACGAGTGTGGAGAACGGATTCCGGAGGGCAGGCGCAGAGCGTTGCCAGGCGTGAGTTTGTGCGTGTCTTGCCAGGAAAGGCTGGATCGCGACGCACGCTGAGTCAATGGCAAAGCAGCAAGGCCAGGGTATCGTTAATGTCTCTGGCTAGCCGGCCACGGGTGGTGTGCGCGGCAACCAGACAATCATGGCCGCGCAAAACAGGGCTAGCAGGATGACAAACCAGACGAAGCGGGCAATTCCCTTTTGCTTGCGCTTTTCTTGTTCTTTGGGCAGGGCCATGCCGCACTGCTTGCAGTTGGTCAGACCGGACGGGTTTTCTTCCTGGCAAAACAGGCAAACGGCCATGATGCACTCCTTTGATACGCAAGATTGCAGGCGAACAACATAACTGCAGCCATGAGGTAGCATGCTTGATGGCAATCAAGCACCGGCTGGTCTACTCGTAGTTTTCGAGCCGGTCACGGTCCAGAATGCAAATCAGTCGACCTTCTACACGGATAATACCTTCATGGCTCAGATGATGGATAATGCGGGAGAAGGTTTCTGGTTGAATTGATAGCTGGCCGGCGATCAGCCGCTTGGCAATCGGCAACTCGAAACTGGGTGTATCACAGCTGCTGCATGAACGCAGGGCCTGTGATAGCAGGTAGCGGATCACGCGGTGCGTGGCGTTTTTTAATGACAGAATTTCGATTTCGTTGATACGTGTATGCAGGCGGATCGATAGCGCAGCCAGCAATGCACTGGCCAGCTCCTGATTTTCACGGATCAGTCCCATATAGGCCGAGTTGGACAGCAGCAGCAGCTGGGTTGGTGCAACCGCCTGGGCCGTTGCGACGTAGTTTTTGGTGTCCATGAACATCATGGCTTCGGCAAAGGTTTTACGATCACCAATGACTTCAAAGACTTTTTCTTGCCCGTCAGGGGTCAGTCGGTAAATCTTGATGCTGCCGGAGATGACAAAGCCAAAGTGCTGACAGGGATCACCCTGGCGAAAAACGTATTCATCCTTGCTGAGGTTGGCCAGCTGGCTTTCTTCCAGCAGCTTGCCCAGTTGGCTTTCGGACAAGGGCTGAAACAGATGGTGCTCCCGCAGGATTCGTTGATGTAAGGGATGTGGTTCCATGAACTGCTCTCGAATTAATAACAGCTATTACAATATGGCTGACTTGGAAGAGTAGCACAAACCGCAGCACTTAGAGAGAACGCCAATTATTACTGCCAGTTGCAGAAGCAGCCGCTAGCCAGGGTATTGCCCATCGCAACCGGTCGCCCTTGCCGCAAGGCTTCCAGAATTGGCTCTATAAAACTGTTGCTGGACGTACAGACCGCGCCTTCACTGTATGGCCCGAAGTAGGCCAGTTGGCCATAATGGTCAAAAATGGCCACAGCAGGGCTGGCAGGCAGCTGCTCGCTGCCAGTCATGCGGGTGATGGGTTGCATGCGCTGTAGTGGCCCGGGCAGCTGACCGCGACTGCCGCTTTTCTGTACATGGTAAAACTGTACGTCATCGGCAAACTCGTGCATGATTTCGGCAAGGTGTTGCTGATTCCCGGCATTGCACGGGCAGGCCGGCTCCCAGAAGTGCACCAGCCGTATGGGTCCTTCGCCAGCCAATTCATCAGGTAGCTGTAACCCGTTACCCAAAAAAAGCGTATCAGACATGTCAAAGGGGCGAATATAGCGTGCCTGATACCACCATAAAGCAGTTAGCATGATTGTAATCCAGGTGAGCAGGAGCAGGGTGATAAATGCTTTTTTCTGCATGGGTGTAGACAGGGTGGTCAGCTACTACGTATTTTGGTTGCATGGGGTACACACCCCAGACTGCCATGCGGCCGTCTGAAAGACTAGATGCTAATTGTCGCAGGTATAGATATCATGAGTCAGGTGTTTCCCGCTGCACATACAGACTGGATGCAGGCAGACTCATTGTCACCCATTTTTGAGGCCGGACCCGAACCAGACTGGGTTAAGCACTGGAGGGCTTATTACGGGATTGACTTTTCCGCCGCCAGTGCAGCAGTTGAACAGCAGCTGGGCTCGCTCGATGTTGGTGGCTACCGGCTGGCGGTACAGCTGTATCGTCAACGGCGGACAGAACGCGGCACCTGCATCGTGCTGCATGGCTATTACGACCACATGGGACTGTATGGTCACCTGTATGGCTGGCTGCTGGAACAGGGATTTAATGTGCTGACGTGCGATTTGCCCGGTCACGGGCTATCTTCAGGGGCGCGGGCCAGCATAGGTTCTTTTGCTGAATATCAGCACGTACTCAAGGCACTGCATGAGCTGGTGACGCCCTTACGCCTGTCGCTGCCGGTGCACGTGATCGGCCAGAGTACCGGAGCTGCTATCGCTTTGGAGCTGGCCCTGAATGATTGGCCGCAAGGCCTGGGTCAGCTGGTACTGCTGGCACCATTGGTCAGGCCGAGAGCCTGGCGGCAGTCCCACTTGCTGTATCAGGGGCTCAAACCGTTTGTGCAGCACATACCGCGCCGGCGTTCACTCAATTCGGGAGACCAGCAGTTCATTGACTTTTTGCAACAGGACCCATTGCAGGCGCAAGTACTGCCCACGGCCTGGGTTGGGGCATTGGCCGACTGGATCCCGCATATTGAACAGGCTGGCCGTTCGGCGGTGTCACCGATTATTGTGCAGGGCGATGCTGACCGTACAGTTGACTGGAAGCATAACCTCCGGGTGCTGGAGGAAAAGTTTACCAGCCCGCGCGTACAGATTCTTCCGGGCGCGCAGCATCACCTGGTCAATGAACTGGAGCATTATCGCAAACAGGGTTTCGAGTTCATTGGTCGCTATCTTTGACATTTGTATATGGTTCGGTTGACCGCACTGGTACAGCTTATGCCGTTGAGGAGCCGGTATTGCGCTATTAACAACTGACCCAACGCTCAGGCCGGCTAGCCAGCTGCACGGATCGTCAAGGATCTGTTTATTCAGATGCAAAAAGGGGCCGGCAGGCCCCTTTTTGCTGATCATTCTTACAGGATCAGTCCGAGTATAGTACGCGGCAGCGCATGGTTCCTTCGACTTCTTGCAGCTTGTTCAGCGCCAGGTCGGAGCTGCCGGCGTCAATGTCGATCACCACGTAGCCAACACTATCGTCGGTTTGCAGGAACTGTGCTGACACATTGATGTTGTTGTCAGCGAATACCTTGTTGATTGCCCCCATCACGCCGGGAATGTTTTTGTGGATGTGCAAAATGCGATGCTTGCCAGGGTGGGATGGCAGAGCCACTTCGGGAAAGTTGACCGAGGATACAGAGGTACCGTTGTCGCTGTATTTGACCAGTTTTTCGGCAACTTCCAGACCGATATTGGCCTGGGCTTCCTGGGTGGAGCCGCCGATGTGCGGGGTCAGGATGACGTTGTCCAGGCCACGCAGCGGGCTGACGAATTCTTCGCCGTTGGCACGCGGTTCGACCGGGAACACGTCCACGGCAGCACCGGCCAGGTGGCCGTCCTTGATGGCAGCGGCCAGCGCATCGATAACCACTACGGTACCGCGGGCGGCATTAATCAGGATGGAGCCCTTCTTCATGGTGCGAATTTGTTTTTCGTCGATCATCCATTCGGTGGAGGGCAGCTGGGGCACATGCAGGGAGATGATGTCGGACATGGCCAGCAGCTCGTCCAGGCTGGCAACCTGGGTAGCGTTGCCCAGTGGCAGCTTGGTGACCACATCGTAGTAAAAGACTTGCATGCCTAGCGCTTCGGCCAGCACTGACAGTTGAGTACCGATAGAACCGTAACCGATGATGCCGAGCTTTTTGCCGCGCACCTCATAGGAGCCACTGGCGCTTTTCATCCACTCGCCGCGGTGACAGCCGGCGTTTTTTTCAGGGATGCCGCGCATCAGCATGATGGCCTGGGCCAGAACCAGCTCGGCAACCGAGCGGGTGTTGGAATAGGGTGCGTTGAAGACGGCAATACCGCGTTCACGGGCTGCATTCAGGTCAACCTGGTTGGTGCCGATGCAGAAACAGCCGACCGCGACCAGTTTTTTGGCGCAGGCGAATACGTCTTCGGTAAGCTGGGTGCGGGAGCGGATGCCAACAAAGTGGGCATCGGCAATTTTGGCTTTCAATTCATCTTCCGGCAGGGCGCCGGTGATGTACTCGATATTGGTGTAGCCCGCTGCATTCAGGGTGTCAATGGCGTTTTGGTGAACACCTTCCAGAAGCAGAAAGCGGATTTTGCTCTTTTCAAGCGAAGTTTTGCTCATGATTTAAACCTGTGTCCTCAGCGAACGCTGCTCAAGGGACGGGATAAAACAAGGATGCGAGGGCCAGACGGGTATCTCGACTATTAATACGGTGTTTTATCGCTTTTCACAGCGGTTGTCAGTAATGGTCCGTGAGATGCCGGATATTGGCAGTATTGCTGCCGTAAGCCTGGCTGTTCCGGGACGTCTCCGCAAATCGTGAGAGTGCACGATTAACAGGGCGTCCATGCTACCATAAGCGCACTAGAAAATAGCCAGTCCTGTGAGCTGAAGACTTTTCAGGTTGGCATTGAACGATATGAGAGTAATCCGATGAGCGACAACGCCCTGATTGATGAACTGAAAACCCTGCTGGATGATGGTAAATTGCTGACGGATTCCGATAGTCTGGCCAGCCATGGAATTGACTGGACCAGGCACTTCTCCCCGGCCCCGCTGGCCATTGCTTTTCCGCGCAGCATCGAACAGGTACAGGCTGTTGTTTGCTGGGCTAATGAGCGCAAGGTGGCACTGGTTCCTTCGGGTGGTCGCACCGGCCTGTCAGCGGCTGCTGTTGCTGCCCATGGCGAGGTGGTGGTGTCGTTTGACTATATGAACCAGATTCTCGGCTTCAATGAATACGACCGCACAGTGGTTTGTCAGCCCGGAGTGGTCACCCAGCAGCTGCAGGAATTTGCCGAGGAACATGACCTTTACTATCCGGTCGATTTTGCTTCTGCCGGTTCCAGCCAGATTGGCGGCAATATCGGCACCAATGCCGGCGGTATCAAGGTCATTCGCTACGGCATGACCCGTGACTGGGTAGCCGGTCTGAAAGTGGTCACCGGCAGCGGCGAACTGCTGGAGCTGAACAAGGACCTGATCAAAAACGCCACCGGCTATGACCTGCGCCAACTGTTCATCGGTGCCGAGGGCACACTGGGTTTTGTTGTCGAGGCGACCATGCGCCTGACCCGCAAGCCCAACAATCTCACCGCGCTGGTACTGGGTACGCCGGACTTTGACTCCATCATGCCGGTGCTGCATGCCTTCCAGAAAGAGCTGGATCTGACCGCGTTCGAGTTTTTCTCCGACAAGGCGTTGGCCAAGGTGCTGGCCCGTGGCGATGTACCGCCGGCCTTTGATACCGAGTGCCCCTTCTACGCCTTGCTGGAGTTTGAAGCGGCCAGCGAGGAAGTGATGGAGCAGGCGTTAGGGGTGTTTGAGTACTGTATGGAGCAGGGTTGGGTGCTAGACGGTGTAATGAGCCAGAGCGAGCAGCAGCTGGAAAACCTGTGGAAGCTGCGTGAATACATTTCCGAGACTATTGCCCACTGGACTCCGTATAAAAATGACATTTCCGTCATCATCAGCAAGGTTCCCGCGTTTTTGCGTGATATCGACGAAATTGTCGCAAAAAACTACCCAGACTTTGAGGTGGTCTGGTTTGGCCACATCGGTGACGGCAACCTGCACCTGAACATCCTCAAGCCGGACGACATGGATAAAGACGAATTCTTTGCCAAGTGCGCCACGGTCAACCAATGGGTGTTTGAGACGGTACAGAAATACAACGGCTCCATCTCCGCCGAGCACGGCGTGGGCATGACCAAACGCGATTACCTGCATTACAGCCGCAGCGCGGAAGAAATTGCCATCATGAAGGCGGTCAAGGCCGTGTTTGACCCCAATGGCATTATGAATCCCGGGAAGATTTTTGCTATGTAAGGTGGGTGTTTCAGTGCGGTGTTGCCGGGCGAGTCGTGTTACATGTCTTCGCTGCGCAGCCGCAGTACAGCTTCCAGCCAGCCTGCCAACACACCGCCCGGACAAACACCATTTAATAACTGGCAAAGAGAAAAACAATGAGCTACCAACATCAATACCAGGACGGCACTAACATCCACTACCCCATGGGCAAGGTGGTTTGTGTAGGCCGCAATTACGCCGAACACGCCAAAGAATTGAACAATCCGGTTCCCGACGAGCCGCTGCTGTTTATCAAACCTGGCAGTTCGGTGGTGTGCCCGGTCAACGGTTTCATTATCCCGCAGGATCGTGGTGCCGTGCATTTTGAAATCGAAATCGCTGTGCTGATTGGCAAGCCGCTGTCCAAGCGTCCCTGTGAGGAAGAAGTGCTGGATGCCATTTCCGGTTATGCCCCGGCGCTGGATCTGACCCTGCGTGATGTGCAAGACCAGCTGAAGAAAAAGGGTTGGCCCTGGGAAGTGGCCAAGAGTTTTGACGGGGCCTGTGTAATTGCTCCGTTCATTGTCAGCGATGCGGTAAGTGATACCACCAACATCGATGTGCGCCTCACCGTCAATGGCGAAGTGCGCCAGCAGGGTAACAGCAGTGAGATGCTTAATCCTGTGGTACCACTGATCCAGCACATGGCATACATGTTCAGCTTGCAGCCGGGTGATGTGGTACTGACCGGCACGCCCGCTGGTGTTGGGCCGCTGCAATCGGGTGATCAAATCCTAATGGAACTACCCGGCCAGAAATACAGCTTTGAAACTTTTGTGCGCTAGCTGGCATGCCTGAGTTGCCCGAAGTTGAAACGACACGCCGCGGTATTGAGCCACACTTGCTCAACCAGCAAGTCGAGCGGGTGGTGGTGCGCAATGGTCGCCTGCGCTGGCCGGTGCCGGAAGACCTGGATGTGCGCTTGTCTGGCCAGCGTATCCGCAAGGTCGAGCGCCGTGCCAAATACCTGCTGATCGGGGCCGATGCCGGCACATTGATCTGCCATCTGGGCATGTCTGGCAGCTTGCGTCTGGTGCCAGCAGGTACCACACCGGAAAAGCACGACCATGTAGATATTGAGCTGGCCAGCGGTCTGCTGCTGCGTTACACCGACCCGCGCCGTTTTGGTGCCATGCTCTGGAGCCATGCCCCCCTGTCGCACAGACTGCTGGCCAGTCTTGGGCCGGAGCCGCTGAGCGATGATTTTAACGTGGACGATCTTTACACCAAAGCCAGAGGCCGCAAGACCGCCATCAAACCGTTCATCATGGATAACGCCGTGGTGGTGGGCGTGGGCAATATTTACGCCAGTGAAGCACTCTTTGCTGCTGGCATTGATCCGCGCCGCGAGGCGGGCAGCGTAAGCAGGAAACGCTACGCAGTGCTGGTGACTGAAATCAAAAGAGTACTGGCGCGTGCCATCGAGCAGGGCGGTACCACCTTGAAGGACTTTGTGGGTGGTGATGGCAAGCCGGGCTATTTTCAGCAGCAGCTGTTTGTTTATGGCCGTGCTGGACAGCCCTGCCTGAAGTGCGGCCGCGAACTCAGTGAGGTTCGACTCGGGCAGCGCTCCAGTGTCTTTTGTGGAAAATGCCAGAGCTGAGCTGCTGGTCGGACAGCATTGATTTGAGCTGCTTTGGCCCGCCCGCCTGTCGACTATTCCGCTCGACACACGGACGGAGAAGGTGGTGGCGATTGGACCATATGTGTCGGCCGGTGCTCTGATAAACTCCGGATTAACACTGGCTCAAGCCGGTTACCCAATTTCTTGCCAAACAATGGATTAGCAGACATGAATACACACCGGCGCTGGCTGTTGCCGTTATTGGCGGTCGCCGTACTGTCTCTGAGTTTCTGGTTCAGTGATGCCTGGTTGCGTCTGGCGTCTGGTGTGGCGCTGTTTTTGTTTGGCATGCAGTGCCTTGAGGAAGGGCTCAAGCAGCTGGCTGGCAGCCAGCTGGAGCAGTGGCTGGAACGCAGTACCGCCACCCGCATAAAAAGTTTTCTGTTTGGTGTTGGCGGCACCATGGTGCTGCAGTCTACTACGCTGATGTCGATGCTGACGATTGCCTTTATCAGTACAGGCATGATCCAGCTGGCGGGCGGCATTGCTGTGATTCTTGGGGTGAACCTGGGGACCAGCGGCGGCATGTGGTTGCTCGCGGTGGCTGGTCAGAATATCAGCCTGAGCCCGCTGGCCATGCCGCTGCTGGTGTTCGGTGTGCTGGCACGCTTTGGTGGCAACAAGGGCGCTGCTGCTGGCCGCATCATTCTCGGCGTAGCTTTTATTTTCCTTGGTATCGAGCAGATGAAAAGCGGCTTTGCCGACTTCGGTAATGACTGGGCACTGGGCGAACAGCTGGTGCCCGATGTAGTCGGGAAACTGATGCTGGTGTTGGCGGGCATGGCGCTGACTGCCATGCTGATGTCCAGCCATGCCACTCTGATGCTGATCCTGGCGGCACTGGCAGCCGGCCAGCTGGAGCTGTGGCAGGCAATGTCGATGGCAATTGGCGGCAGCGTAGGCAGCAGCATCAACGTTGGCGTGATGGGCTGGCTGGGTGGTAACCGGAGCGGCCAGCGGCTGGCGCTGGTACATATACTGTTCAATCTGGTCAGTGGCACTATTACGTTTGTGTTGCTACACCCGCTGGTGTGGCTGGTACAGGCAGTGATGGGGCAGTTAGGTGCCGCGGACAACAGCCTATTGCAGCTGGCGCTGTTCCAGACGCTATTCAATATTATTGGTGTGCTGGTGCTTTGGCCATTGCAGACGCGGCTGGCACTCTGGATGCAGAAGCTGCTGCCGGAGCGGGATGAACCCGCTGTGCTGATCAGTGCTTCCAGTACGCCATCGGTCATGCGTATACGTCAGCCGGTCACTCATGCACGTTACCTGACGGATGCAGCACTGACCGCCACTGATACGGCCATCCGGGCTGTGGCGCTTGAGTTACAGCACCTTGGCCGGCTAAGTCTTGAGGTGATCTGTCATGCGCTGTACCAACCGGTCGAACAGTTGAGCAGCACCCGAGTAAGCGAGTCGAGCCTGAATGCCTTGCCTGGTGATGCTGTCATGCTGGATGCGGAGGCGTTGTACCAGCTGCATATCAAGGGTGTGTATTCTGATTTACTGGGTTTTTTCAGTCGCTTTAACCAGGAAATGGATGAGGATCAGCAGCGCAGCTGGATGACTGCTCGAGTGGCAGCATTACAGCTGGTTGATGCGGTCAAGGATGCCAAGCATTTGCAGAAAAATTTGGGCCACTATCTGCGTGATGACCGCTCGCTGGTGCACAATCACTATCTGGATCTGCGACGTCATCTTTTATGGGTGTTGCGGCAGGTGCGCGAGATGGGCAATCTTGATGTGCCCGAAGATGTCTGGTGTAGCCGGCTGGAGTGGCTGGATGGGCAGGCGGCCAAGTTTGATAGTGACTTCCGCAATCGTATCTTTGCCGAAGTGCGCAACCAGAAACTGGATAACCTGCAGGCCAGCTCGCTTATGAATGACCTGGGTTATGTCAGTCGTATTACCCAGAGCCTGCGCAATGTGTTACAGCTGGGGATGCTGGACGAAGAAGGAAACTTGCTGCGCGAAGTACGTCAGCTGGGCGCAGAAGATCACGAATTTCCGTTGATTGACCTATAGAAAGCCGCGATCTGATGGCAGCCGGTTTACAGCATTCCGAGAGGTTTTGGGCGAAAACTCATACCTGTCCGGTAATGATCTTGTACTTTTCCATCAGCTCTTCACGGGTCTCCTGATGGTTCGGATCCAGTGGAATGCAGTCAACAGGGCAGACCTGTTGGCACTGGGGCTCATCATAGTGACCAACACACTCAGTGCAGAGATCAGGGTCAATCTCGTAAATTTCTTCACCCTGTGAAATGGCGCTATTGGGGCACTCAGGCTCGCATACATCACAGTTGATGCAGTCGTCAGTGATTATCAAGGCCATGACTTGGCTCCTTTGTAATGGGGTGCGCAGAAAGCGGCCATGCCGGCAGCACGAAAGCGGAAAGCGTCCGCTTTAGCGTTTGAGGCGTTCTGCCAGCGCTTTGGCTACTACAGGATGCACGAACTGGGAAATATCGCCATCCAGAGCGGCAATTTCACGCACCAGTGTCGAGGAAATGAAGGAGTATTGTTCGCAAGGCGTCAGAAACAGGCTTTCTACATCGGGGGCCAGCTTGCGGTTCATGTTGGCGAGCTGGAATTCGTACTCGAAGTCAGAAACGGCACGCAGCCCGCGCATCAGTACGTTGGCCTCGACTTCCTTGACAAAATGGGCCAGCAGGTTGCTGAAGCCGTAAACCTTGACGTTGGGCAGGTGTGCGGTGACTTCGCGGGCCAGTTCGACCCGCTGCTCCAGGCTGAACAGCGGGCCCTTTTTCGGGCTGGCAGCCACGGCAATGATTACTTCGTCAAACAGGCGGGCGGCCCGCTCGACCAAATCGGTATGGCCGTGGGTAATGGGGTCAAAAGTTCCCGGGTAAAGCACACGGTTCATGCAACATGTCCTGATACTGCTGTTAGGGACCGGATTTTAGCTCATTCGGGCAGGGCAGGGCAAAAAATGTAACTGCACACGATGGCTGTCAGCCAAAGTTGCCATTACGGTAATCCTGGATTGCCCGGTAGATTTGCTCCTTGCTGTTCATCACAAAAGGACCATGCTGCTCAATGGGCTCAGCCAGTGGCTTGCCGGCAACGAGCAGATAGCGGCTGTTTTCCTGTGCACTGATCTGTACACCGTGGCTGCCAGGCGTGTTATCCAGTATCAGCATGCAGGGGGCGGTGCTGCTTTGCCCGGAAACTGTGATGCTACCCTGATAAAGCAGGATAAACGCATTGTGCCCGGACGGAATTTGGTGCTGTTCGCTGCTACCGGCCGGCTGTTGCACATCCAGGTACAGCGGCTCGGTATGCGGCCGCTGGATGCTGCCGGCTATGCCATGGCTGTAACCGGCAATGATCATGATCTGGCTGCCGCTTGCAGTTTCCAGGCGGGGTACGCTGTCACCATCAAGGTCCTGATACCAGGGTTCGCACATTTTCTCGGCGGCCGGCAGGTTGAGCCACAGCTGGAAACCTTCCATGCGCCCGGCAACTTGTTGCGGCATTTCCGAGTGTATGACACCTTTGCCGGCACACATCCACTGGACATCGCCACTGTTCAGCAAGCCTTCGTTGCCGGCGCTGTCACGATGCAGCATGCGGCCTTCCAGCATGTAGGTGATGGTTTCAAAACCGCGGTGAGGATGGTCGGGAAAGCCGGCAATGTATTCGTCGGGCTTGTCACTACCGAATGCGTCCAGCATCAGGTAAGGGTCCAGGCGTTGTTGCAGGTCTGGGCCATGCAGGTAGCGTGTCAGGCGAACACCGGCTCCGTCGGATGTGGGCAGGCCGCTGACTGCATGTTCAATTTTACGCCAAGGTTGGGTAGTCATGAGCTGTTACTCCCAGGTATGCCGGTGAGGGCGGGTTATTTATTAGGGTGGTTTGCGGACTGCTTCAGGTGGTTTGGAAGCGTTCCAGCGCGGAGTTCAGGTCCTGCTCGGCGGTGGCGAAGCCGGCGGCATTGGCTTCTTCACCCATGTTCAGGCCTTCGGCATAGATAAACTGCACATCTTCGATGCCGATAAACTTGAGCCAGGCTTTGAAGTAGGGCGTCTGGGTGTCGGCTTCTGTACCACGGTATAGGCCGCCACGGGCAAAGCCGACTAGCGCGCGCTTGTTCTTCAGCAGGCCTTCAGGGCCATTGGGGGTGTAGCGAAAGGTTTCCTGGTTGATACTGACGTTGTCGATCCAGTCTTTCAGCTGTGAGGAGATGCCAAAATTGTACATGGGTACGCCCAGTACCAGTACATCGGCATTGCGCAGCTGTTCGACCAGCGCCAAACTTTGCGCGGCACGTTGCTGCTGGGCCGTAGAACGGGCATTTGCGGGTGTAAACAATGCCTGAATTGCATTATCGTCAAACACCGGTACCGGGTGTGTGGACAGGTCCAGCACTTCAAGCTGTGCATGGGGCTGCTCTTGCAGAAGGCGCTGGCTGATGCGGTGGGCGATGGTCGTGGAATGTGCGCCCTGGGTGCGGGCACTGCCATTGACTTGCAAAATTTTCATTTCATTCAGGTCCTGTTCTGGTTAGGATGCGATTATTCTATTTCATGGGGTATTAGTTGATAAAGAGGGCCAAATGAACAACACTGTTGCTCCAGGGGAACGGTTGTCGGCCGATGACTTGTTGATTTTTGCCCGGGTTGCCGAACTGGGCAGTTTCACAGCAGCGGCTGAACGACTGGGTCGCCCCAAGTCTACGGTTTCACGGCGCGTCAGCGCGCTGGAAGAACAGCTGGGTGAACGGTTGCTGATGCGTACCACGAGACAGATGCACCTGACGGACTTTGGCCATGTCCTGCTTGAGCATGCGCAAACGGTGGCGCATGAGGTCAGTGCGGCCTGGGCGTTGAGCGAGGAGCGCAAGCTGGAGCCGGGCGGCCGGTTGCGGGTTTCCATTCCCAGCGACTTTGCCAACCTGTTTCTGGTGGAGATGCTGGCGGCGTTTTCTGACATGCACCCGCGGGTCAGTCTTGAGCTGGACTTGTCAGCACGGCGAGTGGACCTGCTGGCTGAAGGGTTTGACCTGGCTGTACGTATTGGTGACTTGACTGATGATGCCCTGCTGGTAGGGCGTAAACTGACGCATATGCAGGGCGGCCTGTATGCCAGTCCGGACTATATTCGCAAACATGGTATGCCGGTGCAGCCGGATGACTTGCTACAGCATCAAGCATTGCATCTGCGCACCGCCCGCGGGCAAGTATTGCCGTGGCAATTAAGCAGGGGGCACCAGCAGTGGAGCAGTGAAACGACGGGGCGAATCCACGCCAATACGCCGGAGCTGCTGATGCATCTGGCATGCAATCATGCGGGCATTGTTGGCTTGCCGCACAATTTTGCCCGCTTGCAGGTCGTAGCTGGCCGGTTGCAGCCGGTATTGCCTGACTGGCAGTTGCCCGGAGTAGATGTATGGGCGGTGTTTCCCGGTCGCCGGTTGCTGCCGGCCAAAACCCGGGCCTTCATCGACATGCTGGTAGCAGCATTAAAGGAGCAGTGAAGACAGGAGGTCAGAGACTTCGGTCGGATATAGGGTTGTGGCATTCTGCTATAGAATTCATGCAGCGTACTGAAAGGAGCTCGCACGGTGCTATTTACTTCTCTCGCATCGAGCCTGGGTGCCGTTGAAGAACTGGCGGTCGGGCGATCCAGGCGCCTGTTGCAAATTTCCATTGCCACTTTTGTCGGGCTGGCATGCGCTGCAGCTTTCGCCAAGGGTACAACGCAGCTGGTATTGGCCGGCGGTTTGCTGGGTATGCTGCTTTGTGCCGGTTTGACCTGGCGTGGGTATATGCAGGCTGGTGTAGCTGTACTCTTGGGCAATATGTTTATATTGCTGTCGAGCCTGATTTGGGTATCTGGTGGTGTTCGCGATCTGGCTATGCTGGGTTATCCGGGCCTGCTGGTGTTTGCCGTTATTCTGGGCAATACCTATATCTTTGCCGGGCTTTTGCTGGCCATCATCCTCTACTGCACACTGCTGGCAGTGCTCACGGTGCATGGCCAGTTCACCATGGTCTTGCCCGAGATAACCTATGCGCATATCTTTTTTGTCAATATCATTTTTATTTTGACTGGTTTCAGTGTGTATATCCTGGTCAAGGATGTGCAGGCACTGACGGTGTCGTTGCGTAAAGAAAATGCCCGTGTGCGTGAGCGGGAAACAGTCATTACCGAGCTGGCACGGCGCGATCAGCTGACAGGCCTGTTCAATCGTCGTGATGCAGAAAAGCGCTTTATGCTGATGATGGAGGAGGCGCACAGGGAAGGTTGCCAGCTAGCCGTATTTTTTCTGGATCTGGATAATTTCAAGCCGGTGAATGATTCGTTGGGGCATGCTGCGGGCGATCAGCTGTTGCAGGAACTGTCCCGCCGGCTGGAAGAGTCCCGTGCGCCACGAGAGCTGCTATACCGTTTTGGTGGTGACGAGTTTTTGCTGGTTCGTACCAAGCTGCCACGGGAGCAGGAGCAGTGGGAAGACATCCTTCAGGGGCGTGCACGCCAGTTGCTGGCAGCCATTAGCGAACCGGTACAGATAGGGCAGAACACGATCGTGTCTACCGTTTCGGTGGGGATTGCCATTGCTCCATTGCACAGCGACAACTTTGCCGAAATTTGCCGGTTGGCAGATTTGGCGATGTATGAGGCCAAACAGCGTGGCCGCAATGCCTACTGTATCTATGATGAAGAATTGGGACGGGCCAGTGTTGATAAGTTTCGTATGCTTAAACGTACCCAAGAGGCAATTGAACAGCAGGAATTTGAGCTGTGGTACCAGCCCAAGGTCTGTCTGCAAAGCGACCGGATAATAGGGGCGGAAGCGTTGTTGCGTTGGCCGCAACTGGATGGTGACTTTATCGCGCCGGATGAATTCATACCGCTGGCCGAGGAAAGTGGCCAGATTACTGCGCTGGGGGCCTGGGTTGCTGGGCGGGCAATTGCCGACTGTGCTGACTGGCAGGCAAGGGGCTTTGAAGATGTTGGTGTTTCAATCAATGTTTCTTCAGTGCAGTTTCGTTGTGGTTCGCTGCCCGACCGGATTGCCGAACAGTTGGAGACCACCGGTTTGCCGGCCCGGTATCTGGAGCTGGAGCTGACCGAATCACTGCTGATTGATGACAGTCAGGGCGTTGAGCAACAGCTGTTGCGGCTGGCACAGCTGGGAGTGGGATTGGCTATTGATGATTTTGGTACTGGTTATTCGAATATCAGCTACTTGAACCGCTTTCGTGCGCAGCGCCTGAAAATTGATAAATCTTTTATCATGCCGCTGGCCGATGAAAATGCTAATGAAAATCTGGTTAAAGCAATGCTGCAGGTGGCCGCCAGCCTGAACTTCCGCGTGGTGGCCGAGGGAGTGGAAACCCTTGCTTGTCTTGAGCGGCTGCGCCGGCTTGGCTGTCATGAGGGGCAGGGGTATTACTGGTCACCGGCGATGCCGCTTGAGGCTTGGCTAGACTACCTGGCGGCCAGCCGGACGCAGGTCGCACCGGAGTGACGGTCCTGTCGCCCGGGATGGCCCCTGGCGCCTGCGTCTAGAAACCTATCACTTTTCTGCCTGGCTCCAGCAGACGGGCGCCCATGTCGGCTGGCTTCGCAGGTACAATGCCCGGGCGCAAATCGTCCGCTGCATGGCCACTGTTGGGCAGGTAAAGAGCACACACTGAAGCCGTGGCCCCCTTTTTGATGGCGGCATCCAGTAGCTGTACCGGTGTGACATTGTTTGGCTTGAGTACTTCGCCTGTGGCACTTTTCAGGGCCATGTCGCCAGCCGAGTCGCATAGCAGGATATCCACCTGCGCACCCTGTTCTTGCATCTGATTGGCCAGAACCATGGCCATGCCCTGGCTCATGGGGCTGGCTGAAGTCAGGGAAACGGTGACGCTTTGGGTTTCGGCGGCAACACTGCTGGCAACAGCCATGCTTAACGCAAGGCCAAACGGCAACAAAGACTTTTTCATGGGGCTCTCCATAAAATCAGGTGAGTGCCCAATATTATTCTTTTGTGTAAACAAAAGCCTGCGGCACTTTGCCGCAGGCACCAGGGCGTACAGTATGTTGCGATCTCAGCTGTATGCTGAAGACGGCTGTGGGGGTAGCTGTGATTGTCTTTTGGCATTTCCGGCAACCACCCCATGCAGCAGGTTTCCGGACATGTGGCTGGCATCAAATGGCCTGGTTGATGACATCCTTGTAGTTTTCCGGCTCGATCAGGGCACTGTGCAGCGCTTTGATGGCGCTGTCATAGTCGTTTTCCTGGACTACGATCTGCACTTCAACCTGGCGGATGGTCTGCTGCAGGGCCTGCACGCTGATGTCGGCATCGGCCAGTGCGGTGGCAATCTTGGCCAGAATGCCCTTGACCTTCATATTGGAGCCGATGGCGGAAACGATGGCTACGTTATGCACTGTGACTTCGGCCTTCTCGTACCTCTCTTCGATCAGGCGGGCAGCACGGTTGATGATCTTGCGCGAGCCAGAGCAAAAGTAGGTGATGCTGTTGGCATCGCGCGACTTGTTGACCATATAAATACGCAGCTGCTTGATGATGCTGGTGATCTGGGTGTCGTAGTCGGGATCGCCAAGCATTTCCTGGTCGAATACTTCGATGCCGAAAACATCTTTGCGGCCGGCAATGATTTCTACCCGGGGTGTTTCACTGGAATAACTCTGGCAAATCAGGGTGCCGGCATGCTCTGGCTCGAAGGCGTTTTTGATGCGCAGCTCGACTCCGGCACGGCGCAATGTGCGGCCGGCGCGGGGGTGGATTGCTTCCATGCCCAGGTTGGACAGCTGGTCGGCCACGTCATAGTTGGTCATGCCGATCGTGACCACTTTGTCCTGGCCTACCAGGTTGGGGTCGGCGGTGCTCAGGTGGAACTCTTTGTGAATGATGGCTTCTTTGGCGCCGGTGGCTGCAGCGATCTGGGCAAAGGTGATCTCGGTGTAGCCACGGTCGAAGGTGTTCATCAGGCCTTCGCTGCAGTGAGTGTACCCAGGAGCGACAACCAGTTCGCTGGCAAAGTCGATATCCTTGAAGTGCTCGGCGATGGTGTTTTCGAAACTCAGTGGCGCCTGGCTTTGTTGCCAGCCGGTAAGATCGGCAAAGCGGGCATTGATGCCACGCAGCTTGAGGGCCAGTACGGTATTGAAGGCACTGTGCGCTTCGCCCAGGGAGGCCAGCATTTCGCGCACTTTCATCAGGTGCTCGGCCAACTGGAAGTGTCCGTAATGGCACAACTGTTGCAGACTGCGCATAACGTGGATGCAATCATCAATGCGGCCGTTGATGAACTGTCCGGCCTGCTGCAGGGCATGGCTGTTATCGCTGAATATCTCTTCGTTCTTGGCCAGCATGGCCTCACGCACGGCCTCCAGTGCCTGTTGCCAGGCCTCATCACTGCTGGCTTCGGCAAAACGTTGGTACACGCCGGGCTCACCGGTTTTTTTGTGCTCCAGCAGCTGGTTGGTCATGCCGCTGTACGCGGATACGACAAAAATTCGCTGATAGACCCCGTGCTCGGGATGCTCGGTCAGAAAAATATTGTTCAGTACTTCGGAAAAGCTGCTCATCGAGGTACCGCCGATTTTTTCTACGCTATGCATGGAGTTTGAACCTGCTGGAGTTTGACTAATGAACACGCGGCACAGGCCGCGCAGGACCGGTAATTATGGTTTATGCGTTGTTGATGTGCAAACTGCCGCTTGCCCGGCTTAAAAGGGCAGTCCTTTGGGTGCTGGCTGCGGTTCGTGCCGCCAGCCGGGCACACCATCGCGGATGCGCTGTGAGTAGTCACTGCGGCTGGCTGCGTTCTGCGAGCGCTGATTGATATGACCCAGCTCGCGCAGTTCGCTTAGCTCGAAGCCTTCAATCAGGCCATCCTGCTGCTTGATATAGGACGGCAGATAACCGGTCAGCAACAGGCGGGGGTCTAGCGGCAGGCCGTCAACAATCTGCTGCAGCATGGTATATACCAGTGTGGTGCAGTTTACTGTCAGGGTATTGTAAAAGCGCGGCGTGGCCGCCAGGGCGTTGGCCTGTTCGACATAGGCCATGAACAGGGCGCGACGTACCCGGGCTGGCATGGCGATGCGATACAAATAGGTATCCTCGCCACGCACATTGGGGCGCACAGCGATTGCGTCCCGTTCATCGGTGGCTAAAATGCTAAGTTCGAATTGTTTGAAAAAACCGCCCAGCTCAGAAAAGGCCTCATCTTTTTCTTTGCGGATCTCCACGCTGAAAGTAACGAACTGACCGTCATCAAAACCAAAGGAAACCAGCACGTGCGCAATGCTCTTCATGCCCCAGTGTGAGGTAATCATGTCCACCGAACGCAAGCGTTGCAGGTCGTACTCGCGAGACTCCCAGCGGATGTCGTAGTCGCTGGCCGAACGCCAGCTGAAGTTGCGCACGTTGTGCAGGGTCACCCTGCTGCCACTGACTTCACCGGTTGTCATCTGGGCGACTTCGTCGGCCCACTCGCGTTCATGCAGGGGGGGGATGTCGTTCCACCACAGTAGTAGCTCTCCGTGCAGGACCAGGTAGAGCAGTACACCGGTCTTCCAGTAACCGCGCCACAGCAAATAGAGCGCATAAAAACTGAGCCCGGCCCAGGTCAGCTGGATAAAGGTGTTTTGTGCCTGGTTGAAAGGCAGCTGAAAATGCAGGGCCAGCAAGCCCCAGACAGCCGCGGGCAAAATCAGCAGGCTTGACAGCAAGCGCAGGCTCCAGTGCAGCATCAGGCCCCCTCCGCAATGAACGGAGCCGGTCGCAGGTGTTCATGCAGAATGCGGCGTATTTCCAGAATGGCCTCCGGTGTTTCCTGCACACTATGCCATGAGTGAATTACTTTCTCTGAACGCGCACCCTTCAGGTGGGCACTCTGATAGGGGACTACGCCATCACTGGATTGCTGTAACGGAATTTTCAGCTTGTCGTGACCGATAATCGAGTGATAAGGCAGCCCGTCTGCAATGGGCAGCTCGGCGCTGGCGCGGATGAATGGATCGCGGCTGCTCAGGTTGTTGATGCTGTTGAAGCCGCGGGCTACTGGCGCGGTGTTGGCGGAAGAGGGGTCAACCATCAGTTGGGCGATTTCGGTCATGCGGGCCAGCATGGAAAAGGGCAGCTTGATCAGGTTGGCGGCCCAGCGGGCCAGCCGGTGCTCGGCGACCGGGGTGCCGCGATGCGGAGCGGCAATGAAAACAGCGCGGCGTACCTGTGGCATTGGCTTAAACCAGGCGTAGGGTTCCAGAGCCTTGCGTGCGCGGGTTTTGCGTTGGCCGTTCAGGTCATAACGATCGACTACATCTTGCCAGAGCCGGTCGCCCGAGTCCGACACCATCAGGCGCGACAGCACACCGCCCATGCTGTGACCGATGAGCACCAGGTCTTCCGTGGCTGCATGATGGCTGTGCGGATCCAGAGTGTCGAGCGTTTCCTGCAGGGCTTGGCGAATCATGGTGTGGTTGACCGCAATCGGGGCGTTGGTCGGATAATACACCTGCCAGATCTGGTAGTTTTGCCGCAATGTTTCATCGCCCAGGATTTCGTTGGCCACGTTGATCCAGGCTTCAGGGCTGCTGGCCAGCCCGTGCAGCAGGACGATTACGCGCCGGCGCGGATCATAGGGCTGCATCAGGTAGACGTGGGGCTGCTCGAGGATTTCTCCCCGGCCGATCAGTGTCAGCAGCGATTGGTTGGCAAAGCCGGAGCGGGCCAGCCACAGGCCGTAACCGGATGTAAAGTTGGCCGCCAGCGGTGCGTATTGGCCGGCCAGGGTGATGTGGTCGAGCCGGTAGGGGTCAAACCCCATCAGCTCGGCATTGTGGGTATCCAGCACTTCGTCCAGGCTGTCGCCGGGAAAGCGCAGAACCACGGTCAGGGCGGGAAAGGGTGTTTCGCTGAATGCGTGGCTGCTGCTTTGGCTGGTAACAACTTTTTTTGCCATGACTGCGACCAGTTCGGCCCCGATACCGTCGCGGCGATATTGATTGCGCAACCCTTTGAATGTCAGTGAGGCAGCGGGTATCAGCTGCTGGGGCAACTGTTGTTCGCGGGACAAACGCAAGTTTTTAAGCTTGCCACTGATGTGCCAGCTGCCGCTATGAACACTGAAGTTTCCGGAGTGGTCGAGCGTGTCACGCAGATCTTGCTGCTGCTCGTCAAACAGTCGGGTTACCGCCTGCTGTACCGAGTAGTTATAGTAGTCACGAACCTGGGTCTGGCGATCTTCCAGTGCCCGTTCGCTGGCAGTGCGCTCGGAAAAAAACAGGTAGGCATAGGCATGACGGGCGGATTGCAGGTAGGCATGCAAAACCTGCCGTGTACCATCTGTGGCCGCCCTGGCATCCAGTGCTTGTTGCAGCCAGAGCTCAGCCAGAGTAGCAGTGCGTTGCTCGGCATCCAGCCCACTGCTGTTGACCAGCGGTTCGTGGCACAAGCGGATCTGTTTGCGGCAGGCGTCTGCATCCAGCCCGAGCACTTGCAGTGCGGCATGACTGGATGGACTCAGCTTGCCGGTGGTCAGAATGTCGCCACGACGCTGAGAGGTATAGTCGGTGGTGCTGACGCTGACAGTTTTGACACCTGCACAGCCGGACAGGACCAGAAGTAGTAAAAGCGGCAAAGAGCGAAGAAGTCGGCAAAACAGGAAAAAAAACATAAAAAGTGTGCTAAAACAGGTGCCAGATGCAGAAGAAGGCGCAAAGAGTGCCATTTTGCAGGGTAGCGGGCCGAAAGGCCAGAGCTGTATGTAGAGCAGCTCGGGGTTGTTGTCGGCAACTGGTTCCGGGTGACGGTTGCCAGTATTGCCGGACAGTTGATAAGGAGAAAAACGAATGACTGATATTCCTGCTGCTGCAAGACAGGCCGTACTCCAGGCGCGACATCTGGTGGTGTTTACGGGGGCTGGAGTGTCGGCGGAAAGCGGCGTACACACCTTCCGTGACGCCCTGACCGGGCTCTGGGCACGCTTTGATCCCATGCAGCTGGCCACGCCTGAAGCTTTTCGGCGGGATCCCGCACTGGTCTGGGGCTGGTATGAGTGGCGTCGCCAGTTGCTGCTGGGGGTCGAGCCGAATCCGGCCCACAGGGTGATTGCCGCACTGGAGCAGCGGTTGCCCAGGGTGACTCTGATTACTCAGAATGTTGATGACCTGCATGAGCGGGCCGGCAGCCGGAAAGTGCTCCATTTGCATGGCAGCATCTTTACACCACGCTGCTTCGACTGTGAGCGTCCATACAAATTTGAAGGGGCGCCAGCCATGGCTGCGGAACAGCCACTGGAGCCTCCGCGCTGCAGTTCGTGTAATGGCCGGGTGCGACCGGGTGTTGTCTGGTTTGGTGAGGCGTTGCCGGAGGGCGCGCTGACAGCGGCGTTTTCTGCCGCAGAAGACTGTGATTGCCTGCTGTCGATAGGCACTTCGGGCCTGGTACAGCCGGCGGCACAAATACCCGAGGTCGCTGCCCAGGCCGGAGCCACTGTAATTCATGTCAATCCGGAGGCCGTGGCGGTACACTCTGCCAATCAATATAGCCTGCAAGGTCCGGCTGGCCGGATTTTGCCACTGTTGCTCGCTGATGATTAAAGGTATTACATGCTCAGTCTTGAATTTTATAACCCGACACGCATCATTCTTGGCAAGGGGCGGATTGCCGAACTGGACCAGCACATAGGCACGGATGCCCGTGTGCTGGTGCTATATGGCGGTGGCAGCGTCGAGCGTAATGGCACGCTGGATGAGGTGCGCCAGGCACTGGGTGCACGTCATGTGCAGTACTTTTCAGGTATCGAGCCCAACCCGGCCTATGAAACGCTGATGCAGGCGGTGGAGCTGGTTCGTCGTGAACAGCTGGACTACCTGCTGGCTGTGGGTGGCGGTTCGGTGATTGATGGCACAAAATTCGTGGCTGCTGCCGTCAATTTCACTGGCGACCCCTGGGAGATCCTGCTCAATGGTGGCGAGAATGTCACCGCGGCCTTGCCGCTGGCTTCGGTACTGACCCTGCCCGCAACCGGCTCGGAAATGAACAATGGTGCAGTCATTACCCGTCTGGCCGACAAGGCCAAGCTGCCCATGCACAGCGACTTGGTGTTTCCGCAATTCTCTGTTTTGGATCCGACCAAGACTTTCAGCTTGCCTGCCCGCCAGGTCGGTAACGGCGTGGTGGACTCTTTTGTGCATGTCATTGAGCAGTACTTGACAGTAGCGGGCAACAATCCGGTACAGGACCGTTTTGCCGAG
This sequence comes from Gammaproteobacteria bacterium, assembly GCA_012728415.1. Taxonomy (GTDB): domain Bacteria; phylum Pseudomonadota; class Gammaproteobacteria; order Pseudomonadales; family Pseudomonadaceae; genus Thiopseudomonas. The sequence goes on from JAAYFD010000025.1 coordinate 86,597, forward strand.
GGCTTGCTGCAGACACTGGTAGAAATTGGTGAGCAGGCGGTGCAAGAAACCGAAAACGAAGAGGTGCGCGCCAATCTGATGTGGGTGGCCTGTCTTGCTCTGAATGGCCTGATTGGTGCAGGCGTGCCGCAAGACTGGTCAACTCACTTGCTGGGTCACGAGTTGACGGCCTTGTACGGCCTGGATCATGCCCAGACACTGGCGGTCATACTGCCGGCCATGTTGCAGGTACGACGCGAGGCCAAGCAGGCCAAGCTGCTGCAATATGCAGCGCGGGTTTGGCAGCTGGAGAGCGGTACTGAGGAAGAGCGTATTAACGAAGCGATTGAGCGGACGCGAGCATTCTTTGAAGCGGTCGGTGTTGCCACCCGGTTGTCCGGTTATGGGCTTGATGCCGGCTGTATCGAGCCGGTATTGCAGCAGATGGAAGCGCACGGCATGACTGCGCTGGGTGAGCACGGAGACATTACGCTGGAGACTTGTCGCAAGGTGCTGGAGTTGGCGCTTTAATGCGCACGTCCTGCGTGACTTCATCCTTGTGGTGCTGTATCTGGTCACAAGCCTGTCAGGTTTCAGGTGAGTGCATGAAGTTATCGGGTTGCTTATGGGTTGCCCTTTGGACATGGGTAGCCTAGTATTCGCCCGCCGCATATGCGGTGTTTTGAGATATTAAGGCCATATGGAAAGTTCTTGTTTATGTCCATCGCGGACAACTTTGCATAATTTGAATCCTTCTTGCCGGCAGGTGCTGCCCGCCCTCTGATTGCGTGTTCCGGACTGGTTCCGGAGCCGGACTCCGGGTGGTCAGGCCAAGCCACCGGAGACCGATATGAGCATTACCCACGAAGATATTGCACTCGTCCTGAGTGACGCCTTACAAAACGAACAGCTTGACGAAGCCCTGGCGACCCTGAAAGGGCTGCGCCCTGTTGACATCGCCGATGCATTGGAACTGGTTGAGCCTGAGCTGGCCTGGGGCCTGCTGACACGGCTGCCAGACCGTGCCGAAGTCTATGCCTATTTTGGGCCGGATGAACAGGTGCGGCTGGCACAGGAGTTTCCGGCGGAAGTGCTGGCCCAGCTGGTTAGTGAAATGCCGTCGGACGAACGAACCGACCTGTTTAAACGCCTTGCTCCGGAGCAGCAAGGTAGGCTGTTGCCAGCCCTGGCCAAGGTTGAGCGTGAGGATATTCGCAAGCTCGCCTCTTATCAGGAAGGAACCGCCGGCGCCCTGATGACGTCCGACTACGCCATGCTGCGGGCCGACATGAACGTCGGTCAGGCGCTGCATGCCCTGCGGCTGGAAGCTCCGGATGCGGAAACCATCTACCACTCTTATGTGGTCGGCGAAGAGCGCAAGCTGCTGGGTGTGGTGTCGCTGCGTGATCTGATTCTGGCAGACCCCTCCACCAAAATCAGCGATCTGATGACAGAAGAGGTAATCAGCGGCGAAGTCAGCGAAGACCAGGAGGACATTGCCCGCCGCATTACCCGCTATGACTTGTTGGCGCTGCCCATCACCGATGGGCATGGCTGTCTGGTTGGTATCGTCACCCATGATGATGCCATGGACGTGGTTAGCGAAGAAGCCACCGACGACTTTCACAAGTCGGCAGGTGTCACCACCTCTGTTGGCAACCTGAAAGATGCCGCCATCGGTCTGCTGTACCGCAAACGGGTGTTCTGGCTGGTGCTGCTGGTGTTTGGCAACCTGTTTTCCGGTGCCGGCATCGCCCACTTCGAGGACATCATTGCTGCCAACCTGGTGCTGGTGTTCTTCTTGCCGTTGCTGGTGGACAGTGGCGGTAACGCTGGCTCTCAGTCGGCTACCCTGATGGTGCGGGCCATGGCCACTGGCGAGGTGGTGATTAAGGACTGGTTGAAGTTGCTGGGCCGCGAAGCCACGGTTGCATTGTTGCTGGGTTGCACCATGGCGGTCGCCGTGGCTTTGCTCGGCTTTATTCGCGGTGATTCCATGGTGGCACTGGTGCTGGCGCTGAGCATGGTGACCATTGTCATGGTCGGTTGCGTCATCGGTATGAGCCTTCCGTTTATTCTCAGCAAGTTTAATCTGGACCCGGCCAGCGCCAGTGCGCCGCTGATTACTTCGGTGTGTGATGCCGCCGGTGTTGTCATCTATCTGTACATTGCCGCTCAGTTATTGGACGAAGTCTCCATCGTCTAGCTGGCCTGTTGGCGTGACGGCCTTGCAAGCCGCTCGCCAACAGTTCAGATGTTCCTTTATTGACTGATATGGCTCTGGCGGCCAGATAGCGCATACTGCAAGTTTTTTGCCCCGGACCCCGGTTCAGGCCCCTGCCTTCTGCATACAAGCATCTGCTGCAGGAAGGGAGGGGGTGAGGGGTTCCCGTATGAGCTATCAGGTTGTTGCCGGAGCAATGACCATGCCTGACAGACAGCGCCAAACGGCCTGTTACCGTCCGCCGTTTGCCGCTGGTTTTACGCATGGAGGGTATACAACATGGTTTGGGAAATTGTTCTGTTGCGCGTGGCTGCGGCCATGCTATTGGGGGCTGTCGTTGGTGCCGAGCGGCAATTGCGACAGCGTATGGCAGGTTTGCGTACCAATGCCCTGGTTGCTTCTGGCGCCAGTCTGTTTGTTCTGGTGGCCTCCTTTACCGGGATGACCTGAGCAGTGCTGGCCGGATATCTGGCCAGGTAGTTTCCGGTATCGGCTTTCTTGGCGCAGGCGTCATCATGCGCGAGGGCATGAATTGCGTGGCCTGAACACTGCTGCCACACTGTGGTGCTCTGCAGCCATTGGCGTGCTTTGCGGGCTGGGCCTGCTGGCAGAGGCACTGGTGGGGACCTTGGTGGTACTCTGTGCCAATGTATTATTGCGTGAGGCGGCACAGCGTATGAACCGGCTCAATTTTGATACCGGTGAAATCCTTCAGGAGTACACCATTGCCATTGTTTGTGAGGGCACGGATGAGGTGCATGTGCGTACGCTCCTGCTGCACGCGCTGGGCAGCCTGGACATAAGCCTGAGATCTTTGCAAAGTCACGACACGGGCGAAGGCCGTTCGCTGGAAGTTGTGGCTGAGGTCTTGCTGAAACGGGGCGGGCATGCGGAGCTGGAACAGGTGGTTAGCCGGATCAGCCTTGAGCAAAGTGTATCCTCTGTGCGCTGGACATTGCTGAAAGAGCATGAAGACGCTGCCTGAGGCTCCACCCCCTCCTTTAACAGGAAGGGGGCGAAGGCACGGGTCAGTCAATATTCACCACTGTAATCTCCCCTCGATGTTGTGCGTGCCAGTCGGGCCGGTACATGGATTGCACCTGTACCGGCGGCAGCAGGTATTTGCCCGGGGTTACTGCGCGGACCAGATACAGCAATGTAGTGGTGCCCCATGGGCTGACCTCGACTGCGGCAACATAACGGTCGTCAAGGAATGACTGGGTGGCGATTGCAGCTTTCGCCATTGCTTTTTGCCAGGCTGAAAAACTGGCCACTTCGTCCAGTAACACACTGCTTTGGCCCAGGCTCTGGTTTTCCAGTTCGAAACCTGCTGGCAGCAAGTCGACGACGAGTGCATCCCGCACGGCTTCACTGGCGCTCAACTGCAGCCGTACCAGCACCAGGTCGCCGCTGGCCAGCTGGTCCAGCTCTGCTGGATTGCCATCCAGGCTGAAATAGCTGCGCTCTATTTTCAGCACATTGTCCGGTTGCGGGCTGTAATGCTCGGGGCTTCCCCGGGCAGTGAGCACCTGATAGAGCGCACGATCAGACGTGTTGGTGACGGTCAGCGGCTGGCGCAAGTCTGCACGTCCAAGGTTTCGGGCGGGCTGTTCCGGCGACAGCCGCAGCTCACGGCCGGCCGTCTGCAGACTGGCCTGCCAGGGGTCGTTAGCGCTGCCCAGGCCGGCACTGTACAGCGCCATGAAGGCGGCGGCGTTTTCCTGGGTGGACAGCCAGCGTTTGCCGTGAATGGCGTCTATCAGTTGCTCCAGTCGTGGGCCGAGCTGGTCATCCGGTAACAGGGCGTGGCTGTGCAGGGCGTGGATTTGCCAGGCCAGATCGCTCAGTGGGCTGCCGTAATCCTGTACCCACAGGTGGCGATCACGCTCGAACAGGCCTGCTTTTTGCAGTAATTGCTGGCTGCGCGGGCTGTCTCCGGAAAGGTTCAACGCAACAGCCAGATGCACCAGGGCCAGCGGGGTTTTTGCATCACCAGCCCGGTTATACAGGGTGCGCAGGGCGCTCAGTGGCACCGGCTGGTGCTGTGACAACACATAAGCGGCATAGCTCTGGGTGGCCAAACGGCTGTGGGCGATGTCATCGGTGTACGGGTAGTTGACCAGATAGCCTTCACGCACATAACGCAGCAAGCGTTCGCGGGATTTGTCCAGGCGTGCAGCAGATACATTCAGTCCTTGCCGGCTGGCCTGTTGCAGGAAGTCTGTGGCCAGCACGGTGTTCCAGGGGATTTCGTCGCCGTTGGCATCCCACATGGCAAAGGAGCCGTCCGGGCGCTGCATGCTGAGCAGGTGTTCAATGCCGGCCTGCAACAGTTGACGGCGCTGTTCAGTACTGACCGGCTTGTCGAGCAATTCTGACAGCCGCCCGGCTGGCAGGTGCAGTAGCGGTAACAGGCGGCTGGCGGTCTGCTCGGAGCAACCATAGGGATATTCGTACAGCGAGCGCACCAGGGTGGCCAGACTGGTCATGGGCTGTGTTGACAGGGTCAGGCGGGCGCGGGTACTGCCCGGCAGCCAGCCATCCAGCCAATTATCGGCACTGCTCCAGTGCTCACCTGGCTGCAGCAGACGGGTGATGCGGCGCGACTGATCCGGCCATGGGGAACGTACATCCAGCTGCCATTGCCTCTGCAGGGCGGGCAGGGTTTCGTCTGGCAGTTGCAGGCCATCGACCCTGAGGGCCAGTTCGCTGGTGCCGGTGGCGATTGCCCGTACCGGTAGCGGCAGGCGCTGGCGCTGGCCGGCGGCCAGAGTAAGGGTAGCGGGCAGGATGCCGGGCAACTCCAGCTGGTCGCCAGTGCTTAGCTGCAACTGCAGGTTTTGCGGCTGTTCAGTCAGGTTATGCAGTTCCAGCATTAACTGGCTGTCGTCACCCCGGGTCAGGAAGCGCGGCATGGCGAGCTCAGCCACCAGCGGTGCGGCCACGGTCATCCGTTGTTCGCTGCTGGCGAAACGGTCGTCATCCCAGGCCTGGGCCATCAGCCGCAACTGGCCGTTGAATTCCGGTAGCGGCAGACGGGCCTCGGCATAGCCATTGGCATCCACGCGCAGTACATCGCTTTGCCAGGCAACGATTTGCACATGGCTTTGCGGCCGGTCACCTCCCTGTTCCAGTGCAGCATCGCCGCCGAAGCGCAAGCGGGCCAGCCCGGCTTTGCCTGCGTCGATCAGTTGCCCATAAACATCCAGCTGGTCAATGGCGTAAGCCTTGCGACCAAAGAAGCTGTCCAGCGGGTCCGGCGTCTTGAAGCCGGTAATGTTGAGTACGCCGACGTCCACTGCCGACAGCAATACGCGGCTGCTGGCCGGGACCTTGCCATCGGCATCACGAACCTTGATGCGCACCGGCTGGTCCTGACCAGGCCGGGTGCTGTCCGGGGCTTCCAGTTCCAGCTGCAGTGCATGGCTGCTGCGGTCCAGCGGCAGATGCAGCACGCCTACGGCACGTTTTGCCGTCTGTTCAACGCTGTGCACGCCGGGACGAACCACCAGTGCGGTGACATAGAGGTCGTGACGTGTCCAGTTTTTGTCGACGGGGACGCGCACGTCCAGCCCGTCGGCCGGCACATCGATGTTTTGCCACCAGAGCGGGCCGTCGGCCGACTCCACCAGCACATAGCCGGAACCGGCATGGGGTGCCTCGATGCGTACCTTGGCGGTTTCACCGTTGCGGTAGGCGGCACGGTCCAGCTTCAGGCGAACTTGATCGGGCCGCACTCCGCCATCCCCGCTGCTGTCTTGCCAGCGATAGCCGGCCCAGAAACGTTCGCTGCTGACCAGTCCGGTCTGTGGATTTTCTACTTCAATGCGGTAGGAGCCCCACTGTACGGGGAACTCGACGTGTGCCGGCACCTTGCCGTCCAGACTGATTTGTCGCTGTTGCTGGATCAGGCTCTTTTCGCTGTAACGGGAGCGCCAGCCGGTGTCGGCGGAATAACTCCAGTAGTAATCGCGGCGTTCGCGGATCAGGCGTACTTGCAGATTGTCAGCAGCTTGCAGCTCTCCTGCAGCGTTGGCCAACACCAGGCTGAAGCTGGCCAGGGAGTTTTCATCGACCTGGTTGCCATTGGTGTAATGGCCAAGGATGCCGACCAGTTGCGAAGCTGGCCAGACCGCCTGCAGATGGCGACGGGTAACCGGGCGGCTGCCGGACTCCATCAGGCTGACCCGGGCCACCAGCTCCAGCGGTGAACGGGCTTCAGCCCACTGGCTCTTCATGTGCAGTCTGGCGTGGCCTTTGTCGTCGGTGTGGGTTGTCTCGAAGTCCAGGCTCTGGGTTGGCAGCTTCTCTGTCGTCGAGCCGAAATGGTAACCGGGCAGGGTGGGCAGAGCTTCGCGCAGGGGCCGTATAAACAGTTGGCCCTGTACCTCGCTGTGAGCCGCGGGTGCACCATACAGGAAACGTCCTTTTACCAGGATGTCGAGTGTCGCATCCGGCTTGAGTGGCTGTTCGCTGCCGGACAAGTCGAGCGCCATGCGCTCGGGCATGAAATCCTCTACCTGAAATTCGTGACGCACCTGGTTGGCACCCTGGCTGCCGTCCAGATCAACGAGCAGCTGCCAGCGGCCGGTGGGCGCGCTGCTGGCCAGCTGCAGCTGGTATTGGTAAAAACCAGTTTCTTGCGGCTGCCAGACAAAGCTGCGCAGCTCCTGGCCGTCCGGTGTCAAGATGCGCGCCTGCACCGGCTGCTCAGGCAGTGGCTGGCCATCGGCATCCCGCAGCAAGGCATTAAGAAGAACTGTTTCACCGGGACGGTACAGGTCACGCGGGCCGAATATGAACAGCTGCATGGGACGCTGAGGCGCTCCATCAAGGCCGGCAAACTCGCTCAGGTCCAGTGCGCCACGCTTAAGTGACAGAAAGCTGGTCTGCTGACCGCTGCGGGCCAGTGCCAGTGTGGCGTCCTTGTGCAACGGCAGTTGCAAATGGCCGTTGCGGTCTGTTTTGCCCTCGGCAAGCAGTTTGCCTTTGGCATTGAGCAGCTGAATGTTGACCCCGGCCAGGCTTTTGCCGTTGGCAATGCCCAGGGTAAACAGGTCCAGCGTCTGCTGTGAGCGGTGTGCGGAGAGGCCGATGTCGCTCAGGGTAAACAGGGTGGCAGGCTGGGTGTAGGTAAAATTGCCGGCCTGGCGCATGACGGCGAAATAGACGCCCGGTGATTGCAGCGCATCAATGTCGTTGACCGGCAACAGGCTGCGTTGCTGCACATTGTCCTCGCTTTGCAGGTCGAATCGGCCGCTGTAGACCAGCTGACCCATGGCCTGCAGATCGTCGTTGTCCCAGACGGAGAAGCCGCTGCTGTCATGGCGGGTGATGAAGCGCGGGATCGAAGCGTCGTGAAGGCGGAAGAAGTCCACATCCACTTCGTTGACGTTGAGCGACTGCACCGGCAGTCCCTGTGCCAGCTCAATGGGCAGCAGCGAGCCCTTGCTGGCAAAACCCAGCATGGGCTCCATGTTGCGGGTGGTCAGCTGGGTCTGGCGGCCCTGCTGCAGCCGCGTTCCGGTGATCGCCAGCAGTCCGGCGTGCACCTCGATATTCAGTTTGTGTCTCGGCGGCAGGTGGCGCTGGTGCAGCTCCATACCGTCATTGCTCAGAACCCAGGCTGGCTCCAGTGCAGCGCCTGCTGTCAGGTCATTGATGGTGATGAACTCGGCAAATGCCTGGTCCGGTTGCAGGGGTACGGAAAAGCTCAGTACCAGCGCTGCTGCACCGTTCACTTGTTGCTCGGAGACATCCACCAGTGTAAGTGGCTGATCCTGGTAATGTGCAGGATCCGGAGCGTTGCTGGCTGCTTCTGTAACTGCTGTGGCCGTTGTGGAGGCTGTTTTGTTTGTGTCGGCTGTGTCCTGGCCACAAGCCAGCAGACTGCCAGACAGCAGGATGACCAAAAGGTAATGCAGAACTCGGGAGGTATGTGTGCTGTTCATGATGGCTTCCTTGGCTGAGGGTTCTATATAACCACGGCGTTGTCCGGTCGTCATCAAAAAGTAACATGGCAAGCGGGCAATCAAATCAATGGTTCTGGCCTGGCATGCTCAGTGCAAGCTCTCCTGCTGCCCGTATCGCACCGGTTACAGCTTTTGTATATGAGAGGGCTTGCTCTACGACAATTCTGCCTGCACACAGGGTTGCCAGAACCTCTGGCTCATCGGATTGCCTTGGCGCAAACCGGGGTCAGTCTGTGACCGGCAGCATGATGTTGAACTCCAGCAGAGCGGTTTGGCCGTTACTGTCGATCGCACTGAGTTGTTGCTTGCCAGGGTACGTGAAAATGTACTGGAAACTTGTACTTCCGCTGGTCTGCTGCAGTGGCCGGCCGTTTAGGAACCACCACAGAGTGCCGCCTGCACCTTCGGCACTGAATTCGATGGTCAGTTCCTGATTGTTGCCCTGTGGTGGTAATTGCAGCCTGGCACCGGGCGTGACACCGAGGATGCGCAACTTGCCGGCTACTGGGTGTGTTGTCGGCGGACAGCTGTTGCTGGCCGGAGGCAGGCGGCGGGACCGATGTTCGGCAGCCGGTAACCAGGGCTCCAGTGTTGTCGGCCACAGGGCGATGTCGATAGGTCTGGCAGCTGTACAGTCGGGGGCCACTTGCTGGTCTTTGTCGTTGACCCAGATACGTTGCCAAATGGGTTGGGGCAGGCCTGCCAGATTCAGGGTTGGTGCTGTGATGCCGTTCAGCGTCCAGGCGATGCGCTGACGCCGGCAGTTGTCATCTCCGGCCGGCAATGGTTGTCCGCCCGGCCAGCAGACCGCAGCTACACCAACGCTAGGTGGTTGCGGCGGGTTGTTGATGAGTTGGCCGGGCTGTTGCGCAAGAATATCGTATACCTGCAATAGCAGGGGCGTGGCACTGACCTGACCGTATTGTCCCGGTACGGGTGTGCCGTCGGGTCGGCCGACCCAGACTCCGATCACATGGCCGTTGCCCACGCCCAGCGCCAGCGCATCACGGTGGCCGTGGCTGGTACCGGTTTTCCAGGCAAAGCCCTGTCGGCGTTGTTGTACCGTACTGTTGGGTTGCGGGTAGCCGGACAGGATTCGTTGCACTATCCAGGCGGCACCGGGTGTCAGCAGTCGGCGTGGTTGCAGCGGCGCGTCTGGCTGGTAGCGCAATGGTGCCGTACTTCCATTGCGACCCAGCGAGGCATAGGCGCTGACCAGATCTTCCAGTTTTGCTCCGGTACCACCGAGAATCAGTGCCAAGTTGGGAATGCCATTGTCCGGATATTGCAGGCGGATGCCAGCTTGTTGCAAACGGGCATCAAAGCGTTGGCTGCCGTAGTGCTCAAGTAATTGTACCGCTGGCAGGTTGAGTGAATTGAGCAGGGCCTGGCTGGCCGGCACCGGTCCGCCAAAACCGCGGGCAAAGTTGCCCGGCTGGTAGCTGGCATGATGCCGGGGCACATCCTGCAGCAGGGACTCGGAATGGATCAGGCCATCTTCCAGCGCCAGTGCATAAAGAAAGGGTTTCAGGGTCGAGCCGGGCGAGCGCACAGCTTGCACCATATCGACATGACCCGAGCGCTGCTCATCATGCAGGTCCGTTGAGCCGAGGTAGGCACGCACTTCCAGGCTGGCCGTTTCTGCCACGACAATGGCTGCGGAAACCCGGGGTGGAAGACGGTGTTTCCAGCTGGCCAGCAGCAGCTCCAGCCGTTGCTGCAGGGCGAAGTCGAGGGTGGTCTGGATGCGGCCGCCATGTGGCTGGCGCAAGCGGCGGGCCAGCAATGGTGCCAGTGCCGGCTCCTGACGCGGGGCCAGCCAGATTGCTTCGGCCAGTGCTTCGTCAATCTGTTGTGTGGGCCAGGTTTTGTGTTGATACAAGCGGTGTAACAGCTTGTCCCGCGCCGCCTGCGCTCGCAGGGGATGACGGTCTGGCCGCAGGCGGCTGGGTGCCTGTGGCAATACTGCCAGCAGTGCAGCTTCGGCCGGCGTCAGCTCGCTGGCTGGTTTGGACAGGTAAGCCCAGCTGGCAGCTGACACCCCTTCCAGCGTACCGCCGAATGGCGCGCGGTTCAGGTAGATTTCGAGGATTGCATCTTTGGAGTAATGCCACTCCAGCTGCAGTGTGCGCCATATCTGTCGCAGCTTGCCTTGGAAAGTACGGCTGTGCGGTTCGATGATGCGTGCCACCTGCATGCTCAGTGTGCTGCCGCCCGAGACGATACGATCATGGCGCAGGTTGAGCCAGGCTGCCCGCAGCAGGGCGAACGGGTTAATGCCGGGGTGCTGGTAAAACCAGCGGTCTTCGTAATCCAGCAGGGCTTGCAAGTAGAACGGTGATACCTCGCCCAATGTCACCGGATAACGCCATACGCCCTCGTCATCGGCAAAGCGCCAGAGCGGCTGACCGTCACGGGCCAGTACCACCTGCGCACTGCTGGCCTGCACATCCGGCAACGGGTCGAGCCGGTCTGCCAGCAAAAACAGCAGCCAGCACAACAACAGGAGCAGGGCAGTGCGAAGCAGGAGTTTGCGGAGTCTGGGCATGAGGCGCTGCCAGGAATGAAGGCATGACAATATGAGGGCTTAAGGCACAGCTGCACTTGCAGCCCGCGGGTGCCGGGTTTGTGGAAGATACATCAGCATGGTACTACAGGCACGTTGTGTGATCATGCAGAGCCTGGAATGATGTAGTGCCTCAGGGTTTTGTAACGATTGGAAGGAACACCATGGCACAGGATGATCAGTCCAGCGCTGAATACAGCTACCCGGTTATTGTCGAGCATGCAAAAACATTGCGAATTTTGTTGATCGATCTGGAGAATTGTCCAAACCACATCCAGGAACTGCAGGACAGCCTGCGTGATTACGACAAGGTGATTATCTGCTATGCCAGCACGGGTGCGAAAATCCCTCTGGACTGGTTGATGCCGTTGCATGAAACCATCAGTGCCGGTCACTTGCAAATCCACAAGATGGACAGTATCGGCAAGAATGCGGCCGACTTCGGCATTTTTTTCTTTGCCGGGATGCTGGCGCAACAGCTTGAGGGGGCAGCAGAGTTCACCATTGTTTCGGATGATTCCGACCTGGATCATCTGGTCAGCTTGCTGGAGGGACAGGGTCACTCTGTTTTGCGCAAAGGCAAAGAAAAGCCTGCGGCCAGCCAGCAGCCGATGGCGGACTCCGCTACCGGTATGCCGACTGTCCGTGACGTTGCCAGTGGTGTTCGCCTGTACTGCGAGCACCTGGAGCGATATAGCGGCAATCGCCCTGCGTCGGAAACCACGCTTAGAAACAGTATCCGCACCCGCATGGGGCAGAATCTGACCATGACCGAAGCGGTGCTGGAGCAGCTGATCAAACTAAAGGCGCTGTCATTCAACGGCAGCAAGGTGGTTTACCAGTCCACCAAGATCGGCCAGCTGGCCAGGATGACAGTGTGATGTCTGGCGAACCGGGCAGGCATGGATGGCCTATACGATCCGGGCGTATTCAGTCTGTGTAATCTGTAGCAGTTCACCAGACCGGCCTGCTGGTGCGGTTGGCACAACGCAAGCGGACCGGGACACTGGATGCCTGCGTGCTGCCTGAACTGGATGCGGACATTGCCGGTGATACTGGACGACGACAAAACAGCATGTGCAGCTGCCTGCTCCATTTTTCAGGTCGGCTGACTTTCCCGATGGCGCCCTGGCGGTGTCTGATGGTAACAGGCCGGCTCCGCCAGAGTCTGACGGCATTGCCGCCAGGTTCGGAAAATCGTCAGTCGTTCAGCGCTGTCACCCACTGTTTCAGGGTGTCGTTCATCTGTGGATTGGGCGCTTCCATGAAGGACACAACAAAACGGTCATTCAACTCGGTGACACCGATAGAGCGTGGACGCACCGCCATGGCCAGGGGGGTGGGCAATTTGATGCCGAAGCAGAACACCAGGTGCTTGGCGGCCAGAATGTCGTCAGCAATTTCTCCTTCCGGCAATGCACTGGTGTGGGCGTAGTGATCAAACAGGGCTATTTTGCAGGCCACTGGACTGGCTTCGACCCTGGCCTCAAGCACTGCCAGGATTTCGTCCACAGAGGTAAAACGGGTTTGGCTTTTCAGCAATTCCAGGCTGAGCACCGGATACTTGTCCATAAACTGGGTAAACTGCATGTGCATTGCTCCTGAAGGCAAAAAGATATTTTACAAGTTGTTTAGCCATCATGCAGTGCGACAAAGGGAATCACAGGGCAAGCGGGTCCGGGCATGGGGCTTGAGGGCTGTATGCCGGCCTGTCAGGCTTGTATTGCATAAGCTTTACCAGCAAGGCAGGTCTGTTTGGCGTGCAACTGGCTGGCAGGCGGGCGAGAGCGGGCGGCATGACAGCTTCTGTGACACCTGTGCCCGAGCAACGCACATAGGCCAAATGCAACAAACCGGGTTCAAGGCCCGGTCTGTGCGTGAAGCGGCTTATAACGTTCGGGGCTAATCAAGCAACTCCTTGTTGCGCACCGCACCTTTGTCGGCGCTGGTGGCCAGCAACGCATAGGCTTTCAGCGCGGTGCTGACCTTGCGCGGACGCTCCTTGGCGGGCTTCCAGCCTTTTTTATCCTGGGCTACACGGCGGGCGGCAAGCTCTTCGTCGCTCACCTGCAGCTGGATAGTGCGGTTGGGAATGTCGATCAGGATGTGATCGCCCTCTTCCACCAGGCCAATGGCACCGCCGGCCGCCGCTTCTGGCGAGGCGTGGCCAATGGACAAGCCAGATGTGCCACCGGAGAAACGGCCATCGGTGAGCAGCGCACATTCCTTGCCCAGACCCTTGGATTTCAGGTAGCTGGTCGGGTAGAGCATTTCCTGCATGCCCGGGCCACCCTTGGGGCCTTCGTAGCGGATGATGACGATATCGCCGGGCTTGACCTCATCGGCGAGGATGCCGCGTACTGCATCATCCTGGCTTTCAAAGATTTTCGCCTTGCCGTCAAATACCCAGATGGACGGATCAACACCGGCGGTTTTCACCACGCAGCCGTCTTCGGCAATGTTGCCGTATAACACCGCCAGACCGCCTTCGCGGTTGTAAGCGTGCTCGACACTGCGGATACAACCTTTTTCACGGTCCAGATCCAGCGTCGGCCAGCGGGTTGCTTGGCTAAAAGCAGTCTGGGTTGGAACTCCACCCGGGCCGGCCTTGTAGAACTCGTGCACGGCCGGATCCTTGGTTTGGGTAATGTCCCATTTGGCGATGGCCTCGGCCATGGTTTTGCTGTGTACGGTGGGCAGGTCGGTGTGCAGCAGGCCACCACGCGCCAGCTCGCCAAGGATGGCAAAGATACCGCCGGCACGGTGCACATCTTCCATGTGATATTTCTCGATATTCGGCGCTACTTTGCACAGCTCGGGTACTTTGCGCGACAGACGGTCGATGTCTTTCAGGTCAAACTCGATTTCGCCTTCCTGCGCGGCAGCCAGCAGGTGCAGGATGGTGTTGGTAGAGCCGCCCATGGCGATGTCCATGGTCATGGCGTTTTCGAACGCCTTGAAGTTGGCAATGTTGCGCGGCAATACCGACTCGTCGCCGTCACGGTAGTAACGCTGAGTGATATCGACGATGGTGCGCGCAGCTTCCAGGAACAGCTGTTCGCGGTCGGCGTGGGTGGCCAGCGTGGTACCGTTGCCGGGCAGGCCCAGGCCCATGGCTTCCACCAGACAGTTCATCGAGTTGGCGGTAAACATGCCGGAGCAGCTGCCGCAGGTCGGGCAGGCGCTGCGCTCGATTTCGGCCACTTCTTCGTCACTGGCGTCGTCTTCGGCGGCGATCACCATGGCATCGACCAGATTCAGCGGGTTGGCGGACAGCTTGGACTTGCCAGACTCCATCGGGCCACCGGAAACAAACACCACCGGAATGTTCAGGCGCAGTGCAGCCATCAGCATGCCGGGGGTGATCTTGTCGCAGTTGGAGATGCACACCAGCGCATCGGCGCAGTGGGCGTTGGCCATGTATTCGACCGAGTCGGCAATGATCTCGCGGCTGGGCAGCGAATACAGCATGCCGTCGTGGCCCATGGCAATGCCGTCATCCACGGCAATGGTGTTGAACTCTTTGGCTACACCGCCGGCCTTTTCGATTTCACGGGCGACTAGCTGACCCATGTCTTTCAGGTGGACGTGTCCGGGCACAAACTGGGTGAAGGAGTTGGCCACGGCAATGATCGGCTTTTTGAAGTCTTCGTCCTTCATGCCGGTGGCGCGCCACAGGGCACGGGCACCTGCCATGTTGCGGCCAAAGGTGGAGGTTTTTGAGCGATAATCTGGCATGGCGGCTTCCTGTTGTTTGTTGATGTCAGTCTGCGGATTCTACGCGCTGCCAGCATTTCGGGCAAAGGCGGAAGAGTGAGCAGAATCAAGTTCGCCGGGGCTTTGGCTGCGGGTTACCAAGGCTGGGTATCGCTCTGGGGTGGGCAAGTCTTGCTACCTGCCGCTTAGGGGTGCGCTAAACAATGTTGGCAAGATCATCAGAGTCAGGTGAAAAGTAACGAAAAAGCACCAAGCGCTTGTAATAAATAAGCATTTTTTCGCTTCGCTCTCCGCTTTGTGGCCGTGCTAAAGCGCATTCAACTCAAGGGTTGTGAGTGGCTTTAACCCGGCCCCGACAAACGCAGGGCAATATTCAGTGCTTCCTTAGAATGACGACCCCGGTTGCTGCAGGAACTCCAACTCTTCAGCGGTGGAGGTACGACCAAGAATGGCGTTGCGGTGCGGATACCGGCCAAAACGGTCGATAATCGCCTTGTGCTGCAAGGCGGCGCGGTAGCAGCCAGCACTGGCGTGGGTCTTGTACAGCGGCAGGCTCTGCTCATGAATATATGCAGACTCGCTGTGCATCCAGGGCATCAGCAAAAAGTCACGCTGCTCGGTGCTGGTTAGTTGCTCCAGCGTGCCGTTATGTACGGCTTCCTGGCTGAGCACCAGTGCCACTGGGTCGGTTGCAAAGGCTTGCGGTGTGTTGCGGTGGATATTGCGGCTGAACTGGTCCAGCAGGATGATTTCGGCCAGGCGGCCTTCGGCACTGTTGCGCCATTGATACAGCTCGCCGCACCGGGCTTGCTGCAATAGCTGGGCAAACTTTTCCCGTATGGTGTTATCCAGCATGGCAGATGCTTTAAACCACTGCTCTGGACGTAGCTGTTCAAACCAGAAACTGAGTACCTGCTGATGCATAAATGCTTGCCTGCTAACGGAGTTGCAACTGGGCTTTATGGTACCTGATGATGACGGCTGGCTGTACAGCCCCAGTATGAGTGATCTTTCCTGTATGAACGATGCTCCCGGCACGGGCAATATTCTGTATGAGTCATCTTTTCTGTACGAACATTTGCTCCCTGCGCGAGCGACTTCAGTCGCGACCAGTAGTGTTAATGGCCACAGACAAGTGGCAGGTTTTGCCCACCGTATCCATTCTGTTGACTGTAGCCATGCTCCCGTGTTGGCAGGCCTGAAGTTTTGTTCGCCACTGAAGTGGTCCCTGCAAAATATGGCTTGATGGCATCAAACAGGTAGAACTTTACTTTGGTCAGGCAGTCGAAAAGCCTCTCTATTCTGGAATGTCCATAATGCGTATCAGGCTGGCACTACCTCTATTGCTGTTACTTTCAGGCCTGGGTTATTACTTCGAGCTGGATGACCGCCTGCTGCAAACTACGCGCGAGCTGCGTACTCCGGTCAGCGAGCGCAAGGCCAGCATCTGGCTCAACCGCTATTCGGCGGATATTCAGGGCAAGCCGATTGAGCGCCTGCTCAAGGCAGAAACCTCTGGCCTGACCTGGCATGCGCCTAGCAATACCCTGTTCACCATTACCGGCAAAATTCCCAAGCTGGCGCAGCTTAGCCTGGAAGGCGAGCTATTGCGTGAAATTGACCTGCAGGGCGTAGCTGACCCGGAAGGAGTTGAGGCCCTGAGCGATGGGCGCTTTGCTTTGGTGGATGAGCGCCGCAGCAAACTGGTGCTGTTTTCCCTGCCGCTGACCGACACCATCGACTTGACGCAAGCCTTGCAGTTTGACCTGGGCCTGCTGGATGACGCTTTTTTATACCCAAAAAACAAGGGGCTGGAAGGACTGGCCTGGGATGCGTCCAATTCACGTTTCATTCTTGCCAAAGAACGTGACCCTCATGCTCTCTTTGCCCTGAGCTTTGATCTGGCCAAAAATCAGGCAGGCGCCCTTGAAGAGCTGCCGTCTGAGGAGTTGTTCATGCGGGATATTTCCGGGCTCGACCTGGACCGCAGGACCGGCCACTTGCTGGTGCTGTCAGACGAGTCCAAGCTCGTTCTGGAACTGGACGAAACTGGAGAACCGGTCAGCTTTATGAGCCTGATGCTGGGCTTCAACGGGCTAAAACAGAGCATCAAGCAGGCTGAAGGTGTAGCCATGGACGACCAGGGGGTAATCTATGTGGTGGGTGAGCCCAATCTGTTTTACCGCTTTGTGCCAGATGCCTGACGTGCTTCGATCATTGCAGCCAAGCCACTAATCCCGCACACACTCAGTAAACGCCTTGGGTAATGCAGTCAGACCATGTCCGCTGTACACAGCACATAACCAAAGTACCCTCAAGGAGTAAGCAAGCACATGGACACACGAACCCTGCAGGGCTGGGTTGCCGCCGGTGCCTTGCCGCCACAGCATCTGGAGCAGGCGCTGGAGCTGGCCGCAGCACGGCCTGACCGTATGCGCACGCTGAGGTTTCTTGACCGCTTGTTGCTGATTGCCGCTGTGCTCTGTGCCTGCAGCGCGGTGGTGTTCTTTTTTGCCTACAACTGGGACGCCATGGGCCGGCTGCACAAGCTGGCACTGGCCCAGGTGGTGCTGGCGTTGCCACTATTAATGCTGCTCAAATACCCGCTGCAACACTGGCTGGCGCAAAGTGCGCTGTTTGCCAGCTCGCTGTTGCTGGGTGCCTGGCTGGCGCTGATCGGGCAGACCTATCAAACCGGAGCCGACGCCTTTGAGCTGTTTTTGCTCTGGGCTGTATTGCTGGTGCCCTGGGCTGTCCTGGCGCGCAGTTATGCGATTGGTGTGCTGACTGTCGTTTTGTTCAATCTGGCCGCATTGCTGGCCTGCCGCACCTTTACCCAGTTTCCGGCGGATCTGCGCTTTGCCCTGATGTTCGGTATCAACCTGCTGTTCTGGTTGCCGGTAGCGCGTCTGGCCTGGGCCGGTGACAGCCAAATCTGGCAGCTGGGCAATGTCCTGCTGGTCGCTGTGCTGCTGGTGATCAGCACCGGCTGGAGCCTGTTTGGCACATATGAGATTGGCGGCCAGTTGCTGCCCTGGGTCGGCAGTCTGGTTTGGCTGGCGTGGATGGGGTTGCTGTGGGTGCTTTATGCCTGGCGCAGCTTTCAGCGGCCGGTGCTGGTGCTCTGGTTGCTGGTGGTGCCGGTCTGGTGCGCGGGCCGGCTGGAGGGCTGGTTGGGCCATGGTGACGTAGCGCTGCTGCTTTTGCTGTTGGCAGGTGTCACGCTGACGGTTGCGCTGGGTGGTTATTACTGGCTGAAACCCAAAGGGGCCGCCCATGAGTGATGTGCACATGTTTTGGCAAACCCTGCGGCAACATCAGCTGGTGGCCGGTGAGCTTCCGACCGAACTGAACCAAATGCCACTTTATCTGCGGGTGTTTTTGTCCGTTACGCTTTGGCTGGCTGCGCAGTTCGCCGTGCTGGCAGTGCTGGCTTTGCCCGCTGTGCTATTTGCCTTTATCGGCTTTGACGGCATGACCTGGCCGATTGCGCTATTAGGCGGGGCATTACTGGGCGCAGCAAGCGGGATCAGCCGTCGCAAAACGAAGTTTTTTATCCAGCAACTTGGGCTGGCAGCAGCACTGAGCGGAGCCGGCATGCTGGCATCAGGGCTGTTCATGCTCGACATCATAAAGCCAGTCGAACTGCTGCTCATGACGGTTGCCGTGCTAGTGTTTGCTCTGGTTCGCAACACCCTGGTACGCACCCTTTGCGTGCCGGTGCTGGTTATTGCTGGCAGCTACTGGCTGGCCGGCCGGGCAGTTGAGTACGGACAGACAGGGTTGCTGCCCGCTGTTTTGCCGTTGCTGTTGCTGGTCACTGCCTGGCTCTATCTGATGGAAAGCCGGCTGTCGCACTGGCATGCATGGCTGCATCCGCTCAAACGTGGCCTGACCATCGCCCTGTGGCTCTGGCTGGTATTGCAGGCCAGCGAGCTGTTCGCGCTGGGTCGTGGCGGCCTGTGGGCGCACGCACCTTTACCGCTGACGCTGGTGGCGGCTGGCTTTGTTGGCTGGCTGTTGTGGCAGCACAGGGTGGAGCGGCGACTGCAGGCATTTGCGCTGGTGCTGGGCCTTCTGTTGCTGGCTGCCGGCTGGCTGATTCCCGGCATGACTGTCACCGTGCTGTTGCTGGCCCTGGCCTGGCAGCAGGGCCAGCGTCATTACTGGATTTCCCAGCTGGCTGCCTTGCTGCTGGTGCTCTGTCAGTATTATTACAGTCTTGAGCAGAGCCTGCTGATCAAGTCATATATCCTGCTGGGGCTGGCGCTGGTGCTGTTTGGCATGCGTTTGTGGCTGTTGCGGCTGGAAGCCGTCTTCAGTGAGGAAAGCTGATGCGCAAAACAGGAATTTTTCTGGTTTTTTTGCTTCTGCTGGCCGGCATCAATTTCAGCATCTGGCGTACCGAGCAGGTGCTTGAGAACGGACAGGAAGTGATTCTGCAACTGGCGCCTGTCGATCCGCGTTCGCTGATGCAGGGTGACTATATGGCCCTGCGTTTTGCGCTGGGTGAAGAGGTGCGCGGACTGCTGCGCCAGCAACTGGCTGCCAATGTGCTTGGCGGACCGGCCGGTACCGCCGATATCGGGGACTGGTTGCCGGCCCTGAGCGGCACCCTGTTGGTGCAGTTAGACGATCAAGGCATCGCCCGCTTGGTCAGTCTCGACGGGGAACAGCCAGCGACAGAAGGCCAACTTCGCCTGCACTATCGTTTGCGCCATGGCACTGTGCAGTTTGCCACCAACGGTTTTTTCTTCCAGGAAGGCACGGCAAAGCAGTATGAAGCCGCCCGTTACGGGTTGTTTCGGGTCAGCGGGCAGGGCCAGCCTTATCTGACGCATCTGCTGGATGAAAAGCTGGAAAAAATCGGCCAGACGGCAGTGCTACAAAATTGATTGCCAGCCCGCAGGCCTTGCCACCAGGGTTGCCGCCGCCATAGCCTGACGAGCGGCAGAATGCGCTTTCCTGCAAGCAAACCCTGTGCGGGTTACTTCTTCACAATTTTCTGCACACCATCTTTGCTGCCCAGCAGCAGCATATCGGCCGGACGGGCGGCGAACAGGCCATTGCAGACCACGCCGACAATGGCATTGAGCTGTTCTTCCAGACCGCGTGGATCGGTGATCTGCATGTTGTGGATATCCAGAATCACGTTGCCGTTGTCGGTCACCACGCCGGTGCGGTAAACGGGGTCGCCGCCAAGGCGAACGATCTGGCGGGCGACGTGGCTGCGGGCCATGGGGATGACTTCGACCGGCAAAGGGAAATTGCCGAGAAAATCCACTTTTTTGCTTTCATCGGCGATGCAGATGAAGGTTTTTGCCACCGCCGCGACGATTTTTTCCCGGGTCAGCGCCGCGCCGCCGCCCTTGATCAGCTCCAGATGCGGGTTGGCCTCGTCGGCGCCATCAATGTAAAACTCCAGGCTGCCCACGTTGTTCAGGTCAAACACCTCGATGCCGTGGTTTTTCAGGCGTTCGGCGGTGGCTTCAGAGCTGGCCACGGCGCCGGCAAAGTCGTCACGGTATTGCGCCAGGGCATCAATAAAGAAGTTGGCGGTAGAGCCGGTGCCCACACCGATGATGGAGTTTTTGTCCAGGTAGGGCAGGATTTCTTCAATGGCGGCACGGGCAACGGCTTGCTTTAACTGGTTTTGGCTCACATCAGGCTCCGGATGGATAAATTTTGGCCATTATAATGGTTGTGAGCGAGTCTGTAGAGTACACTCGGTGCCCCACTTTCATTGATCTTCAAACTGGCTGCACCATGCTCGAATATACCATCAAAAAAATCCTCAATGCCCGCGTCTACGATGTTGCAGTGGAAACCCCCATCCATCCCGCAAGGCAGCTGTCTGCTCGACTGGACAACACAATTCTGCTCAAGCGCGAAGATTTGCAACCGGTTTTTTCCTTCAAGATTCGTGGGGCCTACAATAAAATTGTTCAGCTCAGCCAGGCTGAGCGCGAGCGTGGTGTGGTTACCGCCTCGGCTGGCAACCATGCCCAGGGCGTGGCGCTGGCGGCCCAACACCTGGGGATTCGTGCCACCATCGTGATGCCCAAGACCACGCCGGAGATCAAGGTGGATGCGGTACGGGCCCGCGGTGCCGAAGTGGTATTGCATGGCGAGGCGTTTCCGCAGGCGCTGGAGCTGTCGCTGCAGCTGGTCGAAGAAAAGGGCTATGTGTACATCCACCCCTATGATGATCCGGACGTGATTGCCGGTCAGGGCACCATCGCCATGGAAATCCTGCGTCAGCACCAGGGCGACCTGCACGCCATTTTCGTGCCTTGTGGCGGCGGTGGCCTGCTGGCCGGGATTGCCGCCTACATCAAGTACCTGCGTCCGGAAATCAAGGTAATCGGCGTTGAGCCGAAAGACTCCAATTGTCTGCAGCAGGCGTTGCAGGCGGATGACCGTGTGGTGCTGCCGCAGGTCGGACTGTTTGCCGATGGTGTTGCTGTGGGTCAGATTGGCGAGCATACCTTTGAACTGTGCCGCAACTATGTGGATGATGTGGTCACGGTTGACAACGACGAAATTTGCGCGGCAATCAAGGATATCTACGACGATACCCGTTCGATCACCGAGCCGGCCGGCGCGCTGGCAGTGGCCGGCATCAAGAAGTACGCCTACAAGACCGGCATCACCGGGCAGACCATGGTAGCCATTGACTCGGGTGCCAACGTCAACTTTGACCGCTTGCGCTACGTGGCCGAACGGGCCGAGCTGGGCGAACGCCGTGAGGCGATCATTGCCGTGACCATTCCGGAAGAGCCAGGTAGTTTCAAAAAGTTTTGCGAAGCTCTGGGTACCCGCCAAATTACCGAGTTCAACTACCGTTACCACACCAACGGCCAGGCGCATATTTTTGTCGGCGTACAAACCCATCCTGACACTGATCCGCGCAAGGAGCTCATTGCCGAACTGCAAAACCAGGGCTTCCCGGTACTGGACCTGACCCGCAACGAGCTGGCCAAGCTACACATCCGTCACATGGTGGGCGGCCATGCCGATGCGGTCAATAACGAACGGGTGTTCCGTTTCGAGTTTCCCGAGCGCCCGGGTGCGCTGTTCAATTTCCTCAACCAGCTTGGCGGACGCTGGAATATCTCGATGTTCCACTACCGCAACCATGGTGCGGCCGATGCGCGGGTGCTGGCAGCGCTGCAAGTCAATGAGGACGAGTATGCCGAGTTCGAGCAGGCACTGGCCACCCTGGGTTACCCCTGTTGGGAAGAAACCGATAACCCGGCCTATCAGCTGTTTTTAGCGTGAGGAGCTGCGTGTGGAGTACTATTTGACGGTCCGTGTCTTGCATGGTGGCGCTGCAGTGCTGCTGATGCTGGGACTGCTGGTGCATGGCGTCATGCTGTGGCGTGCCCGTAACGCAAAGGCGGATGTTTTGCAGCGCAAGCTGCAGCGTACCCGTCAGATCAGCCTGCCCCTGTTTGCGTTGCTGTGGCTATCGTTGCCGGTCAGTGGTTGGTGGCTGGCACACTGGGCAGCCCTGCCGCTGGGCCAGAAATGGCTGCTGATCAGTATTCTGCTGTTGCCATTGTATGTGCCTTTTGGATTTCTTTTGGCTGGTAACCTGGGACGCTGGCAAAACGTGCTGGCAGAAAAGAGGCAGGCCAGCCGCAGACAGCAGATATTTGCGCTGGTCTGGCTACTGGTTTTGTTGACATTGTTGCTGGGTACCAGTGCATTGATGGGGGCCAAGCCGGTTTAGACCGGTGTTATTGCCATAGGTACAGGATGAGTTGCAGCGACCTGCCTGGTTCACCCCATGAGCCCGTTGCAATGCCTGCAACTCTTTGCGGTGCCGTTCCTTGCCATAATGCTGTCCGGACTCGCGCTGCACCCTGTTTCGCAGCGTGGGCTATCCGAACCTGACCGTACAGATCACGGGGCGTGTCAGCCTGTTTCAGGTCCGCCGGGCTTGGCCTGGCCAAGGTCGTTATGTGTGGCGGCCATCTGCATGGCGTGTTGGAGCGCCTCCCTGAAACTTTGCTCTACTTTTCTCCTGCCGGCTGCCTGTCTGGGCTGCAGGAAGCCTTGCCGGCATATCTGGAAATTACAATAAATACCTTGATTCCGGTCAATCCAATTTGTGCCGGCTCTCTTTAGTATGCACAACATATTGTGTTTTGGTGATAACTTTTCACCATATATAGTAAAGGGAACCAGCATGACCAACCAGCTCGCCAGCCATGAACAACAGCATCATCAGGTTAATGTGGCCTCATCCATCAATGAGTATCTTGAGCGCCAGGACTGGCGGGTCAACGCCAATGCCAACCAGGGGTATTCGCTGGGCGGGATGATTCTCAATGTGGCCGGCAAGGTCACCGCCAACTACTGGCTGAACGAAATTTACAGCCCGGAAATCGGCGCCGCCCACCGCAGCGGCGACCTGCACATTCACGATCTGGACATGCTGGCCGGCTACTGCGCCGGCTGGTCCTTACGTACATTGCTGAACGAAGGTTTCAACGGCATTCCCGGGCGTATCGAAGCCGGTCCGCCCAAGCATCTGAGCAGCGCACTGGGGCAGATGGTCAACTTTCTTGGCACCTTGCAAAACGAATGGGCCGGCGCCCAGGCGTTCAGCTCCTTTGATACCTACCTGGCGCCCTTTGTGCGCAAGGATGCGATGCAATACCAGCAGGTGCGCCAGTGCATTCAGGAATTTATCTACAACCTGAACGTGCCTTCGCGCTGGGGTACGCAAACGCCCTTTACCAACCTGACCTTTGACTGGGTGTGCCCGGAGGACCTGCGCGAGCAGATTCCCTACATCGGCGGGGTGGAAATGCCCTTTGCCTATGGCGACCTGCAGGACGAAATGGATCTGATTAACCGCGCCTACATCGAGGTGATGCAGGCCGGTGACGGTCTGGGCCGGGTGTTTACCTTCCCGATTCCCACCTACAACATCACCAAGGACTTCCCTTGGGACAGCGAAAACGCCGACCGCCTGTTCGCCATGACCGCCCGTTATGGCCTGCCGTACTTCCAGAACTTCATCAACTCCGACATGGAGCCCAACCAGGTGCGCTCCATGTGTTGTCGCCTGCAACTGGATGTGCGCGAGCTGCTCAAGCGCGGTGGCGGCCTGTTCGGCTCAGCCGAGCAAACCGGCTCGCTGGGCGTGGTGACCATCAACTGCGCCCGACTGGGCTATCTGTATAAAAACGACCTGCCCGGCCTGTACGCCCGTCTGGATGAACTGATGGACATGGCCCGTGACAGTCTTGAGGTCAAGCGCACCGTGATCCAGCAGCACATTGATAACGGTCTTTACCCGTACACCAAGCGGTATCTGGGTACTCTGCGCAATCATTTCTCGACCATTGGTGTTAATGGCATGCACGAAATGCTGCGCAACCTGACCGGTGACCGCGAAGGCATGCACACTGAGGCGGGCCGCCTGCTGGCATTGGAGATGCTGGATCACATCCGCGCCAAAATGGTGCAGTACCAGGAAGAAACCGGCCATCTGTACAACCTTGAAGCCACGCCGGCCGAAGGCACCACCTACCGCTTTGCCAAGGAAGACCAGAAACGCTTTCCGGATATCTTGCAGGCTGGTTACCCGGATGCGCCCTATTACACCAATAGCTCGCAATTGCCGGTTGGTTATACCGATGATGCCTTCGAAGCCCTTTATTTGCAGGACGAACTGCAGTGCAAATACACCGGCGGTACCGTGTTGCACCTGTACATGAATGAGCAGATTTCGTCGGTTGAGGCCTGTAAAAATCTGGTTCGGGCATCCCTTGGCCGCTTCCGTTTGCCGTATCTGACCATTACGCCAACCTTCTCCATCTGTCCGGTACACGGCTATCTGGCCGGCGAACACGAGTTTTGCCCGCAGTGTGACGAATTGCTGGAAATCGAAATGGAAAGGGAAATGGCGCAGGCTTGATTTTGATGTGTTCGTGTGACGGCTGAATATGTTCGTGTGGCACATCCCCGCAGCAGCTGGGTTCTCATGCCAGTCGAAACATCGTGCAGATTGCACGAAGCTCGAAGCAGCGCCGGGAGATGGATGGAGCAAACCCTGCAACGCCATGGATGGCGTTGCGGAGCCTACATGGATGTACTTGCGGCGTGTTTGCGTAATCCATATCCCGGTGCTGCAAATACCCAGCCCGTGCCGTTGCCAACCATATAACTGCACAGGGTTTACAGCGGTTGTGGGGACAGGTGGAGCAGGGCTATGTCGCCAGGGATGGCGACATCAAGCCTACAGGGATGTATTCACGGCGACCCTGCGCAGCCCGCACCCCAGCAACCGCAAAACACCAAAACTTTTACACACCACAAAAGGAAAACATCATGAACACAACCAACCTCCCACAAGAACGTCGCCAGCGCTGTGAAGTCTGGACCCGCGTCATGGGCTACCACCGCCCGGTCAGTGCCTTTAACAAGGGCAAGCGGTCCGAGCATCGCGAGCGCACCCACTTCACCGAAAGCGCCAGCCGCTAAACCATGCCCATCCAAATCGGCGGCATGGTGCCGCTGACCACTATCGACTACCCGGATCACCTGTCCTGTGTGTTGTTTTGTCAGGGCTGCGCCTGGCGCTGCCACTACTGCCACAACCCGGAGCTGATTGCTCCGGTCGGCAGCACACCAATCACATGGGACGAGGTGCTGGTGTTTTTACACAAACGCCAGGGGCTGCTGCAGGCCGTGGTGTTCAGTGGCGGCGAAGCCACACTACAACCAGGCCTGCCCGATGCCATGCAGCAAATCAAAGAGCTGGGCTTCAAGGTCGGCCTGCATACGGCCGGCATCAAGCCCAGGGTGCTGGAAAAGGTCTTGCCGCTATGTGACTGGGTCGGTTTTGATGTCAAGGCCGCGCGCGGTCAGGTAGACGGCATAACACAAATCATTGGCAGTGATGCCGCCAACTGGCACAGCCTGCAGCTGTTGCTGGCCAGCGGCGTTGCCTACGAATGCCGTACTACCGTGCACTGGAACCTGCTGCAGCCTGACGACCTGCGCCTGCTGGCCCGCCAGCTGCAAGAACAGGGCGTACAGCGTTTTGTTGTACAGCCGGCCCGCGACGGCCACACACTGATGCCGGATCTTGGCCCGCAAACGCAGCCGGCCGGACTGCCAGAACTGTGGAATGAACTGGCCGTCCTGTTTGAACACTTCAGTCTGCGCCACTCATTTGATTGCCGGCCCGTTCTTTGCCATTAGGCACAACGCTTCGCCTGCGCTTGTCGGCCGCCGGAGTGGTCTGGCAGGCTTCAGGCCAGACTGATTACGCTACTTTGACAGCTGCTGTCGGCCTGGAAAATACCTGATCACCTGGTAGTTTGTTGATATCCCCCTGACTGCCGTACACTGGGTGCACTCAAAACCCACTCCAATTGACCAGCAGAGCACCTCCTCTCCATGCCTTGCATGCGGGAGTTGGCGTTTTTTTATTTCAGGATTTGCCATGTCAATTTTCAAGTCCTATCGTGGCCTGTACTTTGCAACCTTTCTGATGCTGCTTGGTACCGGTTTGCTCAGTACTTTCCTGGCGTTGCAGGTCGCTGACCGTGCCAACAGTATTTGGGTTGGTGCGATGATGACCTCGTTTTATCTGGGTCTGGTAGGTGGCGGCAAAAAAGGCCACCGGCTGATTGCCCGGGTTGGCCATATTCGTGCCTATAGTGCAGCGGCCGGAATTGTTTGCGCGTCGGCCATCATTCACGGCTTGACCGATAACCTCTGGATTTGGCTGGTGCTGCGGATGCTGGTCGGAGTCGGCATGATGTGCATGTATATGGTGGTGGAAAGCTGGCTCAACGAGCAAAGCAACAGTGAAGACAGGGGCAAGGTGTTTTCTGGTTATATGATGGCAACCTACCTGGGCATGGTGGTTGGCCAGCTGATGCTGGCCGGGCTGCCGGGCCTGGGCATGGAATTGCTGCTGCTGGTGGCGCTCTGTTTTTCCTTGTGTTTGGTGCCGGTAGCCCTGACCCGACGGATTCACCCCGAACCACTGACACCGGCGACCCTGTCACCACGCTATTTTTATCAGCAGGTGCCCATGGCCATGGTGACCACCCTGCTGGCCGGCGCAGTAGTGGGGGCGTTTTACGGGCTGGCACCGCTGTATGCCAGTCGTATCGGCATGGATACCCAGGACGTTGGTCTGTTCATGGCCGTCTGTGTTGCCGCCGGTTTTGTGGTGCAACTGCCGCTGGGCCGTCTGTCAGACACTTTTGAGCGCCCCAAGCTGATTCGCTGGCTGAGCATTTTATTGCTGTTGGTGGCAATGCCGCTGGCGATTGAAACAGCCTGGCCGCATTGGGTGTTTTTTGTTGGCGGCGCGGTCACCTGTGCCTTTGTATTCAGCCTGTACCCACTGGCGGTGGCGTTTGCCAATGACAATATCGAGCCGGAAAAGCGGGTTTCGCTGGCTGCTGTGTTGCTGGCGGTATTCGGGATTGGAGCCAGCATGGGGCCGCTGCTGGTGGGTAGTCTGATGCGGGGCATGGGCCCCAACATGCTGTTTGTATTTTTCAGCCTGAGCGCAGGGCTGATTGCCTTGCGTGTACGCCCACAACTGAAGACCCCGGAAACCGAGGTGCCGGAAGAGCCGGTCGAGCACTTGGCAATGCCCGATGGCCTGGCCAGCTCGCCACTGGTGGTGGCACTTGACCCGCGGATCGAGGAGGAGCAAGTCCAGGAGCATATGGTGGAAATTCCGCTGGAAGACGGGCCGGATCTGGCGGCAGAAACAGAAGAGCAGCACTTTTAGGGATGTGCTGCACAACCTTGCCCTGACAACGCAGATAATTATTCAGCGTTTCCTTTGGGTGGTTCTTGTTACCCAGACTTGTTTGCCGGGACGCATGGATTTCGCGACTGCGCGCGGAATGGCGGCGGGCATGCAGGGAGTGCAGAAGGCAAAGACGGCGTGCACGAGTAAGTGTAGAATGCCCGTTTTGCCGTGCATGGCGGTGGGAGCAAATATGGAACTGTTGTTGTATCTGGCAGTGGGCGCCGTGTCTGGCGTGCTGGCGGGGCTGTTTGGTGTCGGCGGCGGGCTGATTCTGGTGCCGGCGCTTGTTTACAGCCTGAAAGCACAGGGTGTCAGCGCCGATGTGTTGACTCACATTGCCGTTGGCACCTCGCTGGCAACCATTGTTTTCACCTCGGTCAATTCGGTGCTGGCGCACCAAAAGCACAAAGCAATTTTGTGGCACCTGGTGCGGCCAATCAGTATTGGTGTGCTGATTGGCACGGCGCTGGGGGCGATGACCGCTGCACAAATCCAGGGCCCGATGCTACAAAAAATCATCGGTGTGTTTGCCATCTGCATGTCAGCCCAAATGGCTTTCAATTTGGCACCAAAAACCCGTCGCCCGCCACCGGGTAGGCCGGGACTGGTCGCTGCCGGTGGTTTTATTGGCTGGGCTTCGGCCATTTTTGGTATTGCCGGTGGCTCCCTGACGGTGCCTTTTCTGGCCTGGCGCAGCGTGGTGATGCAAAAGGCAGTGGCCACCTCGGCGGCCTGTGGTGTCCCCATTGCGCTGGCCGCGGCCATTGGCTATGTATTCACAGGCTGGGGCAGCGCTGGCCTGCCGGACTGGAGCACGGGCTTTGTTTACTGGCCGGCAGTAGTGGGCATGGCCTCCACCTCGATGCTGTTTGCCCGGGTTGGTGCCAGACTGGCACACCGGCTGGATCCTGTACTGCTCAAGCGGCTATTTGCTCTGATGCTGCTGGCAATTGGCCTGAACTTTCTTCTTTAAGCAGAATCTGACGAGAACGATATGCTGCAATACCCCGCAATTGATCCGGTTGCCATTGCCATTGGTCCGTTAAAAATCCACTGGTACGGCCTGATGTATCTGGTCGGTATTGGAGCTGCCTGGCTGCTGGCCAAACGGCGGCTGGCGCAGTTTGACCCGTCCTGGAACAAGGACACCCTGTCGGACCTGGTGTTCTGGTGTGCGCTGGGCGTGATTGCCGGCGGACGGCTGGGTTATGTGTTGTTTTATGATCTGGCGTCTTACATTGCCAACCCGGCACTGGTACTGCGCATCTGGGAAGGCGGCATGTCGTTTCATGGCGGCTTTATCGGCGTGTTGCTGGCGGTATTCTGGTTTGCCCGCAAACAGAAGAAGCCCTTCTGGGCGCTGATGGACTTTATTGCCCCGCTGGTGCCCATCGGTTTGGGTGCGGGCCGCATCGGGAACTTTATCAACGCCGAACTTTGGGGCAAGGCCAGCTCTGTGCCCTGGGCGATGATTTTCCCCACCGACCCGGCCCAGCTGCCACGTCACCCGTCGCAGCTGTACCAGTTTGCCCTGGAAGGTGTGGCGCTGTTTGTCATTCTCTGGCTCTACACCCGCAAACCACGGCCCACCATGGCGGTATCCGGGCTGTTTGCCCTGTGTTATGGCATATTCCGTTTTGCGGTTGAATTTGTCCGCGTGCCGGATGCCCAGCTCGGCTATCTGGCGTTTGACTGGCTGACCA
Organism: Gammaproteobacteria bacterium; assembly: GCA_012728415.1. Lineage (GTDB taxonomy): Bacteria > Pseudomonadota > Gammaproteobacteria > Pseudomonadales > Pseudomonadaceae > Thiopseudomonas. Next base: position 115,560 of record JAAYFD010000025.1, read on the forward strand.
TGGGGCAGATTTTGTGCTTGCCGATGATGGCAGTCGGCATCTTGCTGATGTTTATCGCTTACCGGCGCGAGGAGGCGCAGGCATGAAACAGTATCTTGACCTGATGCGCCACGTGCGCGACCACGGTATCGACAAGGCTGACCGTACCGGCACCGGCACTCGCAGTGTTTTCGGTCACCAAATGCGTTTTGATCTGGCCGACGGCTTTCCGCTGGTGACTACGAAAAAGTGTCATTTGCGCTCTATCATTCATGAACTGCTGTGGTTCTTGCAGGGTGATACCAATATCAAATACCTGCAGGACAACGGCGTACGCATCTGGGATGAATGGGCCGATGAAAATGGCGATCTGGGCCCGGTGTATGGCTACCAGTGGCGCAGCTGGCCGGCACCCAATGGCGAATCCATCGACCAGATCAGCAAGCTGGTGCAGATGATCAAGACCAATCCTGACTCACGCCGCCTGGTTGTCTCCGCCTGGAACCCGGCGCTGGTTGATGACATGGCGCTGCCGCCCTGCCATGCGCTGTTCCAGTTCTATGTAGCGAACGGCAAGCTCAGTTGCCAGCTGTATCAGCGTTCGGCGGACATCTTTCTCGGCGTGCCCTTCAACATTGCCAGCTACGCCCTGCTGACCATGATGCTGGCGCAGGTATGCGGCCTTGAGGCGGGCGAATTCATCTGGACCGGCGGTGACTGCCACCTGTATTCCAACCACATGGAGCAGGTGGAAGAGCAGCTGTCGCGCACGCCTTTCCCGCTGCCCACGATGAAGATCAATCCTGACGTGAAGGATGTTTTTGCCTTTCGCTTTGAGGACTTTGAGCTGTGTGATTACCAGGCGCATCCGCATATCAAGGCTGTTGTAGCAGTTTAGTTTTTTGCTGTGCGGTGTGGGTGCGGGCTGGTGACTACGCACCTGCGCCGAAGCAAGCTTCGACACAGGTGCTGAGGCCTTGCCCAGTCCCCGGCCCGCACCAATGCACCGCGTGCATTGGGAGAGTGGGTGGCCCGGCGTTGCCGGGCTGCTGTCGCTTCTTCAGATTGAACGAATGTGTCAGCCTGCCACTTCGATGGTTTCGAGCTGTAGATTATCGGGTGCATTTGCATATCAAGGCTGTTGTAGCGGGTTGGTTTTTTGCTGTGCGGTGTGGGTGCGGGCTGGTGACTGTGCTGCGGCTACGCACCTGCGCCGAAGCAAGCTTCGACACAAGTGCTGAGGCCTTGCCCAGTCCCCGGCCCGCATCAATACACCGCGTGCATTGGGAGAGTGGGTGGCCCGGCGTTGCCGGGCTGCTGTCGCTTCTTCAGATTGAACGAATGTGTCAGCCTGCCACTTCGATGGTTTCGAGCTGTAGATTATCGGGTGCATTTGCATATCAAGGCTG
>JAAYFD010000026.1 GCA_012728415.1 Gammaproteobacteria bacterium
ACCCCCCCCCCCCCCCCGATTGCAACGCTTTGCAGTCGACAGCGGCAGTGTGACGCAGTGTGACGCTCTGCCCGGCTGGTTATCCCGGTTTTGTGGTGCAGGCCGTATCGGGACCACGTGTTTTTATGGCGTATCGTTCGTCGCTTGGGTAAGCTTGTCTGTTTTGGACAGGTCGGAGCAGCAGGTGCTGGGAAGAGTTCGAGTGGTGCTGGTCAATACCAGTCATCCGGGAAATATAGGCGCAGCCGCCAGGGCTATGAAAAACATGGGCTTGCATCAGTTGGTGCTGGTGAATCCAAAGGATTTTCCCAGCGCTGATGCGTGGGCGCGCGCCTCGGGCGCAGACGATGTTTTGCTGCAGGCCAGGGTGGTGGATAGCCTGCAGCACGCCTTGAGTGGCTGTAACCTGGTGCTGGGCACCAGTGCCCGTGACCGGCGTTTGCCTTGGCCGCTGGTCAGCCCGCGTGACGGTGCTGGTCGGGTGCTGCAGCACTTGCAGGCGGCTGAAGCGGGGCAGGCTGATGTGGCGCTGGTGTTTGGGCGTGAGCATGCCGGGCTGACCAACGATGAGCTGCACCAGTGTCAATATCATGTGCACATACCCTCCTGCGAAAACTTTAGTTCGCTCAACCTGGCTGCTGCCGTGCAGGTGCTGACCTACGAATTGCGCATGGCCTGGCTGCAGGCCAGTGAACAGCCTTTGTGCATGGAGGCCGTTGAGCGCACGGGCCAGCTGGGCAGTGCGCCGGCTACACATGATGCACTTGAATTGTTTTACGACCATTTGCAGCGTACCCTGATCGACATTGAATTTCTTGACCCTGAAAAACCGCGTCACTTGATGACGCGTCTGCGCCGGTTGTTTGGTCGCAATCAACTGAGCAAGTCTGAGGTCAATATTTTGCGTGGCATTCTGACCGAAACCCAGAAAGCTGCCCGGGGCGAGCTGCAACAGCGGAGGAGTGAGCATGATCAGTCGTATACGTGAAGACATTCAGAGCATTTTTCATCGGGATCCTGCAGCCCGTCATACTCTTGAGGTGCTGACTTGCTATCCCGGGTTGCATGCCATCTGGTTACATCGTGTTGCCCACTGGTTGTGGCAGCGTAACTTGAAGCTGCTGGCACGCCTCATATCCCATGTCAGCCGCTGGCTAACCGGTATCGAGATTCACCCCGGGGCGAAAATTGGCCGCCGTTTTTTCATTGACCACGGCATGGGCGTGGTGATTGGTGAAACTGCCGAAATTGGCAGTGATGTCACCCTGTATCACGGGGTAACTCTGGGCGGTACCACCTGGAACAAGGGCAAGCGTCACCCAACCTTGCAGGATGGAGTGGTGGTAGGTGCAGGTGCCAAAGTGCTTGGCCCCCTGACTGTGGGAGAGGGGGCTAAAGTGGGCTCCAATGCGGTGGTAACCAAGGACGTACCGCCGGGTGCTACAGCGGTGGGCATTCCGGGGCGGATTATTGAGGCGCGTAAGGAGCAGCCAGTTGAGCAGGCAGACTTTGACACCTACGGCATCAGTGGTGACATGCCGGACCCGGTGGCTCGCTCAATCAGTGCCATTCTCACTCATTTGAGGGCTATGGAGGGCAGGGTTGACGGTATGTGTGATGCCCTGCGTGATCTTGGTAGTGACTATTGTGCACAGGAGTTGCCAGAGCTGCCGGAAAACAACTTTAGTGCCCAGGCACAAGCCGATGCCGGGCAGGCCGGTAATGGTGACGGGGCTGTGCGTAACCATTCGGCGGATTAGTCTTTATCATGGCTTCCCGTTCCGGCTGTATTTTGCCGGGTGCTGTAACCGGAGGCGCACGCTGGTGCAGCGAATGAATACTTGACCGGATTGCTCGGGAATTGCATAATGGTGCCAATTGATTCATGACACTATGGTGTGAGTGATGCGATTGACTACCAAAGGGCGTTATGCGGTAACCGCCATGCTCGACTTGGCGTTGAATGCGCGGGAGGCGCCGGTTTCGCTGGCTGACATCTCTGAGCGTCAGGGCATATCCCTGTCCTACCTCGAGCAGTTGTTTGCCAAGTTGCGTCGTAATGGACTGGTGTCCAGTGTGCGCGGCCCGGGCGGTGGCTATCAACTTGCCCATGCGGCGACTGATATCCAGATCGTGCAGGTAATTGATGCGGTTGACGAGTCAGTGGATGCAACGCGATGCAAGGGCAAAGGCAACTGCCAGGGCGGTGAAACCTGCCTGACCCATTATTTATGGTGCGAGCTGAGCGAGCAAATACATGACTTTTTAAGTGGCATAACCCTCGGCAGCCTGGTGCAGCGGGGTGATGTCCGGCACATCGCCGAGCGCCAGCAGCAGCGGAGCCCTTGCGCTGACGGAGCAACAGGTACCAATGCCTGAGTGGCGGTACCACCCAAGACTTGAGGAGATATAGAAAATGAAGTTACCTGTCTATCTGGACTACTCCGCCACAGCGCCGGTTGACCCGCGAGTGGCGAAAAAAATGATCGACTGCCTGACTATCGAGGGCAATTTCGGTAACCCGGCATCGCGCTCCCACGTGTATGGCTGGCGCGCCGAGGAAGCAGTGGAAAATGCACGTCAGCAGGTCGCTGACCTGATTAACGCTGACCCGCGCGAGATTGTCTGGACCTCCGGTGCAACCGAGTCTGACAACCTGGCCATCAAGGGTGTGGCCCACTTTTATGGCACCAAGGGCAAGCACCTGATCACCTCCAAGATCGAACACAAGGCCGTACTGGATACCATGCGGCAGCTGGAGCGTGAAGGCTTTGAGGTAACCTATCTGGATCCGGACGAGAATGGCATCATTCACCCCGAACAGGTGAAAGAAGCCCTGCGTGAGGACACTATTCTGGTTTCCATCATGCACGTCAACAATGAGATCGGTACGGTTAATGATATTGCTGCCATCGGTGAAATCACCCGTGCGCACAAGGTTCTGTTCCATGTGGATGCGGCCCAGTCGGCAGGCAAAACTCCGATTGATGTGCAGACCATGAAACTTGACCTGATTTCCTTCTCTGGCCACAAGGCTTACGGTCCTAAAGGCATTGGTGCCCTTTATGTGCGCCGCAAGCCACGCGTTCGCCTGGAAGCCCAGATGCATGGCGGCGGTCACGAGCGTGGCATGCGCTCAGGAACCCTGGCCACCCACCAGATTGTCGGCATGGGTGAGGCGTTTGCCCTGGCCAGGCAGGAGATGCAAAAAGATTTCGAGCGCGTCAAGGCGCTTAGCGAGCGCTTTTACAGCCAGCTGCAAGACATGGAAGAAGTCTACCTGAATGGTAGCGAAACCCAGCGTATGCCGCACTTCCTCAACCTGAGTTTCAACTACGTTGAGGGTGAGTCGCTGATGATGTCGCTGAAAGATCTGGCTGTATCATCCGGCTCTGCCTGTACATCGGCATCACTGGAGCCGTCCTATGTGCTGCGCGCGCTGGGCCGTAACGACGAACTGGCACACAGCTCCATTCGCTTTACCTTTGGCCGTTTTACCACCGAAGAAGAAGTGGACCATGCGGCGGCGCAGGTGCGCGAGGCCGTGGCCAAGTTGCGTGAGCTGTCCCCCTTGTGGGATATGTACAAAGACGGTGTTGACCTGTCCAAAGTTGAGTGGCAGGCCCATTAATAGCGAGGAATATGACCATGGCATACAGTGATAAAGTAATCGACCATTATGAGAACCCCCGCAATGTGGGCAAGCTTGACGCGGATGCGCCCAATGTTGGAACCGGTATGGTGGGTGCCCCCGCCTGCGGTGACGTTATGCGCTTGCAGATCGAAGTGGATGACAGTGGCGTGATCAAGGACGCCAAGTTCAAGACTTATGGCTGCGGCTCGGCCATTGCCTCCAGCTCGCTGGCGACTGAATGGATGAAAGGCAAGACCCTGGATGAAGCTGAGCAGATCAAAAATACAGCCATTGCTGATGAGCTGGCTTTGCCGCCAGTAAAGATTCACTGCTCGGTATTGGCAGAAGATGCAATCAAGGCAGCCGTGCGTGATTACAAAGAGAAGCAGGCCAAATAAGGGTTACGAGGTGTTGAATGGCAATTAGCTTGACAGAAGCAGCTGCTGAGCATGTGCGTCGCTCGCTGGAGCAGCGGGGCAAGGGCCAGGGTGTCCGCCTTGGGATCAAGACCACAGGCTGCTCCGGGATGGGCTATGTACTTGAGTTTGTAGATGAGCTGCAGGACAGTGATCGTGTATTCGAGAGTCATGGCCTGAAAGTTGTAGTTGATGAGGATAGCCTGGATTTCCTCGACGGTACCGAACTGGATTTTGTCCGCGAAGGCGTCAACGAGGGCTTCAAGTTCAACAATCCGAACGTACGCGGCGAATGTGGCTGCGGCGAGAGCTTCAGTGTCTGATCCGGCCCGGGTGACGGGCACATACTACGAGCTGTTCAACTTGCCGCTGACATTCGAGCTGGATCTGTCCGAGCTGGGCCGGCGCTATCGCGATGCGGTCCGGCGGGTGCATCCGGACCGTTTTGCAGCTGCCGGTGACCAGGAACAGCGCGCCGCAGTGGAACGTGCCGCGGCCCTGAATGAGGCTTATGAAACGCTCAGGTCGCCGGGCAGGCGGGCACTGTACCTGCTGAACTTGCAGGCACCGCTGGAAGAAGAAGCCACCGTGCAAGACCCGGAATTCCTGTTCCAGCAAATGGAGTGGCGTGAAGAACTGGAAGAGCTGGGTGAGCGTGCCGATTTTGCAGCCATTGATGCATTCAAGAAGCGGCTGGCCAGTTTTCGCAAGGAAGTCGACGACGAGTTTGCGCAAACATGGCAGGACCCGGCCACGCGCACTGACGCCGAGCGTCTGGTGCGGCGCATGCAGTTTTTGGACAAGGTCTTGTATGAGGTGGGCCAGCTGGAAGAACGGCTGGACGATTTTTAACCCGCGCCCACACCGGGTGCCCTGAAGAAAAAAGAACGCTATGGCTCTTGTGCAGATTGTCGAACCTGATACGCCGCCCGTTCCCGGGCAACCGCGGCTTGCCGTCGGCATCGACCTGGGTACGACAAATTCGCTGGTGGCGACAGTGCGTAACGGACAGGCGGTGCCATTGCCGGATAATGACGGCAGGCATGCCCTGGCCTCTGCTGTACGCTATCTGAAAGACAGCAGCATCAGTGTGGGGCGCGACGCCAGTCAGTGTGCCAGCTGTGATCCCTTTAACTGCATTCTTTCAGTCAAGCGGCTAATTGGCAGGGGAGTCGAGGATGTGCAGCAGCTGGGCGAACAGATGCCCTACAAATTCAGTGCTGGCGAATCGCACATGCCGCTGATCGAAACCGTGCAGGGCGCCAAGAGTCCGGTCGAGGTTTCGGCTGAAATTCTTAAGGTGCTGCGCAGCCGCGGCGAACAGGCATTGGGCGGTGACCTGTTTGGCGCAGTCATTACCGTACCGGCCTATTTTGACGATGCCCAGCGCCAGGCCACCAAGGATGCCGCCAAACTGGCGGGCATCAAAGTACTGCGTTTGCTCAACGAGCCGACTGCAGCTGCGGTGGCCTACGGACTGGATCGCCAGGCTGAGGGTGTTACCGTGGTGTATGACCTGGGTGGCGGCACTTTTGATGTATCCATCTTGCGCTTGAGCCAGGGTGTATTCGAGGTGTTGGCAACAGGGGGTGATAGTGCCCTGGGGGGTGATGATTTCGATCACGTGCTGGCAGACTGGATTATTCAGCAGTCCGGTAGCAGTACCGACCTGTCTCCATCCGAGCAGCGCAAACTGCTGCGCGTGGCTTGCGACCTGAAAGAAGCGCTCAGCCAGGCTGCCACAGTCAGCGTCAGCTATGCGGGCTGGCAGGGCGAGCTGACCCGAAGCCAGTTCGAGGCGTTGATTGAGCCGCTGGTATCGCGAAGCCTGCGCGCCTGCCGCCGGGCAGTGCGTGATGCTGGTGTCGATATCGGCGAAATTGATGCGGTGGTCATGGTTGGAGGCTCCACCCGCGTACCGCTGGTGCGTGAGCAGGTAGCCCGGTTGTTTGAGTGTCAGCCGCTGACGGATATTGATCCGGACAAGGTGGTATCTCTGGGGGCCGCCATTCAGGCTGATATTTTGGCCGGTAATCAGTCGGGCAACAGTGACTTGTTGCTGCTGGACGTCAACCCGCTTTCACTGGGTCTGGAGACCATGGGTGAGCTGGTGGAAAAAATCATTCCGCGCAACACCACTATTCCGGTATCACGAACCCAGGACTTTACCACTGCCCGTGACGGCCAGACCGCGATGGCGCTGCATGTGGTGCAGGGCGAGCGTGAGCTGGTCAGTGCCTGTCGCTCGCTGGCGCGTTTCGAGTTGCGCGGTATACCGCCCATGGTGGCTGGTGCGGCAAAAATACGTGTTACCTTCCAGGTGGATGCCGATGGCCTGCTCAGTGTTACTGCGCGTGAGACCCGTTCCGGTGTCGAGGCTCACGTCGAGGTCAAGCCGTCTTATGGCCTCAGTGATGAGGAGGTCAGTCGCATGTTGGAGGACTCGCTGGAGCACGCCGAGGATGATCGCAGGGCGCGTGGGTTGCGTGAGCAACAGGTAAATGCCGAGCGCCTGCTGGAAACAGTGCAGGCAGCCCTGCAGGCAGACGGTGACTTGCTGAGCGAGAAAGAGCGAGCCGAAGTGGACCAGCAGCTGGAACAGCTGGAGCAGCTAAGCAGGACAGATGACCAAGGGGCCATTGCCAGGCAGATCCAGAAGGTCAACCAGGTCACCCACGAATTTGCCTCCAGGCGTATGGACGCCACGGTCAGGCGTGCCTTTGCCGGTCGGCAACTGGAAGAGATTTAGGAGCAGAAAATGCCACAGATAGTTTTTTTACCCCATGCCGAGCTGTGCCCCGAAGGAATGGTTGTTGAAGCCAGGGATGGTGAGAGTATCCTGGATGCTGCGCTGCGCAATGGCATCGATATTGAGCATGCGTGTGAAATGTCCTGCGCCTGCACGACTTGCCATGTAATTGTGCGTGAAGGGTTTGACTCGCTAGAAGAGTCCGACGAGCTGGAAGATGACATGCTGGACAAGGCCTGGGGTCTGGAGCATGAGTCGAGACTCTCGTGCCAGGCACTGGTGGCGGGTGAAGATTTGACTGTGGAGATCCCCAAGTACACCATTAACCAGGTGTCTGAGCGACAGTAAGGAGAGCCCAATGAAGTGGGTTGATGTACAGGATATTGCCATCGAGCTGAGCGAGAAACATACTGATGTAGATCCGCGCTACATCAATTTTGTCAACCTGCACCGGATGGTGACAGAGCTGGACGGATTCGATGATGATCCCCAGCGCAGCGGTGAAAAAATCCTGGAAGCCATTCAGGCTGCCTGGATCGAAGAACTGGACTGATGTGGAACAAGCCGGCGAATGCCGGCTTTTTTGATGACGGTGCCGGCTATGCCGGTGCTACGCTTTTACCAGAAAACACCGTATAATCACCCTCTTTACTACCCGGCTGCCGGCAGGAAGCTGCCTGACAGCAATCCCTTTGTTTTAAAACAACCTACTGGAGTCCTTCATGGCCGTACAGCGTACCTTTTCCATCATCAAGCCCGATGCCGTTGCCAAGAACGTAATTGGCGAAATTACCACCCGTTTCGAAAAAGCCGGCCTGCGTGTCGTGGCTTCCAAAATGGTTCAGCTGTCCGAGCGCGAAGCCGGCGGTTTTTACGCCGAGCACAAAGAGCGTCCTTTTTACGGCGACCTGGTCAGCTTCATGACCTCCGGCCCTGTCATCGTTCAGGTGCTGGAAGGCGAAGACGCCATTGCCAAAAACCGTGAGCTGATGGGCGCCACCAACCCCAAAGAAGCAGCTGCCGGCACCATTCGCGCCGACTTTGCTGAATCCATCGATGAAAACGCGGTACACGGCTCCGACTCCGAAGCAGCTGCTGCCCGCGAAATCGCGTTCTTCTTCTCCAGCACCGAGCTGTGCGACCGTATCCGCTAAGAGAAGAAACAGGCTGTACAAGGTGAATCCATGACACAGGCATCAACCGAAAAGGTTAACTTGCTGGGCTTGACCCTGGCGCAGATGGAAGCTTTCTTCGAGCAACTGGGCGAGAAGCGCTTCCGTGCCGGGCAGGTGATGAAGTGGATTCACCACTTCGGCGTGGATGACTTTGCCGACATGACCAACATCGGCAAGGCATTGCGCGCCAAGCTGGACGAGGCAGCGTACATTCGTGGTCCGGAAGTGGTCAGTGAAGATATTTCTGCCGACGGGACCCGCAAGTGGGTGATTCGGGTGGCTAGCGGCAGCTGTGTAGAGACTGTATACATCCCGCAAAAAGGCCGTGGTACCCTCTGTGTTTCCTCGCAGGCTGGCTGTGCGCTGGACTGCAGCTTTTGTTCTACCGGCAAGCAGGGCTTCAACAGTGACCTGACGGCAGCGGAGATCATCGGCCAGGTCTGGGTCGCCAACAAGTCTTTTGGCACCATTCCGGCCAGGATGGACCGGGCCATCACCAACGTGGTGATGATGGGCATGGGGGAGCCTTTGCTCAACTTCGACAATGTGGTTGCCGCCATGCACATCATGCTGGATGACCTGGGGTACGGTATTTCCAAGCGCAAGGTAACATTGTCCACAGCAGGTGTGGCACCGATGGTTGATCGCCTTGGCGAGGAAATTGACGTTGCCCTCGCCTTGTCCCTGCACGCTCCCAATGATGAGCTGCGCGACCAGCTGGTGCCCATCAACAAGAAATATCCGCTTGCAGTCATTCTTGAGGCGTGTAAACGCTACATTGGCCGGCTGGGTGAAAAGCGTACCCTGACGGTAGAGTATACGCTGTTGGCCGGTATCAATGACCAGCCGGAACATGCAGCGGAACTGGCACAGCTGTTGCGCGATGTGCCCTGCAAGATCAACCTGATACCTTTCAATCCCTTCCCGCACTCAGGTTACGAGCGGCCCAGCAATAATGCGATTCACCGCTTCCAGGATGCGCTGCATCATGCGGGCTATAACGTGACCGTGCGTACCCCGCGGGGGGATGATATTGATGCCGCTTGCGGCCAGCTGGTAGGCCAGGTGGCTGACCGGACCCGTCGCAGCGAAAGATATATAGCAGTGAGGCAGATCAATGCGTAATGGAATTAAGCAGTATCTGACAGCAGCCCCGAGGTGCTCGCTGGTTTTGGCAGGTTTTCTTCTTGTTGCCACTGGCTGTGTGCAGACGGGAGATGTCCAGCCGATGCGTACCGAGTCTGGGCGCGAGCAGGCCAAACAGGCTTATATCGAGCTGGGCAAGGGCTACCTTCGGGAGGGGTTGACTGGCCAGGCCAAGGCGCCCTTGCAAAGCGCCCTGAAAATAGATCCTTCGGATGCCGAGGCACATGAGGTGCTGGCGCTGGTCTTTCAGCAGGAAATGGAACCTGAGCTGGCTGAAAAGCACTTTCGCAAAGCCTTGTCGAGTCAGCGCTCTGCACGCATTTTGAACAACTACGGCAGCTTTCTGTTTGAAGAGGGGGCCTATGAAAAAGCCCTGGAAATCTATCAGGAAGCAGCACAGGACACCATGTATCCAAGCCGCTCCTGGGTGTTTGAAAACATGGGGCTGACTGCCCTGAAAATGGGCAATGACAGCGAAGCGATACATTATTTTGAGCGTGCCTTGCGGCTGGACGCAACCCAGCAGCGGAGCCTGCTGGAAATGGGTATGCTGTCCTACGAGCTGCGTGATTATCCGGCGGCACGACACTATTATGAGGCTTACATGCAGCAGGCTGAGCACAATGCCCGCAGCCTGCTGTTGGGGGCCCGGGTTGCTAATGTCTACCAGGACCGTGATGAAGCAGCCAGTCTTGGTTTGCGGTTGAAACAACTGTATCCGGCCAGCCCTGAATACAAAGCGTATTTACTGGAGCAACGATGAGCGAACTAGAGTCGGTGGTCGACGAGGCCGCAAAGCAGGGCGAGCTGCCTGGCGTACTATTGCGTCAAGCTCGTGAAAACCTCGAATGGAGTGTTGCCGATTTGGCGGGCAAACTGCACCTGACCGAGTCGGCGGTGATCAGCCTGGAAGCTGACCGTTACGATGACTTGCCCGGAGTCACTTTCGTCCGGGGCTATATCCGCAGCTATGCCAAGCTGGTAGGGCTGGACCCTGACGCACTGGCCAGGCTATATACACAGACGACCATAATCGAGCCGGTGCGTGCGCTTCCGGACCTGGGCCGTACCGTGGCTCGCAACCGCTCCCGCGGCCGGCTGCTGATGGCATTGCTGCTGATTATTGTGCTGGCCGGTGCAGGGGCGGGATATTACTGGTGGCAAGAGGGGCAGATGCGTAATGTCGCAAGCCAGGAGGCCGGCGAGATTGCCTTCAGCCAGGTTGAGATAGAGCGTGCGGATGGCACGCTGTTCATTCAAAGTCTGGATCAGCTGGACGCCTATACTGCAGATCTCGATGTGGCTGAAATATCACTGGACTCATTGCCGCAAGCACTTGAGGACGATGCTGATGCCGGTGCTAGTGATGAACCACAGGCTGATGAAGGCAAGTCCCAGCCGACTGCAGAAGCCAATAACGAGGCAGGTGGCGTGGCGGACGAACAAATTGAAAACCAGCAAACTGTGGCTGATGCCGGCATGCATCAACTGCAGCTGACGTTTACTGACGAGTGCTGGATTCGCATTACCGACGGCAGTGGCAATGAGGTTGCCAGTGGCCTGCACAAGGCGGGCGAGGTGCTGGAGCTGAGCGGTACTACTCCATTTGAGTTGCATATTGGTAATGCAAGTGGCGTACAGCTGCGCTTCAATGGCCAGCCGGTAGACATTCATTCCAGCATTCGTGGCAATGTTGCCCGTATCAAACTGGGTTAAAGCAAGTGCATAACAATTCTCCGATCAAGCGACGCATATCGCGCAAGATTCATGTGGGTCCTGTTGCTGTAGGTGGCGATGCACCCGTCAGTGTGCAAAGCATGACCAACACCGAAACCTGCGATGTCGAATCCACTGTGGCGCAAATTTGCCGGCTGGAACAGGCCGGTGCTGATATTGTGCGGGTGTCTGTACCCAGCATGGAGGCAGCCGAGGCTTTTGGGCGCATCCGCCAGCTGGTTCAGGTACCGCTGGTGGCAGACATCCACTTCGATTACCGGATTGCCTTGCGTGTGGCCGAGCTGGGTGTTGACTGTTTGCGTATCAACCCGGGCAACATAGGCAGTAATGAGCGCATCAAGGCGGTCGTCGATGCTGCCCGTGATCGCGGCATTCCGATCCGCATCGGTGTTAATGCCGGCTCGCTGGAGAAGGACCTGCAAAAGAAATATGGCGAGCCGACGCCGGAAGCCCTGGTCGAGTCGGCGTTGCGTCACGTCGAGCATCTGGACCGGCTTGATTTTCCTGACTTTAAAGTCAGCGTAAAAGCCTCCGATGTGTTCATGGCCGTGGAGGCTTACCGTCAGCTGGCCCGTCAAATTGAGCAGCCGCTGCACCTGGGCATTACCGAGGCCGGCGGACTACGTTCGGGTACGGTAAAGTCGGCAGTGGGGTTGGGCATGCTGTTGGCCGAGGGCATTGGCGACACCATCCGTGTATCCCTGGCTGCCGATCCGGTCGAGGAAATCAAGGTCGGTTTTGATATCCTCAAGTCGCTGCGCTTGCGCACCCGGGGTATTAATTTCATTGCTTGCCCAAGTTGCTCGCGCCAGAACTTCGACGTGGTAAAAACCATGAACGAGCTTGAGGAGCGGCTCGAAGATGTGCTGGTGCCACTGGATGTGGCGGTGATTGGCTGTGTGGTTAACGGTCCGGGTGAGGCGAAAGAGGTGGATCTGGGCCTGACGGGTGGTTTGCCCAACCTGGTTTATCTTGATGGCAAACCTGCTACCAAACTGGGGAATGAAGAGCTGGTGGATGAGCTGGAGCGCATGATCCGGGAAAAAGCGGCAGAAAAACAAGCCAGAGAAGCGGCGCTCATCGCCCGCAGTTAAGCAGTACAAGGACTAAACGTGAGTAAAACCCTGCAAGCCATCCGTGGCATGAATGATATCCTGCCGGCACAAACGCCGCTGTGGCGCTATTTTGAGCAAAAAGTTGCTGGAGTGCTGGACAGTTATGGTTACCAGCAAATCCGCATGCCGGTCGTTGAGTTTACCGAGCTTTTTCGCCGTTCAATTGGCGAAGTTACCGATATTGTCGAGAAGGAAATGTATACCTTCGCCGATCGCAACGGCGACTCCCTGACCTTGCGCCCAGAGGGCACTGCCAGTTGTGTGCGGGCTGTGATGGAGCATGGCCTGATCAACAATGGCCTGATACAAAAGCTCTGGTACATTGGCCCCATGTTTCGCCATGAGCGTCCGCAAAAAGGCCGCTACCGCCAATTCCACCAGGTGGGGGTTGAGGTGTTCAATCTGGACGGGCCGGATATCGATGCCGAATTGATCTTGCTGACTTGGCGGCTGTGGCATGCGCTGGGTATTGCCGATAGTGTGACCCTTGAGCTGAACAGCCTGGGCACATCCGGGGCTCGCGCTGCCTATCGTGCAGCGCTGGTTGACTACTTGAACGGCCACTTTGACCAGCTGGATGAAGACAGCCAGCGTCGTGTTGATACTAATCCGTTGCGCGTACTGGACTCCAAGGATCCTCAAACCCAAGCTATCCTGCTGGGCGCACCGAAGCTGGAAGACTACCTGGATGAGGAGTCGACCCGTCACTTTGCTGGTGTGTGCGCCCGCCTGGATGCCGCGGGCGTGCCCTATGTGCTGAACAGCCGGCTTGTGCGTGGCCTGGACTACTACAGCAAGACAGTCTTTGAGTGGACTACCGACAAGCTTGGCGCCCAGGGTACGGTTTGTGGAGGTGGCCGTTATGACGGACTGGTAGAGGTCATGGGTGGCAAGCCCACAGCTGGGGTCGGTTTTGCCATGGGTATTGAGCGCCTGATTTTGCTGCTGGAAACTCTGGGCAAGGTACCAGCTCAACTCCAGCAGCAGGTGGATATCTATTTTTGTGCCTTTGGCGAAGCAGCCGAGATGGCTGCGGTACAGTGGGCCGAACGTATTCGTGATGCTGTGCCGGGAGTACGCCTGCAGGTCAATGCCGGTGGTGGCAGCTTCAAGAGCCAGTTCAAGAAGGCAGACCGCAGCACTGCAGCCTGGGCCCTGGTTCTGGGGGAGCAGGAGCTGAGCACCAACAGTATTGGCCTGAAGCCGCTGCGCACTGATGAAGAACAGCAGACGCTGGCGCTGGACCAGCTGACAGACAGGCTGGTTGAACTTTTGAGCAAACAATGACGGGAGACTCTTGTGAGCCACTACACTGAAGAAGAGCAGATCGCACAGTTCAAAGACTGGTGGAGCCGTAATGGCAAACCGTTATTGGTTGGCGGCGTTTTGGCGATAGCTATCGTTTTTGGCTGGCAAACCTGGCAAAAGCAGCAGGCCAACCGGGGTGAGCTGTTATCTGCCACCTACCAGCAATTGCTGGATGCTGCGTTTAGTCCTGATGGTACCAATGCCGGCGAAATGCTGAAGTTGCTTGAAGAGCTGGAGTCCATCAGCCCGGAGCATGCCTATGCCCAGTATGCACGCTTGCTGGTCGCGCGTGTTGCAGTGCTGGAAAACCGCCTGGATGATGCAGCAGCCATGTTGCAGCCGGTGGTCGACAAGCCGGCCAATGCAGTGCTGGGGGAGTTGTCACACCAGCGTCTCGCACGGGTATTGGCTGCAAGCGGCAAGCCCGATCAAGCCCTGTCCTTGCTTGATGGCAAGGGGCTTCCGGCTTACAGCTCGGCGCGTGATGAGCTGCGTGGTGATGTCTTGGTGCAGCTGGGCCGCCTGGACGAGGCGCGGCAGTCTTATCGTTCGGCGCGCGAGGGATTGGATGACAGCAGCGCCGCTGGCAGCCTGATGATGAAACTTGATGACCTGAGTGCCAAGGATGCCTGATATGAAGCCATTTAATATTTTGGTGCTGTTGCTGGCTGGCCTGCTGATTGCTGGCTGCAGCAGCAAAGGTGACAAAAAAGCCCAGCAGCCACTGGCGCTGGAAAAAATAAGCTCCGAGGTCAAGTTGCAGCGTGAGTGGAGTGCTTCGGTTGGTGTTGGCCAGGGCAAGCTTTGGAACCGCCTGTCTCCGGCGATTGAAGGTGGGCAGTTGTTTGTGGCTGATGCCGCAGGTCTTGTGGTTGCTCTGGATCGTTATACAGGAAAAAAATCCTGGCAACGCAAACTGAAAAAAGTTGAGGTATCTGGCGCGATCGGTGCGGGTGCCGGACAAGTTGTGCTGGGCACGCTGGCTGGCGAAGTGATTGCACTGGATGCGGCTACGGGCAATGAACTGTGGCGCAGCAATATTGGCAGTGAGGTGTTGGCTGCGCCGGCGGTTAATGATCGTGTAGTGGTGGTGCAAACCCAGGATGATCGCTTGATTGCACTGGATGCATTTACCGGAGCCCGGCGCTGGGTCTATGAAAGCACGCCAGCGCTACTGACGCTGCGCGGTACCAGCACACCCTTGTTAACCGACTATTTGGTGTATGCGGGCCTGTCCACCGGCAAGGTGGTGGCGGTAGAGCTGGAGCATGGCCTGCCGGTATGGGAGCAACGCATAGCCATCCCGAGTGGTCGTACCGAGCTGGAGCGCATGGTTGATATCGATGGCAGCCTGACTGTAAAGGATGGCGTGCTCTATGTGTCGGCTTTCAATGGTCACATAGCGGGACTGGACGAGCAGACCGGCCGGATACTCTGGCAGCGTGAAGGCTCCAGCATTGGAGCCGTTGCGCAAGGTTATGGCAATGCCTATGTCAGCCTGGACAGTGGTGAGATTGAGGCGATCGACGAGCGTTCCAGCACAGTGTTGTGGCGTAACGAAGGGCTGCTGCGGCGTCAGCCTACCGGGCTTGGTGTGCTGTCAAGTTATGTAGTCACAGCTGACCTTGAGGGCTATGTACATCTGTTGAGTCAGGTGGATGGACGATTTGTGGCCCGGACCCGGGTTGACAACAAAGGGGTTCGCGTACGTCCTCTGGTCGAAGGTGGCTGGATGTACATATATGGCAATGGCGGAAAGCTGGTGGCCCTGACCATCAAGTAATAGCTGTGCAGAGAGTTATAGCCGCTATCGCTCGTGTGTGATGGCGGCTTTTGTGTTTTTATCAGAGACTGACTTTGCTGGCCTGCTCAAAGAGAGAGGTCCAGGACTTATTGGAGGAGCCGATGGTTCCCGTAATTGCTTTGGTGGGCCGCCCGAATGTAGGCAAATCCACATTATTCAACCGTCTTACCCGGAGTCGGGATGCCATTGTTGGTGATATCCCGGGGCTGACCCGTGACCGCCAGTATGGCAATGCCAAATGGCAAGGGCGTGACTATATTCTGATTGATACTGGAGGCATCTCTGGTGATGAGGAAGGTATTGACGCCAAAATGGCCGAACAGTCGCTACAGGCGATTGAAGAAGCCGACATGGTGTTTTTCCTTGTCGATGCCCGTGACGGCCTGTGTCCGGCAGACGAGCACATTGCAGCCCACTTGCGCCGTCGTGACAAGCGTACCCTGTTGCTGGTGAACAAGGTGGACAGCCTGGATGTCGAGATTGCCCGTGCCGAATTCAGCTCGCTGGCGGTGGCTGAAACCCTGGGCATTGCCGCAGCTCACGGGCGTGGTATCCAGCCGCTGATGGAAAGCGCACTGGGCGACATTGAACCGGTTGCGGAAGAAATGCTCGAGGTGGAGCTGGTTGAGGGGGAGGATCCGGAGAGGATTCCTGGCCCAAGTGCACAAGACGGTATCAAGATAGCCGTGATTGGCCGCCCCAATGTGGGCAAATCGACACTGGTCAATCGCATTTTGGGCGAGGAGCGGGTAGTTGTGTATGACCAGCCGGGCACTACCCGGGACAGCATTTATATTCCGTTCGAGCGTGAAGGCCGCAAATACACCCTGATTGATACTGCTGGGGTACGCCGCCGTGGTCGCATCCATGAAGAGGTTGAAAAGTTTTCAGTAGTGAAAACCTTGCAGGCGATCAAGGATGCCAACGTGGTGATTTTTGTCGTCGATGCCCGTGAGGGGATTGTCGAACACGACCTGAGCCTGCTTGGTTTTGTTATTGAGTCCGGCCGGGCGTTGGTCATGGCGGTCAATAAGTGGGACGGCATGGAGCCGGCCGAGCGTGATTACGTCAAGACTGAGCTTGAGCGTCGGCTGTATTTTGTCAACTATGCCGACATTCATTTCATTTCTGCTCTGCATGGTACCGGGGTGGGCCATCTGTACCGTTCGGTGGAGCAAGCCTTTGCGTCGGCAATTACCCGCTGGCCGACCAGCAAGCTGACCAATATCCTGATGGGGGCGGTGCAAGAGCATCAGCCACCGATTGTTAATGGGCGTCGCATCAAGCTGCGTTACGCCCACCTGGGAGGAGCCAATCCGCCGCTGATTGTTATTCACGGTAATCAGACGGCAGCGGTACCCAAAGCATATGTGCGCTATCTGGAAAACACCTACCGCAGGGTACTCAGCCTGGTGGGTACGCCGATTCGCATCGAGTTTAAGGGTGGTGACAACCCTTATGCCGACAAGAAAAACAAGCTCAGTGAGCGGCAGGTGAACAAGAAAAAACGCCTGATGGCACGCAAGAAAGAAATGGAATACCGCAAGAAGCGGCAGAAAAAATAATCAGGGATTTTTCTTTGTAGCGTGTGCATGGGCAGGACGCTGTGCAGAGGCGCCGCAAGTTATCTGACCGCCATGGATGACGGAAATGCAGTTTTTGCAGGAGCCAACAACTGCATTGAAGGCTTCCTGTCGCCATCCCTGGCGACACAGGTTTGGCTCCTGCATCCCTGATGCCACGTGCGGGCGGGGCGGCTGTGGCTCGGCGAGCCGGATGGCTGTTGCGCTGCCATGACCGGGCTGTACCTGCCTCTTTTGCTATGCCGGGAGGCTGACAACAGCGAAAAATCAACAGTTGGCATATATTTTGCTGCTGTATCTCCGAATCAAACAGGCCGTCAATTTACGGTCGCTGACGGAGATTACCCATGGACAAAATGCTTTATATATCCATGACCGGCGCCAGCCAGAACAGCAAAGCGCTGCAAGCGCATGCCAATAACCTGGCCAACGTATCCACCAGCGGTTTCCGCCGTGACTTCGAGCAGGCGCGGTCGATGCCTGTGTTCGGTGATGGTCTGCCGGCACGGGCCTATGTCATGACTGAACGTCCTGGCACCGACTTTACCCACGGTGCCCTGCAGGAAACGGGCCGCGACCTGGATGTGGCCGTGCAGGGGGATGCCTGGATTGCGGTGCAGTCTCCCGACGGCTCCGAAGCCTATGTGCGCACTGCCAGCATGCAGGTCGATACTTTTGGCATTCTGCGTACCGCCAGCGGTTTGCCGGTAATGGGCAACGCCGGGCCGGTTGCCATTCCACCGGAGCAGAAAGTCGAAATTGCGCAAGACGGCACCATCAGTATCAGGGCATTGGGCGAAACTCCGGATGTCATGGCCGAAGTCGACCGTATCAAGCTGGTTTTGCCTGAGCGCGGGCAGCTGCAAAAAATGCAGGATGGTCTGGTGCGCGGCAAGGACGGTCAAGAGTTTCAGCCTGATGCCGATGCCCGCCTGGTGTCCGGCTATACCGAGTCGAGCAACGTCAATGCTGTAGCGGAAATGACGGCGATGTTGTCGCTGTCCCGCCAGTTCGAGCTGCACGTGAAAATGATGCGTACTGCAGAAGAAAGTGCTGCATCGATGGCACGGATCATGCAGCTGAGTTGATAATTTCACACTATGTGTCAGATGATTGACGCATAAGGAGAACCACCATGTTACCTTCACTCTGGGTTGCCAAAACGGGCCTGTCCGCGCAGGACATGAACCTGACCACCATTTCCAACAACCTGGCCAACGTATCCACTACCGGTTTCAAGCGTGACCGTGCCGAGTTTGAAGATCTGCTGTATCAGGTTCGGCGTCAGCCCGGTGGCCAGTCCAGCCAGGACAGCGAGCTGCCCAGTGGTTTGCAGCTGGGTACGGGCGTACGCATCGTCGGTACACAGAAGATTTTCACTCAGGGTAGCCTGCAGACGACGGAGCAGCCGTTGGACCTGGCCATAAACGGTCGCGGGTTTTTCCAGATCCTGATGCCTGATGGCACCATTTCTTACACCAGGGATGGCAGCTTTCAGCTCAACTCCGATGGTCAGGTCGTCACATCCAGCGGCTTTCCGCTGGAGCCAGCGATTGTTTTGCCCGAGCAAGTGCGCACCTTTATGGTGGGCGAAGACGGCACTGTGTCGGTCACAGTCGCAGGCGATCCGCAACCGCAAGTTCTCGGCAACATCCAGACAGTGGACTTCATCAACTATGCCGGGCTGGAAGCCATCGGCAACAACCTGTTCCTGGAGACTGCTGCCAGCGGAGCGCCGCAAGCCGGCATGCCAGGCACCAATGGTTTGGGTAACGTACTGCAGAATACGCTGGAAAACTCGAATGTCAGCGTGGTGGAAGAGCTGGTCAACATGATCACCACACAACGGGCCTACGAGATGAACTCCAAAGTGATCTCTACGGCAGACCAGATGCTGTCCTTCATTACGCAAAAACTTTGATTGAGCCCGGGGTGATGCCATGAAAACCAGATTGATTCTTGCACAGCTGGCGGCAGCAGTGCTGCTGAGTGGGTGCATGCAGGCCCCCCCGCAGCCCAATGATCCCTATTACGCACCGGTGGTACCGCGGGTGCCAATGCCGGCCGAGCAAAATATGGGTGCCATTTATCAGCCCAGCTTCGAAAGTAATTACTTCACTGACCGCAAAGCGTTTCGGGTGGGTGATATCATCACGATTAACCTGAACGAACGTATGCAGGCCAGCAAAAACGCCAGCTCGAACATCCAGAAAGACAGTGATCTTAATGTCGGTGTACCCAATATTCTTGGTATGGCTGTTACACCCAAAAACCCGTTGGCAGGCGTTAGTGCGCTGGGTATGACCGATAAAAACCTTAGTCTTGAGGCCAGTGCCAACGCCAAGCGTAGCACCAAGGGTTCAGGGCAGGCTGGCCAAAGTAACAGTTTGGCTGGCTCAATTACAGTGACCGTAGCCGATGTGTTGCCTAATGGTGTGCTGGCAGTGCGTGGTGAAAAATGGTTGACGTTAAATACAGGTGATGAGCTGATTCGCATTTCCGGACTGGTGCGTCCGGATGACATCAGCACTGATAATACGGTTTCCTCGACCCGTATTGCCGATGCCCGGATTACCTATTCCGGTACCGGTGCTTTTGCCAATGCCAGCCAGCCTGGCTGGTTGTCGCGCTTTTTCATGAGCCCGGCCTGGCCGTTTTAAGGAAGGATTGCAGCCATGAAACGATTTTTTCTGCTTGTAATGCTGATGTTGGGGACAGGCTTGCAGGCCCAGGCCGAACGCCTGAAAGACTTGGCCAGCATACAGGGCGTGCGTAATAACCAGCTGATCGGCTATGGTCTGGTCGTGGGACTTAACGGCAGCGGTGACCAGACTACACAAACACCATTTACCGTGCAGACTTTCAATAATATGCTGGCCGAGTTTGGTATTCGTGTTCCGCCTGGTATGGGCAATATCCAGTTGAAGAACGTTGCTGCAGTTTCTGTGCATGCTGATTTGCCACCCTTTGCCCGCCCCGGCCAGACCATCGACATTACGGTGTCCTCCATTGGCAACGCCAAGAGCCTGCGCGGTGGCAGCCTGTTGATGACTCCACTGAAAGGGATTGACGGTAACGTCTATGCCATTGCTCAGGGCAACCTGGTAGTGGGCGGCTTTGATGCCGGAGGTGCTGACGGCTCGCGCATTACCGTCAATGTGCCCTCGGCCGGCCGCATCCCGTCTGGAGCGACAGTCGAGCGGGCCGTGCCCAGTGCTTTTGACCAGGGCGACTATCTGACGCTGAACCTGAACCGGCCGGACTTTACCACAGCCAAAAACATCGTAGACAAGCTTAATGACCTGCTCGGCCCCGGAGTGGCCAGCGCGATGGATGCCGGCGCAATCAGAGTGGCTGCACCGATTGATCCGAGTCAGCGGGTCAATTACCTGTCGGTTATAGAAAATCTGGAAGTAGAGGCAGGCAAGGCCGTGGCCAAGGTGATCATCAACTCGCGTACCGGCACCATAGTGATTGGTCAGGATGTGCGGGTGCAGCCGGCAGCAGTAACCCACGGCAGCTTGACGGTAGCGATCAGTGAAGACATTGCGGTCAGTCAGCCCGAGCCTTTTTCTGACGGACAGACTGTGGTTACACCACGCTCAAGGGTCAGTGCTGAAGAGGAGCAGCGACCGATGTTCAAGTTTGCACCGGGCACCACGCTTGACGAGATTGTTCGTGCGGTCAACCAGGTGGGTGCAGCCCCTTCTGACCTGATGGCGATTCTTGAGGCGCTGAAACAGGCAGGTGCCCTGCAAGCAGAGCTGATCGTGATCTGATCTGCCAGCTGCATGCAATGCTCCGGCTGTAAGGCCGGAGCTGCGTGCACCTTGTCTTAGTCGGCCTGACACAATATGCGTAACAGCGGGTCACCGTTGGGCAGGGTTTCAATGAGAATTCCGTCGCTCAGGCGTAAAACCATGTCCTGGCGTTCGCAATTGAGCATCACTTGCCGGCTGACCGGCTGCAAACCATTGTGCAGGTCAAAATCTTGCAGTTCGAACTCCAGCAGCTGATTACCGTTAGCTTCCATGGTGACACTGCTGTGGTTAATGGTGCGAACGGCAGTGACCGGAGCGTATAGGCGGGTCCAGGGATGTCCCGCCAGAACAGCGTGCTGCTGCCAGATAACCTGGCTGCCAGCAGGAAGCGCATTGTATACAGCAGTGCTCCAGCTGTAGTCCCGGTAAGCCATGATGCCGGCGATGCCGGAAAATACCAGCAGAGCACTCAAGCATGCGCTCAGCAGCATCAGCCGCTTGTGTAGCAGCAGTCCCCCCAGCAGCACACAGCCAGCAGTCAAAGACGGCCAGAGGGCCAGAGTAAGCATTGTTTGCATGGTTTTTTGCCGGGTGATGAATGTGCTGCACAGTGTACCTGCAGCCTGCAGGTGGTGCACTCTCTGGGAACGCTGAATAACTGCCTGTGCTGTCAGGGCGTTGTTGAAAATCAGCTTAAAATGCCCGCTGGCTCCAAGTAAGCAGCGCTTTTCCGCTGATTTTCGCCTGACCCTGGCTGCGGCGCTCACATTATTGCAGTACTTCCCAGGCGGCTTCTCAGTGTGATTTTTATCAGGGTGGTATCATCCTTTGGTCGGTATGTGCAGTTCTTGCATATGTTTTTTTTGCTGCATGCGTCGGTTTAAACCGGCTGTTCTGTGCCAGCAAGGAATATCCCGGAACAGTGCATTAAAGTTTGTTTGCAACAATCAAGTGCTAAAAAAACGAGCTGTTTCGTGGATCAGCTAACTGCTTGTTTTCAATAGATAGGATGGCTTGCTAATTAGTTTTCTCATTACTTCCGACCCGTTTTAGCAGCTTGATTTTATTTTTATACCGGCGATATTTCCGGCCGTCGTCTAGTTTGGTGTTGTTATCACAAACATATAAGCGGGCTACTTGGTAGCTTGCTCATAAGACTAATGTCGGGGCTTTATAAAGCCGTTCACATTTTGCAATATTTCGCTCCGGAAGCCTTGTGGTGCCTGCTGTGGTGCTGCAAGGCCGAAAACAAAAACGAGCGGAGAACGCAATTATGGTCGATAAAGAAGTGGCACAGGCGTACTGGAAGGCGAACCTTCGCCTGATCGTCATGTGTCTTGTCGTGTGGGCATTTGCAGGGTACGGAATTTCCATTTTCCTGCGTCCTGCATTGTCTGACATCACCTTCGGTGGTGTTGATATCGGGTTCTGGTTCTCTCACCAGGGCGCCATCATCAGCTTTATTGTTCTGGTGTTCTTTTACGCCTGGCGTATGAACCAGATCGACAAGCATTTCGGCATGAGCGAGGACTAAGATCATGAGTCAGTTTGCTGTAAACCTGATTTTCATTGGCCTGTCCTTTGCGCTGTACATCGGTATTGCGCTCTGGTCTCGGGCCGGCTCCACTAAGGAGTTTTACGTTGCAGGGGGCGGTATTCACCCAATCACCAACGGTGTCGCCGTTGCCGGTGACTGGATGTCTGCTGCTTCCTTCCTGTCCATGGCCGGCATGGTGGCCTTCATGGGTTACTCCGGCTCCGCGTTCCTGATGGGCTGGACCGGTGGTTACATCCTGCTGGCCATGCTGCTGGCGCCGTACCTGCGCAAGTTCGGCAAGTACACCGTGCCTTCTTTCGTGGAAGACCGTTACCAGAGCAAGCCTGCCCGCATGATCGCGGTGGTCAGCCTGCTGTGTATCTCATTGACCTACATGATCGGCCAGATGACCGGCTCCGGTGTGGTATTTGCCCGCTTCCTGGAAGTATCGGTTGATGCCGGTATCTGGATTGCCGCCGGCATTACCTTCTTCTATGCCGTACTGGGCGGCATGAAGAGTGTGACCTACACCCAGGTGGCGCAGTATTGTGTACTGATTGTGGCTTTCCTGGTGCCACCGATCTTCATCTCCTTCCAGATGACCGGTAATCCCGTTCCGCAGCTGGGCATGATCAGCGAAGTATCCGGTGAGGGCGTGCACGTGCTGACCAAGCTCAACAGCATTCTGAGCGACCTGGGCTTTGCCGAGTACACTGCCTATGCTGCCGACCCGCTGAACCACTTCCTGCTGACCGCCACCCTGATGGTAGGTACTGCGGGTCTGCCACACGTAATCATCCGTTTCTTCACCGTACCCAAGGTAGCTGATGCCCGCTGGTCTGCCGGCTGGGCGCTGGTGTTCATTGCGCTGCTGTATCTGACTGCACCTGCGGTTGCCTCCATGGCGCGTCTGAACCTGATGACCACCATTTATCCGGAAGGCACCAGCGGTGAGCAAATTCTGGCCCTGGAAGAGTCCAAGCACCCCGAGTGGATGGACAACTGGATCAAGGCTGGCCTGCTGAAGTATGAAGACAAGAACGGTGACGGCCGCATCCAGTACTACAATGATGCCAGCGAAAAGGGCAAGGCAGTGGCTGAAGCCAATGGCTGGGCCGGTAACGAGCTGACCGTCAACAACGACATCATGGTGATTGCCAACCCTGAAATTGCCAACCTGCCGGGCTGGACCATTGGTCTGATGGCGGCGGGTGCGATTGCTGCGGCCCTGTCCACGGCAGCTGGCCTGTTGATGGCGATCTCTTCAGCGGTGAGTCACGATATCGTCAAGGTCACGCTGAAGCCTGACCTGAGCGAAAAAGGCGAGATGAATGTTGCACGGGTCGCGATGCTGGCAACACTGGGGGTGAGCGCCTACCTTGGCATGAATCCGCCGGGCTTTGCCGCGCAGACGGTAGCCCTGGCCTTCGGCCTGGCAGCCTCCACCCTGTTCCCGGCACTGATGATGGGAATTTTCTCCCAGCGCATCAACGGCAAGGGTGCCATCGCCGGAATGCTGGCGGGTATCACCCTGACCCTGGTATACATCTTCATGTTCAAGGGCTGGCTGTTCATTTCGGGCACTGCCAATTTCCCGGATACCAAGGAGTACTGGTTCTTCGGTGTCAACCCGCTGGGTATCGGTTTCTTCGGTGCGATTGTTAACTTCATCGTGGCCTATGCAGTATCCTTGGCCACCGAGCCACCTCCCCAGGAGATTCAGGATCTGGTTGAAAGCGTGCGTTACCCGAAAGGTGCCGGCGCCGCGATTGATCACTGATCTGCTTGTGCCCTGTCCGTCCCTGCCCTGGCGGGGCGGACCTCGGGAAAACAAAATGGGCTTCCTGGTGAAGCCCTTTTTTATGTCTGATGGAACATCCCCATGCTGATAAAACTTCTAATAGCCGCAGCTGCGGCCTTTTTTGCCGCTGGCATTGCCCAGTACGCCCGTATTCTCAGCCGTAAAAAACTGCCCAGATGGATTGTTCCGGCCGCCGCTGGTCTGGGTATTCTGGGGTATCAGATTTACATGGAATATAGCTGGTTTGAGCGCACCCGTGCGCGTTTGCCGGAAAGTGCAGTGGTCACCGAAGTGCGCAAAATACCGGCTTTCTGGCGGCCCTGGACTTTTGTTGTACCCCTGCAGATGGGCTTTAGCGTAGTGGACAGCAACCAGATTCAGCTGGCCCACAGCGATGGTGAGCGCATTGCCCGCTTCCGCTTATACAGCTTTGAGCAGGCTTTTATTGACCGCAGCGAACAGCAGGGCTATTTGCTGAACTGCAGCAGCAGCGTGCTGGTACCACTGGATAATGCCAACCAGCCGCAGCCGGAAAAAGCCCGGCAACTGGATCGGCAGAGCCTGCTATTTGCCGTGGTGTGCAATTAACAGGGTCTGCCACAGGCGCGGCCGTTACCCTGTACAGGCTGCTTCAGAGGCGGCCAGGCTGTAACCAGAGCCCCAGGTGTCGCGGCTCAAGCCGCTTATACAGGAGGGCACCGCTTTCGGTGTTTCGGGATGCCATGGGCACGGAGCAAAACCGCATCTACAAAAAAGCCATGCTGGTACTCAGCATGGCTTTTTTATCGGAAGCAGGAGATCAGTCAATGGCAAAGTTTTTGATAAAACACGTCATCCGTTGTGACGTTTTCGTACCGGGTTGCCTTTGCAGTTTTGCCCTGCAGGAGTACGGCACGCTCCTGTGTGGTGCAGTTAAGGACCGCCATGTAGACCTGCTGGCGCTCGATGGGATCCTTGATGAATTCATACATGAAATACTCAACCAGGATTTGATTGTCCTGTTCACGGCTTTTGAATTTGCCGTCAAAAATGTAAAAGCTGTTGATTGCCGGTTTGATTACGCTCCAGGGTTTGAAAAAACTGCGCTCGGCTTTTTCATTGAAAAACATGACCTGATCGTCTGGCTGGGTGATGCGTACCTGTTCGGTTTTGTAGCCGTACCAGGTGTAGTCGTAAACAGCCAGGTAACCGAACATGCCCAGTGCCGCCAGTACAGGAACAATCCAGGTCGGCAGCCGGTTGCGCGAAAGCTTGCGGGCCAGGTAAGCCATGCCGCCCAGGCTCAGGCCTGAAATGAAAACTGCCAGTAGGTGCCACATAGAGTTACTCCGTTACTTGCCTTGCTAATGCTGTTGGCGTTGGGCAAAAAAAGTGGGCTTTCAAGGAAAGCCCACTCAAAGGTCGATTAAAGTTTACAGCAAGTCAGGGATTATGGGTAACGTACGCGACGCACCATCTCCTGAATTTCTTCACTGGGCTTCTCGGTAGCGTTGGATACGATGATGGCTACAGTGAAGTTGATGGCCGCACCAATACAACCGAAGGACAGCGGCGAGATGATACCAAACAGGTAGTACTCAGGGCTGTTCGGGAAGGTGTTGGTGCCGGGGATGAAGAACCAGCCCAGGTACAGGAAGATGTACACCAGGGTGGCACTTGCACCGGCCAGCATGCCGGCAACCGCACCCTTGCTGTTGATGCGACGGATAAAGATACCCATCATCAAGCAGGGGAAGATTGAGGAGGCGGCGATACCAAAGGCCAAAGCTACGGTCTGTGCGGCAAAACCGGGTGGGTTCAGGCCGAGATAGGTAGCTACAGAAATCGCACCGACCATCGAAATGCGCGCATAGAGCATCTCGGTTTTTTCTGAAATATGCGGCATCAGGGTGTTTTTCAGCAAGTCATGGCTGATTGCCGAAGAAATGGCCAGCATCAGACCGGAAGCAGTAGACAGGGCGGCGGCAATACCACCAGCAGCAATCAGACCGATAATCCAGCCAGGCATGTTGGCAATTTCAGGCAGAGCCAGTACCAAGATGTCGTTGTTTACAGTCAGTTCGTTACCGTTCCAGTCGGATGGTGCAACGAAGTCCTTGTTCGGGGTGGGCAGGGTGCCGTCGTTGTAGAACTGAATGTGGCCATCGCCGTTCTTGTCCTCAAACTTCAGCAGGCCGGTTTCTTCCCAGTTCTTGAACCACTGTGGGCGCTCTTCATAGGCCAACGGAGCCTGGTCTGTCCCGTTCGGATAGATACTTTCGATCAGGTTCAGGCGACCCATGGCAGCTACAACAGGAGCTGTGGTGTAGAACAGTGCGATGAACACCAGTGCCCAGGCAGCAGAACGGCGGGCGTCCTTGATGTTGGGTACGGTGAAGAAGCGGATGATGACGTGTGGCAGACCTGCAGTACCCACCATCAGGGTCAGGGTGAACAGGGTCATGTTGACACGGTTGGACACATCAGCCGTATAGTCCTGGAAGCCCAGGTCGCGAACCAGCTCGTTCAGCTTGTGCAGCATAGGGTCACCGGACGCGGCGTGCGCGCCAATGAAGCCGGTTTGTGGCAGGAAGTGGCCGGTAATCATCAATGACAGGTAAACCGCAGGGATCAGGAAGGCCAGGATCAGTACGATGTACTGCGCCACCTGGGTGTAAGTTACCCCTTTCATGCCGCCGAGTACCGCGTAAGCAAATACCACGAAGGATGAAATGATCAGTCCTGTGGACACCTTCACTTCCAGGAAGCGGGCAAACGCAACACCGGCGCCAGTCATCTGGCCGATTACGTAGGTCAGCGAGATGATGATCAGGCAAATGATCGCAACCACCCGGGCAGCACTACTGTCGTAGCGCTTACCAACAAAGTCCGGCACCGTGTAAGTACCGAAGCGGCGCAGGTAAGGAGCCAGCAGGGTTGCCAGCAACACATAACCACCGGTCCAGCCCATGATGAACGCGGAGTTCACATAGCCGACCGAGATCAGGCCGGCAACGGAAATGAACGAGGCAGCAGACAGCCAGTCGGCTGCAGTCGCCATGCCGTTCATCGTCGGGTGAACTTCACCGCCGGCAATATAAAACTCGCGGGTTGATTTTGCACGGGCCCAGATCGCGATCCAGGTATAGAGCGCGAACGAACCCATTACAAAAATCAGGTTGATCGTAAACTGGCTCATGGTTAGTCCTCCAGACCAAATTCGTCATCCAGCTTGTTCATGCGCCAAGCGTAGAAGGTGATCAGGGCCAGGAAGGTAAAAATGGAACCTTGCTGGGCAAACCAGAAGCCGAAGTCGGCTCCGCCAATGCTGATACCCATGAGTAATGGCCGCAGCAGTAGTCCAAAGCCATAGGACACAGTGGCCCAAATGGCGAGACAGATGAGAATCAGACGGAGGTTGGTGCCCCAGTATTGCTGATCTCTTTCGGTGATTTCTTTAGGCATGATTGTGCACTCCAGAATAGATTGTTTTTGTTAAAGCAGGCAGGGAAGACGAACTTATATTGTTATTCAACCTCCGGTCTTATTTTTATAACGATAGCTGGTTTTATCTGTGGCTTGGAAAGCTCAGGGTTTTATTATTTGTATGTTTGCAGGCATTCGGGAAGTGCCTGTCAGGGCCTTGGCTGCTGCGGCTCATGGCTTGTGGCTTATGCTAGGGTTTTGTAAGTGATTGTGTATTCGACCTTTAGATTATTCGAAGCTATCTGTTTCGAAGCTTATTAATAGCGCGCTACTTGTATAGGTTGTTTTTCTATTTGAAGGGGGGCTGAAAAGCCGGAAATATTTATTATAGGTAGTTAGCTATTTATCATGCTATCTAAATTGGCAGGAAGTAATAAAACGCCTTTTCAAGAAATGGTTTTGGTATTTGTAAAACGTCGGAAAGCATTGCAGTATCTGTGTTGTGGCCAGGCATAAGGGTTGTCTGACGCAAGGAAGGCTTGAAATCCAGGGTTTTGGCCTTATCTCTTTTTTGTTCAAGGTGAGCTCCGTTCAAGGGGGGGTTCCACCAGCAGCGCCATGGCTGGCTGCCCGATGTTTTCTATCCTTAAAAGGGGCTGCACGGGTTAAACAGTCAGGCTTGAGGGCTGCAGTGAGGGCAAATCGTTAGTCGTATTGTATTGGTTTTGCCTGTTGCCCCGAGTTGTTGTGGTGGAAGCGACCAGCAGATATTCGGCTCGCCCCACAGGTAACCAGAGGAATAAATCATGCGAGTTGATCGTTTAACCAGTCAGTTGCAGGTGGCTTTGTCTGATGCACAATCTATTGCGTTGGGCCAGGATCATACTGCTATAGAACCCGTGCATTTGTTGCTGGCGCTGATAGACCAGCAGGGCGGGGCCATCCGCCCGCTACTGATGCAGGTTGGCTTTGACGTTAACCAGCTGAAAAACGAGCTGAACAAGCTGCTGGCGGACCTGCCAAAAATCCAGAATCCGACCGGTGACATGAGCCTGTCGCAAGACCTGGCCCGTCTGCTGAATCAGGCGGATCGCCTGTCGCAGCAGAAAAAAGACCAGTTTATCTCCAGCGAGCTGGTGCTGTTGGCGGCCATGGATGAAAACACTAGGCTGGGCAAGCTGTTGCTGAGTCAGGGGGTCAGCCGCCAGGCGCTGGAAAATGCCATTGCCAACCTGCGCGGCGGTGCCAGCGTGGATGACCCCAATGCCGAGCAGTCGCGCCAGGCACTGGAAAAATACTGCATCGACCTGACCGAGCGCGCCGAGCAGGGCAAGTTGGACCCGGTGATTGGTCGTGATGATGAAATCCGTCGCACTGTGCAGGTGCTACAGCGCCGTACCAAGAACAACCCGGTGCTGATTGGCGAGCCTGGCGTGGGCAAAACCGCGATTGCCGAAGGGCTGGCCCAGCGCATCATCAATGGCGAGGTGCCCGACAACCTGAAAGGCAAGCGTCTGCTGTCGCTGGATATGGGTGCGTTAATTGCAGGTGCCAAGTATCGTGGCGAATTTGAAGAGCGGCTCAAGGCATTACTGGGTGAGCTGGCCAAGCAGGAAGGCCAGATCATTTTGTTTATTGACGAACTGCATACCATGGTCGGCGCAGGCAAGGGCGAGGGCGCCATGGATGCCGGCAACATGCTCAAACCGGCGCTGGCCCGTGGCGAATTGCACTGTGTAGGTGCGACCACGCTGGACGAGTACCGCCAATATATTGAAAAGGATGCCGCGCTGGAGCGCCGTTTCCAGAAGGTGCTGGTGGACGAGCCCAACGAAGAGGATACCATTGCCATTCTGCGCGGTTTGAAAGAGCGCTACGAGGTGCACCATGGCGTCAGTATCACTGATGGAGCCATCATTGCTGCCGCCAAGCTCAGTCATCGCTACATCACCGACCGTCAGCTGCCAGACAAGGCCATTGACCTGATTGATGAGGCCGCCAGCATGATCCGCATGGAAATCGACTCCAAGCCCGAGGCGCTGGACCGCCTGGATCGTCGTCTGATCCAGCTGAAAATCGAGCGTGAAGCGCTGAAGAAGGAAGACGATGAGGACACGCGCAAGCGGCTGGAAAAACTGGAAGAAGAAATTGCCCGTTATGAGCGCGAATATGCGGACCTGGAGGAGATCTGGAAGTCTGAAAAAGCCGAAGTGCATGGTTCTGCCCAGCTACAACAGCAGATCGAGCAGGCGCGCCAGGAAATGGAGCTGGCACGGCGCAAGGGTGACCTGAACCGCATGGCCGAGCTGCAATACGGGGTGATACCTGATCTGGAGCGCAGTCTGCAGATGGTTGACCAACACAGCAAAAGCGAGAACCAGCTGCTGCGCAACAAGGTCACTGACGAGGAGGTGGCCGATGTGGTGTCGAAGTGGACCGGCATTCCGGTCTCCAAGATGCTGGAGGGCGAGCGTGACAAGCTGATCAAGATGGAACAGCTGCTGCATACCCGCGTGATTGGCCAGGACGAAGCGGTCACTGCGGTGTCCAACGCCGTGCGCCGCTCGCGTGCTGGCCTGGCTGACCCGGATCGTCCGGCGGGATCTTTCCTGTTCCTTGGTCCGACCGGTGTTGGTAAGACCGAGCTGTGCAAGGCGCTGGCCGAGTTTCTGTTCGATACCGAGGATGCCATGGTGCGCATCGACATGTCCGAGTTCATGGAGAAACACTCGGTAGCCCGCCTGATTGGTGCCCCGCCTGGCTATGTGGGTTACGAGGAGGGCGGCTACCTGACCGAAGCGGTACGCCGCAAGCCTTATTCGGTGGTGCTGATGGACGAAGTGGAAAAAGCCCACCCGGATGTATTCAACGTGCTGTTGCAGGTGCTGGAAGACGGCCGCCTGACTGACAGCCATGGCCGTACCGTGGACTTCCGCAACACCGTGGTGGTGATGACGTCCAACCTGGGCTCGGCGCAAATCCAGGAGCTGGTGGAAGACCGCGAAGCCCAAAGGGCAGCGGTGATGGATGCCGTTGGCAGCCACTTCCGCCCCGAGTTCATCAACCGGATTGACGAGCTGGTGATTTTCGAGCCGCTGGACAAAGAGCAAATTGCCGGCATTGCACAGATACAGCTGGGCCGCTTGCGTCAGCGTTTGGCCGAGCGTGGCCTGAGTCTGGAGCTGAGTGACGAGGCAATGGACAAGCTGATTGATGTCGGCTATGACCCAGTGTACGGCGCTAGACCGCTCAAGCGTGCTATTCAACGCTGGGTGGAAAACCCGCTGGCCCAGCAAATCCTTTCTGGGCAGTTTGCCGAAGGGGCACAAATCAGGGCGCAGGTTGCTGATGGTGAAATCATCTTTGCCTGAATCCGGACCAGCTGACTGACTGCAGTACGAAAACCGCTGGCTAAAGCATTAGCTGGCGGTTTTTTATTACCTGACGCAAGGTGCAGCTTGCAGCAGGACAGTTGCTGTAAGTTGAACAAGGTCGGTGCTACCAAGTGCCGCATGGCAAAACGCACTTGCTTACTGTTTAATAAATTGTATAACTATAAGTGCTTTATGGATTCCATGTATGCGCCGCTTGTACTCTGGCTGGACCCTGATGCTTGTGCTGGGGCTGTTATCGCCTGCTCTGTCGCAGGCTGCTACAGCAAAAATTTCGTTGAAACAAAGTTCTACCGCCGATCACAGCAAGTTTGCCGAGCTGCAAAAAGACTTTGCCAGTGGCCCGGAGGTTACCCGCGCCTGTCTGGCTTGCCATACCGAGGCGGCCAGACAGCTGCAGCAAACCACCCACTGGAAGTGGGAGTTCAATCATCCGGCAACTGGGCAGGTGTTGGGCAAAAAACATGAGCCCAATGTGTTTTGTGGCAGCCTGAAGTCCAACTACCCGCGCTGTACCTCCTGCCATATCGGCTACGGCTGGGAAGACAAGGACTTTGATTTTACCGCCGAGCACAATGTGGACTGCCTGGCTTGCCATGACACGACCGGTACCTATCTGAAAACCGAGGCGGGCGCCGGCCATCCGGCTTATGCGGATGTGCGGGTCAATGGCGAGTTCAAGATTGAAAACAACCGTCCGGTAAAAAAGGTTGATCTGACGCGGGTGGCGCAGAATGTAGGTCAGACCAGTCGCCAGACCTGTGGCAGCTGCCACTTTTATGGCGGCGGCGGTGACGGCGTAAAACATGGTGACCTGGACAGTTCGCTGGTGCAGCCAGACCGGGCGCTGGATGTACATATGGATGCCGGCGGCCTCAACTTCAGCTGCGCCACCTGCCATACTTCTGACGAGCACAGCGTTGATGGCAGCCGCTATGCGATGGAAGCCCGTGACCTGCACGGTATTGATATACCCGGCAGCAGCCACGCCGGGCGGGCCAGTTGTGAGTCCTGTCATGGCAGCAAGCCGCATGACTTTGGCATCAACAACAAGCTCAATGATCACACCGACAAGGTGGCTTGCCAGACTTGTCACATTCCCGAGTTTGCCCGCGGTGGTGTGCCGACCAAGATGTTCTGGGACTGGTCGCAGGCAACGGAAAAAATGCAGCGCGACGAAAACGGCGAGCTGGTACTCAATGCCAAGGGCAAGCCGGTGCTGTATTTTGAATACGATGAAAACGGCTGGCTGAGCTATGCCAACCACAAGGGTGTGTTTCGCAACGAGGTCAATGTGCCGCCGGTGTACCGCTGGTTTGATGGCCAGGTCGAGTACACCATGCTGGACGACGAGATTGACCCGCAGCAGCGGGTGTCCGTGAACAAGGTCAAGGGCAGTTATGGCGATCCGGATTCGCGCATCTGGCCGTTCAAGCGCATGACCGGCAAGCAGCCTTATGACAAGCAAACCAACCGCCTGCTGGCCACCAATGTGTTTGGCCCGGACGGTGATGACGCCCTCTGGACCAACTTTGACTGGGTCAAGGCGCTAATGGTCGGCCAGGCCGATGCAGTTGCCACCGGGGCCGCGCAGGATCTGTTCAGTGGCGAGCACGGCTTTGTCGATAACGAAATGTTCTGGCCGATTACCCACATGGTGGCACCGAAAGAGCAGGCACTGCAGTGTGACTCCTGTCATGCTCGTGATGGTCGCCTGGCAGACCTCAAAGGCTTTTATATGCCGGGGCGTGACGCCTCTGTCTGGGTTGACCGCCTGGGTACCTGGGCGGTCTGGGCAACACTGGCCGGGGTGCTGGTGCACTTGCTCGGCCGCATCATTTTCGGGAGGAAGCGTGCATGAAGGTCATGGTTTACAAAAGGTTTGAACGCTTCTGGCACTGGTCGCAGGCAGCGCTGATCATCGGCCTGCTGCTGACCGGGTTTGAAATCCACTCCAGCTATCACTGGCTGGGCTTTGCCACTGCGGTCAACGCACACATTATTATGGCATTGTTGCTGATAGTGCTGTGGCTGTTTGCTATCTTCTGGCACTTCACCACCGGCGAATGGCGGCAATATATCCCGACCACCGAAAAACTGGCGGCGATGACACGCTATTACGCCCTGGGCATGTTCAGGGATGAAGAAAAACCCTACAAGAAATCCCTCAGCGCCAAGCATAATCCGCTGCAGCGGTTGGCCTATCTGGCTTTCAAGCTGCTGATCTCGCCGGTGATCTGGGTTAGTGGCATGCTGTATCTGCTGTATCCTTACTGGCCGCAACTGGGGTTGGGCTGGCTGACACTGGCACCAGTGGCGATTGTGCACACCGCCGCTGCTTTCGCCATGCTGGTGTTTTTCATTGCCCACGTTTATCTGGCCTTTACCGGCAAGCCGTTTTACGAGTATGTGCATGCCATGATCACCGGCTATGAAGAGCTGGGTGATGAAGAGGCGAAACGCTGACCTGCACGGACAGGGTCTGCTGGCCGGTGCGAATTCATTCGCATGCAGGGTGCCGTTTCGCAGCGAGCGCCTGATTGCACAATAAACCGGCTCCCGCGCAAGCACGGACCATGTTATGGTTGCCGGTTTTTGGAGCCGTTCTGATGCCCCATGCTGTTGCCCGCTTGCGCGCCTTGCGTCTGGCCCGCAGCGAAAAGCCCTTTGCCGCCCGCGGTGCTTTGCTGGTGCGCTGCCCGCGTTGCCGGGTAGCCGAGCGCTATTGCATTTGTGCATGGCAACCGCAGGTGAAGACTGTTAGTGCCGTTTGCCTGCTGATGGCCGACAAGGAGCCGCTGAAACCAAGCAATACCGGCTGGCTGATCGCTGATGTGGTGCCCGATACCCATGCTTTTCTCTGGTCGCGCACGGAGCCTGATCCCGGGCTGCTGGCGTTGCTGGAGGATGCGCGCTGGCAGCCGTGGCTGGTATTTCCGGCTGATGAGGCGGCCACAGGCCAGAGGGTGGTGGCGGAGCTGCCACTGCCGGTCGCCGGCGGGCTGGACAGACCGCCGCTGTTTGTCCTGCTGGACGGCACCTGGCAGGAAGCACGCAAGATGTACCGCAAATCAGACTACCTGCAACGGCTGCCGGTACTCAGCCTGCAGCCTGCCGGGTTGTCCCGCTATCACCTGCGTACAGCGCAGGAGGCCGGACAGCTGTCAACCGCCGAGGTTGCGGTGCACTGTTTGCAGCAGGCCGGAGACCTGGCGGCAGCCCAGGCGCTGAGTGACTGGTTTGCCCGGTTCAACCGGCATTATCTGGCCGCGAAGCGTCCGCTGACTGCACAGCAGGAACAGGCGCTGTTGCGGCACCCATAGCAAGCTCCGGCTGTATGTCACCAACCGGCAGGGCCGAGGGGCCCGTGCTGAGACAGGTCAGCGGTTCTTCAACGGGTGCCGGTGGCTGGCGCTGGGGCCAGAGCTGGGCCAGCAGCATGGCACACAGCATCAGGGCAGCACCCAGATAGCCTTGCAAGCTCAGGCTTTCGCCCAAAAAAAGGGCTGCTGCAAGCGCTGCAAAAACGCCTTCCAACGATAGAATGATAGCAGCATGTGCCGGTTTGGCACGGCGTAATGCAATGGCTTGCAGGCTAAACCCGACCCCGATTGACAGCAGGCCGGCATACAACAATGCAGGAGCCGCGGCGAGGATGTGTGGCAGTGAGACCGGCTCGAGCCAGAGAGCGGCAGCCAGGCTGAGAGCCGCACAGGTGATAAACTGGATAAAAGTCAGTCGCAAAGGGTCATATCGCTTGGCCAGATAACCCATAACCAGTACATGGACTGCCCAGCAAAATGCGCCACCCAGTTGCAGAACGTCGCCGTGAGCTACCTGAAAACCGTCGCCGACACTAAGCAGGTATAATCCGGCCAGTGCCAGTAAAGCGCCGAGCCAGATGCCGATAGTGGCGCGCAAGCCAATCAGCAAGCCCAGTAAAGGTACTATCAGGACATACATGCCGGTAATAAAACCGGCGTTGGATACACTGGTGTGCAGCAGGCCGGTTTGCTGCAAATTGATGCCGATGGTAACAATCGCGCCCAGGAGAGTTCCGCCAGCGAGCAGTTGCCGATCCAGAAACGGGCCGCTGACCCTGTTCGAGTATCGGCGGTAAAGTAAGAATGGCAGCACTACCAGGGCACCCAAAATAAAGCGTAAACCGGAAAACAGCAGTGGGCCTATGCTGTCCATTCCCAGTCGCTGGGCGACAAAAGCACTCCCCCAGATCATGGCTACAAGAAGCAACAAGGCATTAGTTTGCAGGAGATTCTTTTGCATTATTCGATATGGGTCAGGTGATAAGTTGATATTCGCTGTTAGTCTTGTGCTGGCTTGGGCCTTGGTATAAGGTAAGTGGCTGCATCCATAAGGCAAAGTGATGTCATACAGGGCAGGATACAGCCGATTCGGCAAGAAGAGCAGTATAGGGCATGCTATGCACGTTTCGAAAAAGCTGCCCCAAGGCCGTAAGATGCGTGGTGGTTTCGCTGTAAGGCGGTGCAGGAACCGGAAGAGGCCAGACCACACTATTAGTCATTTTTGAAAAGACAGGTTATTTAACTCATGGCTGCATACGATATTCTGATTGCCGATGATCACCCCTTGTTTCGGAGCGCACTGCAGCAGGCACTGACTATAGCACTGGGCGAAAATGTTCGTTTGGTTGAGGCTGAAAGCATTGCCCAGCTCGAAGCCCGGCTGGCCGAAAAAGCCGACTGGGACCTGGTATTGCTTGACCTGAACATGCCCGGGGCGCATGGTTTTTCCGGGCTGGTATTGCTGCGTGGCCAGTATCCGCAAATTCCGGTGGTTATGGTGTCGGCTCAAGAAGAGGCGGCTGTGATGAGTCGCTCGCGCGAATTCGGGGCCAGTGGCTTCATTCCCAAGTCCAGCTCGCTGGAGCAAATTCAGCAGGCGGTGCAAACGGTGCTTGATGGGGATGACTGGTGGCCAGAGCTGCCGGATGCTGGTGCGGCCATGACTGAAGAAGAGAAAGCCGCCAGTGCTGGTCTGGCCAGCCTGACACCCCAGCAGTTTCGTGTTTTGACCATGGTGTGTGACGGCCTGCTAAACAAGCAGATCGCTTATGATCTTAACGTTTCGGAAGCCACCGTAAAGGCCCACGTCACCGCGATTTTTCGCAAGTTGAACGTGCGTACCCGTACCCAGGCGGCCCTGTTGTTGCAACAGATGGAATCCATTCCGCAGCAGGGCTGACATGACTCCTCCCAGCAAGGGTCAAACCGGCTGGCGCCGCATTGTCCGGGCCGCGGGTTATTCCATGGATGGCCTCAAGGCTGCTTTCGGTTCTGAAGCAGCTTTTCGTCAGCTGGTTGCTCTCAACCTGATGTTGATCCCCGCGAGTTTCTTTTTTTCCGTTACTGCTGTAGAGCGGGCGCTGATGATTGCCGTTTGCTTGCTGTCCCTGGTTATTGAGCTGCTCAACTCGGCTATCGAAGCGGTGGTAGACCGCATTTCCCTTGAACGCCACCCCCTGTCAAAAAACGCCAAGGACATGGGCAGTGCCGCCCAGCTGGTCGGCTTGTGCATGATTGCCACTGTCTGGGTGCTGATCCTGCTGGGCTGACAGACGGTACTTTGCACGAGTGAACTCGTACCTGTGGGCGACGTGCTGGTTTTCAGTATCGATTTATTCGCACAGGGCGCCTGTATTCAGGCTATTCCCGCGCGGCCGTTACCCCGGCCAGGGTGTTGAATGAGGTGTCCTTGGCTGTCAACAGAAAGTCCTGCATGAACGCAGCATCCAGCATATCGGTACGCACTGCGGCGTACAGGGTTGAGAAAAGGCCCTTTTCCCCAAGTTTTTTTACGCTGACGTAACCTTTGCTGCTGTATTCGTGAATGGCCCAGTTGGGCAGGCAGCACACACCGCGGCCGCTGGCCACCAGTTGCATCATCATGATGGTCAGCTCGGAGGTGCGGACGCTTAGTGGTTCGATGTCGGCCGGCTCCAAAAAATGATTGAAAATGTCCAGCCGGTCCCGTTCAACCGGATAAGTGATCAGGACTTCGGTGGCCAGGTCTTCCGGCCTGATAAACGCCTTTCCGGCCAGTGGGTGCTGATTGGCTACTGCGAGCAGGGCTTCATATGCAAACAGCGGGATATAGCTGATGCCGCTTAGCTCGACCGGGTCGGAGGTGACAACCAGATCCAGATCGCCACGGGCCAGTGCGGGCAGGGGAGCAAAGGCAAAGCCCGAGGCCAGGTCCAGCTCCACCTCGGGCCAGGCTTCGCGAAACTGGTCAATGGTCGGCATCAGCCACTGAAAGCAGCTGTGGCATTCAATCGCCATGTGCAACCGGCCGGAACTGCCGCCCTGCAGGCGTGCCATGTCACGTTCGGCAGTGCGCATCAGTGGCAGGACATCGTCAGCCAGGCGCAGCAGGCGCAGGCCGGCGCTGGAAAAACGAACGGGTCGGGTTTTGCGCACAAACAGTTGCATGCCCAAACGCTCCTCCAGTTCGCGAAACTGGTGAGACAGCGCCGACTGGGTAAGGTGCAGCCGCTCGGCAGCATCCACCATGCTGTCGGCATCGCGCAGTGCGACCAGGGTTTTTAAGTGGCGTATTTCCAGCATGACGATTACCTGCTACTGGAAATCCTGACCAGATTGCCGCCTTCGAAACGCAAGTAATGATACATGCCGTTGCGTGGGCCATAGACCCACTCGTCGACACGCACCTCCGTGACATGGCCATACCGGTTGACGATTTCACGGTATCCCAGCATTGACTCTTCAGCGGGCTGGCCGCACTTGGTCATTACCTGATATTCGCTGTCACCCAGACTGATCAGGTTAGAGCCGCAGCGCAGGGTAGAGCCGGCCTGTGCTGAAGTACTGCCAAGACCCATCAGCAAGACGGAGACAGATATAAGCCGTTTCATGCATTTCTCCTCAGGGCAGGCGTTTGCCCTCTATATGGACCAGCCGGTTACCTTCGAGACGCAGGATATAAGTCATGCCGTTGCGTGGGCCGTAAACCCATTCTTCGACA
This sequence comes from Gammaproteobacteria bacterium, assembly GCA_012728415.1. Lineage (GTDB taxonomy): Bacteria > Pseudomonadota > Gammaproteobacteria > Pseudomonadales > Pseudomonadaceae > Thiopseudomonas. The sequence goes on from JAAYFD010000026.1 coordinate 37,587, forward strand.
GCCAGTTCCAGGCGCTGATTGGGCCCGACGGTATAGCCGACAGTGTCCCGATAGGCCGGCTCACCACACTTGCGTTTGATCTCGAAGCCGCGATCGCCCAGGCTGACCAGATCACTGCCGCAGCGCAGGGTTGCGGCCTTGGCCGAACAACTGAAGAAGAAGCCTGTGGCGAGTACACAAATTAGCAGCTTGCTCATAACACATCCAGATGCAGTTGACTGTAGACAACCATGTTTTCAGCCTCGGTTTTTTCATTGACGTCAACCAAGTATAGACGCTCGACATCGATACCGCCGTGTTCAACCAAGTGTGCACGAATGGCGGCAGCCCGCTGCTGTGCCAGCCAGCGGAGAAAGAGCGGGTCACCGGCCATGTGTTTGAGTACTTGTTGGCGTTGCCAGTCGTGGCGCTCCTTGCGTGGCATTGATGGCATGGCGGCCACCTTGCCTTCGGCCAACATGGTTGCGTATATCTCTTCTAGCAGCTTGTCGCGGCTTTTTTCTGGTACTTCAATGCTGTAGATGTCCTTTGGCAGTGGCTTGCCACGTTCCTGCAGGTGGCGATATGTCAACTCCTGATAGCGGCGTTGCAATACGCGCTTGGCCAGTGCCGGGCCATCCAGTGCCTGGGCGCTAGTGCCCTCGATGTTTAACTGGAGCATGGGGCGTTCCAGCAGTGCTGTGGCCAGGTTGTCCAGCAGTCCGGCGGCATCAGCCTGCAGTTCGGCGCTGCCGGCTGTAAAGGGAATCTGCCCAAGGTCTTTGTCACCGGCCTTGCCGATGCTGGCCAGCATCTTGAAGGGTGACGAGACTGCGCGGGTCAGCAGGTTACGCAAGGTTTGCCAGACGATGGGCATCACACTGAATTCGGGGCTGTTGAGGTCTCCCTTGACCGGCAACTGAATGCTGATATTGCCCTTGGTGTCTTTGAGCATGGCAACAGCCAGACGGACCGGCAGGTCAATGGCATCGGCACTCGCGACCTTTTCGCCCAGCTGCAGCTGCTCCAGCAAGACAGTGTTGCTGGCATCCAGTTGCCCATTGTTGACCTGGTAATGCAGCTCCATGTTGAGGCGGCCTTTATGGATCCGGTAACCGGCAAATTTTCCCGAGTAAGGTGTCAGTGCGGTTAGCTCAACCCGTTTGAATTCAGTGGTGATATCCAGCTGCTGCAGTGGATCGAAGGGCGTTAGTGAGCCGCTGATTTTTACCGGAGCATAATTGTCCACGGCGCCGGTGATGTTTACCGGGGTGGGATGTTTACTGTCACTGGCCAGGTTCCCGATACGGCCGTTAAGGGTCTGGATGGCAGTAGCAAAGTGCGGCTGCAAGCTGTAGTCGGCAAAGTTGGCTGAACCGTTTTCCACCAGTACTTCGCCCAGTTCGAAAGTGAAAACAGTGTCACTGCCTGTGTTGGCTGAGCCTTCTGGTTGCGGGATGAGCAGTTGACTGATGTTGGTTTCCAGGTTTTCACTGATCACCAGGCGGGCATAAGGCTGTTGCGCGCGAATACGGTTGATGACCAGTTTGCTGGTGTTTGCAACATGCGCGAAAGACAGCTGCTCCAGTTGCAGTGACTGCCATTTCAGCAGATCACGATTTTGGGCCTGATCGCGGATATGCAGCTGATGCATGTTGATTTCACCTGAAACAGCAAAGTCGGGCTGCTGCAGGGACTTGAATGTTGCTTGCAAATCGGTATCCACAAGCGCACTAAGCAGCTCAATGCGGGCGTAGGGCCTGATCCAGGCGCGGGCAGCACGCAAGTCGATATCACGGGTTCTCAGGCTGGCGCTTGCAGCCAGTGACTGGGGGTTCGCTTGTGCGGCCAGGCTGATGTTGCCCTGCTCGCCAAAGCGGGTATCCAGCTGCAGAGTGGTGGGGGTGCTACTGCGACTGTCCAGGCGATCCAGCTGTGCGTTTATGCCAGTGAACTGCAGGTTGACTGGCTCAGACTGGTTTTGCATGTCCAGGCTGAGCTGGCTGTCGGCGATTGTCAGGCGCTGCAACTGCAGATGCCAGGGGATATCGGCCAGCTTGAAGCCTTTGCTGGTGCCTTTTTCTGAAGGCGGTGCTTTGTTCGCACGGGCCGGAGGGGCAACTTTTTCCCAGTTCAAACGACCCTGCGCATCGATGAGCAAGGGGGCCTTTAGTTGTAGCAGGCTCATTTCGGTCACACTGACCCGCTGCGCTGCCAGGTCCATGCCGGCCTGGCCGATTTGCAAGCGGGCCAGCCCAAGCAGCTGCTGTGTGTCGGCATCAGACAGGCTCAGGTTGTCCAGTTGCAGGTCAAGGCCGTTCACTTGTAGCTGCAGATCCGGGGCCAGTTGCAGCTGGTAGTTGCCATTGAGTTGCAGGCTGCCCTGTTGCAGGTGCAGTGGCAACTGTTCCAGCACATAGGGCCACCAGCTGGCCAGCTCTACGCCTGTTGCTTGCAGGCTGCCGCTGCTGGTCAGCTGCTGCAGGGAGAAAATGCCGCTGGTGCTGACCTGTGCGCCATCACTGGAACTGAATTGCAGGCTGAAAGAGGTGGCATCGTCACGGTCGAGGCTGAGCTGGTGCAGTTCTGCTTGCAAGTCGGCAAACTGCATATCAACTGGCTGCTGCAAGCTGGTGTCAACGTATGACAGGCTGCCCTGTTCAATGCGGGCCAGCTCCAGAGTAAGCGGAAAGGGGTCTTGTTGTGGTGTGTCGGTTTTGGCTGATTCGGGCAAGTCAAATGCATCCAGCAAGGTCAGCTGGCGGCTTTTGTTCAGCTCGATATGGGCGTAAGGCTGCTCCAGCAGTACGTCGGTCAGATGAACCCGGCCGTGCAGCAGGCTTTTCCAGTCCAGCCTGGCATGCGCAGCGTCCAATGCGAGCAGCGGTTGCTCTGCACCCAGCCGGAAGTGCCATAGACGCAGCTGCAAGCTGAGCGGGTTGAACTCGAGACGCTGCAGATGAGCTGGCTGGTTGCTGTACTGGGTCAGCAACTGGTTGCCAAAGTGCAGACCAAGCCCCGGGGCGGCCAGAAAGCCTAGCCACAGATAAAATAATGGCAGGACCAGCAAGATCCAGCCGAGGCGTTTGAGACGTTTGTGCATGTTGCGGGTCCTTGGCACTTCAATGGCGCCATTATGCCTCAGGCGTCGCTGTCCTGCAGACTTCCGGGAGGCAGCGGGACAGTGCTACAGAAACGGCAGCCCTTGGGCTGGCAGGTGGCTGATTCACCGGCTGGCCTTGGGCCCGAGGGGGCCGGCGGCGTGAAAATGCTGTATCAGCCCCAAGGTAGAGCTGTCACCAGTGGCGGACTGCTGCTTGTCTTGCAATAGCGGAAAGATATTACCGCCCAGTTCCTTGCCCAGCTCGACTCCCCACTGGTCAAACGCATTGATGCCCCAGACAACGCTCTGGATAAAAATCTTGTGCTCGTATAGTGCAATCAGTGCACCGAGGCGTTGCGGGTCAAGTTTTGATAGTACCAGGGTATTGCTGGGGCGGTTGCCTGGAACGACCTTGTGCGGGGCCAGCCGGGCAACCTCACTGGCATCCAGGCCAGCCGCGCGCAGCTCATTTTCAGCCTGTTGCAGGCTTTTGCCGCGCATCAGTGCCTGAGTCTGGGACAGACAGTTGGCGTACAGCCATTGCTGATGGTCCGCAACCGGGTTGTGGCTGCGAGCGGCGATAATAAAGTCGGCCGGAATGATCCGGGTGCCTTGTAACAACAGCTGGTGATAGGCATGTTGGCCGTTGGTGCCCAGGTTGCCCCAGATCACGGGACCGCTGGAATAACTCAGCGGGGACGCATCGTGGCGGACCTGCTTGCCATTGGACTCCATATCAAGCTGTTGCAGATAGTCGGGCAGATAGCGCAAGTAGTTGTCGTAGGGTAGCACGGCGTGGCTTTGAGCGCCGTGGAAGTTGATGTACCAGATGCCCAGCAGGGCCATGATCACTGGCATGTTTTGCTCAAGCGGGGCTTGCAGGGCATGCATATCCATGGCGTGGGCGCCTGCCAGCATATCCTTGAAGTGCCGCATGCCGACGGTCATGGCGAGGGGCAAGCCTATGGCCGACCAAATGGAGTAGCGCCCGCCAGTCCAGTCTTGCATGGGCAGGATGTTTTCCGGAGCAATGCCGAACTCCACAGCTTTTGCAATGTTGCTTGAGACCGCAATGAAATGCCGGGACAGGTCTTGCAGACTACAGCCGGCGGCCAGCATCCACTGGCGTGCAGCCAGAGCATTTTTGCGGGTTTCCAGTGTGCCAAAAGATTTGCTGGACACGATAAACAGGGTGCGGCCTGGCTGCAGGCGGCGGCTAAGCTGGTAAAACTCGCTGCTATCGATATTGGTCAGGAAATGGCAGCGCAAGGTGTCGCTAGCAAAGGGTTGCAGGGCTTCCACAGCCAGTTGCGGACCTAGAAACGAGCCACCAATGCCGATATTGACGATGTCGGTAATGGCCTGCCCGTCAAATCCGGACCACTGACCCTTTCGTAGCAGATTGCTGAGCCGTTCCATCTGCTCCTGCACATGACGAACCTCGGGCATAATGTTTTTGCCGTCCAGCAGGAGCGGGTCATTTAACGGGCGGCGCAAGGCAGTATGCAACGCTGGGCGCCGCTCGGTAGTATTAACCGGTTCGCCACGAAACTGGGCCTGCAGGGCCGATGGCACACCCGCTTGCGCGGCCAGTTCCAGCAGCAGCTGCATGGTGGTTTTGTCCACCAGGTTTTTCGAATAGTCCAGCAGTATGCCCTGATGGCTGATGGACATGCGCTCGAAGCGCTCCGGATCACTGGCAAAGGCTGCCTGCATCGAATACTCATGCATCGCCACGCGCTGTGATTGCAAGGCCTGCCAGGCGGGCAGGGTTAGGGGGTTAGTAGGAGTAAAGGCCTGCTGCATTCTGGTTTCCTTGTGACCAATACAGTGCTGGTTGATGGTAGTCAAAAGGGCGGACTTGTAAAACCATCGGGGCAGGTGCGGAGCCGGTGCGCAATAAGCCTGTTAGAGGCTGTTCGCGCGTGTGGACAATACGGCAGAAAGGCACCGGGGTGTTGCAGTGTAACCCTTGCAGGTCATCTTGAATGTTAGCACTGAAGCGACCGGTTATGGGAAATGTAAGCGCTTTCTTGACCTGTGTGGCGAAACAGGTATGTGGATGCATGCGGCGTTCTAACGCCGCGAGCATCCGGGCAGGGTTACGCCAGCTGAACCGGGATGGCGTTGCTACTGTGGCTTAGCGAGCCGTCATCAGCCATGTACAGCAGGTGTGGCTGGTGAGTGTCCAGTTCGTGCTCTTCGTAGAGGCAGTAGGCGCAGATGATCAGGCGATCACCTACCTTGGCTTTGTGTGCGGCTGCACCGTTGACTGAAATGATGCGTGAGCCAGGTTCGCCACGAATGGCGTAAGTGGTGAAGCGCTCGCCGTTATCGACGTTGTAAATCTGGATTTGCTCGTATTCACGAATGCCGGACATGTCCAGCCAGTCGCCGTCAATGGCGCAAGAGCCTTCGTAATCCACAACTGCATGGGTGGCGATGGCCCGGTGCAGCTTGGCTTTGAGCAGTATGGTTTGCATCGGTGTTTCTACCTCTAATGTGGTGGTGCGTAGCTGAAAACCGGACAGGCTCAGGGCTGCACAGCGAACTCGATATTATCGATCAGACGCGTGTTGCCAAGCAAGGCAGCAGCCAGAATGACCAGCCTGGTGCTGTCGGCAGTTGCGGGTTTCAGGCTGCCGGCCTCGCGCAGCTCCAGGTAGTCCGGGTGCAGGCCGGCAGCAGCCAGTTCGCTGGCTGCCTGCTGCAACAGGATATCGTAATCACGGCGGCCTGACTGTATCCGGGTAACGCTTTGTTGTAGGCACGCATGCAGGGCAGGTGCTTTTTTGCGTTGAGCGGCGTCAAGATACCCGTTTCGAGAGGATAATGCGAGCCCATCACTATCGCGCACGATGGGTGCGGAAACAATCTTTACGGGGCTGTTCAGGTCAGCAAGCATTTTGCGGATTACTGCCAGCTGCTGATAGTCCTTTTCGCCAAAAACGGCCACGTCAGGCTGCACCATATTCAGCAGCTTGGTAACCACGGTAGCCACGCCATCAAAATGTCCGGGGCGGCTGCCGCCGCACAGCCCTTCACTGACATCGGGAACATGCACCAGGCAGTGGTTTTCCATGCCGTGGGGGTACATAAGTGCCTCGCCTGGTGTGAACAGCAGGGCGCAACCGGCGGCTGTCAGCCTGGCCTGGTCATCGGCCAGGGTGCGCGGATAGCTGTCCAGGTCTTCGTTTGGACCAAACTGCAGCGGGTTGACGAAGATACTGACAACAGTGAAGTCGGCATGCTGACGGGCGGTTTCGACCAGAGACATGTGACCGGCATGCAGGTTGCCCATGGTGGGCACCAGCGCAATTCGTTGACCATTCTTGCGGGCCTGGCCGGTCTGCTTGCGCAGGCATTCAATGGTGGTAACAGTTATCATGCGTTGAACTCGTGCGCTGGTGCAGGGAAACTGCCATCTTTGACTGCAGCCTGATAGGCGGCAAGAGCATCACCAATGGAGGCGGAGCCCTGCATGAAGTTGCGGACAAACCTGGGAGTAAAGCCGGTTAAAGACATGCCCAGCATGTCATGCAAAACCAGTACCTGGCCGTCCGTGGAGGGGCCGGCACCAATACCAATGACCGGTACTTTGCTGGCAGTGGTAACCTCGGCAGCCAGACTGCTGGGTACACACTCCAGCAGCAGCATGGCGGCACCGGCCTGTTCCAGTGCCTGTGCGTCTGCCTTGAGTTGTGCAGCAGCAGCAGCTTCGCGGCCCTGCACGCGGTAACCGCCAAATATGTTGACCGACTGGGGCGTCAGGCCCAAATGGATACAGGCAGGGATACCGCGCTGTGCCAGTCCGGTGACGGCCTCGCAAAGCCAGGCGCCGCCTTCCAGCTTGACCATGTGGGCGCCGGCGCGCATGAGGGTGGCGCTCTGGCGATAGATTTCTTCTAGCGTGGCAGTGCCCATAAAAGGGAGATCGGCAACGATCATGGCGCCTTTGTTGCCACGCTTGACGCAAGCGGTATGGTAGGCCATGTCTTCGATGGTCACCGGCAGGGTGCTGTCGCGGCCCTGCAAGACCATGCCGAGAGAGTCGCCAACCAGCAGCATTTCAATCCCGGCATCGCACGATGCTGCGGCAAAGGTCGCGTCATAACAGGTTAACATGGCGATCTTCTCACCACGGGCCTTATGCTCCAGCAGGGTAGTCAGGGTAATGTCCGGCATGGTTGCTGTTCCTCAGGTTACGCGCACCGTCTGTCAGACGGCAAATGCTGTGCATGCATTGTTGGTGTCATGGCTGCAGGCGATGCAGGCTGGGGTCTTGTGGACATTGCAAGAGCAAGTCAACCAGCAGGCGCCCGTCAGGCAGTTTCAAATCAGCGCAGGATACCTCAGCCAGCGGGTATAAGACAAAGGGTCTCAGGTGCATGTGGTAATGGGGTACTTGCAGGTCTTTGTGTGCTATGGCCTGGTTGCCAAAGAGCACTATGTCAAGATCCAGGGTGCGTGGGCCCCAGCGCTCGCCCAGACGCGTGCGGCCATGCTGCTGCTCGATGGCTTGCAGCTGCTCAAGCAGTTGCAGCGGCTCAAGCCGGGTTTCCAGCAGGGCGACAGCATTGGTGTAGCGTGGCTGGTCGGCTGGCCCCAAAGGAGCGCTTGAATAGAGCGAAGATGCTTTCAGCAGGCGCGTCTGTGGCAACTGGTCCATGGCTTGAAGGGCTTGCTCGAGTTGCTGACGGGGGTGGCCAAGGTTGCTGCCAAGCCCTATATATGCTTGTTCAGTCACTGGGTTTTGCCTCCGCGTGAGCTGCTGCGACTCTTGCGTTTGCGTGGCCGGCGGCTTTTACGCACGGGGCCGCTCAGCTCGCTGACCATGCGTCGCCGGTCCGGCTCTGGAGCAAACTGATATTCGGTCCACCACTGGCCCAGATTGCCGGTGTCTTCGCCGGCGTCTTCACGCAACAGCAAAAAATCGTAGGCTGCACGGAAACGCGGGTTGGCCAGTACGGTTTCAGCGCGCCTGCCATAGCGGTAGGGCAGGCGCTCCTGCAAGGCCCAGATTTCCTGCATGGGGACCGTGAAGCGTCGCGGGATGGCAACGTGTTGCAGCTGCATTGGCAGTAGCTTGTGTGCAGCTTTCTGTATGGCTGGCACCGGGGCCAGACCCTCCGCCTGGTATTGTGCCATCAGTGGCAGCAGGGCAGGCCAGAGCAGGGCAGCAAACAGAAAAGCTGGGGTAACCGTCTTGCCTTCGGCCAGGCGCGTATCGGTGCTGCGCAGTGCCAGCCGCACCAGGGTGGCGCAATAGTCCGGATCCTGTTCCAGCTCTTTGGCGCTAAAGGGAAATAATGGTGCAAACAGACCGTACTGCTGCATCAGGTCAAAACTGTCCTCGGCGCTGCCGTTGAGAAAGACCTTGAGCGCTTCTTCATAGAGGCGGGCTGCCGGAATGTCCGCCAGCATGCCGGCCAGGCGCTTGATTGGTTGTGCCGTTTCTGCTGGCAAGTCAAAGTTCAGCTTGGCGGCAAAGCGGATGGCGCGCAGCATGCGCACAGGATCTTCAAGGTAGCGTGTTTCTGGGTCGCCAATCAGTCTCAGGGTTCGTTTGTGCAGGTCGCTGATACCGCCGGCAAAATCATGCAGGGTGCGATCGGAGGGGTCGTAATACAGGGCATTGACGGTGAAGTCGCGGCGCAGGGCATCTTCTTCCAGGGTGCCATAGACGTTATCCCGCAGGATGCGGCCACTGCTGTCCTGGGCCGCCCGGCCAGAGGCAGCGTCATGTGTCGTGTGGTTGCTGCGGAAGGTTGCAACTTCAATGGTCTCGCGACCAAAAAGCACATGTGCCAGCCGAAAGCGACGCCCAATGATGCGCGAGTTACGAAACACTCCGCGTACTTGCTCGGGGGTTGCGCTGGTGGCTACGTCAAAGTCCTTGGGTCGTTCACCGAGCAGTGCATCACGCACACAGCCCCCAACCAGAAAAGCCTGGTAACCGGCCTCCTGCAGGCGGGTGGTGACGCTGATGGCATTGCGGCTGAAGAGGTCAAGGCTCAGGCCATGTTCTGCGTAGGGAAGTTGCTGTCCTTTCGGTTCTGCAGCATTACGTGGTTTGCGCAGGTTACGGATCAGCTTTTTAAGCATGGTAAAAACCTGTTGTGGTCAAGTGTTGACGGCTGGGCGCTGCGGATCAGGCGATATTGCCCGTATCCGTGGAAGAGCTGTTGTCGACAGAGTGTCAGGCAAATGGGGTGGAAGCAGGAGTTCATGGAAGCGGATTCTAGCACTGCCAGCGTCCGGGGTGAATCGACAGGGCGAAAATGGCAGAAACAAAAAAGGAGGCCGGAGCCTCCTTCTTCTACAGTTGTGCTTTCATCTTTTGTTATTGTTATTGTTATTGTTGTTGCTGGGCGTTTTTGTTTTTGTTTGCTGCCTGTATGGAGCCGTCACTGTAAATATCAGCGGATTGCTTTGAAAGCTGACGCTGTCAGCCTCTGACGCCTGTGCCGTTGCCGGCTTTTGTTCTTGTTGTTCCAGAGCGGCAGTGCTGCAGCTATCCTCTTCAAAATAATCAGTTGATTGCGTCTCCGGGGTTGTTGTTGTTTTTCTGGAGTCGTCATTGTTGTTGTTATTTTTCAGTGTTGTTTTTGTTATGCGATTAGTAAAGCATAGGTTGTGCCAGGTTTTCTATCGTATTGAATTTAAACGAGAAGTGTTGTTTCTTCGGCACGCCGGAGGGCCGGCTGATAGCGCGCAGTGTTACCTGGGTACCCAGAGGTGTTACCGAAAGGTGCGAAAGCGGCTGATGGAAACGGCTGGGCCGTGCAGCCCCGGGCGGTATTTGCCGGCTAGACTGCCAGGGGAATGTCTTCGCCGCCAAGGGCTTCAAGCAATTGCGGAACAAATTCCTGAAGTGTCAGCATCATCAGAATAAAACTGGCATCAAACTGGCTGGCAGCATCGTCGCCGCCATCCTGTTCGGCCTGGTTTTGCAGGAGGTCTTCAAAACGCAGACGCTTGATGGCGAGCTTGTCATCTAGCAGAAATGAAAGCTTGTCTTCCCAGGCCAGGGACAACACAGTAGCCAGTTTGCCGGCAGCCAGATGATTCTGGACCTCGTCACTGGAGAGGTCTTCACGCTTGATGCGGATAATGCCGCCATCCTCTGCGCTATCCCGCAGCTCACACTCGTCCAGCAAGATCAGGCCGTGGCTGGCGGTGCGCTCTTTGATCCAGGCGGTAAAGGTGGCTGTAGGGGCCTGTTTGACAGTAATCGGGCGCACGGGCAGACTGCCGAGCGCCTCGCGCAGCGCTGATAACAGCTCTTCAGCACGCTTGCTGCTGGAGGCGTCAACATAAATGAAGCCGCGCTGAGGGTCGATGGCGGCGCGAGTGACCGATTTGCGGATGAAAGCGCGTGGCATCAGTGTTTGCACAATTTCGTCCTTGATCTGGTCTTTTTCTTTTTTGTAGACCTTGCGTGCTTCGGCGGCTTCTATTTCATCCACCTTTTCCTGCACCGCATCACGCACTACAGCTGCGGGCAAAATACGCTCTTCCTGACGCGCAGCAATCAGCATGAAGCCTTGGCCAGCGTGCACCAGTGGAGCGTCATCATGCTTGCCCCAGGGCGGGATAAAGCCGTAGGTGCTGGCTGTCTGGCTGCCGCAGGGCCTGGCAGGCCGGGTAGCCAGTGCTTCTTCAAGCTTTTCGCTCTGTAGGGGGGTGTCAAGGCTGAGACGGTAGATAAGCAAATTACGAAACCACATTAGATAAACTCCAGATAAATAGCCGCTGTATTATTCCTGTCGGTACCCATCAGGCACAAGGGCAGGTAGCGGAAACAGGGTGGCAGGCTCGGCTGTGACAAGGGTGTTGTGTACTGTTTTTAAAATATTTTTGCTTAAGGGCTTGCCAAACTGAAAACAACTGTCTATCATGCGCACCACTTCGAGAGACAAGGGTGATTAGCTCAGCTGGGAGAGCATCTGCCTTACAAGCAGAGGGTCGGCGGTTCGATCCCGTCATCACCCACCACTCTTGAGATGTCGCGCAGTGGTAGTTCAGTTGGTTAGAATACCGGCCTGTCACGCCGGGGGTCGCGGGTTCGAGTCCCGTCCACTGCGCCATTATTTCAAAGCCCGCTCAATGCAAACTTGGCGGGCTTTTTGCTGGGTGCTAACGAGACAGCAAGCATAGCCTGTTGATAGCAGTAACCAGATTACTCCTGCTGCTATAAACTTGGGTTTACCGGGTTTCGGGAGTAGTGCTTTAAAGCAGTGGTAGTTCAGTTGGTTAGAATACCGGCCTGTCACGCCGGGGGTCGCGGGTTCGCGTCCCGTCCACTGCGCCATATTTAAAAGCCCTTAGCTGTTGAAAGCTAAGGGCTTTTTTCTTGCCTGCAGAAAAATTTGACTGGTTGTTTTTTGAGCAAATTGGGCTTCGTGACCAAACCGTGACCATTTCGTGACCACGACCCCTAAAAAACCGGTATTCATTTTTTGCCTGATGGTCACGGTTTTGGTCACCAAAAAAGGCCCTGAAAAAGCAGCATTCAACAGCGCTTTCCGATTGAGGATAAAGTCAGATCTTTCCTCTAAATCATGGGTAAATATGAATGTCAGCACTCTCGCCCCCAATTTTGGTGATTGATCTGTAAGCGCCTCTAAATCAGCATCTTCCCCTTCAGCACTCCGCTGCCCACACTGACCCCGTACTTTTTACGGAGGATTTCAGATGTCCAAGCAGGCACTTCGCGCCGTCTGGCAGCAGCGAGTTGAGCAACACCAGGCTTC
>JAAYFD010000027.1 GCA_012728415.1 Gammaproteobacteria bacterium
GAACGGCCGCACCGGTGTCATGCCGGCCTGGGGTGAGGTTATCGGCGAAGATGGCGTCAAAAATGTATCAGCCTATGTGCGGGGCGAACTGGCAGGACTGCCCCTGAACGATGCCGAGACTTTTGATCTGGAGCATGGAAAACAGGTTTTTGCCCAGACCTGCGTTGCCTGCCATGGCCCTGACGGCACCGGTATGGCAGCATTGGGCTCACCTGACCTGACCTCTCCTGGCGGCTGGATCTATGGCCAAAGCCTGACCCAGATCCAGCAAACCGTACGCTATGGCCGCACAGGCGTGATGCCGCCGCAGAAGGAGTTCCTTGGCGAAGACAAGGTGCACCTGCTGGCTGCATACGTGTACGGACTGTCTAACGACGCCAACTAAAGCAACATCCTATGCATTGGCGGCTACAAGTTGCGGCCGCCAATGCCCATTCGTCCACCTGCCTGCTTCCACCCGCCCTGTTCAGAAGGGCGCCAGATGCGTTAATATACGCAGTTCCGCCTGCATCGCAGGAGCAAAACGTCTCCCAAAACAGCAGAAACTTGCTGCAGCTTCTTGATTTATATCAACTTTAATAAAGTCGAAAAGCTCGCAAACCAGTTACTGACAATAGCGCGAAAAACACCATAGGTCGTTTACTGCCAGCGGAATCAAAAATCAAAACATAGACTTTAGTGGAAGCCTTAGCATGAGCACAGCAATCCAAGAGAATGCTTATAACTACAAGGTAGTCCGCCAGTTTACCATCGCAACGGTAATCTGGGGCATTGTAGGCATGAGCGTGGGCGTATTGATCGCCGCCCAGCTGGTTTGGCCAGACCTGAACTTCGATCTCCCCTGGACCAGCTTTGGGCGCTTGCGTCCGTTGCACACCAATGCGGTGATCTTTGCCTTCGGCGGATCAGCGCTGTTCGCCACTTCATATTACGTGGTACAACGTACTTCCCAAACCAGGCTATTCTCTGACAGCCTGGCTGCCTTCACCTTCTGGGGCTGGCAGGCTGTTATCGTGCTGGCAGCTATTACCTTGCCACTGGGCTACACCACCACCAAGGAATATGCCGAACTGGAGTGGCCAATCGCCATTCTGCTGGCTGTTGTCTGGATCAGCTATGGTGTGGTTTTCTTCGGCACCATCGTAAAGCGCAAGGTTTCCCACATCTACGTAGGCAACTGGTTCTTCGGCGCCTTCATTGTGGTCACCGCAATGCTGCACATCGTCAACCACATTTCCATTCCGGTAACCTTCTGGAAGTCCTACTCCGCCTATGCTGGTGCCACCGACGCACTGATCCAGTGGTGGTACGGCCACAACGCAGTCGGCTTCTTCCTGACCACCGGCTTTCTCGGCATGATGTACTACTTCGTCCCCAAGCAAGCCGAGCGTCCGATTTATTCTTACCGCCTGTCCATCGTGCATTTCTGGGCACTGATCACCCTCTACATCTGGGCTGGCCCGCACCACTTGCACTATACCGCCCTGCCTGACTGGGCACAGAGCCTGGGCATGGTGATGTCGGTCATTCTGCTAGCTCCATCCTGGGGCGGCATGATCAACGGCATGATGACCCTGTCCGGTGCCTGGCACAAGCTGCGCCATGACCCGATTCTGCGCTTCCTGGTGGTTTCCCTGGCGTTCTACGGCATGTCCACCTTTGAAGGCCCGATGATGGCCATCAAGACCGTCAATGCCCTGTCGCACTACACCGACTGGACCGTAGGTCACGTACACGCCGGCGCACTGGGCTGGGTTGCCATGGTTACTATCGGCTCGCTGTACCACCTGATTCCGCGCCTGTTTGGCCGTGAGCAAATGTTCAGCACCGGCCTGATCAACGCCCACTTTTGGCTGGCCACCATTGGTACGGTTCTCTATATTGCCTCAATGTGGGTCAACGGCATCATGCAAGGTCTGATGTGGCGCGCAGTCAACAGTGATGGCACCCTGACTTACTCGTTTGCCGAAGCACTGAGCGCCGGTCATTATGGCTATATCGTCCGCATGATCGGTGGTGCCTTCTTCCTCGGCGGCATGCTGCTGATGGCATACAACACCTGGCGCACCGTGCGGCTGACTGATCATGCCCGCGTTATCAGCGACGCCCGCATCGCAGAAGGAGCACACTAATGCAAGGTCATGAGAAACTCGAAAAAAACGTTGGCCTGCTGGCCTTCTTCATGGTCATCGCCGTCAGCATTGGCGGCCTGACCCAGATCGTTCCACTGTTCTTTCAGGACGTGGTCAACGAGCCGGTCGAAGGCCTCAAGCCCTATACCGCACTGCAACTGGAAGGCCGTGACATCTATATCCGCGAAGGCTGCGTCGGCTGCCATTCACAAATGATCCGTCCGTTCCGCGCCGAGACCGAGCGTTACGGCCACTACTCCGTGGCCGGTGAAAGCGTCTACGACCACCCCTTCCTCTGGGGCTCCAAACGCACAGGTCCGGACCTGGCTCGTGTCGGCGGCCGCTACTCTGACGACTGGCACCGTGCGCACCTGTATAACCCGCGCAACGTCGTGCCCGAGTCGAAGATGCCGTCTTACCCCTGGCTGGTAGAGAATCATCTGGACGGCAAGGACACTGCAGCCAAAATGAAAGCCTTGCGCTTTCTGGGTGTCCCCTACACTGACGAAGATATCGCCAGCGCACGTGCCGATGTCAAAGGCAAAACCGAAATGGAAGCTGTAGTCGCATACCTGCAGGTTCTGGGTACTTCAATCAAAAACAAACGGTAACTGTTATGGAAATTGGAATGCTTCGTGGCTTGGGCACACTGATAGTCTTTGTCGCTTTTGTTTGCCTGGTATTCTGGACATACAGCGGCAAGCGTAAAAACAGCTTTGACGAGGCAGCCAACCTGCCTTTTGCCGATGAGGCATCCGATACCACCAATAACGCCGAAAAAGAACCCAAGGAGTAATCACCATGACTTCATTTTGGAGCTGGTATGTTGTTATCCTGACCTCGGTTACCCTGGTGGCCCTGGTCTGGCTGGTATTTGCCACGCGCAAGGGCCAGCACAGCGACACCACGGATCAGACCGTGGGGCATGTCTATGACGGCATCGAAGAGTATGACAACCCACTGCCACGCTGGTGGTTCATGCTCTACATCGGCACAGTCGTATTTGCTGTCGGCTACCTCATC
>JAAYFD010000028.1 GCA_012728415.1 Gammaproteobacteria bacterium
ATGGAGTACATCACGCATCAGGGCTGGAGCTTGCGCAAGCTACGTGAGCAGATCCTGAAAGTATCTGCTACGGTGGCTGTGCATGCCCGCCGCATCCGGGTGCATATTGGCCGGGCGGGCAACAAATGGTGGCCAGTCCTGCTCAGGCATTTATCCTGGCTGCATCAAGCGCCGACATAAATATCGCTTTTTGCCGGACTCATGACGGAATCAGCCAGCTGCTGAGGGGTACGCTCGTTTCTGTGCCGGGAAAAGCAACCAACGCGCTGCAAATTGGCTGAAACTTGCCAGGAACGGCGAGGAAACTGTGTTTTTAAAGAACAAAATTAGGTTTGGGCTGGGTTGTACGCACTGCCGCAGCGACTTGGTAGGGCTGGGCGGTATTTTTTAGTGCTCATGAATAAGGCGGGGTGATGGAAAGTATTTGGGGGCAAACGCAGTCCAGTATGGAGGATAAAAATATTCTGTTCCCTGATGATGACGATCGCTATATGGAAAAACTGGTGGCAAAGCTAGGGCTATAGGCACAAAACGAACTTTATTTGCATAATCGGGTAGCAAAAGGACTTGGTACCCGCAACCCCGTTCCAGCAAGGACGGTCAGCCTTCCCGGAGCTGCCGCCCCCAGATCAAGCTGCTTATCAAGCATCCAGAGTTTGTACGGGAAGCGAAGAACTGATTTTTAATGCAGGCCGGACGCGCTTGCCAATGCAAAATCCCGCCTGCTCAGGTGGGGGCTTTTGTGCTATAATCCGGCGATTCTGGAAATGGTCAATTCGGCCACTTCAAGCCCCTTGACTGAGAAAGGAACACAGCTTCCATGGGTGAACTCGCCAAAGAAATCCTGCCGATCAGCATCGAAGACGAAATGCGCCAGTCCTACCTTGATTACGCCATGAGCGTGATCGTAGGGCGTGCATTGCCCGATGCCCGGGACGGCCTGAAACCGGTGCACCGCCGCGTGCTCTTTGCCATGAAAGAGCTGGGCAACGACTGGAACAAACCCTACAAAAAATCCGCCCGCGTGGTGGGTGATGTCATCGGTAAATACCACCCGCATGGTGACAGCGCCGTATACGACACCATTGTGCGTATGGCGCAGCCGTTTTCACTGCGCTACATGCTGGTGGACGGGCAGGGCAACTTTGGCTCGGTGGATGGCGACAACGCTGCCGCCATGCGTTACACCGAGGTGCGCATGGCCAAGCTGGCACACGAGCTGCTGGCCGACCTGGAAAAAGAAACCGTGGACTGGGTGCCCAACTATGACGGTACCGAACAGATTCCCGAGGTGCTGCCAAGCAAGGTGCCCAACCTGCTGGTTAATGGTTCTTCCGGTATTGCCGTGGGCATGGCGACCAACATTCCGCCGCACAACCTGGGTGAAGTGATTGATGGCTGTCTGGCCCTGATCGAGAACCCCGAGTTGACGGTGGATGAGCTGATGAAGTTCATCCCCGGGCCAGACTTCCCCACCCATGGCATCATCAATGGCCGTGCCGGCATTATCGAGGCCTACCGTACCGGTCGTGGGCGGGTGTATATCCGGGCCCGTGCCGAAATTGAAGACATCGACAAGGCCGGCAACCGCCAGCAGATTGTCGTTACCGAAATCCCTTACCAGGTCAACAAGGCGAGACTGATCGAGAAAATCGCCGAACTGGTCAAGGAAAAGAAGATCGAGGGCATCAGCGAGCTGCGTGACGAGTCCGACAAGGACGGCATGCGTATTGTGATCGAGCTGCGCCGTGGCGAAGTGCCGGACGTGGTGCTGAACAACCTGTACGCCCAGACCCAGATGCAGACGGTGTTTGGCATCAACAACGTGGCACTGGTGGATGGCCAGCCGCGTCTGCTCAACCTCAAGGACATGCTTGAGGTGTTTGTGCGTCACCGCCGTGAAGTGGTGACCCGCCGTACCGTTTATGAGCTGCGCAAGGCACGCGAGCGCGGCCATATCCTGGAAGGCCAGGCGGTTGCACTGTCGAATATTGATCCGGTTATCGAGCTGATCAAGAGTTCGCCAACCCCTGCTGAAGCCAAAGAGCGCCTGATCGCCACTGGCTGGGAGTCGGGCGCGGTTGCGGCGATGGTCGAGCGTGCTGGTGCCGAGTCTTGCCGCCCTGACGAGCTTGATGAGCAGTACGGCATGCGTGACGGCCTGTATTACTTGTCGCCCGAGCAGGCCCAGGCCATTCTTGAGTTGCGTTTGCACCGTCTGACTGGCCTTGAGCATGAAAAACTGCTGGCCGAATACCAGGAAATCCTGCAGCTGATTGGCGAGCTGCTGGAAATTCTGGGCAGCGAAGAGCGCCTGCTGGAAGTGATTTGCGAAGAATTACAGCAGGTCAAAGAAGGTTATGGCGATGACCGCCGTACCGATATTGTTGCCTCACAAGTGGATCTGACCATTGCTGACCTGATTCCTGAAGAAGAACGTGTGGTAACCATTTCCCACGGTGGCTATGCCAAGAGCCAGCCGCTGGAAGATTATCAGGCCCAGCGCCGTGGTGGCCGTGGCCGCTCGGCCACTGGTGTGAAAGAAGAGGACTACGTTGAGCATCTGCTGGTCGCCAACAGCCATGCCACGCTGCTGCTGTTCTCCAGCAAGGGCAAGGTGTATTGGCTGCGCACCTTTGAGATTCCCGAGGCGTCTAGAGCCTCCCGTGGCCGGCCAATGGTCAACCTGCTGCCGCTGGAAGAGGGCGAGCGCATTACTGCCATGCTGGAAATCGATCTGGAGGCGCTCAACGCCCGGGCGGAGGCCGAAGGTCTGGATGACGAAGACATGCCAGAGCTGGCCGATGTGTCCGAAGAGGTTGAAAACGATGAAGCGGATGACGGCATGGAGTATGACGAAGCCGACGGTGCCTACATCTTTATGGCCACAGCATATGGCACGGTGAAGAAAACTCCGCTGATCCAGTTCAGCCGCCCACGCAGTTCCGGCCTGATTGCGCTGCGTCTGGAAGAGGGCGACACCCTGATTGCCGCTGCCATCACCGATGGCTCCAAACACGTGATGCTGTTTTCCGACGGTGGCAAGGTCATCCGCTTCAAGGAAAGCAAAGTGCGCCAGATGGGCCGTACTGCCCGCGGTGTACGCGGCATGCGTCTGCTGGATGGCCAGCAGCTGATTTCCATGCTGATTCCCGAGAGCGATGCCTGGATTTTGACTGCCTCCGAAAACGGCTATGGCAAGCGCACAGCGCTGGCTGAATTCCCGCTGCGCGGACGTGGTGGCCAGGGCGTAATTGCCCAGGTACAGAACGAGCGCAACGGCAAGCTGGTGGGGGCGGTACAGGTACAGGATGGCGAAGAAATCATGCTGATTACTGACCAGGGCACCCTGGTACGCACCAGGGTTGACGAAGTATCCAGCCAGTCACGCAACACCCAGGGCGTGACCCTGATCCGCCTGACCAAGGGCGAACAGCTGGTGGGCATCGAGCGTGTGCAGGAGCCTTCCGGTGATGGCGAAGAAGAAATTGACGCTAGTGTTGCTGAAGCAGAGGTTGCAAAGGCAGAAAGCAACAACAGCGATGAACCAACTGAAAACCAGGAATAAACACCCATGACCACAAGAGCCTACAATTTTTGTGCGGGACCTGCGGCATTGCCGCAAGAGGTGCTAGAACAGGCGCAAGCCGAGCTACTGGACTGGCAGGGGCGCGGCCTGTCGGTCATGGAAATGAGCCACCGCAGTGACGAATTTGTGCAAATTGCGCAAACCGCTGAGCAGGATTTGCGTGACCTGCTGCAGGTGCCGGATAACTACAAGGTGTTGTTTGTGCAGGGTGGCGCCAGTCAGCAGTTTGCCCAGATTCCGCTTAACTTCATGCCGGAGGGCGGCAGCGCAGACTATGTGGATACCGGCATCTGGTCCCGTAAAAGTGCCGACGAGGCCGCACACTTTGGCAGGGTAAATATTGCAGCCAGTGCCAAGGAGCTGGATTATTTTGCCATTCCGGGCCAGAACGAGTGGAAACTCGATCCGAATGCAGCCTACGTGCACTATGCCACCAACGAAACCATCGGCGGACTGCAGTTTGACTGGATACCACAGACGGGTGATATCCCCCTGGTGGCGGATATGTCTTCCGATATCTTGTCGCGCCCGGTCGATGTCAGCAAGTTCGGCATGATTTACGCCGGTGCACAGAAAAACATCGGCCCCAGTGGTCTGGTAGTGGTGATTGTCCGTGAGGATCTGCTGGGGCGTGCCCGTTCTTCTTGTCCAACCATGCTCAACTATCAGGTGGCGGCGGACAATGGCTCCATGTACAACACTCCGGCAAGCTTTTCCTGGTATCTGTCAGGGCTGGTGTTCAAGTGGCTGAAGGAGCAGGGTGGGGTTGCTGCCATGGCCCGCCTCAATGAAGAGAAACAGCGCAAGCTATATGACTACATTGACAGCAGCGAACTATACGACAATCCTGTCAGCCGTAGCGGCCGCTCCTGGATGAATATCCCGTTTCGCCTGGCCAGTGACAAGCTGGACAAGCCATTTTTGGCCGGCGCAGAAGAGCGCCGCCTGCTGAACTTGAAGGGGCACCGTTCGGTGGGTGGCATGCGTGCTTCCATTTATAATGCAGTACCGATGGCTGCGGTGGATGCGCTGATAGACTATATGAAAGAGTTCGAGAAGGAGCAGGGTTAATGAGCGAACAGGAACTGCAGGCACTGCGGGTACGCATTGATTCTCTGGATCACAAAATCCTCGAGCTGATCAGTGAGCGGGCGCGCTGTGCACAGGAAGTGGGCCGGGTGAAGGTAGAGGGGCTTGCCGAAGGCGAGACCGCCGTGTTCTATCGTCCAGAGCGTGAAGCCCAGGTGCTCAAGCGCATCATGGACCTGAACCAGGGTCCGCTGGACAACGAAGAGATGGCACGCCTGTTTCGCGAAATCATGTCTGCCTGCCTGGCACTGGAGCAGCCGTTGCAGGTTGCCTACCTGGGCCCGGAAGGAACCTTCTCGCATGCTGCCGCGCTGAAACACTTTGGCCAGTCGGTGCAGGCACGCCCAATGGCGGCCATTGACGAAATTTTCCGCGAGGTGGCCGCAGGCGCAGTGAGTTATGGCGTGGTGCCTGTAGAAAACTCCACCGAAGGTGCCATCAACCATACGCTGGACAGCTTTCTTGAGCACGATATTGTCATCTGTGGCGAGGTTGAGCTGCGCATTCACCATCATCTGCTGGTGGGCGAAAACACCAAGACTGATCACATTACCCGCGTTTATTCGCATGCCCAGTCACTGGCCCAGTGCCGCAAGTGGCTGGATGCTTACTACCCGAATGTTGAGCGGGTTGCCGTGGCCAGCAATGCCGAAGCGGCCAAGCGGGTCAAGGGGGAGTGGAGCAGTGCGGCAATTGCCGGTGATATGGCAGCCAGTTTGTATGGTTTGACGATTCATGCTGAAAAAATCGAAGACCGGCCCGATAATTCAACCCGCTTCCTGATCATTGGGAGCCGCGCAGTACCCGCCTCGGGGGATGACAAGACGTCGGTCATTGTTTCTGTCAGCAACAAGCCCGGAGCGTTGCACGAGCTGCTGATTCCGTTCCATGAAAACGGTGTTGACCTGACCCGGATCGAAACCCGGCCTTCACGCAGTGGCAAATGGTCCTATGTATTCTTTATCGACTTCATGGGGCACCAGGATGACCCGCTGGTGAAAGATGTGCTGGAAAAAATCGTCAACCAGTCTACTGGGGTCAAGGTGTTGGGGTCTTATCCTAAGGCGGTACTTTAAGGCCTGAAGCTGTATTCAAGCAGGAGTAGAATTTGCATGAGCTGTGATTTTTTACAACTGGCACGTGCGCCGGTACAACAGCTGTCCCCTTATGTGCCCGGAAAGCCGGTAGAAGAGCTGGCACGCGAGCTGGAGCTGAATCCGGCCGACATCATCAAGCTGGCCAGCAATGAAAACCCGCTCGGGCCCAGCCCTAAGGTGCTGGAAGCAATCGAAAAGGCACTGCCGGAGCTGACCCGCTACCCGGATGGCAATGGCTATGCCCTGAAGCAGGCTCTGGCTGCACATTATGGCCTTGAAATGGAGCAGATAACGCTGGGCAATGGCTCCAACGATGTGCTTGAGCTGGTTGCCAAGGCCTGGCTGGAGCCGGGTCGCAATGCAGTGTTCAGCCAGCACGCCTTTGCCGTGTACCCTATTGCCACGCTGGCGGCGGGTGCCGAGTGCCGCGAAGTGGCTGCCAAAGACTATGGCCACGATCTGCAGGCCATGTTGGCTGCCATTGATGCCAACACCCGTATCGTGTTCATTGCCAATCCGAACAATCCGACCGGAACCTGGTTTGATATCAGTACACTGGAAGATTTTCTTGAGCAAGTACCAGAAAAAGTGCTGGTAGTGCTGGATGAAGCCTATATCGAATATGCATCCGGCAGCGAACTGCCGGACGGGGTTAAGTACCTGTCACGCTACCCGAACCTGATTGTGTCCCGCACTTTTTCCAAAGCCTATGGCCTGGCTGCACTAAGGGTTGGTTATGCGCTGTCTTCGCCCCGGGTGGCAGAGGTGCTCAACCGCGTGCGCGAGCCGTTCAATGTAAACAGCCTGGCACTGGTTGCGGCCTGTGCCGCACTGGAGGACGAGGATTATCTGTTCCGCAGCCGGCTGGCCAATGACCAGGGCATGGAGCAACTCGAGTCTGGCTTGGAAGCGCTGGGCCTGGAGTGGATTCCCTCAAAAGGCAACTTTATAGCTGTGCACTTTGGTCCAGATGCTGGCACGGTTAATCAGGCCCTGCTGGAAAAAGGAGTAATCGTCCGGCCGGTAGCAGGTTATGGCATGCCGGAGTACCTGCGTGTTTCGATCGGTACACACGAAGAAAATGCACGCTTTTTGAGTGTGCTCAAGCAGGTGCTGCCCAATCATGCCTAAGGCAAAAGCCGCTCCGCTGACGGGCCAGCTGACTGTTGTCGGCCTTGGCCTGATCGGAGCATCTTTTGCCCGGGCGGCACGCGAGCAGGGGCTTTGTCGCCTGGTTGTGGGTGTTGACACCGATTCGTCCGTGTGCCGTGCGGCGCAGGACATGGGGGTGATCGACCGCTGGGAAACCGGACTGCTGGAAGGCTGCCGCAATGCTGATGTGATTATGCTGGCAGTTCCGGTATTGGCGGCCGGCAAGATTTTGCAACAGCTGGCTGCAGACCCTGACACCTCGAAAACGGTGATTACCGATGTTGGCAGCGTGAAGGGTGTTTTTGCCCGTGCTGCCGAGCAGGCCTTTGGCAACTTGCCGCCAGGACTGGTACCTGGGCACCCGATAGCGGGCTCTGAGCGCAGTGGGGTTACCGCAGCCGATGCGCGGCTGTTTTGTCAACACAAGATTATTCTGACACCCCATGCCAATACTGACCCTGCAGCACTGGAGCTGGTCAGTGAGCTGTGGCGGCGAATCGGTGCCGACGTAGAGCACATGGGTATTGAGCAGCATGACTTGGTGTTGGCGGCAACCAGCCACTTGCCGCATTTGCTGGCGTTCGGCCTGGTTGATTCACTGGCACAACGGGATGAAAATCTTGATATTTTCCGTTATGCAGCGGGCGGGTTTCGTGATTTTACCCGCATTGCGGCCAGTGACCCGCAAATGTGGCACGATATTTTTCTGTCCAACCGTGATGCTGTATTGCAACAGCTGGATGTGTTTAATACTGACCTGCAGGCATTGCGGCAGGCGGTAACAGAGGGTGACGGACATTTCCTGATGGGTGTTTTTACCCGTGCGCGGGTCGCACGGGAGCACTTTAGTACGATTTTGGCTCAACGGGCATATATGCAAACCATGGATAAAGAACTGATTTTCGTAGCGCAGCCTGGCGGAGGTGCCCAAGGCAACATCCGTGTACCAGGTGACAAGTCAATTTCCCACCGCACCATCATGCTTGGCTCGCTGGCTATTGGTACCACCGAGGTTGATGGTTTTCTTGAAGGCGAAGACGCCCTGGCCACCATTCAGGCATTTCGCGACATGGGCGTGGTCATCGAAGGCCCCGTTGAAGGACGGGTGGTGATTCACGGTGTTGGCCTGCACGGCCTGCAGCAACCGCCGGGTCCAATTTACGTTGGCAACTCGGGAACCACCATGCGTTTGCTGGCCGGGATTTTAGCGGGTCAGCCGTTTGACGCCACCTTGACTGGGGATGCGTCGCTGAGCAAGCGCCCAATGAACCGTATTGCCAACCCGCTGCGCGAAATGGGTGCAGTGATTGAAACCGCCGAAGAAGGCCGGCCACCCCTGGTTATTCGCGGTGGCCAAAAGCTTACCGGCATTCACTATGACATGCCAATGGCCAGTGCGCAGGTCAAGTCATGTCTGCTGCTGGCCGGGCTGTATGCTGAGGGCAGCACTTCGGTCACCGAACCGGCGCCGACCCGCGACCATTCCGAGCGCATGTTGCAGGGCTTTGGCTATCCGGTCGAGGTGCATGAGTCGACGGTTAAGATTGAAAGCGGTCATGAACTGTCTGCTACCTATATTGAGGTGCCGGGAGATATTTCATCGGCGGCTTTTTTTATGGTTGCCGCCAGCATCACAGAAGGTGCCGATGTAATGCTGGAGCACGTCGGCA
Source organism: Gammaproteobacteria bacterium (assembly GCA_012728415.1). Classification (GTDB taxonomy): domain Bacteria; phylum Pseudomonadota; class Gammaproteobacteria; order Pseudomonadales; family Pseudomonadaceae; genus Thiopseudomonas. The sequence continues at coordinate 8,598 of JAAYFD010000028.1, forward strand.
TCAACCCCACGCGCACGGGCGTGATAGATATTCTGAAGCTGATGGGCGCTGATATCAGCATTGAACGGGTGCGCGTAGTCGGTGGCGAGCGTGTGGCAGATATTCGTGTCCGGGGCTCGCAATTGAAGGGAATCGAGATACCGCCCGAGCTGGTACCCCTGGCAATTGACGAGTTTCCGGTGTTGTTTATTGCTGCCGCCTGTGCCGAAGGCCGTACCGTTCTGCGCGGTGCCGAGGAGCTGCGGGTCAAGGAGTGTGACCGCATTGAGGTGATGGCCGATGGTTTGCGTACTCTTGGTGTACAGGTGGAGACCCTGCCGGACGGCATTATCATTGACGGCGGTCCCATGGGTGGCGGGGAGGTTTGGGCCCATGGCGATCATCGTATCGCCATGTCATTTAGTGTCGCGTCGCTGCGTGCCGGCCTGCCGATTCGGATTCATGGCAGCCAGCATGTGGCAACCTCCTTTCCAAATTTTTTACAACTCTGTGCCCGCCTGGGCATGCGCGTCAGCGCGGAGGTCGGTGAATGAGCCAGATACCAGTCATTACCATTGATGGGCCCAGCGGTTCCGGAAAAGGAACAGTCACCGGCCTGATTGCACAGCAGCTAGGGTGGAACGTCCTTGATTCCGGGGCAATTTACCGGGTATTGGCACTGGCTGCCGAGCAGTCGGGCATTGCGCCGACCAGCGAGGCCGCATTGCGCACCATGGCACTGCAGCTGCAGGTGGAGTTTATTGATGGAAAAACCCTGCTGGGCGGTGCCGATGTGGGGCGCGCGATCCGGACCGAATCTGTAGGCACCTATGCGTCACAAATAGCCTCGCTGGAAGGTGTCCGCGAGGGCCTGTTGCAGCGACAGCGTGATTTTCGCCAGGAGCCTGGCCTGGTTGCCGATGGACGCGACATGGGAACCGTGGTGTTCACCGATGCGCCTTTGAAAATTTTTCTCACGGCCAGTGCGGAGGAGCGGGCCCGCCGGCGCTATTTGCAGTTGAAGGAGGCCGGGCATTCTGTTAATCTCCCCGACCTTGTGGAAGAAATACGTGCGCGCGACGAGCGTGACACCAATCGTGAAGTGGCCCCGCTCAAGCCGGCAGAAGATGCCATTGTGCTTGACTCGACCACGTTAACGGTTGAACAGGTTGTAGAACGCATTCTGGCCGAAGCCACCACTCGCGGGCTTGGCGGGTAAGCGTTTTATAAAGCAAGGCTTGTATCGACCCAGACAGCGTCGTTCCAGCCTTTTTATTCATAAACCCGCATTGTCTGGAATGTGGAAAAGGGTCATACGATCCTTTAATCAGCAGGATTAAACATGAGCGAAAGCTTTGCAGAACTCTTTGAAGAAAGCCTTAAATCCCTGGACATGCAGCCGGGCTCCATCATCACCGGTATCGTTGTTGACATCGATGGTGACTGGGTAACCGTACATGCCGGCCTGAAGTCCGAGGGCGTCATCCCTGTAGAACAGTTCTACAACGAGCAGGGCGAACTGACCATTGCCGTGGGTGACGAAGTCAGCGTTGCGCTGGATGCGGTTGAAGATGGCTGGGGTGAAACCCGTCTGTCCCGCGAAAAAGCCAAGCGCGCCGAGTCCTGGCTGGTTCTGGAAGCCTCTTTCAACGCAGAAGAAGTGGTTAAGGGTGTTATCAACGGCAAGGTCAAGGGTGGCTTCACTGTTGACCTGAGCGGTATCCGTGCGTTCCTGCCAGGTTCCCTGGTTGACGTGCGCCCTGTGCGTGACACCACTCATCTGGAAAACAAAGAGCTGGAATTCAAGGTCATCAAGCTTGATCAAAAGCGCAACAACGTGGTTATTTCCCGTCGTGCGGTACTGGAAGCTGAAAACAGCGCCGAGCGCGAAGCCCTGCTGGAAAACCTGCAGGAAGGCCAGACCATCAAGGGTATTGTCAAGAACCTCACCGACTATGGTGCCTTTGTTGACCTGGGCGGCGTAGACGGTCTGCTGCACATTACCGACATGGCCTGGAAGCGCATCAAACACCCAAGCGAAATTGTTAACGTTGGTGACGAGATCGACGTCAAGGTGCTGAAGTTCGACCGTGAGCGCAATCGTGTCTCCCTGGGCCTGAAGCAGCTGGGTGAGGATCCATGGGTAGCCATCAAGTCCCGTTACCCTGAGGGAACCCGCGTCATGGCCAAAGTAACCAACCTGACCGACTACGGCTGCTTTGCCGAGCTGGAAGAGGGTGTGGAAGGCCTGGTACACGTCTCCGAAATGGACTGGACCAACAAGAACATCCACCCATCCAAAGTGGTACAGGTAGGTGACGAAGTTGAAGTCCAGATTCTGGATATCGACGAAGAGCGCCGTCGTATCTCCCTGGGTATCAAGCAGTGTAAAGCCAACCCCTGGGAAGAGTTCTCCAGCCAGTACAACAAGGGCGACAAGATCTCCGGCACCATCAAGTCCATCACCGACTTCGGTATCTTTATCGGTCTGGATGGCGGTATCGACGGTCTGGTTCACCTGTCCGACATCAGCTGGCACGAAGCGGGTGAAGAAGCCGTACGCAACTACAAAAAAGGCGACGAGCTGGAGACAGTCATCCTGTCAGTTGACCCTGAGCGCGAGCGTATCTCCCTCGGCATCAAGCAGCTGGAAGACGATCCGTTCTCCAATTACGCTTCGCTGAACGAGAAGGGCAGCATTGTCCGCGGTACCGTGAAGGAAGTTGACGCCAAGGGCGCCATCGTAGTTCTGGCAGACGATGTTGAAGCCGTACTGAAAGCCTCCGAAATCAGCCGTGACCGTGTCGAAGATGCACGTAACGTACTGAAAGAAGGTGATGAGGTTGAGGCGAAGATCATCAACATCGACCGCAAGTCCCGTGTTATCAACCTGTCTGTCAAGTCGAAGGATGTTGAAGACGAGAAGGATGCCATGCGCGAATTGCGCAAGCAGGAAAGCGAAGCTGCCGGTCCGACCACCATTGGTGATCTGATCCGTCAGCAGATGGAAGGTCAGAACTGATTCTGGACAACCATCAGGAAAAGGGGATGCTTGCATCCCCTTTTTTATGCCTGCAATAAAAGGTAGAGCCATGCTTGAATGTCGTTTATACAGCACCCTGGGTTGCCACCTGTGTGAAGAAGCAGAGAAGGTACTGCAGCCATTGCTGGCTGTATTGCCGCTGCAGATCGAGTGGGTGGATATTGTTGAGCGTGAAGACTGGGTGGAGCGTTATGGGGTGCACATCCCGGTGTTTGCCCGGCTGGACACCGGGGCCGAGCTGTTCTGGCCCTTTACCACGCAGCAGGCGTGGGAGTTTTGTGGCGGGAGGCAATAGCCGGTCATTTTACAGGCGCATGAAGCCATGCCGCGCAATCCGGTTTTGACGGCTGTCGAGTGTGCCACCTGCAGGCATGATGCAGTGTTCAGTTATTCAGCGTATCCTTGATGCAAGGAGCGGTCAGGCTGCAAGGTAGGCCAGTGTCAGTACGCCGTGGGCAAAGGGGGTCCACAGGCAGGGGAACTCCATGCCGTAACGGTATTCGTCGGACAGGTCACGTAACAGTTGCAGGCTTAACCTGCCTGTTTCGTCATACTCTGTAACCTGCGCATCCTGAAAACCAAAGTACACGCCGGTCAGTGGATTGAGGGCTTTGTACAGGCTTTCCTTTGCGGAAAAAATCAAACCAAGCCGGTTGGCAGCAGTTTGCTGATCGAGCCCTTCTAGCCACTCTTGTTCGTGTGCAGTAAGTAGCGTACTACGCAAGCGAAGAGCACGCCCGGCTTCTATCCGGCGTTCTATGTCCAGCCCCAGACTCTTCCAGTCAAGTGTAGAAGCAACGATTGCGACTGCCTGGCCATGGCTGTGGGTAATGGAACCACACCAGCCTTTTGGCCAGAGCGGCTGGCCAGAGACGGCATCCCGGCCAGGAAGCTGGCTGCTGCTGAGTGCGCGGGCCGCACAGATACGACCGGCCAGAAACTCGCTTTGGCGTTTACGGCTGTTGCCTGTGGGTTGCAGGCCGTACTGGCGCATATCCTGCTCGCTTGACGAGGCCGGGTCAAAGCGTGCTGATACCAGCTTGCAACCAGCCAGGGGGCTGATGAACGGCCAGTGTTGCTCAAGAACATGGATGAAGCTGGGGAGTGGCAAGGGAAAGGGCATTGTTGGACTTGGCTGAAGTTCGTTTTCGTTATAAGATTTGACGTCTAGTGTGAAAATAATTATAAGCAAGCAGAATTATAACAACCTTTGAGGCAACCATGAAATTACAGCAGCTGCGTTATATCTGGGAAGTATCCCGCAACGGATTGAATGTTTCGGCAACAGCCCAGGTGTTGTATACCTCTCAACCGGGGATTAGCAAGCAAATTCGCTTGCTTGAAGATGAATTGGGGGTGGAAATTTTTGCCCGCAGCGGAAAACACCTGTCACACATTACTGCAGCAGGCGAGCAGGTAATTCAGGTGGCAGGAGAAATTTTGCGCAAGTGTGAGCAGATCAAGCAGATAGCCAACGAGTTTTCCAACGAACGCGAAGGCGTGCTGACAGTTGCTACCACCCATACCCAGGCGCGTTATGCATTACCACCGGTGATCAGCAGTTTTATGCAGGAGTACCCGGATGTATCTCTGCATATGAACCAGGGTACACCGGCTCAAATTGCCGAAATGGCTGCCGATGGGGCGGTGGACTTTGCAATTGCCACCGAGGGGCTGGAGGCTTTCCCGGAACTGGTAACCATGCCTTGCTATCGCTGGAACCGCTGCGTGGTCGTACCCAAAGGCCACCCTCTGACCCGCTTGAAAAAGCTTACTCTGGAAGAGTTGGCAGAGCATCCGATTGTCACCTATGTATTTGGCTTTACGGGGCGCTCCAAACTGGATGAGGCATTCAACTTGAAGGGCTTGACCCCCAAGGTTGTATTTACTGCGGCAGATGCCGACGTGATCAAGACATACGTGCGCCTCGGTCTTGGTGTAGGTATTGTTGCCGGCATGGCTGTGGATGAGCGTCAGGATGCTGACTTGGTTGTGTTGGACGCCAGTCACCTGTTCGAGTCCAGTGTTACCAAGATTGCATTTCGCCGTGGTACTTTCTTGCGTGGCTACATGTCAGCCTTTATTGAGCAGTTTGCGCCTCACTTGACGGTAAGCATCCAACAGGAAGCAATCAAGTGTCGCGACCAGAAACAGCGGGATGAATTGTTTGCCGATATGGAATTGCCGGTATATTGATAACGGGCCGGGCGGCGGGAAAAGCCAATGGCAATAAAAAACGCAGCCGGCTGGGGCTGCGTTTTTGTCCGGACAAAATATTAGCCCGGGAACAGTTCGTTCAGTTTCATGGCTAGCATCATGTCCCCCTCGGCGCGAACCTTGCCCATCATAAAGGCCTGCATGCCATCGGTTTCACCACTGGCCAGACCCTCGAAGGTTTCAGCATCCATGATCAGGGTTACGTTTGCGTCCGCGTTCTCGCCTTCCTGTACATCACAGGTACCATCCTTGACGATCAGATGATAATTGCCGGCTTCTTCGATGTTGAACTGGAAAACCAGGTCCACGCCAGCCGCCGCATCGGCGTTGAAGCGGTCGGTGTAAGTTTTGATGTGTTCAGCAACTGAGCTCATTTTATTTTCCTTTCTCGAAGTTGCGCCTGGGCGCCAAGGGTAGGGGGCCGTGTATTCCGGCGTTTGACGCACCAAGATTAGGTGCTGGCGAGATAACTGTCAAACGATTTTCATACGTTTGTTTGAAATAGCTGTTTCTACTACATCAGTAGCAGGCAAACTGCCGTTTCCCTTCTGATATGGGTACAATTGGATCCTCGCAATTCGTTTTAAAGCTGGGGGTCAAGTGGATTTTCTATTGGATTATGCAGGCTTTCTGCTGCGTGCCATCACAGTACTGGCTGTGCTGCTGGTTGTACTGATTACCCTTGCGGCGCTCAAGGGCCGGCAGCAAAGCAAGGAAGGCGAGCTTGAGGTGCGCTCAATTAACCAGCGCCTGGAGGGTATTCTGGAGGGCATGCAAGCTGCCGTGCTTGACAAGGCCGCGCTTAAAAAGCAGGCCAGGCAGCGGAAACAGCAAGAAAAGCAGGACAAGAAGAACCCGGTCAGTAAACCAAGAGTTTTTGTCCTGGATTTTAATGGCGACATTCGTGCTTCTGCTACCGAGAGCCTGCGCCATGAGGTAACTGCAGTCCTTAGCCTTGCGAGCAAGGATGACGAGGTTGTCGTCCGTTTGGAAAGTGGCGGTGGCATGGTGCACAGCTATGGCCTGGCCGCTTCCCAGCTGGCCCGCATTCGTGATGCGCAAATTCCGCTGACCATCTGTGTTGACAAGGTAGCTGCCAGTGGCGGCTACATGATGGCTTGCATTGGCAACAAGATTCTCAGTGCGCCTTTTGCTGTGCTGGGCTCCATTGGGGTGGTGGCTCAAATGCCCAATATTCACCGGTTGTTAAAAAAGAATGATATTGATGTTGAGGTGCTGACAGCAGGCGAGTACAAACGCACGCTAACGTTTTTGGGCGAAAATACCGAGCAAGGCAAGAACAAGTTTCTGGAAGACCTGCAAACCACTCACGAGCTGTTCAAGGGCTTTGTTGCCCGTTACCGTTCACAACTGGACATGTCCAGCGTGGCTACTGGTGAAGTTTGGCTTGGCACCGATGCTTTGGCCAAACAGCTAGTAGACGAAATTTGCACAAGCGATCAGTATCTGGTGCAACGGGCGCAAGAAGCCAAAGTGTTTCATGTTAGCTATACCTTCAAGAAAAACCTGCAGGAGCGCATCGGTCTGGCCGCGGCCAGCGCAGCAGAAAGTACGGCAGCGCGCTTATGGCAACGTCTGCAACAAGGCTTCTGGCATTAAGCATATTTAAAGAGGTAAATCTGCATGGCAACCTATCGTGCACTATGGGTAACAGAAGAGCCCCAGTTTAAACAGCAAGTGATCCGGCGAGACCTGGCTGAGCTACCCGATAACGAAGTACTGGTTAGGGTGCATTACTCTTCACTGAACTACAAAGATGCGTTGTCAGCCAGTGGCAACCGCGGGGTGACCAAAACCTTCCCGCACACCCCTGGTATTGATGCCGCTGGTGTGGTTGAGTCATCTGCTGCTGAAGGGTTTTCCGCTGGAGACGAAGTCATAGTAACCGGCTATGATCTTGGCATGAACACCTATGGCGGCCTGGCCGACTATATACGCGTGCCGGCTGGCTGGCTGATCAAGCGCCCGGCCGGGCTTGGTTTGCGCGAGGCGATGATTCTGGGAACAGCTGGCTTCACTGCCGGGCTGTGTGTCCACAAGCTTGTAAGCGCGGGCCTGGAGCCGGGTGACGGCGACGTGCTGGTGACGGGGGCTACCGGCGGTGTGGGCTCCGTTGCCGTCAAGCTGCTGTCACAGCTGGGCTACAGGGTAACGGCTGCCACCGGCAAGCAGGAGCAGGCAGCCTTTTTGCAGGAGCTGGGTGCCGCCGAAGTGATTGACCGCGCTGAGCTGAACGAAGGCACTGACCGGCCAATGCTGAAAACCCGCTGGGCGGGTGCTGTAGATACAGTCGGCGGCGATATCTTGTTCAACGTAGTCAAGTCAGTCAACTACGGCGGCAGTGTTGCTTGCTGCGGCCTGACTGCCGGCGCACAGTTTGCTGGCAATGTCTTTCCGTTCATTCTGCGGGGGGTCAACCTGCTGGGTGTTGACTCGGTTGAGTTACCTTTGGTGGCCAAAGCATCCATGTGGGACATGTTGTCACTGCAGTGGAAAATGGACCTTGAGCCCCTGGTTGAAGAAATCAGCCTGGCAGAAACACCACAAGCCATTGCCAGAATTCTGGCAGGCCACCAGAAGGGCAGGGTGCTGGTAAATATTATTGATGGATAAGCGGATCTGCATCTGTTCCGGGCAAGCAAACACGAGCACCATCCTGATGCCATGCAGCCTGTTGTGAGCATGGTTTCATAACCAAAATTATAGCTGCCGGCCCACAAAAAACCCGTTGCTGCTGGCAACGGGTTTTGTTTACAAGAGGCCCGGGGGTTAGCCTTCGTAGCGCTTCAGCACCAGTGTGGCGTTGGTGCCGCCAAAACCAAAACTGTTACTCATGACGGTGTTGATTTGGGCACCTTCTTCGGTTTTGCAGACTATCGGCAGGCCTGTGGCTGCTTCATCCAGTTCGTCCACGTTTACCGAGCCTGCGATGAAGCTGTTCTCCATCATCAACAGGGAGTAAATCACTTCCTGTACACCGGCCGCACCCAATGAGTGGCCGGTCAGACTCTTGGTTGAGCTGATTTTTGGTGCCTTTTCGCCAAATACGGCGCGAATGGCTTTCAGTTCGGCCACATCACCTACGGGGGTGGAGGTACCATGGGTGTTGATGTAGTCGATCGGGCCATCAACACCGGCCATGGCCTGCTGCATGCAGCGTTCGGCACCTTCACCGCTGGGAGCAACCATGTCGTAGCCGTCAGATGTGGCGCCGTAGCCAACAATTTCGGCATAGATTTTTGCCCCACGCCTGAGTGCGTGCTCCAGCTCTTCAACCACCACCATGCCGCCGCCGCCGGCAATCACGAAGCCATCACGGTTTGCGTCATAGGCACGGGAGGCTTTGTCTGGCGCATCATTATACTGGGTGGACAGGGCGCCCATGGCATCGAACAGGCAGCTCTGGCTCCAGTGTTCTTCTTCACCGCCGCCAGCAAAGACCACATCCTGTTTGCCCAGTTGAATTTGCTCAACAGCCTGGCCGATGCAGTGGGCACTGGTGGCACAGGCCGAAGAGACGGAGTAGTTCACCCCCTTGATCTTGAACGGGGTAGCCAGACAGGCGGAAACCGTACTGCCCATGGTGCGGGTGACGCGGTAGGGGCCGACGCGCTTGACGCCTTTCTCACGCAAGGTATCAATGGCTTCCATCTGGTTTTGGGTGGAGGCCCCGCCGGATCCGGCAATCAGCCCGGTGCGCGGGCTGGAAACTTGCTCTTCGGTCAGGCCGCTGTCTGCAATGGCTTGCTGCATGGACAGGTAGGCAAAAGCAGCAGCATCCCCCATGAAGCGCAGGACCTTGCGGTCAATCAGCTCTTCCAGGTTAATGTCTACCGAGCCGGAAATCTGGCTGCGCAAGCCTGCCTCGGCGTAGGACGGATTGAAACGGATACCGGAGCGTCCGGTACGCAGGCTTTCAGTGACTGTGGCCTTGTCCGTGCCAATGCAGGAAACAATGCCAATACCGGTAATAACTGCACGACGCATACACTCTATCCCTTAAAAAGAATCAGTGGAAGTAAACAGGCCTACACGCAGGCCTTCGGCGCTATAAATTTCACGACCATCAACGCTGACTGTACCATCGGCAATCGCCAGGATCAGTGAACGGTTGATCGTGCGTTTGATATGAATGTTATAGGTAACTTTTTTGGCACTAGGCAGAACCTGGCCAAAAAATTTGACTTCGCCCGAACCCAGGGCGCGACCGCGGCCAGGGTTGCCCTGCCAGCCAAGGTAAAAGCCGACCAGCTGCCACATCGCATCCAGGCCCAGGCAACCGGGCATCACCGGGTCTCCCTGAAAGTGACAACCAAAAAACCACAGGTCAGGATTGATATCGAGCTCGGCGACGATCTCCCCCTTGCCGTATTTGCCGCCCTTGTCGCAAATGTGAACGATCCGGTCAATCATGAGCATATTGGGCGCAGGCAGCTGCGCATTACCCGGCCCGAAGAGTTCGCCACGACTGCATTGAAGTAGCTCTTCGTAGGTAAATGAATTTTGTTTGCTCATGCTTGCTCCTCATTGTGCGCACTTGTTTAGCTGTTGATGCTTACAGGCTGTGACCCGATTATCCAGCCATATTAGCGACAAATCGATGGTTAAATCCATAGAACTTTAAGATGTCTGTGCCGGCATTTGCTTTCTGTGCCCAGAGACCCCTCGATACTAATGGTGATAGACAGTCCTGACCGGTTCCGGGTCACATTTGTCTGCTGGGCCGGGCTAGTGTTTACGTCTGGGAGCATTCTTTTCAGGTAGCAAATACCTGCCTGAACCGATAGGCTAGCATCTTTATCCTTACCCAGTGCCCGGTATACCAATCCAGGAGCCCCGATGTTTCAGGTCTTGCTTGCCCTGTGGCCGATTTTTGGCCTGATCCTGTTTGGTTATGTCCTGCGCAGGGGCCGCTTTCTTGAGCAGGGCTTTTGGGATGGTGCCGAACGGCTGAATTACTTTTTGCTGTTTCCGGCCCTGCTGGTGGGGAGCATGGCGGAGGCTCCGTTTTTCAGTCCCGAACTGCCCAAAATAGCTTTATTAGCCCTGCTTGGCGTTTTTCTTGTTTGGTGCCTATTGCTGCTGTTGCGCCGCCGGTATGGCTGGCCTGCAGCCCGTTTTGGCGTGCTGGCCCAGAGTGCACTGCGTTTTAACACCTACCTGGGGTTGGCGACAGTCAGCGCACTCTATGGAGCACATGGGTTGGCAATCGCCGCCATCATCATGGCAATCAAAATTCCAATACTGAATCTGCTATCGGTATGGGCGCTGGCTTCCGGACAACAGCTGTCTGTCTGGCAAATGGCACGTCCGGTCCTGAAAAACCCGCTGATCCAGGCCTGCCTGCTCGGTATTGCGCTTAATTTGTCTGGCATTGGATTACCGCTGGGCAGTGACAATTTGATAAAAATGCTTGGAGCCGGCAGCTTGCCGCTGGGTTTGTTGTGTGTGGGGGCCGCGCTACAGCCCGCCCGGCTGCTGGACGAGCGTGCCGTGATGTTGCTGAGCAGCATGGTTCGGCTTATCGCCATTCCTTTGGTCATTACACTGCTGGCAAGGCTGCTGGGGATGCCTGCACAAGCGTCAGCGCTGGTGATCATTTTTTTCGCCTTGCCCACAGCTCCTACTGCCTACATCCTGACCCGCCAAATGAAAGGCGACAGCGAATTGATGGCCGGTATCATCACCATGCAGACACTGCTGGCAGCGCTGACCTTGCCACTGGTGCTGAGTCTGCTGCCGGGTTAAAGCCCTGCTTGCCAGCATGCCTGCGAGCTGTAACCCCGGGTTTGTCCGGACAAGGCCAGGCTTCGCCGAGCCATGGACCAAGATGCAAACAAGTGCGCACCAGCTGTTCACTGATTGATCGGTCGTGCAAGGTACGAGGTGTATTTAGAACAAAACCCGGCTACACCGGGCCTTTGCCCTGGCGGTCTCAGGATGTGGCTGCCTGCCTGGCACTGTGCCAGTTCCAGGCACCAACCAGGCCGACAACAACCATACCGGCAATGTCGCTGAAGGTTTCAGGGACAATCATCATCAGTGCTCCTGCAGCCAGGATGATCCGTACCGGCACTGACAGGCTGCTTTTCAGATAACCCTCGACTGCGGCCCCCAGGGCAATGATGCCGACAATCGAGGTAAAGCTGATGGAAATGATGTCCCATACGGGTGGCAACGGAAATTCGCGGGCATTCATCGGCAGGCCGGTGACGTCGATCATCATCATCGCCGGATTGTAGACAAACAGAAAGGGGACGATGAATCCGGCCAGCGCCAGCCGCAATGAAATGAAGCCGGTGCGCATCGGGTCGCCACCGGCAATGCCGGCGCCGGCAAAGGCGGCCAGCGCCACCGGCGGGGTAATGTTGGCAAACAGGCCAAAATAGAACACGAACATGTGTGCGACCAGCACCGGCACCTCAAAGTTGGCCAGTGCCGGAGCGGCCATGGTGGCGGTAATGATATAGGCTGGAATGGACGGCAGCCCCATGCCGAGAATCATCGACGCGAGCATGGTGAAGACCAGGGTCAGCATCAGCGAGCCTGCGCCTATACTCATGATCGACGAGGTCATCACGCTGCCAAAACTGGTCAGGCTGACCACACCGATGATAATGCCGACCACGGCACAGGCCACCATCACCGACAGGGACTGGCGCGCTCCGTCGGCCATGGCCTCGAAGATGTCGCGAATCGACATGCGGGTACTCTTGCGCAGGCTGCTGACCAGGATGGTGATGATGATGGTGTAAAACGCGGCAAAGCTGACCGGCACCGACTTGAACAGCAGCACCACCAGGGCAATGATGGGAATCAGCAGGTGGCCACGCTCCTTGAGCACTTCCATAACCCGTGGCAGGTCTGCCCTGGGAATGCCTTTGAGGTTTTCCCGGCCGGCACAGAAATGCACCTGGGCAATGACACCAAGATAATACAGCAGGGCAGGCAGTAGGGCGGCCAGGGCAATGCTGCCGTAACTGACTCCTGTGGTCTCGGCCATGATGAAGGCGCTGGCCCCCATGATTGGCGGCAGGATCTGCCCGCCAACCGAGGCGCTGGCCTCGACTGCGCCGGCAAAGTTTTTGTTATAGCCGATCTTCTTCATCAGCGGGATGGTAAAGGCACCGGTACCCACCACGTTGGCCACGGCAGTGCCGTTGATGCTGCCCATGAAACCGCTGGAAATAACTGCCACCTTGGCCGGGCCACCCTGTTTGTGGCCGGCCAGGGCCATGGCCAGGTCGTTGAACAGTTGCCCCATGCCGGATTTGGCAAGGAATGCGCCAAACAGGATGAACAGGAAGATAAAGGTGACCGAAGCGCCAATCGCGGTTGAGAACAAGCCTTCAGTTTTCAGGTACATCTGGCCAAAGATGTCGCCCATGTCAAAGGCTCGCGTCAGCAGGCGGTCGGGCATAAAGTCGAAGTGACTGATGAAGGGATAAATGAGAAATGTCAGTGCCAGAAGCGGCAACATCCAGCCCATGGTGCGACGTGTGGCTTCAACCACCAAGACAACAGTCAGAATCGAAAAAACAATGTCCAGTGTGTTGGGAATGCCGCCCCGGGTTGTAACAATGGCCTGGTATTCCACTGCCAGGTAGCCGAAACTGGCTGCACTGGCCAAGACCAGTATCCAGTCGACAAGGCTGACCCGGGTAAGGCTGGCGCTCTTTCGGGCGGGATATAAAAAGAAGATCAGGCACAAGCCTATCGCGACGTGTGCGCTGCGCTGCAACAGCTCTGGCATCGGGTTGTAGGTGATGTACAGGTGAAACAGCGAGTAGGCAACTGACAGGCAAAATACCAGCAGGGCCACGGGCTTGTTGCCGATATTGCGCAAGACCGAGGTGCGGTCGAATTTTTCCAGCAACTGCTGTTCCTGGTCACCGGAGTTTGTGTGCTTGTCTAAAGAGCTCATTGCAGGAGTCCATCAGTAAATATCGCCACAAGGGCAGGCGCCTGACGTGGACATCAAGCGTGCTATAGTCGTCAAGCAGGGCGTGAACGGGCCATGCCTGTCCCTGTATCCACAGCGTAGATTGTACATTGCTCGAAACAACCCAGTTCAGTTCGTCCAGCAGGCGGTTAAGCCGATAGTCAATCAGCCCGCTGTCACCCGCCTGCAGAACGCCATTGTTTGGCGTACCGGCACCGTAGGTCTTGAAGCGGCTGCGGACCAGCAGCAACTGATTACCCTGGCGCCGATAATCCTCACGCCAGTTTTCTTTTTCCACCGAGTGCTGCCATTGCAGGGCAAAACCGCTGTCAGGCAGACGGCACAATTGCCCATTCACACCGGCAACCATGATTGTCGTTGACCAGAAAAAAACAATCAGAAAGAAAAGGCCGGCCAATCCTGCCTGGATTGCCGGCCTTGTGCCGACCTGCAGAACGCTAGTCTGCAGCCAGTTCGTCATAGTATTGCTGGGCACCAGGATGCAGCGGTGCCACCAAACCCTGTTGGGCCGCTTCAACCGAAACATCATTCATTGCCTGGTGCGAGTTGCGCAACTGTGGCAGGCTGTCGAAGAAAGTCCGGGTCAGCTTGTAGACGTCCTCCTGGGACAGGTCCGAGCGGACAGCAAGAGCGTTCATGATGGCAGCAGTAGTAACCGGCTCTTCGTTTCCGTATGTGCCGGCGGGGATTTCCAGTGAAACAAAGTAGCTTTTGTCTTCAGCAATACGACTAACATTTTCCGGCTTGATGCTGACCATTTGCAGGTCGAAGCTTTGCTCCAGCTCAAGCAGGGAGGCATTGGGCAAACCGCTGGTGAGAAAGGCTGCATCCAGCTTGCCAGCTTTCAGTGCATCAGCAGCTTCAGCATAGCCCAGATAGTCGACTTTCAGGTCGCTGTAAGAAATACCATGACCAGTCAAAAGGTTGCGGGCGTTCACTTCTACACCGGAGTTTTGGGCGCCGACCGCTACGCGCTTGCCACGCAGGTCCTCCAGCGTCTTGATGCCGCTTTTTTTCGAGGTCACTATCTGCACATAGTTTGGGTACAGGGCGGCAATTTGTTGAACATTAGTGACGGGCGCCTGGAAGCTGCCTTCACCGGCCAGGGCATCGCTGAGCACATCGCTCATAAGAAAAGCCAGTTCAACCTTGTTCTGGGCCATCAGGTTGACGTTCTCAACCGAAGCACCTGTGGTCTGGGTTTTCGAGTTGACCCCGTAGGTCTTGTTGAAAATCTCGCCCATGGTGGTGGCAATGATGTTGTAGGGACCGGAAGCGCCGCCGGTGGCTATGGTGGCGAAACGGGTTTCCAGCTTGTTGTCGGCAGCTGGGGCAGGGCTCTCGGCAGCAGGGCTGCTGGCCGGGGCTGTTTGGGTCTGTTTGTTGGTGGTGGTATCGTCAGAGCATGCGGTCAGCAGTCCGGCCAAAGCCAGTGCGCCGAGACTGGTGCGAAGTGATGTTTTCATTTTTATACCTGTCTGCAAAGTCCGTGCCGGGTGCTGAAATTACCAGAAAAGCTGCTTGTAGCAGCGCGCTGGAATGGTATTCGGTTTTAGCGGTCAACACGGTGTGTTCATGAAGGTTGTTGCTTGTCGTCCATGACTGCAGTCACTTTAGCATAAAAACAGCAAAAAACTTGCTGTCAAGACGGTGTCAATATTGTTCTTTAGCCATGTTGCAACAGGGTTAGCAAATCAAGAATGCAGATGCGGCGCCCTTCCAGCAGCAAGAGCCCATCACGTTCGAGCTGATTTAACACCCGTGACAGGGTTTCGGGCTGAATTGAAAGCTGGCTGGCAATCAGGCGCTTGGTTGCCGGCAGCTCGAACTTGGGAGCCATGCAGTCATTGCAAGACCCTAGCCCTTGACTAACCAGATAGCGAACCACCCGGTCAACCGACTTGTTAAAAGAAAGGATCTCCAGTGTTTCCAAACTGTCCTGCTCCAGCTGTGCCAGCCTGGACAGCAGGGCAATGCTTAACGCGCTGTTATTGAGAATGATCTGGTGATACTGCTCCAGAGGGAACATCAATACTTCCGAAGTTTCCACAGCCATGGCTGTGTAATCATGGATGGCATTGATGGAAAACAGCATGCCTTCGGCCAGGATATCGCCCGGGAGCAGGATTCTGAAAACTTTTTCTTGGCCGTCCTGGGTCAGCCTGAACAGCTTGAGCGAGCCGGAAATGACAAAGCCCAAACGTTTTGCGTTCTCCCCCTGTTGATAGGCGCACTCGCCCCGGGCAAGGGGAAGAATTTCTGCGTGCTCCACCAGCCCGGACTGCTCTTCGATGGTTAGCCCGCCCAGTAGCGGATTGTCTTGCAGTTGTGGGTATCGGACGGAAAAACTCATGCAGGTACCTTGGACAGTGGCGGTGGTTACGAATGTGTAACCTTTGGCATGCCCTGGAATTCTAACACGAAGCGGAGCTTGCTCAGCAAAGCAGCTGATGATCACTACGGCAGGAAACGGGTTGGTTATGCATGATGCTCACCCTATAATGCCCGCACACCGCTTGGCGAAATTAAGGAACAGAAATGACAAGCAAACAACCCGTAGCTGTCTTGGGTGGCGGCAGTTTTGGTACCGCCCTGGCTAACCTGGTCGCCGCCAATGGCCAGCAGGTGTTGCTCTGGATGCGAGACCCGGCCCAGGCCGAAGCGATCCGGACTAGCGGCAGGAATCCACGCTATCTGACTGATGTAGATCTGCGCACCGGAATCACTGCAACCACAGACTTAAACATGGTTTTGCGAGCCAGTACCCTGGTGTTTGTTGCCCTGCCATCGGTTGCGTTGCGGGCTGTGCTGGCGCCCTGCAGCAGCATGCTCAGTGGCAAGATGCTGGTCAGCACCACCAAGGGAATCGAGACGGACAGTTTTTTGTTGATGAGCCAGATTCTCGAGCAGGTCGCACCGCAGGCCCGCATAGGTGTCCTTTCAGGCCCCAACCTGGCCCGGGAGATTGCAGACCATGCATTGACCGCAACTGTAGTGGCCAGTGAGCACGAAGCACTGTGTCGTGCAGTACAGCAGGTGCTCCATGGTGAAACTTTTCGTGTTTACGCCAGCCGAGACCGCTTTGGCGTCGAGCTCGGTGGAGCGCTGAAAAACGTTTATGCCATCATGGCCGGCATGGCAGCGGCATTGGGCATGGGGGAAAACACCAAAAGCATGCTGATCACCCGGGCGCTGGCAGAGATGACACGCTTTGCTGTAAAAATGGGCGCCAACCCGTTGACTTTTCTCGGGCTGTCAGGAGTCGGTGATCTTATTGTCACTTGCAGTTCGCCCAAGAGCCGTAACTACCAGGTGGGCTATGCCTTGGGCCAGGGTGTGGCACTGGAGCAGGCAGTGGAGCAGCTGGGCGAGGTGGCTGAGGGTGTCAATACCTTGCGTGCACTGCAACATAAAGCTGCCGACCTGGATGTCTATATGCCGCTGGTAAACGGGCTGTATGCGGTATTGTTTGAAAACTATCCGTTGCAAAAAGTAATAGGCGGCCTGATGAGTGGCGAGCCTAAAACGGATATTGATTTTATTTCACCAGATCTGTTTGCGGGGTAATCATGGAGCCTGCTGTAAAAAAGCTTAATCGTGAGAGTTTTTGTCTGCGCATTCTTTGGATGCTGCTGTATGCACTGGCCTGGCAGGTGGCTGCGCCCTTGCTGATGCTGATTGTGCTGCTGCAGGTGGTTTACCGCGTCTTCAAGGGGCAGCCACATGCCGGACTGGCCCGGCTCGGTGGCGGAATAGGGGGCTGGCTTGCACAAATCGCCTGCTATGCAAGCTTTCAGAGCGAAGACAAGCCCTGGCCAGTAGCTGACTGGCCGCTACAGGGCGAAGTCAGCGAAAGCAGGGAGCCAATGCCATGAAAATCTGGTTGCTGCGTCACGGCGAGGCTGAGCTTACAGCCCGGCGTGATGCTGATCGCGTGCTGACTGCTTATGGCCGGCAGCAGGTCAGCGAAATGGCTGCACATCTGCGCGGCCAGCCATTAAGCACAGTCCTTTGCAGCCCCTATGTCAGGGCTCGGCAAACAGCAGACATCGTGCTGGATGCATTGGGCCCCATGAGTGATCCGCTGGTTGTGCCCTGGCTGGTACCAGATGAGCCGGTACAAGCGGTCGTGCGACAGCTGGACAGTTTGGCGAAGGGTGATCTGCTGCTGGTGAGCCATCAGCCGTTACTGGGTTTGCTGGGAAGCTGGCTATGCGAAGGCAATCAGGCGCAGCCGTTACCGCTGGGCACTGCCAGCCTGGCCTGCCTCGAAGGAGATTTTGCCGTTGCGGGCCTGATGCATTTAGTGTCACTGCAGCACCCGCAACCCCTGGATCTGAAAAGATAACAGAGGGGGCAGGTGCATATTAAATTACACTTCTAAACCAATAAGCACATGGTACAAAAACCCAATTACAACTAGAAAAAAGGAATACGCATGTTGCACGTAAAAGAGATTCGCATTCAACTGCCGCACATTGATCTGGCTGCCAGGGTGTATGGTCCCGAGGACGGTCATCCCGTGCTGGCATTGCATGGCTGGCTGGATAATGCCATGACGTTTGAGTTGTTGGCGCCAAAGCTCCAGGGGTTGCGCATAGTCGCACTGGACATGGCCGGTCACGGGCACTCGGGACGCCGTGAGCCTGGCGCAGGCTATCAGCTATGGGACTACGCACTGGATGCCCTGATGGCAGCACACCAGCTTGGCTGGCAGCAGTTCTCCCTGCTGGGGCATTCGCTAGGCGGTATTATTTCAGTTTTGTTGGCTGGTGCAGTGCCCGAGCGTATCAAGTGCCTGGCCCTCATTGATGGGCTGGTCCCTGATACAGGTGAAGCAGCGCAGTCACCCAAAAAGCTGGGTGAAGCATTGCAGGCACAAATTGCTTTGGCAGATAAAAAGAAAACTGTCTATAGCACCATTGAACAAGCCGTAGAGGCACGCAAGCGCGGGCTTATCGCGGTTACCCAGCAGGCTGCCGAGTTGTTGGCATCCCGCGGCTTGAGCCCGGTCGCCGGCGGCTACAGCTGGAATACCGACCAGCGCCTGACCCTGCCTTCACCGCTACGCCTTACCAATGCGCATGCCTTGGCGTTTGTAAATGCGTTAGAGTGTCCGGTATCACTGATATTGGCCGAGCAGGGTTTGCTGCTGAACATTCCGGAGTTTGTGTATTTTCTTGATCGTCTGGACAAGCCAAATTTTCAGATCCAGCGGTTACCGGGCGGTCACCACCTGCATGTTAACGATGAACAGGGTGCGCATGCCGTAGCCGAGTGCTTTAATGTTTTTTTTGCCGAACAAACATAAGCTGTGAGTGGCAAAGCTTTCAGAATATGGAGTGTTAACAAGTTGATGATCCGAATTTGTCATAGGTTGCTTGGCATGTTGTTGCTGGCCTTTATGCAGACGGCAACAGGGCAAGCCTCACCGGAAACGGTGGCGGGCTTGCCGGCCCTGGTTGATGCCAGGCAACTGGGACACACTCAGCAACTGGCAGTAGAAAAAATTTACCCGTTAGGCTCGGTTCGACGAATCAGTGGGCAGCTGCGTTTTTCCGCCGAGCTGACCATAAGTGGTGAGCGCAATCTGACAACCTGGCAGTTGTCGCCGGTACATACTGCAGATGCAGCGTTTGCACAGGTCAGGGAGCATTTGCAACAGGAGGGTAGCCGCTTGCTGTATTGGTGCGAAGGACGTGATTGCGGCCCGAGCAACCTGTGGGCCAACTCGGTGTTTGGTAATGCGCGGCTGTACGGGCCGGACGAGCACCAGCGCTACGCAGTATTGGTTTCGGCCACCAGCCCGGAGCTCTTTGCCCTGTACACAGTAACCCGCGGTAATGGGCGCGGCATGCTCCACGTTGAGCACTTCCGGGCAGACGACCTGCCTGACAACCTGTATCCCGCTGCCGCAACACTGCTGCTGCAGTTGCGTAATGACGGTCAGCTGGAGCTTGCCAATGACCAGGGCAACCCAATGCTAGAAGCTACCCAGCTGGCCCGGGCCTTGAATCGTGACAGCTCGTTACGGGTAATGCTGGCTGGTGAACAGGCCGCCGGTTGGCGCGAGCAACTGATTGAAGCCGGTGTTCGCGCAACACGACTGGAACTTGACGATAACAGCGAAGTGGCGACCCGGATGCAGGTCTTGCCTTAGTCCCTTGCAACCGGAGGTGCCAGCATGAAGACAAGCGATCGACTGATTGCACAGCTATTGATTCTGGGGCTTTTGGTTGCCTGCTTGTGGGTTCTGACCCCTTTTTTATCAGCGTTATTCTGGGCTGCAGTTCTGGCTTTTGCCACCTGGCCGGTAATGCGCGGACTGACCCGGATGCTGAATGGTAACGCAGCACTGGCAGCTTCATTGCTGACCGGGCTTTGGGTGTTATTGGTGGCGATTCCGCTGGTCTGGCTGGGACTGAATATTGCTGACTATATCCGTAACGGGATGGAACTGATCAAAGACCTGCGGGTGACTGGCATGCCTGCCGAACCAGACTGGCTGGGGCGGGTGCCACTGCTTGGTGAGCGCTTGCAGGAACTTTGGCATATGCTGGACGAACAGGGTGAAGGCTATTTCGCCGCCATCAAACCCTACATGGGCCAGTTTGGCAACTGGTTGCTCGGGCGCAGCGCGGGCATAGCCGGTGGCATTCTGGAGCTGGCACTGAGCTTGTTGCTGGTGTTTTTCTTTTATCGTGACGGCAACCGTCTGGCTCACTTTATGCGCAGCCTGGTACAGCGCATTATGCGTAGCCGTACCGATCATTACATTGAACTGGTCGCAGATACAGTACGGCGTGTTGTCAATGGAGTCATAGGCACGGCCATAGCCCAGGCCATGGTAGCCTTTATCGGATTCAGCATTGCTGGTGTGCCGGGCGCTTTTCTTCTGTCCATTTTCACGTTTGGCTTAAGCATTATCCCGATGGGCCCTCCGCTGGTCTGGGTCCCCGCCGTTCTCTGGTTGTTTTTGCAGCAAAATTACGGAATGGGAACCTTCATGCTGTTTTGGGGTTTTATCGTGATAAGCAGCGTAGATAACTTTCTCAAACCTTACCTGATCAGCCGGGGAGGCAATTTGCCGCTGATCGTTGTGTTGATGGGAGTATTTGGCGGCATTATTGCCTTTGGCTTTATGGGGATTTTTCTCGGGCCGGTCTTGCTGGCTGTTGCCTACAGCCTGGTCAGTGAATGGATTAACCTGAGTCAGCGAACGCATCAGTTGCAACTGATGCAGCCTGTTGATACGCAAACTGATGTAGAGGATACCTAAATATGAAACGAATGACTTTGACAGCGCTGCTTGTGGCTGGCTTGTTAGCAGGTTGCGCTGGAAAAACTCATAACAGGAGCGCCTGTGCCAGCGAGCTGGATGCAGCCTGGAAAGAGCTGAGCCTGGCCGAAGCAGAGGGCTTTGCCGGCACAGTAAGCTATTCCAAGGCGCTGACATTGATCACGGGTGCGAAAACGCAACAACAGTTTGAAGGCTACAACGGTTGCTTGCGGAAGGCTAAAAAGGCCCGTTTCTATATCAGTGAATCCAGAGCGGGTCGCTGACCCTGCGGCGTCTGGCTTTAAGTTCATGGCCCGCCGCCGCTTTCCGGGTCCGGACAGGCTATGGGCAGAAACCTTGAAAAGGGAGTGACCTGTGGTTTTACAACAGCTGGAAAAGGCGCTTGCTGCAGTCAATCAGGTGGTACTGGGCAAGGACACACAAGTACGCATGGCGCTAACCTGCCTGCTGGCACGCGGTCACCTGTTGCTGGAAGATTTGCCAGGCATGGGAAAAACCACTCTGAGCCATGCGCTTGCCCAGGTGTTGGGGCTCAATTATCAGCGTATCCAGTTCACTGCTGATTTATTGCCCGGAGACATCCTGGGCACCTCGGTGTTTGAGCGTAACAGCAGCAGTTTTGTTTTCCATCCCGGGCCAATCTTCACTGAGGTATTGCTGGCTGATGAAATCAACCGGGCCACCCCCAAAAGCCAGAGTGCGCTACTTGAGGCCATGGAAGAACGGCAAGTCACGGTAGAAGGCAATACCCGCAGTCTGCCTGAGCCGTTTTTTGTCATTGCGACCCAGAACCCGCTGTCACAAAGCGGTACCTTTAGCCTGCCCGAGTCGCAACTGGACCGCTTCCTGATGCGGTTGTCGCTGGGTTACCCGGACCGGCGTGCCGAGCAGGCCTTGCTTGGCGGTAGTGGTGGACGCCAGCAGGCAATGGAACCGGCCGCCATTCTGGACAGGGAGCAGTTGCTGGCGGCGCAGCAGCAGGTGGCCGCGGTCAATGCCAGCGATGCATTAATTGCTTACATTTTGCGGCTGGCTGAAGCCAGCCGCAATCATCACAAGCTTGCATACGGGCTATCACCAAGGGGCAGCCTGGCTTTGCTGGCCGCCTGTCGCGCCTGGGCTTTCCTCGCGGGCCGGGATTATGTCATTCCTGAAGATGTTCAGACTCTTGCACCTGCCGTGGTTGCACACCGGCTTGGGCATGCGCTTAGCGGTGGCCGCGGGTACAGCGCCGAGTCAGTTGTCGATGAACTGCTGAACCAGGTTCCTGCGCTTTGATGGAAAGGGTAAAACACTGGTTTTTCCAATGGTGGCAGCGGCGCTTGCCTCCAGCCAGCAGGGTACACCTGAATCAGCGACAGATATTTATTGTACCAACCCTGACCGGATACTGTTTTGCCGGCGCCTTGCTGCTGATGCTGCTGGTCGCTATCAACTATCAGAATAGCCTGGCCTATGGGCTGGCCTTTGTGCTGGCATCGCTGGGTTTGCTGACTGCCCTGCATACTTGGCGCAATCTGGCCGGGCTGGAACTGCAGGCATTGCAGGCCGCTCCCTGCTTTCCGGGTGAGCAAGCAGTGTTTCCCTTGCGACTGGAAGCCGCCAGGTACAGCCGCCATGGCATTTCATTAGGCTGGGGTTCCCCGCTGGCACTCCAGCAGGTCGATGTAAATTTTAAACAGGGTGCCCAGGTCGCACTTGCCTTGCCGGCGCAACAGCGTGGCTGGCTCCGCGCACCGCGACTGCGCATCGAGTCCCGTTTCCCGCTGGGTATCTGGGTGGCCTGGAGCAGGGTGGATCTGGATATGCGCCTGCTGGTTTACCCGCAACCGGTCGAAGCCGCTCTGCCACTAACAGCGGCATGCAATGATGATGAAAGTACCGAAGGGTTGCTGAGCACACAGCAGGGTGTAGACGATTATCAAGGGCTGGAAGCCTGGCAGCGCGGTGATGCGCTAGGGAGAATCGACTGGAAAGCCTGGTCACGCGGGCAGGGCCTGTGGGTCAAACAATTTGGTCAGTTACAAGGTAGTGACATGCTTTTGGACTATAGTTTGTTGCAGGGTAGCCAGGAACATCGCCTGTCAGTTTTGTGCCACCATGTGTTGCGCCTGGATGCCGAAGCCCGCCCATACTCATTGCAGTTACCCGGACAGCTGCTGGGGCCGGACAGCGGTCCTGGTCACCGCAGTGCCTGTCTGGCTGCACTGGCTCTGTTTGGTCATTCGTCATGAACAAACAACAGCGGCTGAATGCCGTACCGCGCAACGCCTTGCAGTGGCTGCTGATTGCCCAGGTGCTGGTGATTGCCCCACATTTGTTGCACATTCCGCAGTGGATTGCCGGCCTCTGGCTGCTGTGTGCGTTATGGCGCATTCAGGTTTACCGCACCCGCTGGAGTTTGCCGCCTCCGGTGGTCAAGCTGGCAATGATGAGCAGTGCCGCTTTTGCTGTTTACCTGAGCCGCGGGAGCCTGATCGGCCTGGATGCCGGTGTGGCATTGCTTATAACCGCCTTCACTCTGAAGCTGGTGGAGTTGCGCAGTCGGCGCGATGCGCTGGTATTGGTGTTTCTCGGCTTTTTCTGTGTGGTTACCAGTTACCTGTATTACGACAGCCTGCTGGCAGCACTGTATTCGCTGCTGCCGGTGACAGCCTTGTTGGCGGCCTGGACGGGCCTGCAACAGTCAGACAGAAGTGTCAGCACGGCTGCAAGCTTACGTTTGGCCCTGGTTTTGTTGGCTCAGGCCGTCCCGCTGGCTCTGCTGCTGTTTATTTTCTTCCCGCGAGTGGAGCCCTTGTGGAGCTTGCCACAACCCAGTGAAAAGGGCAGGACTGGACTGTCCAGCCAGATGTCGCCGGGTGATATTGCCGAGCTGAGCCAGTCCACCGCGCTGGCATTCCGGGCCACCTTCGAGGGTCCTATCCCGCCCAAAAGCCAGCTCTACTGGCGCGCTCTGACCATGCCGCTGTTTGACGGCCGCAGCTGGCGCATGGCCAGTTTTGGTACTGATCTGTTGCCGGGGCAGTGGCACAAGCAGGGGCCGTCACACAACTACAGTGTCATCATGCAACCCAGCCGCCAACCCTGGCTGTTCAGTCTGGATATCAGCGAAAGCAGCCAGGCCGATGTGCGTATGCTGGGTGACTTTAGGTTGCAGCGCAGCCGCCCGGTACACCGGACCTATTTGTATCAGGCCGAGGCCTGGCCACAGGCAATAGCCGAGCCTGAACTGACAGCGGCAGGACGGCGACACAACCTGCAGCTACCGCATACAGGCAACCCGCGTACCCGCGAGTGGTCCCGGCAGCTGCGCGAGCAATATGCCGATGATCGCCAGCTGGTTGCGGCCTTGCTGGCTCACTTTAACCAGCATCCCTACCATTACACACTCAGGCCGCCCTTGCTGGGCGAGCACAGTATTGATGAGTTCATGTTCGACACTCGCCGTGGTTTTTGTGAACACTACTCCAGCGCCATGACCTTTGCCCTGCGGGTGGCCGGCATTCCGGCACGGGTAGTCACCGGCTATCAGGGCGGAGAAATCAACAGTGCCGGCAACTATGTACAGGTTCGCCAGATGGACGCACATGCCTGGGTCGAGTATTGGCTGCCGGGCAGTGGCTGGCAACGGGCCGACCCGACTTTTCAGGTGGCGCCGGAACGTATTGAGCAGAGCTTGCAAGATGTACTGGGCGGTGAAATGACCGAACTGGACAGCAACCTGCTTTCTCCGCTGCGTTACCGTCACGTTGCCTGGATCAACAGCTTGCGTCTGGGCTGGGAAAACCTTAACCATGGCTGGCAAAGTAAAGTGCTGGGTTATCAGGGGGATCGTCAGCGGACCTGGTTGCGGCAGCTGTTCGGCACGCTCGACTGGCAGCGGATAGGCGTTGTACTTGTGACAGGCATGGTGCTATTGCTGGGAGTGCTGGCGCTGATCATTATCAGGCCATGGCAGCACCAGCCTGATCCAGCACAGCGAATGCTGCAGACCTATGACCGGTTGCTACAGCGTCGCGGCCTGGCGCGCAGCCCGCAAGAGGGCCTGCAAGCTCACCTGCAACGGATTGGCGGCATGCTTGATGCAAGACAGCGGCAGCAGCTGGAGAGCTTTGTCAGGGCGCATGAGCGGCTGCAGTACGCGGAATGCGGCAACCTGCAAGAAACACAGGCTGCACTGCATCAACTAAAGCGCAGCATGGGATTCTGGCACCAGGCAAAACGCTGAACCAAACAAATCCTGTCGCCTGACACACTGATCTACAAGCCCTGATCTGGGCCTGCCTGCTTGCAAGAGTTTCTTTTCTTGCAAAAGCATTCAGCTGTTAACATAATGATATCCAATAATATAGATTATGTATTTGGAGATCATTGGTGAGCAGATTTTTTGCGGCTTTTCTCAGTCTGCCCGTCCTGCTGACAAGCAGCCTTGCCATGGCTCAACCAGCGGCTCTGGCACCGGTACAAAGCCTGTCGACAGCGCAGAATACAGTCTACGATGGCCAGATCGAAGCGATGACGCAAACCCGCATGGCGGCCCAGGTAAGCGGGCTGATCAAGCAGGTATTGGTCAAGGCTGGTGATCATGTCAGCCGGGGGCAGCTGCTGCTGGAAATCGATGACAGCCTGGCACGGCAACAACAGGCTGCAATGCAGGCGCAGGTAACAGCCACCCGTGCGCAGCTGCAAGTCCTGACGAGCGAACTGCAGCGCCAACAGCAACTCTTTGCTCAAGGCTACATCAGCAAAGGCGCGCTTGAACGTATCGAGGCCGAACAACAGGCCACCCAGGCACTGCTCAATGCTCAGCAAGCGCAGGCGAAAGCGGCTGCCGTGCAAACCGGTTTTTTCCGCATCACAGCACCCTATGACGGCATTCTGATTGACGTACCGGCGGAGCAGGGCGACATGGCTATGCCTGGCATGCAATTGCTGTCCATGTTTGCTCCTGCTGCACTACGGGTTGGTGTCTCCATTCCTGTTACTGCCCTGTCTGGCGGCCTTCCTGCTACTGGACAGTTTCTCGTTTCTGATGGCCAGCAAAGGCTGGTCATCAGTGCGGTGGAGCAGCTTCCCGTCGCCGATGCCGGTTCGCAAACCCGGCGCCTGCGCCTGAACCTTGAGCCCGGTACCAGCATGCTTCCGGGACAGACGGTCAAGGTTGCTCTACAGCGTTCCGGGGCAAGACAGCAACGGCTGTTTGTTCCTGCTGCCGCTGTAGTACGGCGTGCTGAGCTGACCGCCGTCTATGTGCAAAGTACAACTGCAGACAAGGCGTTGCTGCGCCAGGTGCGCCTGGGTGCCAATGAGGGCGAGCTGGTCGAAGTGCTCAGCGGCTTGACGGAAGGGGAGCAGGTTTACCTGGACCCGCACACGGCAAGCAGGGAGTAAAGCATGCAACCACTGGGAATTTCTGGCCGCATTGCTGCGGCTTTTCAGGCATCACCCATTACACCTTTGCTGGCGCTGCTGGCCCTGCTGATGGGCTTGTTTGCAGTATTGGTTACACCGCAGGAAGAAGAGCCGCAAATCAACGTCACCATGGCCAACGTGATTATTCCGTTTCCAGGTGCTGCGGTACGCGATGTGGAAAGCATGGTGGCAACGCCGGCAGAGCAGGTATTGTCACAAATGGCCGGAGTCGAACATGTGATGTCAGCTTCACAGCCGGGCGTGGCAGTCATCACTGTGCAATTTGAAGTGGGCGTAACCCGTAACGATGCGCTGGTTAAACTGCATGATACGTTGCGTTCCAACGAAGACTGGCTGCCGCATGGTCTGGGTGTGTTAGCGCCGATTATTCGCCCAATGGGGATTGATGATGTACCCATAGTGGCAGTTACCCTATATCACCAGAACCCGGATTTTGGTGCCTATGATTTAGAACGCATTGCTCACAGTATCGAGGCAGAGCTCAAGCGTGTGCCCGGTACCCGCGAGGTAAAAACCATCGGCGGGCCAGGCCGGGTAGTGCGGGTTGATATCGAGCCGGAGCGTTTAAGCGCTCTGGGTTTAACCGTCAATGATCTGCGTCTGGCGCTCAAGTCGGCCAACCTTGGCTTGCCCAGCGGCGAGCTGATTAGTGGCAACCAGTCGATTCAGATTGAAGCTGGCCGTTTTTTAAATAACGCCAGAGAAGTATCTGAATTGGTGGTAGGCGTACATCAAGGGCGAGCGGTTTTTTTACAGGATGTAGCTCAGGTTAGTGAGGGGCCATTGCCAGCGCGTAACTATGTGCGCTTTGGTAGCGCTGGCGAGCAGGCGCGGGAATATCCGGCAGTAACCCTTACCGTGACCAAAAAGCCAGGCGAGAACGCCATTGATGTTTCCGAAGGGGTGATGGCACGGATTGCCGAGCTGAAAAACACACTAATCCCCCACGATGTCGAGGTGGTAGAGACCCGCGACTATGGTGCTACGGCCAACGAGAAGGCACGCCAATTAATCCAGAAACTGATTTTTGCCACCCTGTCGGTAGTGGCGCTGGTGTTCTTTGCTCTGGGGCGGCGCGAAGCCGCTATTTTAGGTGTGGCGGTTGGCCTGACCCTTGCTGCTACTTTGTTTGCTTCTTGGGCCTGGGGCTTTACCCTGAACCGGGTTTCGCTGTTTGCGCTGATTTTCTCCATCGGTATTTTGGTGGACGATGCCATTGTGGTGGTGGAAAACATTCACCGCCATATGCAGCTTAATCCGGGCAAAAAACTGCTGGAGCTAATCCCGCCAGCGGTAGACGAGGTGGGTGGGCCGACCATTCTGGCTACCTTTACCGTGATTGCCGCACTGCTGCCAATGGCCTTTGTTAGCGGCTTGATGGGGCCCTACATGAGCCCGATTCCCATCAATGCCAGCATGGGTATGGTGCTGTCGCTGGCGATTGCCTTTACCCTGACGCCCTGGCTGGCGCGGTTGTGGCTCAAGACTCACGTCAGCCCAGCTAACGCCCAAGTTAAGCAGGGCAGGCTACCGGCGTTTCTAACCCGTCTTTTTACCGCTATTTTCCGCCCGTTTCTGGACACACAAAAAGGCGTGCGTAACAGGTTTTTCCTTGGGCTTGGCGTATTTGGCTTGATTGGTGTTTCCATGGCCTTGCCGGTAACCGGGCTGGTGCTGCTGAAAATGCTGCCCTTTGATAACAAGTCTGAATTTCAGATAGTAGTGGATATGCCAGCCGGCACGCCACTGGAGCAAACCCAAGCGGTGTTGAGCGAGCTGGGTGCTTTTCTGGCCACTGTGCCGGAAGTCACCAACTACCAGACCTATGCCGGCACTGCTTCGCCGATTAACTTTAACGGACTGGTGCGCCAGTACTATCTGCGCAGCGGCAGCGAAAGCGGTGATATCCAGGTCAACCTGGTCCATAAAAAACAGCGCAAACAGCAAAGCCACGCCATTGCCACCCGCTTGCGCCCAGAGCTGCAGCGTATCGGTCAGGCGTTTGGTGCCAACGTTAAAGTAGTAGAAGTGCCGCCTGGCCCGCCGGTACAGGCACCCATAGTGGCAGAGATTTACGGCCCGACCTTTGAAGGGCGTAAAGCCGTGGGCGATGCAGTGCTGGCTGCCCTGAATAACGTTAATGGCGTGGTGGATACTGACGATAGCGCCATTGCCCAAGCGCCGCGCAAACTGCTGGTGATTGACCGCAGCAAAGCCAGCCAGCTTGGTGTGGCGCAGGCGGATATTGTTGCCACTTTACGCACCGGGCTGCACGGCGAAGATGCTGCCTGGTTACACGATGGCAGCAAGTATCCAGCCTCGGCCTATATTCAGATGCGCCCTGAATTACATGGCGATTTAAATGCCCTGTTACAGCTGAAAGTTCGCAGTATCAACGGTGCACTGATTGCCATTGAAGAACTGGTACACATCAGTGATGCCAGCAGAGAGCAACCGATCTTCCACAAAGACCTGTTGCCCGTGCACTTTGTTACCGCAGATATGGCCGGCAAGATCGACAGCCCGCTATACGGCATGTTCTGGTCACGCAGCGAGATTAGCGAGATTGTCACACCCGCTGGCACACCAATTGATGAGTATTTTATCAACCAGCCCAGCGACCCCTGGCGCAACTACGCGCTGAAATGGGACGGCGAATGGCAAATCACCTATGAAACCTTCCGCGACATGGGCGCAGCCTATGCGGTAGGTATCCTGCTGATTTACCTGTTGGTGGTAGCGCATTTTTCTTCCTACCTGACGCCGCTGGTAATCATGGCACCGATTCCGCTGACTATTATCGGCGTGATGCCGGGTCATGCCCTGTTGGGCATGCAGTTCACCGCCACCAGCATGATCGGCATGATCGCGCTGGCCGGCATCATCGTGCGTAACTCGATTCTGCTGGTGGACTTTATCAACCTGGAACTGCGCGCCGGGCAAAGCTTTGAGCAGGCGGTGGTCAGTTCGGCCATTACCCGTGCCCAGCCGATTGTGCTGACAGGTTTGGCTGCTATGCTCGGTGCGCTATTTATTCTGGACGACCCCATTTTTAACGGCTTGGCCATCTCGCTGATTTTTGGCGTGCTGGTATCCACCGTACTGACCCTGGTGGTTATTCCATTGCTGTATTACGCAGCCTATCGCAACAAACTGCATAAAATCATTCCTCAAGGAGAAACCCCATGACCTCATGGCAACTGGTTCGTGTTATCGCCGGTATTTTTATCGTTCTGACTCTGGCGCTGGGCGCACCGTCCAGCCCGCTGTTTGTTAATGAATGGTTCCTGGCCTTTACCCTGTTTGTTGGTGCCAACATCTTCCAAAGTGGCCTGACCCGCTGGTGCCTGCTGGAAACCATTTTGCGCAAGATCGGCCTCAAGCCGGGTTGCTGACTGGCAGGCGCGGGTTTATTCGCACAGCACAGGACACTTCGGCACGAATGAGTTCGTGCCTATAAAAAGCTTCCCGCTATTCAGCGTTTCCTTGACTGGCAGGTAACAGAATGAGTTTGACCAAACACTCCCTGGCCGTGCTGGCGCTGTCCATCGGCATGACGGCGAGCATGTTGCATGCGCAGCCGCTGGACTTGCTGCAAACCTGGCAGCTGGCCACGGAACACGACCCCGAGTATCGTGCCCGCATGGCGCAGGCCAATGTTGGCGCAACCAGAGACGCGCAGGCGCGCAGCCTCTGGTTACCGACCCTTGGTGCCAGTGCAACGGCCGGGCGGGGCGGTCACAAGAGCTCCAGCCAAGGCGCCAATTTCAAGTCGCCCGGCATGGGCTCAGAAGACCGGGTTGAGTTCAACAACTCCATTACCGGTGGTGATTTGCGCACATACGAAATTGCCCTGAAACAACCGATCTTCAGCCGTGAGCGGCTGGCGCAAAGCCGCCAATTGCGCATGGGCAGCGAGCTGGCCCGGCTGGAGTGGCAACACACACAGCAACAGCTGATGCTGCGGGCAGCCGAGCGTTACTTTGATGTGCTGGTCAGCCGTCAGGCTACGCAACTGCTGGAGCAGCAGCACAAACAGGCCGCATATGCCGAACAGGAAACCCGCACCCGTTTCGAGCTGGGCGACCGGCCCGTTACCGATATCCATGAAGCCACAGCCCAGGCCCGCAACCTGCAAGCCATGTTGCTTAATGCACAGATGCAGCAACAGCTGGCCGAGGCAGCCTACGCTGACCTGACCGGCCAGCCGCCCGGGCCGCTACTGCGTTTGCCGTTGGCGACACAGATGACCGCTCCCGAGCTGGGCAGCCTGGCGCAATGGTTAAGTGATGTGACACAGCTAAACCCGGCCGTACAAATGCAAGACATGGGAGCGGATATTGCTCTGGAAAGCATCGCCCAGTACGCCAGCTGGAAAAGCCCGACCCTGGACCTGGTCGGCAGGCTGGCCCATGAAAAACTGGACGGCAGCGGCCGCTATGGTTCGGCCCTGAACAAGGTCGATGACTGGATGCTGGGCATACAGATTAATGTACCGATCTTCACCGGTGGCTATCGCAGCGCCAAGCGCAAGGAGGCTCTCTATACCCACGAGCAACGGGTTGCCGAAGCCGAAGCCATGCGTCAGCAGGTACGCCAGCAAGCCCGCACCGCCTGGCATGCGGTTCAGGTCAGCAGCCAGCAGGTGGATGCCTTGCAACAGGCGCTGGAGGCCAGCCGGCTGAGGGTCGAGTCCACTCGGCTGGGGGTGGAGCTGGGTGACAAGACCACACTGGAAAAACTGGATGCCGAGAGCCAGCATACCAGGGTGCAAATTGATTTGCTCAATGCCAAGGTAGCGCTGATCATGCATCAATTGCAGCTGGCAGCGCTGGTCGGCAGCCTGGACCGGCAACACCTGCAACAGGCTAACCTGTACCTGCAATAAGCTTGCAGCACAACCCCAGGCAGTACTGATTAAAGCCTGTTTGCAGGCAAACCAGCAGCGAAAGCAGGGCGGTCAGGCCGGCCTGGTGTTGCATGACATGCGGGCTGGCTCCCTGTAGCAACAGGTTGCAACCTGTTGCCGGACAAGCCAGGAAACATGCCGCTGATGCAAGAGTTTGCACAGCTAATGGCCGAGGAAAACCTTCCTCGCCTGCCAGACCAGATGGTTGGCATGGTGCACACGCTGGTCTTTCAAGCTAACATAGGCGACCGTTTTATACCGGAACCGGTCATGCAGTTCACCCTGATACTTTCCTCTTCTCCGCAGGACCCGGCTTCACGCCGGGCCTTATGTTTTGCCAGAGCAGTTATCGCTGGCGGACACCAGCTGCAGCGTATCTTTTTTTACCAGGACGCTGTGCACCTGGCTTCACGCCTGCTGGTCGTTCCGCAGGACGAGCAGAATCTTGCTGCGCAATGGCAGGAGTTTATTCGTGAAAATCAGCTGGACGCTGTGGTCTGCATCGCCGCAGGGCTGCGTCGCGGCATACTGGATCAGGCAGAAGCGCAACGTTACAAAAAAAACGCAGACAACCTGGCCGAGGGCTTTGAACTGTCTGGCCTGGGCCAGCTTCATGCAGCCATGCAGGATGCCGACCGCGTGGTGCACTTCAAGGGGGACGCATGAAATCCTTGTTGCTGATTGCCGGCCACGCGCCATGGTCGGGCTTGGCTGCCCGCGAAACCCTGGACATTGCCCTGGCTGGCGGAGCCTTTGATCTGCCCGTCAGCATGCTGTGGCAGGGGGAGGGAGTCTATCAGCTGCTGGCAGGCCAGCAGCCGGACATCCTGCAACAGAAAAACCTGCAGGCCCAATTGTCAGGGTTGCCACTGTTTGGCATTGAGCAATTATATGTTTGCAGTGAAAGCCTGCAACAACACGGCCTGCTGCCTGAACAACTGGTGCTCGACGTGCGGCCGGTAAATAAAAAAGAAATTCGCCGGTTGCTGGTCAATCACACGCAGACCCTGGTGCTCTGAACATGACAACCCTTTACTTGCTGAACCGCCGCCACACAGCCGGCCAACTGACTGACCTGCTTGCTGCCGGCGACACCGTGGTGCTCTGTGGCGATGCCGTACAGTGCTGGCAACAGCATTGGCCCCGGCAGGTAAGCGTGCATGTACTGAGCGAGGACGCTTTGGCCAGAAACCTGACGGCGCCAGCTACACAGGCAGGCATTGACTATCCGGAGCTGGTACAGCTTTGCGGCAGCCATGCGCGAGTGATTGCATGGTGAACTTTCTTGAGATTGATGGCCGGCGTATTGAGCTCGATGATGATTTTTGCCTGAAAAACCCGGATGACTGGAGCGAGCAAGCAGCCACGCTTTTAGCGCATGAAGAGGGCATTGAGCTGACTGCTGCGCACTGGGAAATCCTACATCTGGTACGTCGCTTTTATCTGGAATTCGATCTGGCGCCGGCCAATCGGGCGCTGGTGCGCTATGTACGCCAGCAGCTCGGCGAAAAAAAGGGCAATAGCCTCTATCTGAATACACTCTTTGCTGGCCGGCCGGCAAGGGTCGCCACTCGGCTGGCCGGCCTGCCGAAACCCGCCAACTGTTTTTAATCTGTTGTTTATTAAGGACTGGCCATGACTACAGGTGAACATCCGTTTGCGCAGTATATCCGCATCCTGGGCAAGGGAAAAAAAGGCTCCCGCGAGCTGAGTGGTGACGAGGCATATGCCGCCATGGGCATGTTGCTTGATGGAAAAATCGAGAATGTACAGCTGGGCGCTTTTCTGATGTTGCTGCGTTACAAGGAAGAAACCGCAGAGGAGCTGGCCGGCTTTGCCCGTGCCGTGCAAGAGCGGGTAACCGCACCGGCAGTCAAGGTTGATCTGGACTGGCCAACTTACGCGGGCAAGCGTCGCCAGTTGCCTTGGTATCTGCTGGCGGTCAAGACCCTGGCCCAGTCGGGTGTACGCATTTTGATGCACGGCGGTGGCCAGCACACAGCCGGCAGGCTGTATACCGAAGACCTGCTTGATGAGCTGGAAATTCCCTCTTGCCACAACTGGCAACAGGTTGAGCAGGCTCTAAACCAGCATAACCTGGCCTATATTGGCCTTGGCCAGTGGATGCCACGACTGCAACACTGCATCGATCTGCGGGACACCATGGGTTTGCGCTCACCGGTACACTCACTGGCCCGGTTGCTTAATCCGCTGAGGGCAACCTGCGTACTGCAAAGCATCTTCCACCCAGGCTATCAGCCGATTCATCAACAAGCCAATGTGCTATTGGGGCAGCATGCGCTGGTGATCAAGGGTGATGCAGGTGAAATAGAGGTTCGCCCAGATACCGACGGGACGCTGCTTGGCGCTACTGCAGGAAAAGCCTGGGAAGAAGCCTGGCCCGCACAAATTGGCCGACAGGTCAAAGCTCCAACCCTGCAACCGGAACGTTTGCTGGCCGTCTGGAAAGGTGAAGATCAGGACTTTTATGGAGAGCAGGCAATCATTGCCACTATCGCACTGGGTTTGCGCGGCATGGGCCACAGCCGTCAGGATGCCATGCAGGAAGCAGCACTGCTGTGGCAGCAGCGCCATTGAGTTTATGGCCGGGCTCCCGGGCCCCTGTGCAGCAGAGGTCCGGGGGCAGGTTCCGGCCTTGTCTGGACAAAATCAGCTTTGCTGCTCCAGGTCGTAACTGATCAGCGCCAACAGAGCATTTTGCTGACGCTGGGTCAGTTGGCGGAAGCGCTGCATAAGCTCACGCTCATGTGCCGTCATTTCCGCATCACTTAAAGCAACCGGGTTGTTGTAATCCATGACCAGCTCCTGTTTCAGGCTGGTTTCGAGGCGGGCAACAATTTCGGAATTCATGCTGCGATGATTGAGCTTGGCAACCTCGGCGATCCGGTCGCGCATATCGTCAGGAAAGCGCACGACGAACTTGTCAGCACTGCGTGAGCCGGTAAAGGATGTTTTTCTGGCTGTACTCATTTTTTAACCATGCATAGTCAGGGTGGCAGACACTGCAGCCGAACAGCAGGTGCATACAAGGCAGCCCGGTGGCCGGTTTATGTGTCGCCATGGAGTGATAAGAGTTTTGAACATGTGGTTTTGGCCGACCTGCAATGTCAGTTTTCAATCAGGGGGCGACTGCGCCCAGCCTGACTCACTGACCACTCAAAAGCCTGCCAGTTCACTAAACATACCAGACATTTGACCTGAAACATAAGAAGTAATCAGCCTGACGCATCTGCTATCCAACAAGTGCAACAAGGTGTAAACTGGCCCGCGTTGCAACATTACAGGTATGCTGCCATGTCTGCCGGCGGCATAGTATTTGGAACTACAAGGTTTTGAGGTAAGCGAAGTGCGTTTAGCAATAATTGCAAGCTTGGTAGCCATTTTAAGCGGATGTGCCGGCAGTACCGCAAGCACGGCACAGGTTGGTCACCCTCCGGTACAAACAGCAGCAGAGTGGTCCAGCTCCCAACAAGTCAAGCTGCAGCAACTATTGCACGGCACCCCTTATGCACTAAGTGAGGTCAGTGGTGGCTGGCTGATCCGCATTGCTGAAAAAGACACATTTAACCCACACCGCCCTGAGCTGTTGCTGCCGGCAGCCCTGGGCAGTATCGGCCAGATCACACGCCACCTGGCCCAGGACCCTGATGTCGCCGTCATGGTGGTCGGTGTGGCTACCGGCCAGTACAAGTTAAAGTCCAAAGAACAGGTCAGTGTAGAGCGAGCCCAGTCAGTAGCATCAATTTTTCGTCTGAACCGCGTTCCCGGTCACCGCCTCAAAACCCTTGGCGTAAGCCAGGGTGCACACATTGATACCCACTTGGGTGTGGCATTGTTGGTCGTTCCTGAGCAAGACCTGCATCGCCGGGCTGCTGAGGGTCACACCCAGGTTGTGGCCATGCTCAATCGCGACTGACCCTTGCATGCTGAAGGCTTCCGAAAACTGCTGTAACAAGCATTTTTTGGCAGTCTGTGGCCCAGCCCTTTTATCAAAAAAATCAAACAAGGCACACAGATGGATGCAGAGCAACTGGCGCACATGCGCCGCAGCTATATCCGTGATGGATTACTCGAGAGCGAGAGCCCACAAGAGCCCCTTGCGCTGTTTGATCTGTGGCTGGAGCAGGCTATCGAAACCGAACGCCCTCCCACAGAGGCCAATGCAATGCTGCTATCCACAGTGGATGGAAGTGGACAGCCGCATGCGCGGGTAATGCTGCTGAAAGGCCTTGATGCACGTGGGTTTGTTTTTTTCAGCAACTATGAAAGCGCCAAGGGGTTGGACATGGCAGCCAATCCGCTGGCTGCTCTGACATTTTTCTGGCCCGTACTGGAGCGCCAGATCCGTATTGAAGGCAGGGTAGAGCAAATCAGCAGCGCCGAATCGGATGCCTATTATGCGATGCGTCCTCTGGGCAGCCGGCTGGGAGCCTGGAGCTCACCACAAAGCCGCCCGATTGAGAGTCGTGACGAACTCGACCAGCGCCTGCAAGCCATACGCCAGCGTTTTGCAGGCGAAACCAGCCCGCCAAGACCCGCATACTGGGGTGGCTATCGTTTGCTTCCTTCACGTATGGAGTTCTGGCAGGGCCGCCCGGACCGCCTGCATGACCGGCTTGAATACCGCCTGCAGACGGACGGCAGCTGGAGCCGCAGTCGCCTTGCCCCCTGACAACCAGCCTAGGATTCTGGGTAGGCGCTCGCTGCTTTTTGCAACCAGTCATGCAGCTCTTTCTTTGTTACTTTCTGCTTTTCTGCTTCCTGCAGCTTTTCGAGCATGTAACCCTGCATCGCTTTGTCGTCTCCTGCCATGGACAGGGCCAGGTCACGGTTGACCCAACGCCTGATGCGCACGTAAAGCCACCAGTGAAAGTAAAATCCCGAAACACTGACCACCGCAATGATGGCGATACTGATTGGATCCATTACCGTTCCTTTACATTTGGTTTACCCACAACCATGTATAATAGTTGCAAATTCCCCCAAGGAGAATGTCATGCGTAAAGTAATCCTTTTTGCCGCCGCTTTTGGTGCCATCAGCATGGTTACCGGCTGTGCATCAAGCCTGACCGGCGACAGCTATTCCCGCTCAGATGCCCGCCAAGTACAAACCGTGCGCATGGGGACTATTGAGTCGCTGCGTCCGGTGCGTATTGAAGGCACCAAAACACCTATTGGGGCTGGGGCTGGTGCAGTGGTTGGCGGCATTGCCGGCAGCAGCATTGGTGGCGGTCGCGGCAGCACTGTTGCTGCTGTCATTGGTGCCGTGGCGGGCGGTCTGGCGGGTGCCGCAGCAGAAGAGGGGCTCACTCGCACCCAGGGTGTAGAAATTACTGTGCGGGAAGACGATGGTGCACTGCGCTCTTATGTGCAAGCGGTCAACCCCAATGAAATTTTCCGTGTTGGCGAACGGGTCCGCATCAGCACCGTAAATGGAACTTCGCGCGTTTCACACTAGCTTGTTTCAAGCCACCAGCAGGCAAGACAGGCTCCACCCTGTCAGCCTTTGAGGCGGGGCCTGTCCAGCACGGAAAGAATTTCCATGCCTGGCCCCTGCCAGATTTCACCGGTTCATCTGCCACTGCGGCATTAAGCCTTTTGGTATTTGGTCGTACTGACTTGCTTGTCATGCTTACGGTATAAACGTACTGTCGTGAACTGTATATGCAACCATAAAGCAAAAGAAATCAAGATTTAATGATGATCGCATTGTTGGCTTTGCCTTTTTTGAGCGCAGTACTGGTACTCCTGTGTGGCCGGGCCCGGCGCAACCTGCTGGTCGGGCTGACGGCACTGGCTCCAGTGGGCGGCCTGCTGTTGCTGGCTGGCTTCTTGCCCGCCGTGCTTGAACGGGAAACCACCCAGCTGTATATGCCCTGGTTGCCAGCCCTCGGATTGAATTTTAGCTTGCACCTGGATGGCCTGAGCTTCCTGTTTGCCCTGTTGATTCTTGGCGTCGGCTTGCTGGTTATCCTCTATGCCCGCTATTACCTGGGAAAAAACGAGGCGCTGCCAAGATTTTTTGCCAGCTTGCTGTTGTTCATGGGGGCCATGCTCGGCTTGGTACTGGCCGGAAACCTGTTGTTGATGCTGATGTTCTGGGAGCTGACCAGTTTGGCTTCCTTCCTGCTGATTGGCTACTGGCGTCACCGCAATGATGCCAGAACCGGGGCGCGCATGGCACTGGCGGTGACCGGCGGTGGTGGTCTGGCCCTGCTGGCCGGTATCATCCTGATTGGGCAGGTGGCAGGCAGCTACGAATTGACCGATGTCCTGGCCTCTGGCGATTTGCTGCGCGCACACCAGCTATATCCGGTGATGCTGGTGCTGGTGTTGCTTGGCGTTTTTACCAAGTCGGCGCAGTTTCCTTTTCACTTCTGGCTACCTCATGCAATGGCGGCGCCAACACCGGTATCTGCTTATTTGCACTCGGCAACCATGGTCAAGGCCGGCGTGTTTCTTCTGGCCCGGCTATATCCGGCGCTGTCAGGTACCGATTGGTGGTTCTATCTGGTGACCTTTGCTGGCCTGATTACTTTACTGATTGGCGCCATCACCGCACTGTTCCAGCATGACCTGAAAGGCTTGCTGGCGTATTCCACTGTCAGTCACCTGGGCTTGATCACCATGCTGTTTGGCTTGGGTTCCGACCTGGCACCGGTGGCAGCGATTTTCCACATTATTAACCATGCAACTTTCAAGGCTTCTTTGTTTATGGCGGCCGGCATCATCGACCATGAAACCGGCAGCCGCGACATGCGGCGTATTAACGGCCTGTGGAAATACATGCCG
Organism: Gammaproteobacteria bacterium; assembly: GCA_012728415.1. Classification (GTDB taxonomy): domain Bacteria; phylum Pseudomonadota; class Gammaproteobacteria; order Pseudomonadales; family Pseudomonadaceae; genus Thiopseudomonas. Next base: position 46,279 of record JAAYFD010000028.1, read on the forward strand.
CATACGGCCTTGCTGGCAATGGTGGCATCTTCAGCCATGGCGGGGGTGCCGCTGCTCAACGGCTTCCTGAGCAAGGAAATGTTTTTTTCTGAAACCCTGCACCAGCAGTTGCTGGGCAGTTTCAGCGCCCTGATTCCCGGATTGGCTACCCTTGCGGCAGTATTTTCCGTGGCTTACTCGCTGCGCTTCATTCATGATGTGTTCTTCAACGGCGAGCCGGTCAACCTGCCCAAGTTCCCCCCACACGAGCCGCCCCGCTCAATGAAGATCCCGGTCGAAATCCTGGTTTTTCTGTGTATTCTGGTCGGTACCTTTCCTGCATTCAGTGTGTCCGGGCTGCTGGCCAGTGCGGCTCAGGCGAGCCTGGGGCACGAATTGCCCGCGTACAGCCTGAGCATCTGGCATGGTTTTAACCTGCCCCTGCTGATGAGCGTCATTGCCATGCTGGGCGGCATTGCCCTGTACAGCATGCGCCGACCGCTTTACCAGTGGTATGACGGCTTGCCAGACCTGAACGCACTGGAAACTTTCGACCAGACCCTGCAAAACGCCTACACCCGTGTTTCCCGGGTTATTGCTGTACTGCAAGCCGTATCCCTGCAGCGCTATATTGCGATCATGCTGAGTGCCCTGGTGCTGCTGATTGGCTGGACCCTGCTGCCAATGGACTCGCTGGGCGGCAATGCCCCCCTGAGCCCGGCCGACCCTCTGACATTGCTGGGTTTGCTGGCAATGTCGCTGGTGGCACTGCTGACCGTCATTTACCATCGCAAACGCTTGCGTGCACTGGTAACACTGGGACTGGTCGGCCTGATCGTATCAATGCTGTTTGCCCGCTTTTCTGCGCCGGACCTGGCATTGACCCAGCTGGTGGTTGAGGTGGTGACCATCTTGCTGATGCTGCTGGTGTTAAACTTCATGCCGGCGACCACTCCACGGGAAAGCAGCAGTCTGCGCCGTTTGCGTGATTTCTGCATCGCCGCGGCCAGTGGCGGCCTGTTTGCCGTGCTCAGCTATGCAGTGCTGAGTCGTCCTTATGACAACAGCCTGGCCCAGTATTATCTGGCCAACAGTGTGCCCGGTGGGGGCGGCACTAACGTGGTCAACGTGGTGCTGGTGGATTTTCGCGGTTTTGACACCCTTGGCGAGATCAGCGTGCTGGCGATTACCGCCATCGCCATTCTTGCCCTGCTGGGCGGCACCCGTTTGCCACGACCACGCACTGATCGTCATGGCCGTCCCTGGACAGCGGCCCGTGAGTACATGATGTTGCGCCTGCTGGCCCGGCTGATGCTGCCGCTGGCATTGCTGGTGGCGATATTCATCTTTTTGCGTGGCCACAACGAGCCGGGCGGCGGTTTCATCGCAGGTTTGGTTACCTCTGTGGCGCTGGTACTGCTGCATGTCAGCTCCGGCCAGGAGTGGGTCGAACAACGCATGCATGTGAACTACCGCAAACTGGCGGCCAGCGGCATTCTCATTGCGGGCATCACTGGTCTTGGCAGCCTGCTGTTCGGCATGCCCCTACTGACCTCGACCCATGGCATATTGCACATCCCCTGGCTGGGCGACCTTGAGCTGGCCTCGGCCATGCTGTTCGATCTGGGTGTCTATTTCACTGTGGTGGGCGGCACCTTGCTGATATTAAGCAACCTGGGCCATCTGGGTTACAGCGCGCAACTGCCGGAGGACAAATAGTGGAGTTCTGGTTTTCCTGTGCTATAGGCTTTCTGGTATTTTGCGGCATTTATCTGCTGTTGCGGGCACGTACTTTTCCGGTTGCACTGGGGCTGACCCTGCTGTCTTACGCCATCAACCTGTTCTTGTTTTCTATGGGCCGGTTGAAAACCGGCATGCCGGCCGTGATTGGGACCTCCAGTGACTATACTGACCCCGTACCCCAGGCCCTGGTGTTGACAGCCATTGTCATTGGCTTTGCCATGACCGCTTTTGTACTGGTGCTGGCCCTGCGCGCCCATGTGCTACTGGGCAGCGACCATGTTGACGGTAGCGAGAAGGCAAGGGAGGAGGGCGCATGAACCACTGGATTGTCGCACCCATCATCCTGCCGCTGCTGCTGGGTGCAATACTGGCCTGGCAAAGTGACCAGCAGACCGGCTTGCAACGCTGGTTGAGTTTGACGGGCAGCCTTGGTTTGCTGTTGGTGAGCCTGCAGCTGGTCCAGACAGCAGGGCAGGGCCAGGTACAGATATACAGCCTGGGCAACTGGCAGGCACCCTTTGGTATTGTACTGGTACTGGACCGGCTCAGTGCGCTGATGGTGTTCACTACAGCAGCACTGGCACTTCTGGTGAACCTGTATGCCTGTAGCGGAGATGACAGCAGGGGCCGCTACTTTCATGCGTTATTCCAATTCCAGGTTGCCGGAATCTGCGGTGCCTTTTTGACTGGCGACCTGTTCAACCTGTTTGTGTTCTTTGAGATCCTGTTAATCGCATCCTATGCCTTGCTACTGCATGGTGGCGGCACCCAGCGATTGCGATCCGCAGTGCACTATGTGGTACTCAACCTGATCGGTTCGACACTGTTTTTGCTTGGTGCCGGGCTGGTGTACGGTATCAGTGGCACGCTGAACATGGCTGACATTGCTCGTTTCGTGCAACAGACCGAAGGCGACAGCCTGCATCTGATGCATGCAGCTGGCTGGGTGTTGGTGCTGGTGTTCGGACTGAAAGCGGCAATTTTACCACTACACTTCTGGCTGCCCCGGGCCTATGCCAGCGCCAGCGCACCGGTGGCTGCACTGTTTGCCATCATGACCAAGGTTGGCCTGTACGCCATTTTGCGTTTGGTTACGCTGATTTATGGTCCCGAGTCCGGTGTCGGCAGTGCGTTTGACCTGGGGCTGCTGTTTGGCATCGCTATGCTGACCATGCTGCTGGGTGCATTGGGGGCCTTTGCCGCCGACACCCTGCACAGCATGCTGGCCTGGCTGGTGCTGGTCTCTGTAGGCACCTTGCTGGCCGGCATCAGCCTGGCCAATGAGCAGTCAATTACCGCCAGCCTGTACTATCTGCTACACAGCACCTGGGGCATTGCCGGCATGTTCCTGCTGGCCGACCTGATCGCCCGCCAGCGCGGCAAGATGGCCGCCCGTCTGCGTACCGGGCCGGCGCTGGGCACTCCGGCTCGGCTGGGCGGGTTGTTTTTTATCGGTGCCATCGCCACTGCTGGCCTGCCACCTTTTTCCGGCTTCATCGGCAAATTGACATTGCTGCAGTCAGCCGCCGGCCAGCAGGCTGCCTGGCTGTGGTCCGCGCTGCTGTTTGCCAGTTTTGTCGTCATAGTGGCCCTCAGCCGCGCCGGCAGCCAGTTGTTCTGGCAGCAGGGAGCGACCAGTGCGGAACCACCGCCACCATTGCAAGTTTTACCCTATGCCACAGCAGCAGTACTGACCGGCAGCGCTGTTGTGCTGCTGCTGACGGCGGCTCCTGTGCTGGACTACTGCTTGGCAGCTGCACAACAGCTGATGCAGCCGGAACTTTACCTGAAGCAACTGGAAGGAGGCCGGACATGACCCCAAAAGGATGGTTGCAGCAACCGTTGCTTAGTCTGGTGCTGCTGGCCAGCTGGCTACTGCTGGTGGATGACTATAATTCACCAGGCCACTGGCTGTTTGCCCTGGTGATGGCAATTGCCCTGCCACGCCTGCTGGGCCACTGGTGGCAACCCTTTCCACGAATTGCCAGCTGGGGGGCTCTGGCCGTATTTTTCTGGCGCGGCCTGACCGATATCATCATGGGCAACCTGCAGGTGGCACGGCTGGCACTGGGCTCACAAGCTCAGCTGGAGCCGGTATTTGTCAGCTTCAAGACAGAGCTGGATAGCGAGCTGGCAGTTTTCATGATGCTAAGCGCCATTTCGCTGGCTCCCGGTTCAGTATCAACACGTTTTGACGAAGACACTCGCCAGGTAGAAGTGCACGCTCTGCATTGTAGTGACCAAGATGCATTGGTAGAGGAAATCCGTGTACGTTACGAGCGTCAGTTGCAGAAGGTGTTCGCATGTTAACTGTAGCCATCTGGATTAGCATGGCCATGATTGGTTTGGCTTTTAGTCTCAACCTAGTGCGCCTGATGCGGGGACCGTCAATTGTTGACCGGGTATTGGCACTGGATACGCTATATATCAACGGGTTGGCGATTTTGGTGATCTTCGGTATTGCCATCGACAGCCGGGTATTTTTTGAGGCTGCCTTGCTGATTGCACTGTTCGGCTTTTTTAGCACCGTTGTTATCAGCAAATACCTGCTGCGTGGCGACGTTATCGAGTAGAAGGAGGCTCCATGTCATTTGGATTACAACTGGTGGTGGCGTTTTTTTTGCTGACCGGCAGTTTTTTCGCACTGATGGGCTCGATCGGCTTGCTGCGTTTTCACGATTTTTACATGCGGCTGCATGGCCCCGCCAAGGCCACCACGCTAGGCGTGGGCGGCGTGCTGATCGCATCCATGCTGTATTTCACCTTTAGCACCGGCAGCCTGCGCCTGCACGAGTTGCTGGTAACCCTGTTCCTGATCATCAGCGCACCGGTTTCAGCCTATATGCTATCAATTGCGGCAAAAAAGGAAGCAAGCCGGGAACGCGATCAACGTCATTGACAAGGCACCTGCGCGCGGCTGCTGCCTGCCGGCATGGGGCTTCAGGTTTTTTGATCACGCATTTCCGGCAGCATAATGGCCACCAGCCCAAGCAGTGGTAGCAGTGCACAAAGCCGATATACGGTTTCAATGCTGTAGAAGTCAGCCAGTGCACCAATGGCGGCAGCACCTATGCCGGCAATACCAAAGGACAAGCCAAAGAACAGCCCGGAGATCGTTCCGGTCTTGCCTGGTACCAGCTCCTGCCCATACACCACTATCGCCCCGGGAGTGCCGAAGCGATGATGAAGCCGACAATGAATATCAGTACCAGTGTAAGTGGCAAGTTGAGAAAGGGTAGAGCCAGACTGAATGGTGCCGCACCCAAAACCGAGCCGAGGATTACCCGTTTGCGCCCAAAACGGTCTCCGATCGGACCACCGGCAATAGTGCCCAGCGCCGAGCCAAACATGAAAATGAACAGGCTGTATTGGGCCTGCTGAATGCCCAACCCGAAGTGTTTGATCAGGTAAAAGGTAAAGTAGCTGTTCAGGCTGGCCAGGTAAACAAACCTGGAAAACATCAGGATCAGCAGCAAGGTCAGTGCCAGCCGAACCCGGCTGTTAGCCGACAGGTCTCCGGCCGGCTTGAGTGCACGCCGGCCACGAGCACCGTCAAGATTGGCTGCATGCCAGCGGCTGCTGCCGGTTAGGATGACAACACCCACCAAAGCCAACAGGGTTACTCAGCCTGCGAGACGAGTTCCGTCAACTGTGCGGGCCGGAGCAGAGCGATATGCAGTTTTTCGTCCGTCTGGCCGACAGCATGGCAAAAATTCGCAAGCGCCTTGGCAGTGCACTGTATCAGGAGCTCGATGCCATCCTGCAAGATGCCCTGCATGTGCAGCTGACACTTGGCCATACAGCACGACATCGTGACTGGATCAGCCGGTTGCTGCAGGGTTATTACGATCCCATGTACCGTTATCAACACAGCAAGGTCAGCGGACGGGTGGTGTTTAGTGGTGACCAGTCCGCGGTATTGGACTACCTGTTACAAGGTCGCCAGTCGAATACTCGACTAAATTACTATGCGATTGTCCAGAGGCGCAGAGTAGCATGGCAACTACACACTTGTAAGGAGCAGTACCATGAGTGACCCGCAACTGGCCGAGTGGATTCTTGAGCAGACCAGCGACGCGCTGATCTATGCCGATACCGAGGGCAACATTCGTCGCTGGAATGCAGCTTCAACCGAGCTATTCGGCTTCAGCCCTGATGAAGCACTCGGACAGAGCCTCGACATCATCATTCCCAGGCACCTGCGTGATGCGCACTGGCGAGGCTTCGATGCTGCGGTGCAAAGCGGCCAGCTCAAACTATCGGGTAAGCCAACCCTGACCCGGTCTCTGCACAAGAGTGGCGGCAAGCGCTATGTCGAAATGACCTTTGCCCTGGTCAAAAACGCCCTGGGCGAAGTGCAGGGCAGTGTGTCCATGGCCCGGGATGTGACCGAACGTGTCGAAGCGGAAAAAGCGGCGCGCAAAGCCAACGCCTGAACATTCAGAGCAACTGGCGCAGCATGGCAGCGGTTAGCATGCCGGCAGCAATTGCCAGCAACTGGTTTTTTAGCAACAGGACCACCAGTGCAGTGACCGCCAGTGCCATGCGTGCCGCCAGATCCCCTTCAAATACCATCGGGGCGATGATGGCGATCAGCACTGAGCCCGACATCGCCTGAATGAACAGCCGGACCCGGTAACCCAGCGGTATAAAAGACATGATGAAGACGCCACCCCAGCGAGTGGCCAGGGTAACCAGTGCCATCGCCAATATGATTAAGGCAAGACCGGGGCCGGTGGTGTCAATGCTCATTGCCGCGCCTCCCCATGCAGGCGCCGGCCAGACCGCCGGCCAGTGCCCCGACAATCACGTGGCTATTCTCAGGCAAAAAACGATAAGCCAGCAACGCGCTGATGGCTGCTATCGCCCAGATGATGAAAGTTCTTGTGTTTTTTTCACCGCCAACTACCATTGCCAGTAAAAAACAGCCCAAAACCATATCGATTCCCAGGCTGTAAGGATCGCTGATTGTGTGTCCGAAGTGGATGCCTAACCAGCTACCCAGTACCCATGACAGCCATAATGAAATCCCGCCACCAATCAGCAAGCCAAACCCGGGCTTGTCACAACTGAATGCCTGCAGTGACATGGCCCAGTTGGCATCAGTCGCAAGCAGCATGGCTGCATAGCGCTTGCCTGTTGGCAACTGGACGAGCCAGGGGTACAGTGTGGCCCCCATCAGCAAATGACGTGCATTGATGGCAAACACTGTGGCCAGCAGGGTAAAAAATGGCACCTGTGTACCCCAAAGCTCCAGTGCTGCAAACTGCGAAGCTCCAGCAAACACCAGCGCACTCATGGCCAGACTGCTGAACGGTTCCAGGCCTGTCTAGGATGCAGCTATGCCGAATGCCAGTGCAAACACCAGTACAAACAAGGATAAGGGCAGCAGTTGCAGGACCCCGGCTCCAATCAGTTTTTTATCGATCCGGCACAAATTGCTGGTTGTGCTTTCAAGATTCATTATGTGCTGCTCCATAAAACAAGAAAGCCCCGAACGGGGCTTTCTCAGGCCTGTCAGGAAGGCCTTAGTCGCTATTGGCTACGCCAAGGATCTGTAGCAGGCTGAGGAACAGGTTGTAGATGGACACATAGAGGTTGATCGTGGCCATGATGTAGTTGGTCTCGCCACCATTGATCAGCTCGCTGGTCTGGTACAGGATGATGGCCGAAGAAAAGAGTACAAACCCTGCGCTGATGGCCAGCTGGAAGGCCGAGAGATCAAAAATCAGGCTGGCAACTATGGCTGCCAACAGCACAAAAAAGCCGGCAGTGATAAAACCTCGCAAAAAGCTCATGTCCTTGCGGGTGATCAGCACAAACGCAGACAGGCCGCCAAACACCAGCGCCGTCATGGTAAACGCCGAGGAAATGACCTGTGCACCATTCTGCATGCCCAGGTACATATTCAGGATCGGACCCAGCGTGTAGCCCATGAAGCCGGTCAGGGCAAAGGTAGTTACCAGACCCCAGCCGGAATTGCGCAGGCGCACCGTAGCAAACATCAGGCCGTAAAAGCCGATCAGGGTTAGCATCATGCCAGGATGGGGCAGGCGCATTTGCTGGGACACATAAGCGACCAAGCCACTGAAGGCCAGTGTCAGGGCCAACAGGCCATAGGTGTTGCGCAAGACCGAGTTGCCGGTGCGCTCGATGGCCACCTCATGAGTATTGAAACGTTGCATGCTGTTGAATCTCCTTGTTGTATGACACCACAGCGGGATTTTCGGGATGTGCCAAGAATAGCAGAAGCACATGCTTGCTGCATACAGATTCAGGTCTGGCTCGACTATTGACCGGATAATCCGGCGAAAGTGCCTGCAGGCGTGGTTGCCAGTATCTATTGTAAGTTTTGGGCAAAAAAAATCCCTGAATAATCAGGGATTTAAAACAAAAAATGGCGGAGGAGGTGACCGCCTAAATAGGGCACCAAATAGCAACGCAAAACCCCTACAAGCCACACCACAAGCCGCATACAGCCTAGCCTTGAGCCAACACCCGCTATCTTGTCATAACAACCAATAACAGCTATTATCGGTGCAAAGTGGCCCAACGAGTGGCCCAACGGAAAAGCACGAGGGGGCATCAATGAGCAAAGCAAAACCGACAACGGCAAGGGGCGTTGCCAGCCTGCTGAGCAGTGGCACTCCTGGCGAATACAGCGCGGGGCAGGGGTTGTTTTTAATCGTTAAGGGCAAAGGCAGCGGGTCATGGATGCACCGTTACCAGATGCAGGGCAAGCGCAAACGGCTGGGGCTAGGGTCTGCTGCTGACGTTTCACTGGCTGACGCCCGTGCGCTGGTGGCAGAGCATAGAGCGCAGATTGCACAGGGTATTGATCCACTGGAGGCCCGCAAGCAGGATCAGCAAGCCGAAGTTGCAAAGGTTGTGACCTTTGACGAAGTTGCAGCCGACTACATTGCATCACAACGCCCCGGCTGGAAAAGCGCCAAGCACGCCCAACAATGGAAAAACACATTGGCCACTTACGTTAGCCCCGTTATCGGCAATCTTGCTCCGGCAGAAATTACGACAGAGCACGTGCTCAAGATTCTGACGCCTATCTGGAACACCAAAAAAGAGACAGCAAGCCGAGTACGCAACCGCATAGAGCTAGTATTGAACGCAGCCAAGGCCCGTAAACTGCGCACAGGCGAGAACGTGGCCGCATGGCGTGGGCATCTGGAGCTGCTGCTGACCAACCACAAGCGCAACAACCGCCGTCATCACCCCGCATTGCCGTGGCAGCAAATACCCGAGTTCTGGCAGGTGCTGAGCCGAGAGAACGACATAAGCGCCAAGGCGGTGCAGCTCACCATACTGACCGGCCTGAGAACGCGGGAAGTGCTGGAGGCTCACCGCTCGGAGTTCGATTTGCAGGCCGGTACCTGGACGGTGCCGGCTGAGCGCATGAAGGCGGGAAAGGAGCACCGCGTACCACTTAGCCGGGCAGCAATCGAGGTACTGGAAGGCTTGCCGGTTTTCAGCAGTGGGCTGCTATTCGAGGGCCGGAGCGCAGGGAGGCCGGTATCCAATATGGCTATGCTGATGAAGTTGCGCCGCATGGATGAGCGCAAACAGGCCGCAGACGGCACAGGCTGGCGTGATGAGCTGGGACAGGTAATCACGGCTCATGGCTTTCGTTCCACGTTCAGAGACTGGGCAGCGGAGAGCACAGGCTTTGAGAATATCGTAGTTGAGCAGGCACTAGCCCACACCATTGGGAACGCCGTAGAAGCAGCCTACCGCCGTGGCGACCTACTGGAGCGCCGTAGGGAGCTGATGGAAGCATGGGCCGGTTACGTGACCAGCAGCCCCGCAGGTAGTGTGGTGCGGCTGCGCGAGAGGGCTGCAGTATGAGCAACGACCCTATTAAAACCTTAGAGAATAAAACCCAAGAGATGGCTAAAAAAGCCAAGTACCGATTTGTTTTTAACGATGGCGCGTCAGTGGAGCTTTATCACCGTGATGTTGTCGCCACACGCAAGCGGCGGCTAGAACAACTGAAAGCCACCGGCGATTGGGAGGGAGCGTTATTAGTGGCAGAAAAAAATATGCCTGAGAGCACAGATAAGATAGCGTCCTTATTTTTTAAAGAATTAGCAGCCACCCCGATTAGGCAGGGAGTACGGGCAGCACGCCAGCGCAGCAAGGCCGGTTTTTCAAGTGGAGAGCAGCGACAAGCTGAGCGCGCGCCAGCATGGCAGTTGTGGCAGCAAGCAATTGACGAGGTTATAGCTGCGTACCCAGACAACAAAAACAAGAAATTTGCATGCGATACGGCTGCAAAAAGATATCCAGAGCTTGCCGAAACTGGTTTATCTGCTGATGGTGCACGCCGTAATAAGCATATTAACTGGCCAGAGAGTTATAGCCGGAGAAAGTTGGCACGCAACGCCCGCATGCCAAATTGATATGTGAATAATTGATTACCGACCAATAACAACTGGAGTCGGTAATATGCAAACCGTAACCCCCACCACCAAGGCGCGGCCAAAGCAGGCCGCCGCTCACTTCCAAATCAGTGTCATGACTTTGTGGCGCTGGACGCAAAAGCCAAATTTTCCGCAGCCGCTCAAAATGGGGCAGGTCGTTCTGTACGACATTGCCGCAATAGAGCAATGGCTGATGAATGGGGAGAGCGCAAAATGAAAAAAGGCGACCCCACCGAAGTGAAAAGCCGCCCGCGCAAGGCCGATTCTACCCTACAAGGCATTATTGGGCCAGTCGCCAACCTGCTGCTGGGAGATCCCAATGCGGCACTCAGTAAACCTACCGAGCTGCGTTTCGGCTCGCATGGGTCGCTTGCTGTGGATCTGGAAAAGGGTGTCTGGCACGACCACGAAGAGGGCATCGGCGGCGGCGTGCTCGATTTGATTTCAAGAAAGGCTGGCATCACCACCCGCGCCGAGCAATTGAGTTGGCTGGAGAAAAACGGGCTGAAAGAACAGAAGCCGACTCAAAGTCTTGCAAGTCCTAAAGTCCTGGTTAAGCCGCAAATCGACATCACTTACGCCTACGAGGATGAGGACGGCCGGCTCCTGTTCGAAGTAGTCCGCCTCGATCCTAAAGGCTTTCGCCAGCGCAAGCCGGACGGCAAAGGCGGCTGGATCTGGTCGGTTAAGGGCGTGCGCCAGGTTCCCTACCACTTGCCGCAACTGATCGAGGCGAACCCTAGCCAGCCGGTGTTCATCGTCGAGGGCGAGAAAGACGTGCTCCGGCTGGAGTCGCTGGGTCTGGTCGCAACGTGCAATGCAGGCGGCGCTGGCAAGTGGCCGGACGAGCTGAGCAAGCATTTTGCCGACCGCCGCGTGGTCATCCTGCCCGATAACGACGAGCCTGGGCACAAGCACGCCGCCAAGGTGGCGCACGCGCTCAATATGGCTAATGCGGACGTTCGCGTCCTGCTGTTGCCTGGCCTGTCTCCTAAGGGCGACGTGTCCGACTGGCTTGATGCAGGCGGAACTGTCGAGCAGCTTCTCGAGCTGGTGGCAGCGCCCGGCAATCACTTGCCCAAGGATGACGCGCCTACCGAGCAACACGTCGAGCCAGGCGAAGATGATGACGAAAAGCAGAGCCAGGCGTCGCTGCTGGTCAAATTCGTCGAGCAACGCTTCGAGCTGTTCCACGACTCAAACAAAGACGTGTTTGTCCGCGACCGCAAGACCGGCGAAGTCCGCAGCCTGGCCAGTCGGCAGTTCCGCGATTGTCTTGTGGCTGGCTTCTACATGGACACAGGCAAGGCACCCAGAGACCAGTCCATCCGCGAGGCATTAACCACCCTGGCCGGACTTGGTCGATTCCACGGCGAACTGCGTGATGTTCATCTGCGCACGGCAGGCGGCAATGGGGAGTATTGGCTCGACCTGGCCGCACCTGGCAGCAGCCGAGCCGTTCGCTTGCGCGCTGGGCATTGGGAGATCGTCGAGGAAGTCGAGGTCGCCTTCGTTCGCCCGGAGTCTATGCAGCCGCTACCCGATCCGATCCCCGGCGGATCTATCGACGCGCTGTGGAGGGTTGCCAACGTGCCGCACGGCTCCCGCCTGCTGGCCCTGACGTGGATGATTGAATGCCTGCGGCCGGAGACACCCTTTCCTGTATTGGAGCTGCTAGGCGAGCAGGGGAGCGCCAAGAGCACCACGCAAACAGCCCTGCGCCGGCTGATAGATCCCAACGCCTGCGACCTGCGCGGCGCACCCAAGACAGTCGAAGATGTTTTCGTATCTGCCGGAGCCTGCGCAATGGTCAGTTACGAAAACATTTCGCACCTGTCGGCACCCATGCAGGACGCGCTGTGTGTGCTCGCCACCGGAGGCGGATTTGCCAAGCGCAAACTGTACTCCGATACCGAGGAGAGCGTCATCACCGTCAAGCGCCCGATCATTCTCAACGGCATTTCCGCCGCTGTGACTGCACAGGATCTTGTGGACCGCGCCATTACCATAGAGACGCCTGTCATCACCGAGCGCCAGGAAGTAACCGGCCTGTGGCGAGAGTACGAGGAGAACCGCGCTCACCTGCTGGGCGCCCTGCTGGATATTGCGGCAAAGGCGCTGGCAGTTCTGCCGGACATGCGCATCCCCGCCGATGACCGTCCGCGCCTAGTCGAGTTCGCACTCCTCGGAATGGCCGTCGCGAAAGCAGCCGGACACGCCCCCGAGGATTTCATGCGGGAGTTCAACGCCTGCCGGCAAGAGAGCCTGGCGCGCACTATTGACGCAAGCCCCGTTGCTGCCGCCGTGGTGGATATGATCGAGGCGCGGCCGCAAGGCATAACCGCACCGGCAAAGGAGATCTTGCTCACCCTGGAGCAATACCGCCCGACCGGCTGCGATTCCTGGCCACGCTCACCCAAAGGACTTGGTGACGCCCTACGCCGAACCGCACCAGCGCTTCGACAGTTGGGCATCGACTGCAAGTGCCTGGGCAAGATCGGTGGCGTGGTTAAGTGGGAGATAAAAAGAAAGTTACCGAAGCAAAGTCCTGCAAGTCCTGAAGTCCTGCAAAACACCCAAAAAACAGCCAAGCAGCAGGACATTAGGACATTCAGGACTTCAAGTAGGGACTTATCCCCCGCCGAGACTCCCGCAGAAAATCCGCAGAATCCGCAGCCGGTAGCGCCAGCAGTTGAATGGACGAGCACGATATGACCCTGACGATAATCGAATCGGCCGCCGCCGCTGGCGTCCATCTGGCAGCGCGTAATGGGCAAATCGAGCTGACGGCCAAGGATAGGCCAGACGCTCAATTGCTGGAGCAGCTGCGCACCCACAAGGCCGCCGTCATCACCGAGCTGGAGCGCCTGCAATGGTTATGGTTGGAGCGCGTGGCACACCTGCTGCAA